>CANQGT010000024.1 GCA_947623505.1 uncultured Clostridia bacterium | reverse complement strand
CTCTCTTTCTTATCCCCAAAATACGACAAAACCCCTGCTTTTACCTAATCTAAACAGGGGTTCTTTGACAGACTGAAAAGCCGCCGATAATGCTGACGCATATCGGCGGCTTTTAACGCGTTATTGTGCAAAAATTTCGTGTTTTAAAGAAATACTGCCTTATCGGCGCTCGGCTTATGACGCGCCTGTTAGAACTATTATATTTATATTGATTGCATTATTACAGATGGAAGATAATATCGTCGCTCTTTTTATTGAAAAACCATATGCCTATGAAAAGCGTTGCCAGCGCCCAGGCAAGGGCGTACAAAAGCATTTTCCAGCTCATAGGTTCGCAATACAGCACGCATTGCCTGAAAAGCTGCATCATAGAATAAAGGGGATTTATCTTTATCAAAAATTCGGTCCAGCTTTGGCGAATAGTCGATATGGAATAGATTATCGGAACGAGATAGAACAGAAGGGTGCATAAAACGTCCCATATATACTGTATATCTCTGAAATAGACCTGCAAAACGGCGAGAATGAAGCCAACGCCGATAACGAATATAAGCAGTATAAGCAGCGGAATAAAAAACAGCAGGGCGTACGCGTTCATGGTCAACTGATCGCCGTGTGAAATTCCGGTTAACCTGAAGAATATCCAAACCGCTATAAAGCATAAAAGAGAAATCGCGAGCGTAACGAAATTTGCGAATATGCTTGAAAGGGGATACATATATTTCGGAACGTACACCTTTTTCATAATAGCGGCGTTTGCCCTGAATGAGGTAAGCGCTTTTTTTGTTGATGAAGTAAAAAATTCAAAAAGGAGCCTGCCGGAGAAAAGATAGACGGGGTAGCATACTATGCCCTTTCTCTCGCCGCCCAAAATATTGCCGAAAACAACGGAGAGAACGGCCATTGTTAAAAGCGGCTGCAAAAAGCTCCAAAATATGCCGAGCCAAGAATCCCTGTATTTGAGCTTGATGTCTTTTCTCGTAAGCTCAAGCAAAAGGCCCCTATATTTTTTGAACATATCGGTAAAATGGGTTAGTTCCGATTCAACCTTGTCTTTCATTAAAATACCTCTGAATAAATAAACGCTGAAAAATCGTGTAAATTATAGCACGGTTTATTCCGTTTTTCAATAAAGTTTTAAAAATATTATATATTACGCCTGTTTAAACAGCTCAACGATGACCGCGGCTGTTTTCAGAGCGGACATATCCCCGTTTACAACATAGTCCGCCGCGGCAAGATATTTTTCCCGGCGCTCGTCGTATAGTTTTTTCGCGTTTTCGCGGTTTTTAAAGAGAGGACGCGAGGCGCCGTCGCCCACTCTTTCGCATATAACGTCAAATGAGGCGTCGAGAAAAACGACCTTTGAACCTTTTTTTATTGCGTCCACGTTTCTCTGAAATGTCATAGCGCCGCCTCCGGTGGATACAACAGAATTTTTAAGCCTCGCGGCACGTTTGCACGCCTCAAACTCCAGATCTCTGAAATATTCCTCGCCGTGAGCGGCAAAGATCGACGGCACGGATACGCCGGTCTGTTGCTCTATCATTTCGTCGGTATCAACAAATTTTCTGCCTGTAATCCTTGAAAGCTCGTTTCCCACAACTGTTTTGCCGGCGCCCATAAAGCCGCATAGAACTATATTCATATCTTTTCCGGCTCCGTTTCGATTATTTTTATAACTCTGTTTATGTCCGGATTTGAAAATTCAACGCCGTTCCAAATCTCCTGCGCCGCCGCCGCCTGCAAAACGAGCATAGAAAGGCCGTTGGAATATTTAAGCCCCGCCTCTTTCGCGTATTTCAAAAGAAGCGTTTCGCGCGGATTGTATATCGCGTCGAAGACGGCGGAGGATTTTTCTACAACGCCTTTGTCGAGCACGCAGGCGTTTGTGTTGGGGAACATACCGACGGGCGTTCCGTTGATTATAAGGTCGTAGCCGTCCTTAACGTCTCTCAAATTTATAACCGAGCAGTTTTTGCCGAGTTTTTCCGATATTTCGTTTTTTATTTTTTCGGCGGCGGAAATATCCGCGTCCCTCGCCGCTATTGTGAGATCGCTTCCGGCAAGAGCCGCCTCGAAAGCGAACATTCTCGCGACTCCGCCCGCTCCGCATAGAAGGACTTTGCCGCCAAGCTCTATTCCCGCCGCGTCAAGCGCGCGAAGAAAGCCTACGCAGTCGGTATTATATCCCTTTGCCGTTTCCCCGTTTAACGAAACGGTGTTTACCGCTCCGAAAAGATCCGCTTTTTCATCAAGCTCGTCAAGAAAAGGAATAATATCCACCTTATGCGGAATAGTTACGTTAAAGCCGCATAAATCTTTTTTTAGAACGGGTATTTTTTCCCCAAGCTCCTGCGGGCTCACTTCGTACAGCGAGTAAGCTCCTTGTATTTCGCGTATTTTCATCAGCTCTTTGTGGATAACGGGAGAAAGGGAGTGACCGAGAGGGTAACCTGTAAGACCGAATAATTTCATATGATTCACCTATTGACAACTGAATGTAAATTATATAATATGATAATAACACAATGTTTTATCATTAACAACAGTTTTTTGGGAGAGGCTATTTATGGTATTTGAAAAGGTAAAAAGTATTCTTGCTGAGCAGCTTGATATCGAAAACAAAGATAATATCACTATGGAAAGCTTGCTTGTTGAGGATCTTGGGGCGGACAGTCTTGATTCAATAGACATAGTTATGAGCGTTGAGGATGAATTTAAGATAGAGGTTCCGGACGAAGTTATAGAGAATATGATTAGCGTTGCGGATATAGTCAATTTTATTGAAAATAATATTTAAGATTATCTGACGTTATTGACATATGATATAAAAAATACTAAAATTAAAGAGTAAGTTGATACTTGCTCTTTTTATTTTTGCGCTTACACGGCGCAGGAGGGGGATAAATTTGTCTGAAAAGTATATTATGGCGCTTGACCAGGGAACGACCAGCTCAAGAGTCATCATTTTCAACAAAAAAGGTGAAATCGTTTCAAAGGCACAAACTGAATTTAAGCAATACTATCCGCAAAACGGCTGGGTTGAGCACGATCCGAACGAGATACTTTTTTCCGAAATGCAGGCGATCCTCGCCGTATTAAGAGAGGGAAAGGTCTCGCCCAAGGATATAGCGGGTATCGGCATCACAAACCAGCGGGAAACCACAATCGTCTGGGATAAGGAAACGGGGAAACCCATATACAACGCCATAGTCTGGCAATGCCGGCGCACGGCCGATTACTGCGAAAAGCTGAAGGCCGAGGGGCTTGGGGATTACATAAAATCCACCACGGGGCTGCTAATCGACGCTTATTTTTCCGCCACCAAGATAAAATGGATACTTGACAACGTTGAGGGCGCAAGGGAAAGAGCGGAAAAAGGAGAACTGCTTTTCGGCACCGTTGACACATGGCTGATATGGAATCTCACCTGCGGAGCGGTGCACGTTACCGATTACAGCAACGCCTGCCGCACAATGCTTTTCGATATAGATAAGCTTCAGTGGGATCCGTTCCTCTGCGAAAAGCTCGGCATTCCGATGTCCATGCTGCCTGAGGTAAAGCCCTCAAGCTGCATTTACGGGTACTGCGCTAAATTCCCGGGTATGGAGGATATAGAGGGCGTTCCTATCGCCGGCGCGATAGGCGATCAGCCGGGCGCGCTTTTCGGTCAGGGCTGCTTTGAAGAGGGGCAGGCTAAGAATACATACGGAACGGGCTGCTTCCTGCTTATGAACACGGGAGAAAAGAGGATAAATTCCGTTTCAAATCTTTTGACGGGTATTGCTTGGGGGCTTGACGGAAAGGTCACATACGACCTTGAGGGCTCGGCTTTCAACGCGGGTTCCGTTATAAAATGGCTGCGCGATGAGCTTGAACTGATAAGAGACGCGCCCGAATGCGACGTTTTCGCCTCCGAGGTGGAGGACAGCAACGGCCTTTATTTCGTCCCCGCTTTCACAGGTCTCGGCGCTCCGTATTGGGATATGTACGCTAGAGGCTGTATGATAGGCCTTACAAGGGGAATAAACAAAAGGCATATCTGCCGCGCGGTGCTTGAGAGCATAACTTTCCAGATGACCGATTTGCTTGAGGCTATGATGAGCGACAGCGGCATTTTGCTTAAAGACCTTCGCGTTGACGGCGGCGCGTCCGTCTCCGATATAATGATGCAGATTCAGGCGGATATGACCGGCGTAAACGTAAACCGCCCCGTCAATAAAGAGGCCACTGCACTCGGCGCCGCTTATCTCGCCGGTCTTGCCACCGGCGTGTGGAAGGACACGGCCGAGATAGAGGAAAACAGAAAGGTAGACAAAATTTTCGTTCCCTCTATGGAGGAAACGAAGCGCAACAAGATGTATTCTAATTGGAAAAGAGCGGTCGAGCGCTCAAGAAATTGGGAAAGATAAATTAAAATATTTTTTAAAAGGAGATATAAGTTATGCCAAAAGTAATTTGTCCATGGGGTCTTATTTCGGATTTTGTTACCGACGCGTTTGCGGGCTACGGCGTTCCGAAAGAAGACGCAAAGATTTGCACCGACGTGCTTCTTGAGTCGGACAAAAGGGGAATCGAGAGCCACGGCTGCAACCGCTTCAAGCCTATCTATATAGACAGGATAGTGGCCGGAATACAAAACCCCGTAACAAATTTTGAAATCCTTAAAGAAACCCCCTGCACCGCGGTTGTGGACGGCCATGACGGTATGGGGCAGGTTATCGGCGTAAAGGCCATGCAGATGGCGATTGACAAGGCGAAGAAGTACGGCCTCGGTATGGTTGCCGTGCGCAATTCCTGCCATTACGGCATCGCCGGTTACTATGCCACTATGGCAACGCAGCAGGGCTGTATCGGTATGACGGGAACAAACGCCCGCCCGTCGGTTGCGCCCACTTTCGGCGTTGAGGGTATGTTCGGAACAAACCCCTTTACGATAGGTATCCCCACGGACGAAAAATTTGATTTCATATTTGACTGCGCCACCTCGATAACGCAAAACGGTAAAATCGAGTATTACGCAAGAATAGGCGAGGACGTTCATCCCGGCACAATAATCGGTCTTGACGGCGAGCCGATAGAGGGCGACGCGGGCGTTGCGCTTAAAAAGATTCGTCAGGGCGAGGCCGCTCTTACCGCTCTCGGCGGTATCGGTGAATCGCTCGGCGGTTATAAGGGCTACGGCTTCGCTATGGTAGTTGAGCTTCTCTCGGCCGCGCTTCAGGACGGAAATTACGGCAAGGCGCTTGACGGAAAAGACGCAAACGGCAAAATAATGCCGTATCATCTCGGCCACTTCTTCATCGCGATAGACACCGAGCACTTCCTCGGCGAAGAACTCACAAGGAAAAAGGCGGGCGAGATAATCCGCACCGTCCGCGCCTCCAAAAAAGCGCCCGGATGCGAAAGAATTTACACCGCCGGCGAAAAGGAATACGAGATATGGAAACAGCGTGAAAACAGCGGCGTTCCTATCAACGAGGCCGTTCAGAAAGAGATAAACGAGGTGCGCGATAAGCTCGGGCTCGGTTACGTCTTCCCGTGGGAGGATAATTACGTTCCCGCAAAAGATGAAGAGCCGGCATCGTCTTCAATAGAAAACAAATAATTTTGATAAGAGGATATTCTAATATGGATTACAGAAAAGAATCGTTAAAATTGCACGAGCAATGGAAAGGTAAGGTTGAAGTAATAGCGAGGGCAAAGGTTGATAATAAGGACGCCCTTTCCCTTGCCTACACCCCCGGCGTTGCGGAGCCCTGCCTTGAAATTCAGAAGGATTACAAAAAGAGCTGGGAGCTCACACGCCGCTGGAATATGGTAGCCGTTATCACGGACGGCACCGCCGTTTTGGGCCTCGGCGATATAGGCCCCGAAGCGGGTATGCCCGTTATGGAGGGAAAATGCGTTCTGTTTAAGGAATTCGGCGGAGTAGACGCTTTCCCGCTTTGCGTTCGCACCAAAAACGTTGATGAATTTGTTCAGACCGTTTATAATATCAGCGGTTCTTTTGGCGGCATAAATCTTGAGGATATCGCCGCCCCGAGATGCTTTGAGATAGAGGAAAAGCTAAAGAAAATCTGCGATATTCCGATTTTCCACGACGATCAGCACGGCACCGCCGTTGTGGTTTCAGCCGCTCTTATCAACGCGACTAAGCTCACCGGCAAACCTATCGGCGAATGCAGGGCGGTTATAAACGGCTCCGGCGCCGCCGGCATAGCCATTGCGAAGCTGCTTATGACTTTAGGCCTCAAAGACGTTATTCTGTGCGACAGAACGGGAGCTATATACGAGGGCAGAGAAAATCTCAATCCCTCTAAGGCGGCCATCGCCAAGGTCACAAACAGGGAAATGACCAAAGGAACGCTCAAAGACGCCGTTGTCGGTACGGACGTTTTCATCGGCGTTTCCGCGCCGGGCGTGCTCACTCAGGAAATGATAAAGACGATGAATCCCGATCCCATAGTTCTCGCTATGGCAAATCCCACGCCGGAGATAATGCCCGATGAGGCAAAAGCGGCGGGCGCGAGCATCGTCGGAACAGGCCGTTCGGATTTTCCGAATCAGATAAACAACGTTGTTGCGTTCCCCGGAATTTTCCGCGGTGCGCTTGACGTTCGCGCAAGCCAGATAACAGAGAATATGAAGATAGCGGCCGCTTATGCCATAGCGTCGCTTGTGGATGAAAAGGATCTCACGCCGGATTATATCCTGCCCTACGCTTTCGATGAGCGTATTAAGGATACCGTTGCGTCTGCTGTTGCCGACGCCGCCAGAAAAGACGGCGTTGCGAGAATATAACAGCTGAGGGGAGCCGAACACAACAAGGTTTTTGCGGGCTTATTTACGCAAATACCGCTTCAAACCCCTTGTCAATACGCAAGTATTGACAAGGGGTTTTCATTGTCTTTGCAAAAATCCTCACCGCAAAAACTGCTTTGCATCCCACGGCGAGGAATTTTTGAGGGATTTTTGCTTTTTTCGGTGCAGGCGGGCCGGCGCCCTCCAAGAAGAAAATGGGAAAAATAACCAAAAAGAACCGCCGTGGGACTTATCGGGTTCAACTCCCCTCAGCTATAACATAACGCAATAAATCGGGCGCCGCTTGCGGCGCCCGATAAATCATTTTATATATTTTTTGTTTCGGCGAAAAGCGTTCGGTCGCAATCAAAGCTCGCGTTTTTTATATAACGCAACGGATAGACACCACGAAAGCGCGTAGATAACCGCTCCTGCGGCGGGCAGAGATATTAAAATCGGTTTGGGTGCAAAATCGGTTTCCGTAATTCCCGTAAAAGATTGCGAAAAAACAGCGAATCCGGCGAAAAGCACGACGATAACGGCAAAGTAAATCATTCTTCCCTTTTCGATGCCGAATTTAAAAACTAACGGCAGGCAGACGGAAAAGCAGGCAAAGGCAAATACGGAAATAAGTTCAAAGGTAAGGAAGGAATCACCGTTTGCCGAATCGGGGTTTAAAATCGTTTTGATTATCTGAATGATATTCGCCGCCGCCAAAAACGCCAGCAGAGAAAACAGGCCGTCCAAATATTTAACGGAAACGAGCTGAGCCTTTGTATAGGGCAGGGTGCCGCTGTAATGTATCCAGCCGCTCTGTTCGTCATATCCTTGAAGATTGAGCGGGATCATGCCGCATAAAAGGCATGGGAAAAACGCGAACGGACCTTTGCCGCCGGACAAAGCGACCGCATAGAGATAACCCGCGGCTACAATAAGGTACGATTTGCAGTATTTTTTCATCATATACCATTCTTTTAAGAGCAAACCTTTCATTTGTTTTCCTCCTCGTTCACCATAAACACAAAAAGCTCCTCAATGCTTACCGGGCTCGCTTTTATGCCCGAAGGCAGCGCTTTTCGCAATACGAGCGCCTGCGCGCCGTAGGGGTTTGTTTTTTTATATTTTACCGCGTTCGGCGGAAGCTTTTGCAATTCCTCCGCTGTGCAGTTAATAAGTCCGTATTCCTCTAAAAGCCTGTCTTTTTCCTCACAGAGCAATAATCTTCCTTTGTGCAGAAACGCTATATAATCACACAGCTTTTCAAGATCGCTCACGATATGGGAGGAAATCAAAATCGAATGATCCTCCTCTCTCGTAAAATCGGCAAGCATATCCGTAACCTCGTCGCGGACAACGGGATCAAGCCCCGAGGTCGGCTCGTCAAGCAAAAGCAGTTTTGCTTTATGCGACAGAGCCAGAGTTATCCCCAGCTTCATTTTCATACCGCGTGAAAAAGTCTTAAACGGCTTATTGTCAGGAATCGATAATTTTCTCAGCAGAGCCGAATAACACTCCGAGTCCCAATTTTTGAAAGTCCGCCTCATTATGTTGCCCAGCTGCTTTGCGGTGAGGCATTCGGGAATGCCGATTTCGTCCGTTACAACGCCTATATCTTCTTTAGCAAGTCTTATGTTTTCCGTATTGTCCTTTCCGAACAAATAAATACTTCCTTTGTCCTTGCGTATCAAATCAAGAATAAGCCGTATGGTAGTGCTTTTTCCCGCGCCGTTTTCGCCCACCAATCCCATAATGCAGCCGTTCGGCAGCGTCAGATTCAGATTATCAAGCGTAAATTCGGAATAGGATTTTGTTAAATTTTTGATTTCGATAGCGTTCATTCCGATTCCTCCAAGCCGAAATCTATCATTTCGATAATATCTTGCCTGCTCAGGTTGCAGGCCGCGGCAAGCACGGCGATCTCATCAATATATTTTTCGATTTTTTTCAGATTTTCTTCACGGATAAGCTCCAAATTTTTCGGCGCGACAAAGCAGCCCTTTCCGGGAACCGTGTAGAGAAATCCCTCTTTTTCAAGTTCCTCGTAAGACCGCTTTGTCGTAATAAAACTTATCCGCAGATCCTTCGCGAGCCCGCGAATAGAGGGCAGCATTTCGTCCTCTTTGAGCGAGCCGTTTATTATCTGGTTTTTTATCTGCGAATATATCTGATCATAGATCGGCGCTCCGCTTTTGTTGTCTATCAGGATATTCACATGGCCACCTCTGTAAATATTGTATATATTGATTATATACAGTTATAACGGCGCTGTCAAGCGTTTTTATAAAAATATTGAAAAAATATATTCGCAGGGGGGGCACCGGAACGGCGGCCGCCGTTTTTTGGCAAAAAAAATAAAACCGTTTTGCCGAAAGGACGGTAAAACGGCGCCGAATAAATCAAGGCTCCCCTAAGTTATATGATTTCGGATAAGATTGTGTTTGAAACAAGAAAGCCTTTCGGCGTGAAAGCGATATTTTCGCCCTTTTCCTCCATATATCCCATTTTTATATACGGTGTTAAATCGGCTTTTATAAAGTCTTTTTTTATGCCCTTTTTCAGCCGCAGACCTAACATAATGCGCTCTTCGTCAGAGCCGCCCTCGCCGTCGTCGATTATATTCAAATCGTTGTCGTAATAAAATCTCCTGCCGTTCCAAAAAGAATGGGCGCTCGCGCCTATTCCGAGGTAAGGCGTCAGTTCCCAATATTTGTTGTTGTGCCTGCTCTCAAAGCCTCTCTTTGCGAAATTGCTTATCTCGTATTGCTCAAAGCCCATAGACGAAAGGGCGTCAACTGTTTTTAAATACATATCCGCAACCTCGTCCTCTGTAGGCAGGGGCAGTCTGCTTTGCAATTTGTAAAACGGCGTTTCGGGTTCTATTTTCAGAATATAGGCGGAAATATGCGTTACTTCAAGAGACGATATAAAATCAAAAGTCTCGTCAAGCCCGCGCAAAGTCTGCTTAGGCGTGCCGAGCATAAGGTCGAGGCTGATATTATTTATTCCCGCCGATTTCGCCCGCGAAACGGAATCCGCGATTTCTTCTTTGCCGGCGCTTCTGCCGAGAGCGAGGCGCTCCTCCTTTACCGCGCTCTGCATACCGAGCGAGATCCTGTTTATCCCGCAAGCGGCATATATCTCAAAATCTCTCGCCAAATCCTTTTTCGGATTGCATTCCGCCGTTATTTCGGAATTTCGGTCGATTTTAAAACAGCCGTAAACGGCGTTCATCAATTTTTCGATAAGCTCCGGTTCAAGGCAGCTCGGCGTTCCGCCGCCGATGTAAACCGTGTCGAATTCCGCGCCGGCGTATTTTTGAAATTCCTCAATAACGCGGTCTGTGTATTTCTCTGCCGATTCCGCATCGTATTTTACGGAATAAAAATTGCAGTACGGGCATTTGCCAAAGCAAAAGGGAATGTGAATATATAAACCGTTTTTTTCGCTCATATAAACACACTCCCTTTAAACGCTATGCTATTTCTTTCTGCTTTCGGCTTTGAGCCTTGACTGTTTATCGAGAATCGTTTTGCGAAGCCTTATTGATTTCGGCGTTACCTCAAGCAATTCATCGTCCGCGAGAAATTCCATACTCTGCTCAAGCGAAAGCACGGTGTGAGGCACTAATTTCAAAGCCTCGTCGGAACCGCTTGCCCGCGTGTTCGTAACGTGTTTTTTCTTGCAGACGTTGCAGATTACGTCCTCGTTTTTGGCGCATTCGCCGACTATCATACCCTCATATACCTCAACTCCGGGGCCGACGAACAGCCTGCCCCTGTCCTGGCTGTTCCAAAGGCCGTAGCCTGTTGTTACACCTGTTTCATAAACGACTATTGAGCCCCTCGTTCTTGTTGCTATATCGCCCGTGTATGGCTCATAACCTATGAAAAGCTGATTCATAATGCCGTTGCCGTTTGTGTCCGTAAGAAATTCGCTTCTGTATCCTATAAGACCCCTTGAGGGTATCTTTATCTCAAGGTGCGTCATTCCGGTGGTTCGGGTATCCATCGATTCTATTTCGCCCTTTCGCGAGCAGAGTTTTTCCACGACGGAGCCTACGTATTCCTCCGGCACCTCTATTATCGCAAGCTCCACGGGTTCGAGAGTTTTACCTGTTTTTTCGTCTTTTTTAAGTATTACCTGCGGGCGTGACACCTGAAATTCATAGTTTTCACGGCGCATGGTCTCAATAAGTATTGAAAGGTGAAGCTCTCCTCGTCCGCTGACCTTAAAACGGTCGGTGGTGTCCGTCTCCTCCACCCGCATCGATACGTTAGTCTCAACCTCTTTAAAAAGGCGGTCGCGTATGTTGCGGCTTGTAACGTATTTGCCCTCTCTGCCGGCAAACGGCGAATCGTTTACTATGAAATTCATACTTATTGTGGGCTCGTCTATTTTAACGAACGGCAGAGGCTCAACGCATTCGGGGTCGCATACCGTTTCGCCTATGTTCAGATCGGGTATGCCGGCAACGCATATGAGGTCGCCGAGCTGAGCCTCGTCGCACGGCGTTCTTTTAAGCCCCTCAAACTGAAACAGTTTTGTTATTTTTATGTTTTCCCTGCCGCCGTCCTGCTTGCAAAGAACATACGGTGTGTTGGTTTTGATACTGCCGCGCTCAACACGCCCCACTCCTATTCTGCCGACGTAGTCGTCGTATTCAAGCGAGGAAAACAGTATCTGCGCCGGGCCGTCCGGATCGCCCTCGGGCGATGGGATATATTCGAGAATGGCGTCCAAAAGCGGCTGCATATCCCCGTCTCTGTCCGTAGGATCAAGGCTCGAATAGCCGTCCTTCGCCGATGCGTAGACTACGGGAAAATCTATCTGGCTGTCGTCTGCCCCGAGTTCTATGAACAAATCAAGAACCTCGTCTATTACCTCCGCCGGCCGAGCGCCGTCTCTGTCTATCTTATTTACAACAACAAGCGGCGTTTTGTGAAGACCGAGCGCTTTTTTTAAAACGAATCTCGTCTGCGGCATACAGCCCTCAAACGCGTCCACCAAAAGCAAAACGCCGTCCACCATTGTGAGTATGCGCTCAACCTCTCCGCCGAAATCGGCGTGGCCGGGCGTATCCACAATATTTATTTTAGTGTTTTTGTAATGTATGGAGGTGTTTTTTGAAAGGATTGTAATGCCGCGCTCCTTTTCAAGGGCGTTGCTGTCCATAACTCTTTCGTCAACCGTCTCGTTTTCGCGAAACGTTCCGCTCTGGCGCAACAGCTCGTCAACAAGCGTTGTTTTGCCGTGGTCTACGTGAGCGATTATCGCAATGTTTTTTATATCTTTTCTCGTGCTCAATTTTTGTTCTCCTAAAGTAAAAACTTTCGCGGTAAAATCATTGTTTAACGTTAAAGCTGTCTCTGAGGGCAACGGTGCGGTTAAATACAAGGCGCTCCGCCGTGCTGTCCTTGTCCGCGCAGAAATAGCCGTTTCTCATAAACTGAAATCTGTCTCCCGCCTTTGCGAGCGCAAGGCTCTTTTCGCAGACGGCCTCAACGGTTTTCAGTGAATCGGGGTTGATATTGTCTTCAAACGAGCTCGCAACTTCTTCAGTGCTCGGGTTCGGCACGTTGAAAAGTCTGTCGTAAAGCCGCACCTCGGCCTTTACGCAGTCTGCGGCGGAAACCCAGTGAATCGTGCCCTTTACCTTGCGGCCGTCCGCGCTGTCGCCCCCGAAGGTGGCGGGATCGTAAGTGCAGTGAACGCAGGTTACGTTTCCGTTTTCATCCGTATCATAACCGGTGCAGGTCACAAAATACGCCTTGAAAAGGCGAACCTCGTTTTCGGGGAACAGCCTGAAATATTTTTTGACGGGTTCTGCCATAAAGTCGTTTTTCTCGATATACAGTTCCTTGGAAAAGGTCATCTTTCTTGAGCCGTATTCGGGATGATCGGGGTGGTATTCCGCCTCTATTTCCTCTGTTTTTCCGTCGGGATAATTGTCTATAACGAGCTTCAGCGGTTCGAGGATTGCCATTGCGCGGCGCGAATTGAGATTCAGATTATTTCTTACGCAGCTTTCAAGCAACGCGAAATCCACAACGCTGTAAGCCTTTGAAACGCCTATGCGTTCGCAGAAATCCCTTACGGCCTCCGCCGGATAGCCGCGCCTGCGCATTCCGCTGAGCGTCGCCATTCTCGGATCGTCCCAGCCGTCAACGATGCCGTCCTTGATGAGCTGCAGGCATTTGCGCTTTGAGGTAAGCGTGTAATTAAGATTCAATCTCGCAAATTCTATTTGGCGCGGCTTTTCGCCGTCAACGCATTCGTTTACCACCCAATCATACAGCGGGCGGTGATTTTCAAATTCAAGAGAGCATAGGGAATGAGTGACTTTCTCGCACGCGTCGGAGAGGGGATGGGCAAAGTCGTACATCGGATAAACGCACCATTTGTCGCCCGTTCTGTGATGATGGGCGTACATTATGCGGTAGATTATCGGATCTCTCATATTGAGATTTGGGCTGGCCATATCGATTTTTGCCCTTAAAACTCTTGAGCCCTCGGGAAATTCGCCGTTCGTCATTCTTGTAAACAGATCAAGGTTTTCCTCAACACTTCTGTTTCGATATGGGCTTTCCCTGCCCGGCTCGGTGAGCGTTCCGCGGTATTCTCTCTGCTGTTCGGGCGTGAGGTCGCATACGAACGCCTTGCCTTTTTTTATGAGCTTTACCGCGCATTCGTAGATATAGTCAAAATAATCGGAGGCGAAATAGAGGTTGTCCCAGTCAAAACCGAGCCAGCGTATGTCCTCTTTTATCGCGTCAACATATTCCGTATCCTCTTTAACGGGGTTCGTGTCGTCAAGGCGAAGATTGCAAACGCCGTTGTATTTCTCCTTAGCGCCGAAATTTATGCATATGGCCTTTGCGTGGCCTATATGCAGATATCCGTTCGGCTCCGGCGGAAAGCGTGTCTGCACCCTCGAATATACGCCGTCGGCAAGGTCTTTATCTATAAAATCGTAAATAAAATTTGAGCTTTCCTTGATTTCTTCGGTGTTTTCCTTAGTCATTTCACATTCTCCTTATAATACCTTAGCGCCGCCGAAAGCCTTGCCTTTACTCTGCTTTCGCCCAAAAGGGCTGTAATGGCGTAAAGGTCGGGTGTGTTTGTTCTGCCCGTGAGCGCAACGCGGATAACGGTTGAAACGTCGCCCACATGTGCTCTGAATTTTTCGGGGTTTTGCTTGTATTCCTTTACGTTCGGCGTGCAGCCGAGAGGCTCACACATCGCCTTTATTCTCTCAAACCAAGTGTCCTTATCGTCCGAAAGGTCAACGATATCTATATATTTTTCAAGCACATCGGCCGCGAGCGACGGCGTGGCGTTCCCGTTTAATTCATAGCAATGCTCAAAAGTCTCGTCGTACATATAGCTGAAATAATCGGGAATATCGCTCCATTTCGCAATATCTTTTCGTGGCTTTTTGTTTTCGCGGTCTATGTTCAGCATAGCCTCGGCGTAAGCCTTGTCTTTTTCGTATAAAGAGGCAAGCGCGGGATTGAATTTTTTCGCCCACTCATAAGAAAGGGCAAACACCTCGTCGGCCTTCATCGTGCTGATAACGTTTTTTGAAACGTCGTTCAGCTTAACTATATCGAAAAGCGAGCCCGAAACGCTTATCTTTTTCAGACTTATCGGGAAATCGCCGAGATCGGCGTCCTTGTTCGCTCTGCGCCATTCCTCAAAATTTGAATTTAAAAGAGTCATTATATATTCGTTGACCGAAGCGGCGGGATAGCCCTCTTTTATATAATAAGACGCGGCGATCTCAGGATCCTTGCGCTTTGAAATTTTTCTTTTTCCGCCGTTTTCCTCTTTCATTATAGTGCCGAGGTGTGCGTATTTAACCGGCTTAAATCCGAGATAACGGAAAAGCTGCAAATGTATAGGCATTGAGGCTATCCATTCATCGCCCCTTACAACGTGAGTGGTGCGCATAAGGTGATCGTCCACCGCGTGCGCGAAATGATAAGTAGGTATGCCGTTTGCTTTCAGCAAAACAATATCTATAATGTTTTCCGCCATTTCGATTTTGCCTCTTACGGCGTCGTCAAAAATAACCTTTCCGTCGGGCTTGCCGTCCGATTTCAGGCGGAGCGTCCACGGCTTCCCCTCGTCGATATTCTTTTTGATTTGATTGAAATCAAGATTTCTGCAAACGGCGTATTTGCCGTAATATCCTATTATGTCCTCGTTTTCCTGAGCCGCTCTTATTTCGTCGAGCGCTTCCTCGCTGCAAAAGCAGGGATAGGCAAGCCCTCGCTCAACAAGGGATTTTGCGAAGGTCTGATATATTTCCTTGCGCCGGCTTTGAATATACGGGCCGTATGCGCCTTTCTGCGATCCGTCCGGCATAACGCCCTCGTCCGGCGTTATGCCGAAGGCGGCAAGGCTTTCAAGCATAACCTCGACCGCTCCCTCGACCTTGCGCTTTTGGTCCGTATCGTCAACTCTTACGTAGAAAACGCCGCCGGAGGATCTCGCGGTTCTGAACGCGGCAGAGCCGGCGAAAAGATTGCCGAAATGTATAAATCCCGTGGGGCTTGGCGCAAGCCTCGTCACCTTCGCGCCCTCTTTAAGATTGCGGGGAGGATATAATTCCTCATAATAATCGGGCGTTTTTGTTATATTCGGGAAAAGCAGCTGCGCCAATGCTTTATTGTCGTTCATATTACTCGCTCCAAAAAATTTAAAATTATTTCTTTAAATATACAGATAACTATTATTACATAAAACAGCAAATTATTCAATAATTTATTCTTTTATTTATTGAAAAAGCATATAATTTATGGTAAATTATCGGCACGGAGGTGTTGATATGGCTTTACCGGCAGACGCTGTTCTTCTTCTCGGCGTTGTAAACACAAAATTAAGAGATGAATATGTAAGCCTTGACGCGCTTTGCGACGAGCTTTGCGAGGACAAAAACGAAATCGTTGAAAAGCTCTCGTCAATAGGTTACAGCTATAACGCCGAACTAAATCAATTCATATAAAACAAAAACTCCGGCGGCTAACCCCGGAGCTTTGCTTTATATGCTATGCTATTTTGCCTTTGCCTCGTTTATGCTTTCTTCCATGGCGTTGAACAGGGAAAGCTCATTGTCCGCCGGCAAGTCGCAGGAATAATGCCATATCATCATACCGCCCAAGCCCTCTTCAAGGGCAAAATCCGTTTTTTCCTTGATAACGTCATAGGTGTTGAAAGAGAAAGTCAGTCCCGTGGCGTCGTCCTGATACAATCCGTTTTCGTCCATTTTGTCATAATACGAGGCATAGTCGTACCAGTATGCGTCGGCGTTGGTCGGGCGGGCATAGAACGGAACCCCGAGCAGGAGCTTTGATTTGTCGTATCCCTTTTTCGCTATCTTTTTAACGTCGCTTTTAGCGAGCTCAAGCGTGGAATGATTTCTGTCCTTATCAAAATTATCATAGCTCATTATGGCAACGAGATCGGTTGCCTCGCGCGCCGCTTTGGACTGCTTTGCGTCCCAGTCAACAACGGTTATGCCTATTTTGAAATCGTCGCCCAGCACCGAATCAAGCGAAACGATAAAATCGTTGTAAACATTCCAGAATTTTTGCTTTATCGGAAATTCATAATCAAAGAATACTCCGTCAAAATCGTATTTTGCCAAAATATCCTTTATATTTCCCTCCAGCGCCCCGCTTTCAAAAGCGTTGTTGTGGCGCTGCGCAAGATCGGCCATCTGTTCGTTCCAATCGTCGGAATCGCTTTGACTTCCGGGGCCGAGCAGATTGAGATAAAGGCGCTGGCTGCCGTCCGTTTTCATAACGGCGCGCAAGTTTTCAAGCGCGGGCGCGAAATCATCGGTCAAGGTTATCGCTCCCTGCTCGTCAAAATTCGCCGTTCCGAAAAGAATAATATCCGTGATTTGGTCAAAATGCGATGTGTCAAAGTTGTTTTTATCGGTTATCCTGTCGCCTATAATATAGGCGGTCACCTTAAAATCGGCGGGATCAACAGGCGTTGAGGCCGTTTTGCCCGCGCACGCGGAAAACAAAGAAAGAATCACGGCGGCGCACAAAACGAGAACCGCGGCGGCCTTTGTTTTTTTCATATAAATTCCCCCTTTAATATAAATCAATAGTAACATATCGGTAAAAATATGTCAATTTATCGGCTATACTTCTGATTGAAATATCGCGGAAAAAATGGTATGATTTGTTATGAGGTGATTTTATGGTAAAAAGTTACAGAAAAAACGTTATATTTTTTTATATCGTTTCCGCCGTCGCGCTGGCGGCAGCGGCGTTTGTCGATCTTGATCTCGATATATTTCTTGATAATCCGCAAAATCCCATATGCGTTTGGTTTTACAGGACGGGTGAGATGCCGGCAAGGCTTATATGCCCGCTGGCGGGCGCGGTGATAGTTTTCACGGCGGATAAGCTTTGGCAAAAGATAGCGGGCGCGGCCGTCTGCCTCGGGGGCTCCGCGTATTTCGGATATTATGTGGGCAAATATTTCTTCGTTGAGGAAAACAGACTCGTTTACAGTATTGTTTGGGGAGTTGGTTTCGGCCTCGTTCTCCTTATTGCGGGCAAATGGGTAAACATTCCCGAAAAATATCGGAAAGCTCTTTTTGTGCTCGCCGTCGCGGGTATAGCCGCGCTTGCCGCGCAGCTTCTTTGCGTTGAGGGAATGAAATATCTTTGGGGGCGTGTGCGTTTTCGTGATTTGCTCGCCCGCGGAAGCTATGACGCTTTCACTCCGTGGTATGTAATAAACGGCATAACGGGCAATAAGTCTTTCCCAAGCGGCCACACCGCGGGCGCGGGTATGAGCTTTCTTTTAATGCTTTTCCCGTTTGCTTTTGACGGCTTGAAAAACAAAAAACAGCTTTGCTTTTGGGCGCCGTTTGTTTACACGGGCACGGTTGCGTTTACACGGCTTGTGATGGGCGCCCACTATCTAAGCGATGTTGTGGTCGGCGGCGCGATTGCGTTTACTTCGGTGCTTGCCGCGATGGCTGTAATTCAGAAAACTCAAGTTTTAAAAACAGATAATCGATAAGAACAGGGCTGTAAAAAACAGACGAAAAACCGACCGCAAGCCTATCCTTTTCGGATTACTTGCGGTCGGTTTTTTATTTTTATTCCGTGATTATTTCTTTAATCAGTCTGTCGCTTTTGCCGACGGTGAATGAATATCGTATTTTGCCGTTTAAAACCTTTTCGTTCTTCGCGACACTTTCAATAAAGGCAGTAATGCTGGTTTTATCCTCAATTTCCGAATCTGAAAACAGTTTCAGCTCATAGTCATAATCTTTATCGTCGGACAGCGTTATTTCTGCATCGGTGATTTCGGACGGTATAGTTGCGATATCCTCGATTTTAAGTGCGTTGATATTCGTTTTGTTATTTCGTGTTCTGATTATTTCGGATTTAATTTTGTAAACTGTCGGTCTATGAAATTCCTGTACCTTGCGGTTTACAATATCGATTATCTCGTTAAGGGTTGTCTCTCTGTTAGTATTGTCCGATAAAACAATGTGTGCGCTCGGCACTTGCCCCTCTTCACTGTCGTATTTCCCAACAACAACGCATTGCGCGCTTTTCGGGTGAGACATAATTGCGTCCTCTATCTCTTTTGGCGCAAATTTAAAGGATTTTCGTGCGATAACATTTTTGATTCTGCCCTCATAATAGTAAAATCCGTCTTTGTCGCGCCTTGCGAGGTCGCCCATATGAACATAGATAAGTCCGTCGGGGTGGCGTATAAACACCATGTCCGTTTCATCTTTACTGTTGCCTGCGTATCCTTTGGTAACGCCGGGACCGGTAAGGCAGAGTTCGCCTATCACATCGGGCTCGTCTATTATGTTAAAGGTGCCGGGCTCAACTATAATGGCTTTTGTTTCGCCTAAAGGTTTGCCGATAGAACCGAATTTGTGACGATCAGGCAGATTTGTTATTGCAACTGCGCTGATTTCAGTTGAGCCGTAGCCGTTTATAGCGGTAATATGAGCTCCGGTTTTTTTAAATAACTCATTTATACTAGTTTCAATAGCATCAAATCCATCACCACCAAAACAAGCAAGATCTAAATAGCTTAAATTTGTAATTTGATTACTTTTAATCATTGAAAGTCCATGAGAAGGGGTCGCTTCAAAATATTCTGGATGAAATTTATTTAGCAAACTCACAATATTTTTTGGATTCATTTCAGGAATTAAAATTAAACAGGAAGAAAAGCATAAAGTCATATGGGAAATTACTTTACCAAATTCTACAAAAACGGGAATTGTGTTTAGTGCTTTTTTATTAAGTCCTAAAACAAGATTATCTAATTTGTAATTTTTTATAACAGAATTAACATTTTCATTTGTTTCAATAACGGCTTTAGGTGTGCTTGATGTTCCGCTTGTGTGAACATAACTGCAAGTGGCGTCGGGTGAATACGGCGCCTCGTCAACCGTTTTAACCGATTTGCCGTTTTTTATAAATTCCGCCCACTTCATTTCGTTTTTAAGCGTTTCTGTGTTTACAGGCGCTTTTTTTGCGGCAACAATTTTAAATATTTTGGGAAAAGACTCAATAACCGAAGAAGATATAAGCTTTATATCTGTTCCCTCAACAGCTTTTTTAACATTCTCCTTTATCGGCGCGTCGTCAAGTATAAACATATACTTTGAATTCATTTCGTCCAAATAGTAACGCATTTCGTCGGCTGTTACATTTGGGTATATGTAATTGGCTATTGCGCCTATTTTATTTAAAGCGTAATCCATATAAAGTATTTCGGGCGTGTTCGTCTGGCATATTGTTACCCCATCACCCTTTTTCACGCCGAAAGCAATAAGCGCCTTAGCCGTTTTGTCTATCATCTCAACAAGCTTTTTGTTGGATATTTCAACCGTAGGATAATCTCTGTTCAGTTCGTCGGAATCAGGCAAAGGCTCTTTATCAACGGGTATGGTGTAAATTATCGCCGCTCGCTTTGCCGAAAGGTCAATATTGTCCATAAAATAACGGTACTTTGTTTTTTCAATGTTCAATAGCTTTTCATTCATCTTCTTTTCCTCACTTTGGTATTTTTAAATAAAAATCACTTTTCAGTTTTTAAATCATTTTCAAGTTTTAAATAATCCACTTTGCCTATTGAGGTAAGCGGAAGAACGTCTACAAAATAATACTTTTTTGGCAAGCAGTATTCGGGAAGTTTCTGTTTGCAGGCTTTTTTTATTTTTTCTTTTACTTGCTCATCTTGCATATACTCCTTATTCAGCACAATGAACGCCGCGGGGAGATATCCTTGTGCATGCTCATCGTCGGGATATTTTACCGCCGCGGCATTTTTTGCAAATCCTGTAGAAAGTACGCTTTTTTCGATTTCGGAAGGAAAAACTTTAAACCCGTCATGGCGGATTATTATTCTCTTTAATCGATCAACAATATAAAGAAATCCTTCCTCGGTCATATATCCGATATCCCCCGAATGTACCCAAAGCTTTCCGTCGGTATGCGTCTTCAAAATTCGGTCGGTTTCATTTTCATTATTAAAATAGCCAAGCATTGTGTTAGGCCCCGACAGGCAAATTTCGCCGAGTTCGCCGTATTTAAGCTCCTTATCGGTATTAGGCTCAAAAACAGAAATCAATGTATGGGAAAACGGAATGCCCACGCTGCCCAATTTGTTGCAGTAGTTTGAAATACATACGCTTACCGCGGCGGAGACTTCGGTCATTCCGTATCCCTTTGTTACGGCGTATTTGCAGTGATGCTCTTTTAAAAATTTGTTGGTTGCGATTTCCGAATTTTTATCCATAGTGTCGCCGCCTACCGTTGGAGCTATAACATATGATAAATCGGCTTTTGCAAGTTTTTTGCTTTTTATCAGATTCCCGTAATGAGACGGCACTCCAACCATATGATTCGGCTTGTATTTAATCATCAGTCTGTCAAATTTATTAGGATCAAATTGAGGTATCAGATAAACCTCCATACCTATAACAAGCGGTAAGTGAAGACCGTTGCCGACACCGTATGCTATGAACGGGGGCATAATATTCAGCCAAGTATGCTCGCGCTTCATATCTATACCGGATATGAGGCATTGAAATGCGGCCGCGTTTAAATTGTCGTTCGTTAATACAACGCCTTTTGGAAAACCCGTTGTTCCTCCCGTATGTACTATAACGACAGGTCTGTTGTTTACATATTTTTCTTCGTGGCTTGTTTTTTTATCGCCTAAAGAATAGAACTCTTCCCAATTCAGAAAATTTCCTTTATGATTTTTGTTCGGCGCACCGTTGCGCAGCTTGTAAAAAGTTTTCAGCGGTTGCGAAAGGGAATCGGCGGGCGAAATGGCAATAATATTTTTTATGAAATCGAGCTCATCGGTTGCCGAAATTACCTTGTTATATGCAATATCGATTGTAAATATGATTTTGGATTCATCTTCCCGAATGTATTTTTTTATACCGTCGGCGCTTGTTCTTGGATCAACCATATTTGCAACGGCGCCGATTTTACTTATAGCATAAAGCAGATATACGGTTTCGGGCAGGGTGGGCATAAGCACGGTTATTATTTCACCGCATTTTACCCCAAGAGCAGTAAGCGCTGCGGCGGTAATGTCTGTTTTTTCAATAAGCGTTTTATATTTAATTTTGTTGTTAAAGTAATTAAGAGCGGTATTATTCGGAAAAGGGGCGTTGTTGTCTTTTAAATAACGATATATGGTCTTTTGCGGCAGAGCGGCGTTAATTACCTCTTCGCTGTAATATTTAAGCCATGGTTTGTCTATTGAAGGGTATCCCGTCATTTTCTTTTCCTCACTTTTTATTATAATATTATCCTTAATTAAGGACGAATGGCGAATGATTGAAAAAATATATGGGGATTATATCCCCTTATATCAAGAGATTATAACCCCCATAATATTTATTGTCAAGGGGGAATCGGTTATGATAAAATTTGACAGACTTTGGGAAACTATGAAAAGGAAAAATATAACCACATATTATCTCAGAGAAAAAAGCGGTATAGACAGCAAGACCGTCAGGCGCTTAAAAAGCAACGATAATATAGAAACAAAAACGCTTGATAAGCTATGCCGTGTTTTGAATTGCAGGTTAGAAGATATCGCGGAATATATTTCCGAAGACAATTAAATATTCGCAAATGCTTTATAAAAATCTGTAATATACCGCTGAAATTGTTGAAGCATTTTATATTATACAAATTAAATTTGTATAATGCAAGTATAATTACTAATTTTATCGTAATTATACCAATTTAATTAGTGTAAACTATGTGTAATGGGGTGATTTTATGGATGAGGAATTCATAAGAAAACGAATTACACAACTGAGGCTTCAAAAAAATGTTTCCGAATATAAAATGAGTTTTGATTTGGGCCACAGCAGAAGCTATATCCAAAGCATTTCATCGGGCAGAGCGCTGCCGTCAATGAGCGAGTTTTTATATATCTGCGAATATTTCAACATAACTCCGATGGATTTTTTTGACACGCATAGCAGCGAAACACTTCTTGTGCAGGAGCTCAACAGCATATCTAAAAATTTATCGGGCAAAGATTTGGAATTGCTTATTCAAATGGCAAAACGTCTTTCGGCAAATTGAATTATTAAAATAAAAAAAGCGCCTTCGCGGTTTATTAAACCGTGAAGGCGTTTTGTTATGGGGTCGGATAGACCCTGTTGAGTACGTTGGAGTTTCTCAACAGAGAAACGGAAATGTGCGAAATATC
>CANQGT010000023.1 GCA_947623505.1 uncultured Clostridia bacterium | reverse complement strand
AAATCAAGACTGTTGACCGTGAACGTGTATGTTCCGTCGCCTATCTTGATATCCTTAAGGAAGTTATTTACTATATCGGGTATGTTATCCGTTATGTTATCCCATGTGAGATCTTTAACACCAAGTGTTTTATCAACGCCGAACAAAGCGAAAATAAAATCATATAGTGTATTTATATTTTTATCTTTTTCATGAAGAACATCTACTATCGGTTGAAGCAAATCAACCAACGGATGAAGCAGCGCATCTGCAAATTTCTGAATGCCGCCCTTATCGATGAAGTTTACGAGCGACGGGATAAACCCGAGAAGCTCTTCTACGGGGGCGTCGGCTATTTCCTCAACTCTGGTGAGCAGGGCATTGAGAATTCCCTCAAGTGAATTAGTTTCCAAATTCTTTGACGCGCCGAGAGCGTATTCAAGCAACGGCTTAACGGCGTTTCCATAACCGTCTGCTCCGGATACTTCGAAGACGCCCGCAATATCAATCGGTTCGTTTCTCACGAGCCAATTTATTAACGGCTCAAACGGAGCGAGCATTTCGGCAAGAGCCTTTACAAAGGTTTTCTTGTTGTTTATATTGCTACAATCATAAGTACTTATGTCAATTCCGGTAAAGTCGACTCCGAACAAAGCGCAGATATATCTAACCGAAGCAAAGCTTTCATCTGTATAAATCTTATTAATGAGACCTCTGATTAGTTCAGCTACGGTTTTGGTATAAAGCAGAGACTCAACAAACTGCTTGAGGTTAAGGTTCTCGTTTCCGCTGAGTACAAACTGGGTTATCGCGTTATTCGCTATATCGGAAAGTTCTCCGATTGCATTCTCAACATTTTCCTCGCTGAGTTCTTCCGTGAGAAGTGATTTATACTCTTGATTTACTGTCAGGAAGCTCCAATCAACCGTAGACGAAGATTTAGCAGTGTAATTTTCATACAAATCGGCAAGTTTCGTGGCTGAATCCTTATCGTCAATAGCTTTTAAGATATAATCCTGAAGTCCCTTGCTGAGACTTGAAGATTTAAGAATATCGTCGATAGCTTTTCTGTTGTCCTTAGCTGTAGCTAAAATCTGCGTAAACAAAGCCTCAAGAGCACCGTGCTTATCGCCGTTATCCGCAAGTTCTTTTACTTCACCTAATTCCGCAAGTTTCGAGAAATCGAAATCATTAAGAGAGGTACTGGGAGCCTCATTCTTGCTCTGATTGGGCGCATCAATGGTTTCGAGATTATTGTTGCTCATTACCGCAACATTCGGCCTTCCGAGATTTACTATCGGAGAGCCTAACTCAACCGACGCGTATCTTAAAACGTCGGGATCATTCTTAAATTTCTCGGGAAGCTGATTAAACGCATTCTCAACCGCTTCGATTTTGGCGCGAATCGGAATTATATCCATTTCGGATAAAGGATGGATAACAAGCTCGTCGCCCTGAAGATATTCATCAAGGTTTTTATGCGCGACTTCAAAGAAATATCCAAGCAGATATCTTTCATACATAACCTGCGCACCATACGCGGAACCGTCGCCCTTATGAACGTCTCTCGCCCACTTCAGAGCATCAATTCCCGTGTAAACCTTATCAACCGAATCAAACTGAAGATTCGGGGTGAGCTTATTAAGATCTGTATATTCCGGATTTTCGGAGGGATGTTTCGCTTCGTATAAATCTTCCCAAACTAACTCGGCATAAAGTGAATCCGCCTCGTCAAGAAGTTCTTTTACGCTGTCCGCTTCTCTCTGATTTTTAAGAGTGCTCTTATTTTCATTCGACTCGTTCTTTGAGTAAATATCGGAGCAATATTCGAGACGCTCCGCAACGTCTATGTAAGACTGAGCAACGGCATTATTCCAAAGGCCTACAAAAGTCTGCGGATTTTCCGCGCTGTCATCGGCGCTGAAATAATATCCATCCAATCTGCTCTTAGCTTCTTTAGCGGCAGAAAGCTGCTGAAGATCTTCAGTCAAACCGTTATAAGTACCGTAAGCCGATTCAAAACCGTTCTTTATTTCGCGGAGTTCTTTTACATCAAGATCCGATTTAACAGAACCGTCAGCATTATAAAGAGAATCCTTAACACCGTCAACAACGCTGATGAAGTCTTTCAACATAAAGTTATAGAATGAATCCATATCTTTAGCAAAAGCCTTTTTAAGATTTTTCTGAATATCAGCATCATCCGCAACGGCATCCGCATAGAAGAAGTGCCTTAATATTTTGCTTGTGGCTTCCATATCGTAGGCAAGCTGTACAGTTTGCTCTTCGTCTTCGGAGCCCATACCTTTTGCAATTTTCTCTTCCGCCTTTGAGCCGTCATCAGTCAATACGGCATTGAAGAGTTTGTTGCCTTCGGTGAGTATAAGAAGACGGGTCGCAGGATCTATTTTTGAAAACGTCTCATCATTTCCGTTGTGGAAATCATTCCAAACGGAAGAGAAAAGATTGCCGAAAGCTTTAAGCTGCTCGCCCCTTACGCGAATTTTGGCGGCATCTAAATCAGCCTTCGCGGCGCCGGCTTTATGCTTTGGAATCGCTTCATTTGCGGCTTTCCAAGAAAATGCCTTTTCGGTGACGAGAATATCGGTTAACTTCTGAAGGTCGTCGCCGTAGGCGTTCCAAAGATAATAATCCTCGTTAAGATCGACAATAACGTCGGCTGTCTCTCCGGTAAAGGTAAGAAAACCGGTCATATTGGATCCGGGCCATTCGTACTTAGCCCCGATAAACGCATTGAAAAACTCGTAGGAGCCGTCAGCGTTATTCCAAAATTCATTCCAATCTTCGCCCATATACGCCTTCAGGTTCTCAACTATATATGTATTTATATAGTCGCTGTTCAAAGGCAGTCTATACTCTTCGTCGCTTGCTTTTGCGGCCGCAAAGAGGATATTAAATACGGACTTCGCTATAATATATCCGTCGCCTTCGGCATTGTCTGTAATTAACGAACCTCTGTCAAGAGCATTGCCGTTCCATTTATATGAAGAATCGGCAATATTCTCAATAGCAGGCCCGGCAGGATCGGCAACACTACTGGCAGAACCGTCCTCTTTCATCAATGCCTTGGCGATATTAATAATATCATCTGTAATATCCGTACCGTTTACTGTAGGATTAGGCATTTTAGACAGGTCCCAGGCAACTTGATCGGCAAACGCCGTAAGCCCCACCGTAAGTGAGGACAGCACCATCAAAATTGACAGGAACAGGCTTAACATTCTTTTTGTAAATCTTCGCATAAATTCCCCTCCAAAACGTGAAATTTATATAAAATATTATATGTATGTTGGCACGGAGACAGAAAGAGCCCCTCGTCAACATAACTATACATTAGTAGCATAACAGTATAAGGTAAACTTATGATTAACTCAGCGTAAACTCAGAATAAATGTCATCGCATTTTTAATGAATCTTTTTCAACTTATCCAAACATTATACATTTACGGAAAAATATGCCGTTTTTACCCCAAAAAATGCGATGTAAAGCTAATTTCCTTTACGATTTTTCGCATTCTGTAAAAATTACAAATCATTTACGCCGCTGTAATTTATTTTAATCCTCCATTAACTTATATGTAATAAACATCTTCGATGTACTGTGTAATGGAAGGTGTTGAGCGTAAGCGAAAAGGAAGGGTTGTGCATACGATTTTCCTTATTGCCTCACCTGTGTAAGGGGAGGTGCCGAGCGGACGCGAGGCGGATGGGTTGTGCATATGATATTCCTTATTGCCTCACCTGTGTAAGGGGAGGTGCCGAGCGAACGCGAGGCGGAGGGGTTGTACTGTTAAAACAGCGTTATTGTAACTAACCAACCCCTCAGTCTACCTGCGGCAGCCGGCTCCCCTTACACAGGTGAGCCAAAGCGGTTAGAGATTGTATCGACCAACCCCTCAGTCTGCCTGCGGCAGCCGGCTCCCCTTACACAGGTGAGCCAAAGCGGTTAGAGATTGTATCGACCAACCCCTCAGTCTGCCTGCGGCAGCTGGCTCCCCTTGCACAGGAGAGCCAAAAAGGGGAAATGTGCGGCAACCGGCTCCTCTTACACAGAGGAGCCGGATTTGCGAAAAGACATATTTTCTAAACTAAGCTATTATATTTTGATTTCCCTATCCATAGCGGGGGTGTTCATCGCGAAATTAAGCACGTTTTTGGCGCAATACTGCATTTCACCGAGCGTGATACCGTTTGGGGAAGAATAGGTTTTAAGCAACGTTCCGTCGCTTTTTTTCTTTCCGGTGCGTTTTCCGCCGGGCATAAGCACATCTACGCAGCCTCTTACACGATAGGCGTTATCACGGAGATTCGGAAATTCCGGGCTCTTTATATACTGCATCCACCAATCGGTCATAATACAACCCTCAAAGCCCCACTCGTCTCTTAAAATTCTTCTGCAAAGCTCATAATTATAATGGCTGTAAACACCGTTTACCATATTGTAGGAGGTCATTATGGATTTAGGCTTTGCCTCTTTTACACATATCTCAAAGCCTTTGAGATATATTTCTCTCAAAGCCCGCTCCGAAAGGCGCGAATCGTTTTTATTGCGCCTGAATTCCTGATTGTTGCAGGCAAAATGCTTGGGGCAGGCTGAAACTCCCGTCTTCTGCAAACCGCGAACGGCAGCGGCGGCGATTTTTCCGGTGAGTAGCGGATCTTCGGAATAATATTCAAAATTTCTGCCGCAAAGCGGATTTCTGTGGATATTCATACCGGGTGCGAGAAGCACGTCGGAACCTTTCGCAAGCATCTCTTTGCCGACTGCCGAATAGACCTCTTCAACAAGCTTTTCATCAAAAGTGCAGGCAAGCAGAGTGCCGATAGGTATAAGCGAACAGCACGCCTGAAGCCTTATGCCCGAAGGCCCGTCCGTAGTTGTGACGGCGGGAACTCCCTTTTCACGCAGAGACGGCAAGACTCCGCCTATCGTTCCCGCATTTCCGGCAACGCCGAGCGGGCTGTTCATAACATAGTCTCCGCGGCTTATAGCCTCAAGCTCCTCTAAATCAAGCTGAGCGACAAAATCATCAATGCTCACCTCGCCCGATTTTACCTGAGAAAGCTTGTATCCCATATCTCCGGTGTAGGTTATATCTTTCGGAAGATTATCGATTATTATTTTTTTCAAATCATATCCGGCAACCGCAACGGCTTCCTCGGAGATTATCCTTTTTCCGTTTTTTTCAACCGCTTTGTAAACGGAAAACGCCTGCTTCGGCGCGGCGGTCTGCGCCAAAGCCTCAACCGTAACGGTATCTTCCTGCTCAACGGAATACACAAGTTCAGCGTCTCTTACGTTTTTTCCTATGTAAAAGCCGTAAGTGCCCTTTTCGATAACGTAAGACGATTTATTTCCCGAAACGCCCGAATCATCGTAAGAGGCAAACTGATTTTTTGAAACAAACAGCGTCAGCTTTTCCTCTCCACCGGGCTCAAGCTCAACGGATTTCGCGAAAGCGGCAAGCACACGGCTCGGATTTCCGAGCGTTCCGCAGGGCTTTTCAATATAAAGCTGCGCCGTTTCGACGGAACTGCGCTTACCGATATTCTTAACCGAAACGGAAAAAGCGTATCCGCCGTTTTCCTCTTTTACGCTTTCGTATTTAACGTCAAAATCACTGTACGAAAGGCCGAAACCGAACGGATAAAGCACCGTTTCCGGCTTAAAAGTTTCAAACCAGCGATAGCCGACGTAAATATCCTCTTTATAAATATTGTAATCTTTTCCGCCGAAATTCTCCGCCGAAGGATAATCCTCATAATGCCTCGCGACGGTATCGGATAAACGGCCGCCGGGATAAGCCGCGCCGCAAAGCAAGTCGGCAACGGCGTTTCCGCTTTCCATTCCTCCCTGCCAGACTATCATAGCGGCGCCTATCTTTCCTCCGTACTCCTCTATAAAGCCGAGATCCATAATGCAGCCGATATTCAGCAGCACAACCGTTTTTTCAAAATACTTTGTGACGAGGGAAAGCATATTTTTTTCACCGTCATTCAGATAAAAACTGCCTTTTTCAAGAACGTTTTCCCTGTCCTCACCCGACGAGCGACCTATACATACAACGGCGCAATCGGAATTTTCGGCGGCCTTTTTTACGGTCTCAGCGTCTATCGGCATTTCGGGGCAGCATCTCGGCCAATGGCCCCAAAAACCGTGGTCCATCGGGTTTTCGCTGTTGTAATTCTCATAAATGCGCAAAAGTTCTTCGTTTAATTTCAAAGAGGCGCAGTTTTTAATTCCGTCTACGGGACTTACGGCATACGGCCTGTTTACGTCTCCGCCGGAGCCGTAACCGGTATAGAACCATTCAAGCTGCACTCTGCCGAAAAGAGAGACAACTGTTGAGTCTTTAAGCGGAAGTATATTTTCATTTTTAAGCAAAACGGCGCCGTCAGCGGCGGCTTTGCGCAAAAGCGAGGGCATACCCTCGGTGACCGTTTTTTCTTCACCGAGCCTTGCCGTATCCTCCTGCGAAAGGCCGGAGGACATTGTTACAAGCTTTGTTACGGCGTCCACTATTTTCGCTTTACTGTTTACGATTATTTTTTTTAATGACATAGATTTCACCTCTGGATATATTGTAACTGGTAGAGCCGCAAAACACAAGAAAATTATTACATATTTGAAAACGGTGAATATTTAAAGCCACAAAAAAGCAACGGCCCACGGCGTTCCACACAGAAAAGTGATGATGAATAAGTCTGTTTTTATATCATTGTTATCGCGCTATTCATTCTGCTTGAAACTGATGATATTGTTTTCATACTTCATACGGTGTTGTCATTTTAAAAATTCGGAAAACGATGCGTCGGAGGGCATACGCCAATCGCCTCTCGGCGAAAGCGAAACGGAGCCCACCTTCGGGGAATCGGGAACGCAGCTTCGCTTGAACTGGCTGGTGAAAAAGCGCTTAATGAACACATTGAGCCATTTTTCGATTTCATTGCCGCCGTACTTATCTCCGAAAGCTTTTTCGGCGAGAAACGCCAGCTTTGCTTTGTTGAATCCGAAACGCACGAAATGATAGAGGAAGAAATCGTGAAGCTCGTAAGGGCCTATATTTTCCTCCGTTTTTTGCGCTATCGCGCCGTTTTTATCCGGCGGCAGAAGCTCGGGCGAAACGGGAGTGTCAAGTATATCATAAAGTATGGCGGCGGTTTTTTCATCACTCTCGCCGGCAACATATTCCACAAGGTATCTCACAAGCGTTTTGGGAACGGAGGCGTTTACGCCGTACATACTCATATGGTCGCCGTTATAGGTGCACCAGCCCATCGCAAGCTCGCTGAGGTCGCCGGTACCGACAAGCAGTTTTGAATGCTTGTTTGCCATATCGAAAAGTATCTGCGTCCGCTCCCTTGCCTGCGTGTTTTCGTAAGTTATATCCTTAATATCGGGATCGTGCTCAATATCTTTCATATGAAGAATGCAGGCGTCTTTTATGCTTATTTCCTTAACGGTAACGCCGAGGCTTTCCATCAGCGAAACGGCGTTGTGATAAGTTCTGCCCGTTGTGCCGAATCCCGGCATCGTTATACCGAGAATATCGGAATTTTTCTTGCCGATAAGCTTCATAGCCTCAACCGCAACAAGCAGCGCAAGCGTTGAATCAAGACCGCCGGAAATACCTATGACAGCGCCCGTTGAGCCAACGTGCTCAAGGCGCTTCGCAAGCCCTGCGGCCTGAATCGAAAAAATTTCTCCGCACCTTTCGCGGCGCTTATCATCGTTCGCGGGCACAAACGGATGGGGATCGACAAAGCGGTATTTCAAATCGTTTTCGTCGTTTTTTACACGGCAATCCGATATTTCACCGACGCGGCAAATATTTTCAAACGAGGTGTTGCTCCTGCGCAGGGCATTGAGCTTTTCTGTATCTATATCGGCAAACGTTAAAACCGTTTCCCTGCAAAAGCGTTTGCCCTCGCCTATCACCGCTCCGTTTTCCGCTATCACGGTGGAACCGCTGAAAACAAGATCGGTGGTGCTTTCAAAAACGGACGCGCCCGCGTAGACATACGCGCTTACGCATCGGGCCGACTGATTTGATATAAGCTCCCTGCGGTATTGCGCTTTTGAAACATATTCGTCGCTTGCCGATAGGTTTGCAATTATATTAGCCCCCTGCAAGGCAAGCTCGCCGCTCGGCGGATTCGGCACCCAAAGATCCTCGCAAAGCTCAACGCCGAGAACGGCACCGCCCCCGAGGTCAAAAAGCTGACTGCCGATTTTTGTTTCAAAGCCGCAAAGCGTTACGGCGCGGGGCTCCGAAAAATCGGCGCCTGAGGCAAACCAGCGTTTTTCGTAAAATTCGTTGTAATTCGCGATATGGATTTTCGGAACCGCCCCCATTATTTTACCGTTAAATATAACTACGGCGCAGTTATAAAGGCTGTTTGAGAACGGCACCGGCATACCTACTGCTACGGTGATATTTTTGCCCTTTGTATGAGAAACAATATCCCCCAGCGCTTTTTCCGCCGAGTCTTGCAGCGCTTTCGTAAAGAAAAGGTCGGCGCAGGTGTAGCCCGTAACGGAAAGCTCGGGAGTAACAAGAAGCCGCGCGCCCTCTTTTAACGCGCTGTCTATCGCCCCGTTTATTTCGGCGGCGTTATAGCCCGGATCGGCCACCCTCAGTTTCAGCGATGCCGCCGCGGTTCTGAAAAATCCGTAATTCATAAAATCACCTAATTAAAAAATACGTCGTTATATTTCAATCAAAATCCATTATATCCCATAATTATTATTAATGCAATATTGAAAATAGCGTCATAATATTATAGAATAAAATCAAGAAATGAAAAGGGAGAAGTTTAAATGGATATAAACTCTTATATTTACGAGGCGATTTTTGACGAAACGCCGAAATTCAAGGTCTTTTACGAGCTTATATGGGAGCAATTCAAGGAGGACGGATTTGTTATAGTTGACGAAGACGGATTTGAAACGGACGCCGTTTTTAAAGCCGTTGCCATGCAGAATCTTGTGGGGGAGTTCGGTTACCGCCTTTATGACGAGGTAAACGAAACAGGCCTTGAGGACGTTATCGAATATCTCGGAAATATCGGTATGGGCGAGGAGGAGGTTTTCGCCTATTGCGAATCGAAGCCCGAAATCAAAACCGTTGAAAACGATTATGAGCTTACCGTTAAAAACGCTCTCGACTACGTAACTCAGGAAGTCGCGGACAAAATGCTTGAGGATTTTTCGGCGGACGATATTTTCGATTATCTTTTTACCGCCACGTATGATTTTGAGCAGGACTTCACCTTTGAATTTGAGGACGCAGACGAATTTCAGGCGTTTGTTGACGCAAACACCGAAAAGCTCGATGAATATAAAGAGGAATATCCCGCAGTTATGCGCTGGGTAGAGGGCGGAATGGTGTGCTGAAATGAAAATAAGCATAAAATTTTCTGTAAAGTATATCAGCTTTACAGATGTTTTTAAGGAGTGGCAAGCGTGAACAGAATTAAAAAAGCGGTAGACCTGCTCAATGAACTTAACGCCGACGCGCTTTTGCTTTTTAACGAGAGCAATATGCACTATTTCTGCGGATTTTCGCCGAGCGAGGGCGCTGTTTTCATATTGAAAAACGGTGTCGGGCATCATATTGTGGATTCAAGATATACGGAAACCGCCGAAGTCCATTCAAAAGAAACGGGGCTCCGCGTTACGGAAATAAACGGCGGTTTTTCCGAAAAAATACATGAGCTTTGCGTGCAAAACGGCGTTGAGCGCATAGCGTTTGAAGATGAAACCATATCTCTGAAACTCTATAACCGTTACAAGGCCGCCACGGGCTGCGATTTTGTCGGCGCGAGCAAGGCGCTTATGAATATAAGAAATATCAAAGAGCCCGAAGAGCTTGAGTTTATGAAAAAGGCAAACGCCATTGCGGAAAAAAGCCTCGCGGAGCTGCTCAACTTCATAAAGGCGGGAAAAAGCGAAAAAGAACTGAAAGCTTATTTTGAATATCTTATGCTGCAAAACGGTTCGGACGGAGCGAGCTTTGATACCATCCTTTTGACGGGCGCTCACACGTCTTATCCTCACGGCGTTCCCGACGACAGAATTATTAAAAACGGCGACTTTGTACTTATAGATTTCGGCGCCACGTATATGGGCTACCATTCGGATATGACAAGGACTTTTGCCGTGGGCAGCGCGACGCAGGAGATGAAAGAGGCTTATGATTTGGTGCTGAAAGCACAGCTTGCGGGGATAGCCGCCCTTGCTCCCAATGTTAAGTGCGCCGATGTATATAAGGCGGCCTATGATGTTTTGGAAGAAAGGCAGATGGGGAAATACTTTCGCCACAGTCTTGGGCACGGCTTGGGGCTTGATATTCATGAGGGCTTCACCGCCTCGCCGAAAAGCGCCGATACTTTTGTCGAGGGCGTTGTGACTTCGATAGAGCCGGGTATATATATTCCCGATAAATTCGGCATAAGGATAGAGGATGTGCTTGCGGTAACCGAAAACGGCAGCGAAAACATTTCCGAATTTGATAAAGACCTTATTATCCTTTGATTTAAAACGAAAAATATAAAAAGATAAATAAAATTTTTCCCGCAGTCTGTAATGACCGCGGGTTTTTTAATTATTATCAGATACGTTTTTTTACCTCTTTGGCTCTCCTGTGCAAGGGGAGCTGTCTGCCGCAAGGCAGACTGAGGGGTTGTCGATATAATCTTCAACCGCTTTGGCTCACCTGTGTAAGGGGAGCTGTCTGCCGCAAGGCAGACTGAGGGGTTGGTTAGTTACAGTAACGCTGTTGTAACAGAACACTACAACCCTTCCGTTTCGCTCTCGCTCAACACCTTCCCTTACACAGGGAAGGCGGAGATAGGAGGGATTGTTCGCTTGCCATAACCTGACACAGGGAAGGCTTGTTTTTTCAGATATGTTCTTTCACCTCTTTGGCTCTCCTGTGTAAGGGGAGCTGTCTGCCACAGGCAGACTGAGGGGTTGTCTATACAATCTTTAACCTCTTTGGCTCACCTGTGCAAGGGGAGCCGGCTGCATTTATGCGGACTGAGGGGTTGGTTAGTTACAATAACGCTGTTGCAACAGAACAGAACAACCCTTCCGTTTCGCTCTCGCTCAACACCTTCCCTTACACAGGGAAGGCAAAAAGGAGAGAAAATAAAGGAAGGCGGTTTTGTTTTTATTTGATCTTATCAAAGTTGTCGATTATCTCTGCGATTTTTTGCATTATGAACAACACATCTAACGGGTCTACTTTTCCGTCGCCGTTTACATCGGCACGCGCAAACGCATCGCCTTCAAGCTTAGCGTCGTCGAATTCTGCGATATATCTCTTGACAATAAGCACGTCTAACGGGTCTATATTTCCATCTCCGTTTACGTCGCCGAGAGCTCCGGAAGCCGTTGTCAACTTATATTCGCTGAAATGTTCCGTTGTGAATACCATATAGCCGTCTTTATATGCGGCGTTCATATCCGTCATCGTTCCGTCGGCTTCCCTGCGGTAAACCTTTACGCTTTCGCCGTCCATTGTTTCGGGTACGGGTATTTTAACCGTTACGCTTCCCGTCGGCTGAACCTCAACACCGCCGGACTGAAGTGAAATATCATATGTAACGCTGTCTTCCGTTTCTTCCTTTACGGTAACAACAAGTTCTGTATCTGTCGGCAATTCGCTCTTGTCGGCGTCTACAGTTATTCCGCTTTCTTCGTTTTCATAAGTGTAAAGAGGAACAAATTCATATCCGTTTTCTTCGGCATAAGTTTGGGCATACGAATTTTCATAACCGTAAATCGTTTCAAGGGTATCAAACGCCTCATCGCCTATACTCGTTACACTCTTGGGTATTGTTATGCTTGTTAAGCTTTCGCAAAACCAAAATGCCCACTTGCCAATGCTTGTTACACTGTCTGGTATCGTTACGCTTGTTAAGCCGGCACAATAACTAAATGCTTTAACACCAATGCTTGTTACGCCGTAAGGGATGATGTAAGATGTTTTTTCAATTCCGACGGGATGCAGAATAAGTTCGGTCTTATCTTTGTTAAACAGAACTCCGTCCTGCGAAGAATAATTTTTATTATTATCATCAACAGTTATGTTTTTTAAGTTGCCGCAAAGATAAAAAGCATCAACATCTATGCTTGTTACACTACCCGGTATCATTATACTTGTTAAGTTGTAGCAATTATAAAACACCATGTTGCCAATGCTTGTTACACCGTCAGGTATTGTTATGCTTGTTAAGCTGTTGCACCAAGAAAATGCCCCATCGCCAATGCTTGTTACACTGTTCGGTATCGTTATACTTGTTAAGCTGTTGCAACCGGAAAAAGCGCCTTCGCCTATGCTTGTTACGCTGTTCGGTATTGTTATACTTTTTAAGCTGTCGCAAGCTCCAAATGCCCCATTGCCTATGCTTGTTACGCTATCCGGTATGTTATATGATGTTTTATTTCCAACGGGATACAGAATAAGCTCTGTTTTATCTTTATTGAAAAGCACACCGTCCTGAGATGAATAATTCTTATTATTTTCATCAACAGTTATGCTTTTTAAGCTGTCACAACGATCAAATGCATCAACATCTATGCTTGTTACACCGTTTCCAAAGTAAACGCTTGTTAAGCTGTCGCAATATGCAAATGCATCATCGGCTATAGCTACCGTTCCTTCATTTACTGAGTATTCAGCAGGAACTTCTCCATGCTCATAGGAATCTGTATCAACAAGATGATTTCCTACATAAAGCACTCCGTTTTCCCAATTTGTATCATCATTATAATATCCGGTACCGTAAAATGCAGAGGAACCTATACTTGTTACACTATCGGGAATCGTTATATTTGTTAAGCTGTCGCAATTTTCAAATGCCTCAGCACCTATGCGTGTTACGCTGTTCGGTATGCTGTATGATGTGCTTTCATTTCCGATAGGATATTGAATAAGCTCCGTCTTTTCTTTGTTAAACAGAACTCCGTCCTGCGATGAATAATTCTTATTATTCTCGTCAACGGTTATGCTTGTTAAGCTGTTGCACCAAGAAAATGCCCCATCGCCAATGCTTGTTACACTGTTCGGTATCGTTATACTTGTTAATCTGTAGCAAGAATTAAACGCATTACCGCCTATGCTCGTTACACTATCCGGTATTGTTACGCTTGTTAAGCTGTCACACCAAGCAAATGCATCTTCGCCTATACTTGTAACGGTATAGCCGTCAAGTATTGAGGGAATTTCAAGTGTTTCCGCTTCCCCGTAATAATCCGTAATCTCAGCCGTACCGTCATCGAGTATTTCATACTCGAAATCGCCGCTTGTTGCGGCAAAGGCTTGCAGATGAAGCCCCGCGGTTATGCTTAAAATCATAACGATTGACAATACTGAACATAATAGCTTTTTCATAATGTACCTCCGATAATATATTCATCGGTAGTATTTTATATTATTTTATCTTACTTGTCAATATTTTTTATACTTTATGATACTATTAAATCGGAATAAAAAAGAGGGAGTGCATATGAAACCTTTAAAGGAAAAAATAAGTATAACAATAGATGAAGATGTGCTGAAAGAGTTGAAGCTCCGCGCGGAAAGCGACGACCGCTCGCTTTCGCAGTATATAAACATCATTCTGAAAAAACACATAAAAGAGGACAAATAAAATCCCGCAGCATAACGAGAAGCTGCGGGATTTCTTTGTTGATCAAGTCTTTATTCTCAGCCCTTTTCGTCGAAATTAAGGATAGACGCGATGACGATTTTAAAACCCGCCTCAATCGAAGAGGGAACGAGCCTGTCGTAATTATCTCTGCGGTTATGGTAATAATCGGCGGGAGTAGGATCCATGGCGGCAAGGCAGGTTGAGGTTATGCCCTCCTGCGAAAACGCCGCAGCGTCCGACGAGCCGAAAAACACCGTGGAAAATTTGGCGTTTCCGACGCCCGCCTCCTTGGCGCTGTCCAGCACAAGGCGGGAAAATTCGGGATCGTTTTTAACGGTTCCCGTCATATCCTTTAAATATACATTCATATAATCAAAATCCGTGAGCGTATCGCAGCAAAGAACCGCCGTTTTTACATCGCCCCGTGTAAATTCCTCCCTATGCGCCTTCGCGTACGCCTTTGTTGCGCGCAGGCCGGCCTCCTCGCCGTCGTTTATCATAGCCACTACTTCGGTGTTTTCAAACTCAACGCCCGCCATATCAAGCATACGCAAGGAGCAGGCGGCCGCATAAGTTCCCGTAAGATTGTCGTTCGCTCCGGGAGAAATCAGCTTGAAATTTATATAAGGATAAAGCGTCAAGAGGAAAAACGCGGTTAAAAAGTGGAAATAATAGGAATAATTCAGCATAAAATTCCCGAAATCGCCCATATCGCGCACGGAGGCAAAGACGCAGATAACGGCAATAATTATTGAGATCACCGCGCAGCCCGCCGAACCGCCTACCGATATTCCGAAAAGCGGATACTTTCCCTTTGCGTAGTAAAGATGGCGCCATTCGTAGGCGGCGTCTATATGACCGCATACGATTATTCTTTTTTTGACTTCGCCCTTAGGCTTTCTTACGGCGATAAGATTGTGCCCTTTTTTCTTTTTATAAAGCACGTCAAGAAACTGTTTGTAAAGTAAAAATTCCATAACGGTTACAAAAAGGCATATGAACGCCGTGACCGCCACGATAATATGGGATACGACGGCGGAAACAACGCCCGTAAGAGCCAAAACGAACCCTATGATCACAGCCGCCACGATCGCGACGGAAATGGTTTTCGTAAAATGAAGAAACGCCTTGGGAGCGATATCGTATTCCTCAAAATGCGATTCGTCGCAAAACTGATCCATTTCTTTTTTGATATGCTTTTGCGCGGCAAAGCAATTATCGCTTGCCGACTCGCGCGGCCCGTATTTTTTTATAACGTTCGTTATTTCTTTAACGGTGTAATCGACATTTTCCTTAATTACCGCAGACGGAAAATCTTTAAATTTCATTGTTTCAGTTACCTTTCTTTTCTGTTTATTTCAAGTGCTTTTCAAAGACAAAAAGCACACGATTAACGCTTTTGCGAAGCAAAATATTTTTACTATCTGTTTCCCTCGTCATACAGCTTTTTATTCAGTTTAAATTCCCAATCGGGATCGCCGTTGTAAAACATTTTTCTGATTTCGGCGTTTCTGAGGGGATTTTTAGACATCAGTATTTTATCGACGGCATAACTTATCCCGAGCGCCTTGTAAATGCTCTTGTAGGCTCTGAGGCGGGCGATAAATTCCTTGAAATTTCTGTCCTTTTCGTCGGTCCATGCCACCTCGGCAAGCGCCTCCATACGCGGGTGATACATAAAATCGAGCTTTTCGGGATCGGATATCCACTCGGTCCACATTTCGGCCTCAATGCCGAGCACACTCTCGGCGTTTTCCCTTTTCACGCCGTATTTGTACGGTGAAAATTCATAGGTTTTCCTAAATTTGCGCATTGAATACGGATGATCGAAATAAAACGACTGGTGCTTGCTCATAATTATTCTGCCGCCGTTATTTATATGCCTCTCCACGTTTCTGTCTCGCCTCTGCTCCCAATACTGAGCAACAACGCATTTGTCCACGCCCTCCTCGCGGAGTATTTCGTTCCACCCGACAAGGGACTTGCCCTTGCTTTTCAGAAATTCGCAGAGCCTGCCCGTAAGCATAAGCTGCAACTGCCGCTCGTTTTTAAAACCGTTTTCTTTCATCACGCGTTGGCAGTCGGGGCACGTTTTCCATTCCGCCACGTCGCACTCGTCTCCGCCGATATGGAAATATTCAAACGGAAACAAATCGCAGACCTCGCTGTAAATATCGGTCAAAAATACGAAAACCTCCTCTTTGCCCATACAAAGAGGTCGGTTCCAATCCTTGATTCCTCTGCTGAACGGAATAAGATCGTTGAAATATCCGGGAACCTCTCTTTTCAGATTTCTGCACGCCATTTGAGGATATGCCGCGAGACCGGCCGCGAAATGAGCCGGCGCGTCTATTTCGGGAATTATCGAAACGCATCGCTCGGCGGCATAGGCAACGATCTCTTTTATATCCTCCTGAGTATAAAATCCGCTGTGAGGCTTGCCGTCTGTCCCGAGATTATGCCATCCCTTAGACTGAGTATATTCACGCTTTGAACCGATTTCCGTAAGCAAAGGATATTTTTTTATTTCAATGCGCCAGCCGGCGTCGTCGCTTAAATGCCAGTGGAGCACGTTCATTTTAAGCCTGAAAAGCTCGCCTATAAGCTTTTTTACATAATCCTTGCCGAAGAAATGCCTTGCCTCGTCAAGACTTACTCCGCGCCAGACATACTGCGGCCTGTCGCTTATCTCAACAAACGGGATTGCGTTTTTCCCCTCGTCAAATCTGCCCATCATACGAACGGACTGCAAAGCGTAATACGCCCCGTTTGCGCAGGAGGCTTTTATAAACACACCGTTTTCGTCTACTTTAAGAAAGTACTCTTCCTTGGAAAGAGAAGCGTCTTTGATGATTTTTACCTCGGGGTTCTCCCCCTCTTCCATTTTAAGAAGCGGCAAATCGATTTCCGTGTAAACGGCGGCGTCTTTTTCGAGCCGGAATACGCCGTTTCCCTCTTTGCAGCGCATAGGCTTAGGTATAAGATTCAGCATTCATTTTCCCCTTAATAATTTTGCCGAATGGCGGAAATTAAAAGCATTTTGCAAATGCGAATATATTGTGCGCACCGCGTTACAGCTATTATAGCACAAAAATTGATTGACAACAATAGCATTGAGGTAGTAAAATCAATGTTGATAATTTGTTTATATATCTGCCCGTAGCACAATGGCTAATGCCTTTGATTCCGATTCAAAAGATTGGGGGTTCGAGTCCCTTCGGGCAGACCAACGGCAATAAAGCACGCTTTTCGGCGTGCTTTTATTGTTGGCAGAGATTTCCGAAGGGACGAGAAACGCGGTTCCAAATTTCGCGTGCCGCTTGCCGGCTTGCGGAAATTTGGGAGAACAGTCCGGTGGACTGTTCGATAACAAGTGGAGAGTCCCTTCGGGCAGACCAACGACAATAAAGCACGCTTTTCGGCGTGCTTTTATTGTTGGCAGGGATTTCCGAAGGGACGAGAAACGCGGTTCCAAATTTCGCGTGCCGCTTGCCGGCTTGCGGAAATAAAGAAACATTCCCTGTTATCGGGGAACCAAAAATGAGGGAGATGTGTGACGGGCAGCCATTTTCCACAAGGGAGCCAATTTTTATAAAGATAAACCCGCCGGGCAAAAGCCTGACGGGTTATAAGTTATATCAAAATTTTATCGCGGGCGCGAGTTTTTTGCGGTCACCGCTCAATCCTCAAGGTTTTTCCAAAGGTGTATTCTGCCCGTGTCGTTAAACGCTTTAACGGTCATCAGAAGAATAGGAACAATAAACATTCCCATAAATCCGAAGAGTTTTAAACCGAAATAGAGACCGGCAAGCGTGAGTATAGGATTAACCCCGAGCGACGTGCCGACGATTTTCGGCTCTATATACTGACGAATTACGGTTATTACCGCATATATCACAATAATGCCCACGGCGCGGCCGAAATCGCCGGTTACAAGCGAAATAACCGCCCACGGAATCAGGATGCCGCCGGAACCGGCAACGGGAAGAATATCAAATACCGCTATCGCTATGGCGATAATGAAAATATAGCTGTTGTTCATAATGCCGATAAAATTCAGTACCGAAAGGCCTATGAAAAGTTCGCAGAAAGTTATAAACATAATCAGGCCGTAAGCCCTCATCATTTTGAATATGGTGTTTGAGAACACCTGCTTTATTTCCACAAGCAGATTCTTTTTTCCGTCCGGAAGCTGAAGTCTGATAAATTTTACTATTTTTGAATAATCCTTTGTGAAAAATATCCAGGCGACTATGCCTACAACTATTCCAATAACGGCGCTCGGAACATTTTTAAAGACGCTGAACATCCCCGTTACGCTTGAGGTGATGGTGCCGATATTCAGGCCGAGCTTGCTGAAATCAAAATCGTTTACTATTCCCGAAATCGCCGTTATTATCTTGTCGGACACCGATTCATATATGCTTTCGGGCAGAAAGCTCAGGAATTTCAGTATTTCCGATTGAAGCGTTTCCATAAACTGAGGCAAATCAGAAAGCTGTTCTCCGAGGTAACCGACAAAATTTATAATCTGCGAAACAATTTCGGCAAAAATGAAAATCAAAGGCAGCAGTATTATCGAAATCGAAAGCAAAACGAGAAGTACCGACCAGAGAGTGTGGCACTTGTTTTTCGTTTTTCTGTCAAGCCAGCGAAGGGGCTTTTGCATAAGCACGGCAAAAAAGAACGAGAGCAGGAAAGGCGCGGTTGCCCAAAAAAGATACCTAAAAAAGCAATAGATAAGACCGAGTATAAGCGCCAAAAAAGCAAAATTTATTAAAAACGCTCTCTTTTTTTCCACCTTTGATTCCATACTAACCTCCTTTTCGTATGCGAAAACCGCACGCGAAAATATTTATATTCCCTTATTTATTATTTATTTTACCTTGATATGTTTGTATAATCAAGACAAAAATTAAAATTATCCCTTGTATATTCTTTTCAAATGTGCTATCATATCAAAAACGTTTTTCGGAGCGAAACAGTTGTTTTTCGGTGGTGGACACTTTTGAGCAGATGGAATTATCTTCTTGTAAATTCTCAGTTGCTTCCCGAGGTTTACGGCAAGGTACTGCTTGCCAAGGAATATCTTGCCTCCGGCGAAGCGGCAAACGCCACTCAGGCCGCTAAAATGGCGGGGATCTCCAGATCGGCATATTATAAATATAAAGACGGAGTGTTTGAATACGATCCCGAAAATTCGGAGGATATGCTCACTCTTTCACTAAAGCTCACGGACGAAAAAGGAGTTCTTTTCGCCGTTACAAACGAGCTTTACGTTGTTGGGGCAAACGTGCTTTCGATAAACCAGCAGGTGCCGCAAAACGGCATAGCGAGCGTGGCGCTGACCGTAAGAATAGCGGAAATCACCGTTTCTGTTGAAAAACTTATTGAAAAACTCAAAGACGTAAACGGAGTAAGATCCGTTGTTATAGGAGGTAGGGTATGAAAATAGCTGTTATGGGATACGGCACCGTGGGCTCGGGCGTTGTTGAGGTGATAGAAACACACAACGATATAATAAGCAGCCGCACGGGCGGAGAGCCCCTTGAGGTGGCGCGTATTCTTGATCTCAGGGATTTTCCGAACGATCCGCACAGGTCGATTTTCACAAAAAATTTCAATGATATTCTTAATGACGACGAAATAAAAATAGTCGCCGAAACAATGGGAGGAATAAATCCCGCTTTTGATTTTACGTCAAAGCTGCTGAAAAAGGGAAAAGCTGTGGTAACCTCTAACAAGGAGCTTGTGGCGCAAAAGGGGCTTGAACTGCTTGAGGCCGCCGAGGAGGGCAACACGAATTATCTTTTTGAGGCGAGCGTCGGAGGCGGCATTCCGATAATCAGGCCGATGACCCAATGCCTTGCGGCAAATCATATTGAGGGCATAGCGGGAATACTGAACGGCACGACAAATTTCATTCTGACAAAGATGATTGAGGAGCATATGAGCTTTGAGGACGCCCTTTGCCTTGCGCAGGCAAACGGATACGCCGAGAAGGATCCGACAGCCGATATTGAGGGGCACGACGCTTGCAGAAAGGTGTGCATACTCGCCTCTCTCGCTTTCGGAAAGCACGTTTACCCAAGTCAAGTGGCGACCGAAGGCATATCAAATATAACGCTTGAGGACGTTGCGTATATATCTTCGGTAAACGGCGTGATAAAGCTCCTCGGCCAAATCAAATATTTAAGCGAGGACAGGATAGCGGCTTTTGTAAGCCCCGCAGTAGTATATAACGGCAGTCAGCTTGCCTCCGTGCGCGACGTTTTCAACGCCATTCTCGTAAGAGGCGACGCCGTGGGCGACGTGTGCTTTTACGGCAGAGGTGCGGGAAAGCTTCCGACCGCTTCGGCCGTTGCCGCCGATATGGTAGATTGCGCTAAGCACGTTGTAAGAAGAAAGCTTTTCGGCTGGGGCGCGGGAGCAGAGGATTATGTGATAGATTACCGAAAACATATCGAAATGCCGTTTTATGTCCGTGCCAAGGCAAGCGGAGTAGCGGTAAAAAGCGCGTTCAGCGAAGTTAAATTTCTTTCACGAAAAGGACAGCCATCTGACGAAACGGCGTTCATAACCGACAGTATGACCGAAAACGAGCTTATGAAAAAGCTTGACGGCTTTGACGTAATAAATATTATCAAAGTAACAAACTATTAAACAATATATCGGAGGAGAAAACATTATGGCATTGATTGTTCAGAAATTCGGCGGTTCGTCCGTTGCGGACGCCGCGCGGGTAATGAACGTGGCCCGCATTGTGACCGACACATATAAGGCGGGCAACGACGTGGTGGTTGTTGTTTCCGCTCAGGGCGACACAACGGACGATTTGATAGAAAAAGCAAAAGAGATAAATTTAAATCCGGCAAAAAGAGAAATGGATCAGCTTCTTGCCGCCGGAGAGCAGATTTCGATTTCTCTGCTGGCAATGGCTATTGAAAAGCTCGGATTTCCCGTTATTTCTCTGCTCGGCTGGCAGGCGGGCTTCAACACAAATTCGGTTTACGGCGCGGCGCGCATAAAGAATATAAAAACAAACAGGCTGAACGCCGAAATCTCAAAGCACAATATCGTTGTTGTGGCGGGATTTCAGGGAATAAACCGATATGACGATCTCACAACTCTCGGCAGGGGCGGCTCGGACACTTCGGCAGTTGCCATCGCGGCGGCTTTGCACGCGGACAAGTGCCAGATATTCACCGACGTTGAGGGCGTTTACACCGCCGATCCTCGTAAAATACCGGGCGCAAAAAAGCTGAATGAAATAACTTACGACGAGATGCTTGAGCTTGCCACTCTCGGCGCTCAGGTGCTCAACAACCGTTCGGTTGAAATGGCAAAGAAATATTCCGTGGAGCTTGAGGTGCTCTCGTCACTCAATCCCGTTCCCGGAACGATAGTAAAGGAGAAGGTAAAAATGGAAAAAATGCTCATAAGAGGAGTTACAAAAGACGCCGACGTTGCCCTCATATCCGTTGTGGGGCTTGACGACAATCCCGGAGTCGCGTTCAAGGTGTTCGCTAAACTTGCGCAGAAAAACATAAACGTCGATATAATACTTCAATCGGTAGGCAGAAACGGAACAAAAGACCTCACCTTTACCGTTTCTAAGGAAAACGGCCCGCTCGCCGTTTCACTTCTTGAGGAGCTTTCGGTAATAGACGGCAAAAAAATAAGCTGCAAAACAAACGTCGCCAAGGTTTCGGTAGTCGGCGCGGGTATGGAATCTCACCCCGGCACGGCCTCAAAAATGTTTGAGGCTCTTTATGCCCAAAACATAAATATCCAAATGATTTCCACCTCGGAAATAAAAATATCGGTTATTATAGACGCCGAGGAGGCAGACAGAGCCGTTGCGGCGGTTCATAACGCCTTTATTCCTCAGGACTGAACCCTGAAAAATTGCTTTGCGGGCGGTGCTTCCGCCCGCTTTTGCTTGACTTACAAAAATCTATAATATATAATAAATTGATAAATCAGGTTTAAAGGAGTAGTTATAATATGGCAGCAAAAACTTTTAAAATGACGGCTATAGGCAAAGCCGAGCTTGAAAAAGAACTTGAGGCGCTTAAAACAACGGGGCGTATAGACATTGCCGAAAAACTGAAAGTGGCGCGTTCTTACGGCGACCTTTCGGAAAACAGCGAATATGACGAGGCAAAATCGGAGCAGGCTAAAATAGAGGCCCGTATCACGGAGCTTGAATATCAGCTTGAGCATTCGGAAATCATCGATACCGCCGCGGCGGACGCCGTTTCTATGGGCTCGAAGGTTGTTGTTAAAAGACTTTCGGACGGTATGGAAGCGACTTACGAAATAGTGGGATTCGCTCAGAGCGATCCGTCAAGCGGAAAAATTTCCGACGAAAGCCCCGTCGGCAAGGCTCTTATGGGCTCGAAAATCGGAGAGACGGTAACCGTTGAGGCTCCGATAGGTAATCTTGAATTTAAGATATTGAGATTGGAATAAAAGAGGTATTTTATGGCAGGAAAGTTTGAACTCCGCAAAAATGCGGACGGTACTTTTGTTTTTGAATTTAAAACCGATGAAAAGATATTTGCCGTCTCCCCTGTTTTTGACAGCGAGGACGCCTGTCGGCGCGGCGTTAAAGCCGTTAAGAAAAACAGCAAAATGAAAGTGCAAAACCGCATAGCAGGCGATGAGGAAAAAACAAATCCCAAATACGTTGTGGAGCAGTCGGGCGAAAAAGTAAGCTATACCCTGTTTTTGCAGACGGGAGCCGTTGCCTGTTCGGGAATCGCCGGCAGTGAGGCCGAAGCCCTTGAGAATATCGCCTTTATCGCGGACAACGCAAACGCCGCTCCCATGGCGGTCGCCGAAGTCGTGCTCTCCGAAAACGAGCAGAGGCAGATACGGCTGGACAAGCTGACCGCCTTGCAACACGAGGGAAACGATCCATTTGAAATAACCACCGCAAGGCAGACGCATGAAAGCAGCGAGATAAAAGAAAATTATGATGAGCTGGAGGGCAAGGACGTTTCCGTTTGCGGCAGAATAATGACCTGGCGCGATATGGGCAAGGCAAATTTCATTGATTTGCAGGACAGAAACGGCAGGATTCAGGTCTACGTTCGTATGAACGATATAGGCGAGGAAGAATATAAGAAGTTTAAGAAGTGGGATATAGGCGACATTGTTGAGGTTATGGGCTTCGTGTTTAAAACAAGAACGGGCGAGATCTCCGTTCACGCCAAAACGATAAGGCTCATATCAAAATCCCTTCTCCCCCTCCCCGAAAAATTCCACGGGCTTCAGGATACGGACACGAGATACAGAAAGCGTTGTCTTGATCTCATTATGAATCCCAACGTAAAGGATACCTTTGTAAAGCGCTCAAAGATTATTACCTCCATAAGAAATTATCTTGACAGTCTCGGCTTTATCGAAGTGGAAACGCCGATGCTCAATACAATACCGGGCGGCGCGGCGGCAAGGCCGTTTATCACCCACCACAACACGCTCGACCTTGATATGTATCTGCGTATCGCCACCGAACTTTATCTTAAAAGGCTCATCGTCGGCGGAATGGAAAGGGTTTACGAGATAGGGCGCAATTTCCGAAACGAGGGTATGGATATAAAGCATAATCCCGAATATACCTGCTTAGAGCTTTATCAGGCTTTCACCGATTACCACGGTATGATGGACATTGCCGAAAATCTTATAAGAAACGCCGCGCGCGAGGCATGCGGAGATCTGCATATAACATTTAACGGCACGGCGATAGATCTTGAATCGCCTTTTGCCCGCGTCACGATGATCGACGCAGTAAAGCAATACAGCGGCGTTGATTTTGCGGAATTTATGGGCGATGACGAAAAAGCCGTAGCCATCGCAAAGGAAAAGGGCATCGAGATAGAAAACGGCAAGGCAAAATGGGGCAACGTGCTCAACTCGTTCTTTGAGGAATTTGTTGAGAAAAACCTTGTTCAGCCCACTTTTATTACAGACTATCCCGTTGAGGTAAGTCCGCTTACGAAGAAAAAGCCGGGCTGCCCCGCTTTGACCGAAAGGTTTGAGATATTTATTCTTGGCTGCGAATACGGAAACGCGTATTCCGAACTCAATGATCCGATAGATCAGATGCAGCGCTTTGAGGCGCAGATGAAACTGCGCGAGGCGGGCGACGATGAGGCAAATATGATAGACCACGATTTCGTGACCGCGCTGGAATACGGAATGCCTCCTACAGGCGGTCTCGGTATCGGTATCGACAGACTTGTAATGCTCCTCACCGATTCCTACAGCATTCGAGATGTTTTACTGTTCCCCACAATGAAGTCCTTACCGAACGACAAGTAAGAAAACCCCAGTATTTATGCGGGTTTCGGGACTTTCCAAACCGAATA
>CANQGT010000022.1 GCA_947623505.1 uncultured Clostridia bacterium | reverse complement strand
GCTCTCTTTCTTATCCCCAAAATACGACAAAACCCCTGCTTTTACCTAATCTAAACAGGGGTTCTTTGACAGACTGACGCGCCCGAAAACGGGCGCGTTCGGTTACTGTTATTCGCCTTTTTTAAAGGACGGTTTTGTGTACTCAAGATTTTTGCTTTTGAAATTGTAAAACATTGACAAAACCACTACTCCGACTACCGTTAAAATGCACTCAAACAGCATATAAAAACCGTTGTAGCCGAAACTGTAGCCCCAAACCGATTTCCAGCCGTCCGCGTATTCGCCCCATATCGTAACACCTGATATAAAATGGCATATGAAGCGCAGCAACGAAGCGAAAAACCCGCCGAGAGCAAGGCCGATCGTCTGATTTTTAACGGCGTTTCTGAAAAGAGCGCCGCCAATGCCGAGGGACGCGAAAGCAAAAACGTAATCGGCAAATATTAAAATAAGATACGCGCCGATGCCCTTGACGTAAGCGAAATTGCCGAGCCCCTGAAGAAGCATTTGAAGAATTCCGTGGATAACGCCGGTGGCGGCGCCCCAGCCGAAGCCGTAGCGATAGCCGATTATAACTATCGGAACCTGACTGAAAAGCGTGATAGAGCCCCCCATAGGAGCTTTAAACGGCGCGGCATAAGAAAGAGCAGTTGCAAGCGCTATCATAACCGCGGTTTCAACAAGCCTTTGGGTTTTGTTTACGGAAGTGCCGCTCATATTTATCTCTCCTTTCCCAAAAATTCTCAACAAGTCAAAAGAAAAACTCCGTTTTTGAACGGAGTTTAATTTAACATACATTATAAGTATATGTATTCAAATCGTCTCTGCCGTTCGTGCTAACGTACGGTTCAAAGGGTATGATCTCAGCCTTTCGGCACCCCTGACTTATTAAGTTAAAGCTATTATAGTTTACACAAATTCGGTTGTCAATACCGACTAAAGATTTTATTTCGCAAATAAAAACCCACTTTTCAAAAACGGAATTTTATTCTCCAAAAGGATTTTTAGCTTTAAAATCGCAATATATTGTATATATTTTTGCAAAGATACATATATATAGCGTTTCTGCTGATGTAAACCGAGTTATACAATTCGTATTCATACTTTTGTAACCTTTTAATCTTTTTTACACATTTACTTGCGTTTTTCGCAGTAAGCAAGCCAAAAACCGGCTTTTTTACCGCGAAAAGGAAAATCTACATATCGTTATTTTTTCAAAACAATTTCAAAAAAAGCACAATATCTTGTATTTTTTTGAAAAAAGATATTGACAGGCGCGTCATATTTTGGTATTATTAAAACGCACAGTTAATGAATGTAATAATTTTGTAACCATTTAAAATTCAAAAAAATACGGAAAAGGACGAAAAGAAAGAGGTAAAAAATTATGAAAATCATCAAGAGAAACGGCTCTGAGGTTGATTTTGACCTAAACAAAATTATAGCGGCCGTAACAAAGGCAAACGCCGCCTGCGAAAAGGAAGAGCTCACGCCGTCGCAGATATACGACATAGCGGAATACGTTGAGTTCAAAATAAAGAAAGCGAACCGCGCGCTCTCCGTTGAAGAGATTCAGGATATAGTTGAAAACCAAATAATGGCGCAGGGCGCGTTCGACGTGGCGAGAAGATATGTTAAATACCGCTACAACCGCACTCTTATCCGCAAGGCAAATACAACGGATAATCAGATACTTACGCTTATCGAATGCAACAACGAGGAAGTTAAGCAGGAAAATTCAAATAAAAATCCCACAGTCAACAGCGTTCAGCGCGACTATATGGCGGGCGAGGTTTCCAAGGATCTCACAAAGCGCATTCTGCTGCCGGAGGATATTGTTGAGGCTCACGAAAACGGGCTTATCCATTTCCACGACGCGGATTATTTTGCCCAGCATATGCACAACTGCTGCCTTGTAAATCTTGAGGATATGCTTCAAAACGGCACGGTTATCAGCGGCACAATGATAGAGAAACCCCACACCTTCTCCACCGCCTGCAACATCGCAACGCAGATAATCGCCCAGATAGCGTCCAACCAGTACGGCGGCCAGAGCATCAGCCTTTCGCACCTTGCCCCGTTCGTTGATTTGAGCCGTCAGAAGTTCAAAAAAGATGTACGCGAGGAATTCGAGCTTGCGGGCATAGAGCCCACCGAAGAGCAGGTTAATAAAATCACCGAAGTTCGCGTTAAGGACGAGATCAACCGCGGCGTTCAGATGATACAGTATCAGGTTATAACCCTTATGACCACCAACGGCCAGGCGCCTTTCGTAACGGTATTTATGTATCTTGACGAAGTGCCCGAAGGCCAAACGAGGGACGATCTGAAACTCATAATAGAGGAAGTTCTTCATCAGCGCATACAGGGCGTTAAAAACGAAAGCGGCGTATGGATCACTCCCGCTTTTCCCAAGCTTATTTATGTGCTTGACGAGGACAATGTGACCGAGGGCTCAAAATATTGGGATCTCACCTGCCTCGCGGCGAAATGCACCGCAAAGAGAATGGTGCCCGATTATATCTCCGCGAAGAAAATGAGAGAGTACAAGGTAGACAAAAACGGCAATTCCCACGTTTACACCTGCATGGGCTGCCGCTCCTTCCTCACCCCTTACGTTGATCCCGAAACGAATCAGCCGAAATATTACGGCAGATTCAATCAGGGCGTAGTTACCCTAAACCTTGTTGACATTGCCTGCTCATCGGGCGGGGATACGGCAAAATTCTGGAAAATATTCGACGAGAGGCTCGACCTCTGCTACCGCGCTCTTATGTGCCGCCACAACAGACTTTCGGGCACTCCGAGCGACGTTGCCCCGATACTTTGGCAGTACGGAGCTCTCGCAAGGCTCAAGAAAGGCGAAACGATAGACAAGCTGCTCCACGGTGGATATTCCACCATTTCGCTCGGCTTTGCCGGACTTTATGAATGCGTTAAATATATGACCGGAAAGAGCCATACCGATCCCGAAGCGAAGGATTTTGCGCTTGCCGTTATGCAGAAGCTCAACGACGCGTGCAAGGGCTGGAAAGAAAAGGAAAATATAGATTTCTCAGTTTACGGCACGCCGCTTGAATCCACCACCTACAAATTCGCGAAATGCCTGCAAAAGCGCTTCGGCAAGATACCCGGAGTTACGGATAAAAACTACATAACCAACAGCTATCACGTTCACGTTACCGAGGAGATAGACGCTTTCACGAAGCTTTCGTTTGAGGCGGAATTTCAGCGCCTTTCACCCGGCGGAGCTATAAGCTACGTTGAGGTTCCTAATATGCAGGACAATATTCCCGCCGTGCTCAGCGTTATGAAGTATATTTACGACAATATTATGTACGCCGAGCTCAACACAAAGAGCGACTACTGCCAGTGCTGCGGCTACGACGGCGAGATTCAGGTTGTTGAAAACGAACACGGCAAGCTCGTTTGGAGATGCCCCAACTGCGGCAACGAGAATCAGGACAAAATGAACGTTGCCCGCCGCACCTGCGGATATATCGGCACGCAGTTCTGGAATCAGGGAAGAACGCAGGAAATAAAAGAAAGAGTGCTGCATCTGTAATATGAATGTTGCTGAGATAAAAACTAACGACATTGCAAACGGAGAGGGCGTTCGCACCTCTCTTTTTGTATCGGGTTGCCGCCATCGCTGCCCCGACTGCTTCAACGAGATAGCGTGGGACTTTGCCTACGGCAGACCGTACACAAAAGAAATCGAGGAAGAAATATTCGCCTCTGTCGAGCCCGAATGGATAGCGGGAATATCCCTGCTCGGCGGCGAACCGTTTGAGCCGGAAAATCAGCCGGCGGTGCTCGATTTGCTTCGCAATTTCAGGCGGAAATTCCCCCAAAAGACCGTTTGGTGCTACAGCGGCTTTACGATAGAGGAAATCAGGGGCGAAAAGCCTTCACGCGCGCATACCGAAATATCAGAAGAGATACTGAGACTTCTGGACGTTTTAGTGGACGGAAAATTTGAAAAAGCACTGAAAAGCATTATGCTTAAATTCAGAGGCTCGTCAAACCAAAGAGTAATAGACGTAAAAAAAACGCTTGAAAGCGGCGAGATAATTCTATATCTCGACTGACATCAGGCAAAATAACGGGCGCGTCCGATTGATACGGACGCGCTCTTTCTTTTTCGACGTTACGCCGCCTGCTCCTTCGCCGAGACTCAATCAAAAATCCGCCCCGAAACGGAGCGGATTTATCAGCTTTTCGGAAGTTTTACAGTTACGGTAGTTCCCTCATTTTCTTCGCTTTTGAGACTTAGCTCCCCGCCGAGGTATTCAACGGTGTGCTTAACGATGGCAAGACCGAGCCCCGTTCCGCCCGTTTCCTTTGAGCGCGATTTATCCACTCTGAAAAAGCGCTCGAATATTCGGCTCTGATATTTTTCGGGAATACCGATGCCTGTATCCTTAACCGTGATAACGGCGTTTTTTTCACCGTTTTCGATATTCACGGATATGCTGCCGTTATCCCTGTTGTAGCGCACGGCATTGTCAACAAGATTGTAAATAAGCTCTTCAAGAAGCGATCTGCTGCCGCGCACAAGGCATTCTTTTCCGCTTACGCTTATTGAAACGCCCCTTTTCTGCGCCTCAACGGAAAGAGCGTCCGCGCAATCCCTTGCCACGGCGGTGACGTCCGCCGAATCTATTATCGGCTTAAAATCGTATTCCTCAAGCTGCGAAAGACGGATTATATCGTGGGTAAGATTTATAAGCCGTTGGGATTCCTTATATATAATGCCGCCTATCTTTTCAACGTCGGCACCGTTGACGATTCCGTTTTGCAGCATTTCGCCGTAACCGGAAATGGCCGTAAGCGGAGTTTTCAGCTCGTGTGAAAGATTTGCGGTAAACTGCTTGGTAAGCTGCTCAAGCCTGCTCTTTTCGTCAAGCTGCATCTTTATTTGCTCTGTAAAAGGCTTCAATTCCTCAAAAGGGCAGTTTTCCTTAATATCGTTAAGATCGGCGCCCATTTTTTCTATGGGCTTTACTATTTTTTTCGCGGCTGAATTTGCCGCCAGCAGCGATATAACCGTTATCGCTATTATAAGTATCGCGAAAATATATCCGTAACGCCCGAGAAAACGCAGCGCCGTTTCCGCCTCGCGCCCGTTCGTAAAGTAAATTACGGCAAAAACCGTTGCCAGCGTGACGGCGGCGGAGCCGAATGAAGCCAGCAGCATTTTTGTAAATATCCTGTCGATCATTCTACTCACCTATCTTATATCCCACGTTGCGTATCGTTTCTATCAGCGCCCCGCTTTTTCCGAGCTTTTTCCTCAGTGTAAGTATATGGCTATCTACCGTTCTGGAATCGCTTTCGCTGTCATATCCCCAAACGGTGTTTAAAAGCTGCTCCCTCGTCACGGCGATACCCTTATTGATAATCAGATATTTCAGAGTTTCATATTCCTTATATGTAAGCTCCACTTCGTCGTCGAAAGAATAGACCTTGTGCTTTTTATCGTCCACGGATATGGATTTATAACAATAGAATTTTCTTTCGTCCTTATCCTGAGTTCTTCTGAGAAGCGCCTTGACACGGGACAGAAAAATCATCACCGAAAACGGCTTTGCGATATAATCATCCGCTCCGCACTCGAGCCCCTTGACATAATCGAGTTCGGAATCCTTCGCCGTTACCATAACTATCGGAATATCGGCGTATTCCGGCGCGGCGCGCAGCTTTTTCGTAACCGTAAGGCCGTCCTCGGTCGGAAGCATAACGTCTATTATAACAAGATCGGGCTTTCTTTTTTTCAAAGCGGAATAAAACTCCGACGGTTCGGCAAAGCCTACCGCCTCATATCCTCTGCCGGTGAGGGCGTATATCTCAAGCTCCCTTACGCTTCCGTCATCCTCAAGCACATATATCAGCGCCATAAATCCCGCTCCTTTTTCTTAAAATTCCGCTTTTCCGAAATAAATCCGACTATATATATTATTTCAGTTAAGAGAATATTTTTCAAGATATGAATCGAGATTTTCTATGAAATTTTCATCTGTTTCTCTTGTGTCGCGCATATAGGTGTGGATATTATAGTCTCCGCTCTCAAGCTCTATCATCGAAAGCGCCAAATCGGAGCAGTGATCGGCGATATGCTCTATGGAGCTTACAATATCAAAATACGGCAGTCCCTGCTCAACGGAGCATTCGCCGGCTTCTATTCTTTCCATATGCCTGCGCCGCAATTCTTTTTTGAGCTTGTCTATAACGTCCTCAAGCGGGCTTACGTTTCTGAGCTTTTCCATATCCCAAAACTTAAAGCCCTCAGTTGTTGTGACCACGATTTTTTTGGCGGCGGCAATCATTACGGAAAGATCGTATTTCGCTTTGTCGGAAAGATTTGCATTTCGCTTGTTCATAGATTTGCGCGCCTTTAAAATATCCTCGCTATAGTCGCCTATCTGCTCGAAATTCTCGATGGCGTGATGAAGCATAAACAGCCGCTTACTGTCCTTATCCGAAAGATCCATTGAACCGACTCGAACAAGATACGTTTCCAGCGTCTCTTCAAATTTATCGGTTTTCTTTTCGTTTTTTGTTATCGTTTCCGCTTTTTCGTCGGTGTAATTTTTTATTACGGAAAAAGCGCATAGCGCCGTTTCCTCAACGAGCTCCGCCATCTGAATTGTGACCTCGCGGCATTTTTCAATGGCATAGCTGGGGCTTATTGTGAATTTTTCATCTATCAACTGTTCCTTTTTGCCGTCGTCGGAGCCCCTTACGGATTTAACGGCGATAAATTCAAGCTGCTTTATAAACGGGAAAAACAAAATCGTTGTAAACACCTTGAAAACGGAATTTATTATCGCTATCTGAATGGAGGAAACCTCATTCTGCATAAAGCCGAAATGTATAACGGAATTGAGCCCGTAGAACAAAAGCCCCGTCACTATTACGCCGATAACGTTGAAATAGAGATATACGAGCGAAGTGCGCTTAGCGTTTTTGCTCGCGCCCACCGCCGAAATCAGCACCGGCACGCAGGAGCCTATATTTTGCCCGAGAATTAGCGGAAAAACAGAGGAAAAGCCTATACTGCCCGAAATGGCCATTGCCTGAATTATACCGACCGCCGCGCTTGAGGACTGCACAACGGCCGCCAAAAGCGTGCCCGCAAGGATACCTACAAACGGGTTGCTGAAGGATACCATCATCGACGTAAAATGCTCGTTTGACGACAGTCCCGACATAGAATCGCTCATAAGAGTCATACCCATCATCAAAACGGAAAAGCCCATCATTATACCGCCGAGATTTTTCCTTTTTTCATTTTTGGAAAGCATAAGAATAAATACGCTGATTACAGCGAGAACTGGAGCGAACGAAGAAGGCTTGAGAAGTGTAACAATGAGACTGTCTCCGTTTATTTCGGAAAGCGAAAGTATCCAGCCCGTAACCGTTGTGCCTATATTCGCGCCCATAATAACGCCTATCGCGCGGGAAAGCTTCATAATTCCCGAATTGACAAAGCCCACTACCATTACCGTTGTGGCCGACGACGACTGGATAACCGCCGTAACAACCGCGCCGAGTAAAATACCCTTATAGGTCTTGTCCGTCATTTTTTCGAGAATTTCCTCAAGCTTTCCGCCCGAAAGCCTCTCAAGCTGCTCGCCCATAAAGCGCATTCCGTAAAGAAACAGCGCTATACCGCCCATCAGGGAAATTATGGAAAAAATATCCATCAAATCACCTCGTTTTTTGCTCTTCTCTATGTTTTTATAAAACCTTACGGGGATTTTACAATATGCGAACGTAATAAAGTTTATTTGATGTTGTTCAAAACAAAATGCTTTTTATGTCAAATCCGTGTCAAATTACAAATCAAAACACCGTGAGGAAGCGCGTCAATAAGAAGTTTAAAAATATTATAAATAATTGCGCGCCGAAATCTTGACTGCTTCAACACAAGTGGTATAATGTTTAGACAGCTAAATTTTTTTGCGGAGATTCTTAAAAATGAGGAGAACGCCGATTACAAGAGGCACCGAAAAGGTGCCCGTAATGAAAAATATAATATACGCGGCTAAAATTATATACGGGCTGAATAAAGGCTATATGCTTTGGCATATAGTCGACCTTTGCATTTGCATTGTTTTTCAGAATTTCTTTCAAACCGTTTTGTTTTTGAGAATGATACTGAATATAATAGAGGGCAACAGGGATTTCGGATATTATGTAAAAACGCTGCTTCTCTTTTTCGCCATAGGAATAACCTATGAGCTTGTTTCGTGTTTCAGCGATTACAAATGCCTTGTAGGCGAAAAAAAGATATTCAAAGCGCTCAACAACAAGATATTTGAAAAAGCCGCGTCGATTGATGTAAGCTGCTATGAGGATCCCGAATTTTACGACAAGTATCAGCGCGCTTGCGAAATACTCACCAGCAGCCACTTCACGTCTTTTTCCTATTCACTCTCGTCTTTAATCGGCAATTTCATATCGTTCGTTTCTATTATAGGCGTGGTTTTATCCATAAATCCGGCGTATCTTATTTTTCTTGCGCCCATACTTTTTGTTTTCATCGTGGAAATACTTAAAAGCAAGATCTTATATAAAGGCGATCTTAAAATGACTACGAACAACCGAATAAAGGCATATTCGCAAAGAACGGTTTTCCTCAAGGATTTTTCAAAGGATATGAGAACCTCAAATATTTTCAGCGTAATACTGAACAGGTTCAACAGAGCCGTCGCGAACAATATAGAGATAATGAAAAAATACGGCTTTAAGCTTTTTATATGCAGTATGATAGGCACCGTGCTCGGAGAATTTATACCGATAGTAGGCACCTACGCGCTTGCGGGTTATCAATTCGTTTACACAAACGATCTTTCCGTTTCGGGCTTTTCCGTTATTCTTTCTTCGATAAACTCAATACGCTCCGCAACCGTTTCCATAGCGGACAATTTTTCGGGTCTGTCCACGGAGGCTTTTTACTTTCAGAATCTGCGCGCCTTTTTTGAATATGAATCCAAGGTGACGCCCGGCGGCAGAGAGCCGGAGGATTTTGAGAGCCTTGAGCTGAAAAACGTGAGCTTTAAATATCCCGGGGCAAAGCACTATTCGCTGAAAAACGTCAATTTAAAAATTAACAAGGGCGAAACGGTGGCGATAGTGGGCGTGAACGGAGCGGGAAAGTCCACGCTTGTAAAGCTGTTTTTGCGATTTTACGATCCCGTTGAGGGAGAAATCCTTTATAACGGCAGAAACATAAAGGAATATAATACGGACAGTCTGCGCCTGAAATTCTCAACCGTGTTTCAGGACTACAAAACGTTTGCCGTTTCGGTAAACGAAAACGTTATGTGCAAAAACTGCACCGACGCGGACAAAATAAAAGCAAAAGCGGCGCTGATGCAAAGCGGCGTTTACGAAAAAATAGCCCATCTTCCCGACGGGGCGGACACCGTTCTCACCCGTGAGTTTGACGAAAACGGCGTGGGGCTTTCCGGCGGCGAGTCTCAAAAAACCGCCGTCGCGAGAATGTTTGCCGGCGAATTTGACGTGGCGATACTCGACGAGCCGTCCTCCGCGCTTGACCCGATAGCGGAATACAAGATGTATGAAAATCTGATTTTGGCAACAAAAAACAAAACGGTCATCTACATATCTCACAGGCTCTCGAGCGCCGTTCTTTCGGATAATATCTTTGTTTTGTCAAACGGCAAGGTAATAGAAAACGGCAGCCACGCCCAACTTATGGCAGACGGCGGGGAATATGCCGAAATGTTTACTCTTCAGGCCTCCAGCTACAACAGAAAGGAGGGCGGCAGCGATGAAAAAGTCGGATAAAACCGAACATTCAATGATTTCAAATATTTTCTTCTTTCTTTCGTTAATGTTCAAAATTTCCCCCGTTCTTGTTTTGGGCGAATTTTTTATGGGACTTCTGAGAACGCTGCCGACGCGCCTTATCTCGGTTGTCGGCGTAAAATATGTTATAGATGTTATCGAAAATAAGGACGACACCAAAAAAATTCTTTACGCGATCATTATTATCGCCGCCGTGCTGATAGTGAGCGAAATACTGAATAATATTTTCGGGGATTTCATTTCAAGAATCGAAAGAGAAAAGCTCACAAAAGGGCTCAACACGATGTTTTACAACAAGGCAAAAAATCTTGACCTCGAATCATACGACGACCCGCATTTTTACACTAATTTCATTCTTTCGATAGAGGCGTCCGGCGGGCAGATACAAAACATACTCAGAATGGTAAGCGGATATGTGGGCGAGCTTGTTTCGCTTGTGACGATAAGCTCCGTGATACTCGCCATAGATCCGATATGCCTTTTGATAATCCTTGCCTCAATAGCCGTGTTTATGCCGCTCGGCAAAAAAATCGGCTCTCTGCAATCGGAAAGGCGAATTGAAAACAACAGATATCACCGCCGCGCCGACTACTTTGCCCGCGTGTTTTATCTTCAGGATTACGCTAAGGAAGTGAGAATGAACAACATAAAGCCGCTGCTAATAGAGCGCTATAACGACGCTGCCGACGATGTTATAAACAACCAAAGAAAATATGTGAAAAAAATAGACACTATATACTTCTTTGAAGAAGGCGGGCTTCAGATACTGAGCTTTATGTTTTTGCTTCCGCTCTATCTCGGCTACTGCGTTATCGTGAGCAAAACTCTTTCCACGGGCGATTTTGTCGCCACCTTCAACGGGGCGTTTTCAGTAGCTATGGCTTTCTCTTACCTCACAATATTTTCGGCGAGGAATTTTTCGGAACAGGCTAAGCTGGTGGAAAAATTTAGGGAATTTTTAAAGCGGGAAAACAAGATAAAAGACGGCGCGCATACTGCCGAAAGCTCAAAGGTTGAAACGATAGAATTTAAAAACGTTTCGTTCACATATCCCGGCAACGAAGAGCCGACGCTGAAAAATATAAATCTTACACTACATCCGTATGAAAAAATAGCGCTTGTGGGCTATAACGGAGCGGGAAAAACAACGCTCACCAATCTGTTGCTGAGACTTTACGACACGACCGAGGGCAAAATACTTATCGGCGGCAGAAATATTAAGGACGAAACAATAGAATCACACAGAAACAGATTTGCCGCCGTTTTTCAGGATTTTCAGCTTTTCGCCGCCACGCTCGGGGAAAACGTGGCTCTTGATCTCAACCCCGACGAAAAGCGGGCGGAGCGGGCGCTTGAGCACAGCGGATTTACCAAAAAAACGGAGCACGGATTGAAAACGGAGCTCCTCCGCGAGTTTGATGACAGCGGCGTTATGCTTTCGGGCGGAGAGGCGCAGAAGATAGCCGTTTCAAGAGCGTTTTACAAGCAGTGCCCGTACGTTATAATGGACGAACCCTCCGCCAATCTTGACCCGATAGCCGAATACAATCTAAACAAGGCTATGATGGAAGCGGCGCGGGACAAAACGGTTATTTTCATATCCCACCGCCTTTCCACCACCGTAAACGCGGACAGGATATATGTAATGGAAAACGGCGAGATCGTTGAGAGCGGCTCGCATTTTGAGCTTATGAAAATGAACGGAAAATACGCTTATATGTTTAATCTTCAGGCGGAAAAATACCGAGAGGGTAGCGCCGAGAATTAAAAGGCCGCCGAAAATTATATGCGGATACGGCGCGTTCGCATAAAAACGGAGAAAATATGGAAAATCACGCTTACAAAAAATCAAATGAAATCGATTCGGCAGACAAGCAATACGCAAAAATGACCCAAACGCCCGTAAACCGTCTTGTGGCGCAGCTTGCCGTGCCGTCCGTCATCAGTATGATGATTACGATGATATACAATATGACGGACACTTACTTTGTTTCGCAGATAGATCTGTCCGCCAGCGGAGCCACGGGCGTTGTTTTCAGCCTTATGGCAATTCTTCAGGCGTTCGGATTTATGTTCGGCCACGGCTCGGGAAGCTGTATAAGCCGCCATCTCGGCGCGAAGGACGTTGAAAAGGCGAGAAAATATTCCTCCACGGGCTTTTTTCTCGCGCTTTCGGCGGGAATAATCATAATGATCGCGGGGCTTGTTTTTCTGACTCCGTTTATGGAGCTGCTCGGCAGCACGCCCACCATTCTTCCGTATGCCAAAAAATACGGTATGTTTATTCTCATATCCGGCCCCGCTATGACCACGGGCTGCGTTATGAACAATATTCTGCGCTATGAGGGTATGGCTTCGCTCGCCATGCTCGGCCTCACAACGGGCGGAATACTCAATATGGCGCTTGATCCGATATTCATTTTTAAAATGGGAATGGGCATAACCGGAGCCGGGCTCGCGACCGCAATCTCGCAGTATGTGAGTATGGCCATACTGATGTTTATGTTTGTTTCGGGAAAGACCCAAAGCAAAATATCCGTTAAAAACATTACGCTGAAGCCGAAAATGATTGCGGAAATAATCTACACGGGCGCCCCGAGCCTTGCGAGGCAGGGGCTGAACAGCATATCGAATATGGTGCTGAATAATCAGGCGGCAATCTACGGCGACGCCTGCATAGCGGCAATGAGCATAGTGGCGAGATGCTCCAATCTGCTTTTCAGCGTTTGCGTCGGGATAGGTCAGGGTTTTCAGCCCGTGTGCGCCTTTAATTACGGGGCGAAAAAATACAGCCGCGTAAGGGCGGGAATAAATTTCACATGGATATTCAGCACGGCGATTATGATAGTCCTCGCTTCGGCGTGCTTTATCCTTTCGCCAGAAATAGTAAAGATATTCCGCACGGAGGCGGAGGTTGTGGAGGTGGGAAATATCGCCCTGCGTATGACCTGCGCCGCCCTGCTTTTGCTGCCAACGGTGATGATTGCGAATATGACCTTCCAAAGCGTGGGAAAAAGCGGCAGAGCGCTTTTCCTCGCCTGCACGCAAAACGGTCTGTTTTTCATACCGCTTTTGCTGATTCTGCCTAATTTTTTGAGTGTAACGGGCATAGAGCTTTCTCAGCCGCTTGCCTATGTGCTGGCGGGAATTACGGCGATACCGTTTATCATCGCCTTTTCAAGAGATTTGAAACGCCGGGAGCGTGAGCTTAAATAAAACTCTGAAAATTCCGCATAAAAAAACCGAACCGCCGAGAGGCGATTCGGTTATTTTTCACTTTGCTGTATTATTTTGATTCTCTTCTTGCCGCGAGCTCCGAGGCGATTTTCGCTTTTTTCTCGCCGACTATATCATATTTGAACATCGGGATAGTTGAAAGCAGGGCGAGTATTCCGGGCATTACCGTGTAGGCGAAGAAGATTATATCCTTCGTTTTAACATCAAACGCCGTAGCCGCGCCGGACGTTATCTGAGAAACCGTTTCGGTGTAGCCCGAAAACTGCACGAACACAAGACCGAGCGCCGTTCCGAGCGCAAGGCAAACCTTTATCGTGAGAGTGAGGACGGAATAGGCGGCGCCCTCCATTCTCTTTCCCGTTTCGTATTCGTAATAATCCACGCAGTCGGCCGTCATAATCATCGGCATAAGCGTTACAGCGCCGAATTGCAGTCCGATGAGGAACAGGAACAGATAAAACAGTATCATAAGCACCGTGTTTTCGGGATTTCTGAACCAAAGATAGCCGACGATGAACGAGAGGACGGACGCGCCGAAGCCGTAAAACGACATAATGAGATAAACCTTTTTCTCGCCGAGCTTTTTGATGAGCAGAGGGCAAACGGCCATACTTATCATTGAGCCGATCGCCGTAACGATTCCGAGCACGGCAACAAGGTTTTGGCTTCCGAGCAAAACATTAGCGGCCTGAACCTGAATGCCCATAGCCATCTGCCTGCCGAAGCCGAGAAAATAGGAGATTATAACGAGCATAAGCGGCTTATTGTCTTTAAGCGCTCTTATCATATCCTTGGTAGTCGTCTTTTCGCCGGAAACATAGGGCACTCTTTCCTTGTTGAGCAGCGGTATAAGGGCAAACAGCGCGCAGCCGAGCACGGCGGTGAGCACGGCGGTCCAGAAATATTCGCTTGCCACCATCGGCGTGTCGGTCTCGCCCTCAAAGCCGAAGACCTGAGAGCCGCCGGGAACGATAAGGCAGACTATCGGAACGATAACGACGCAGGCGGAAAAGCCGACCTGCTTGAATGTGTTTGAGATTGAAACAACGTTCGTGCGCTCCGTCGGATTCGGGGTAAGCACGGAGGCGATACCCTGCGAGGGCACGTCGCCGAGCGTCATCGCGAGGCTCCATATCAGATATGTTACAAATATCCATATGTAAAGCAACACTCTGTTGCCGCCGAACGGAACGTTGACAAATATCACGGCGGTCATAACGAGCAGCGGGATAATCGAATAAAGTATCATCGATTTGAATTTGCCGTTTTTGCTGTTTGAGCGGTCGATCATTCTGCCGACTACGGGATCGAAAACGGCGGAAACTATCTTCGCGATAAGGATAAGAACGCCGACTACCGCTATATCCGCGCCCAAAACGGAAGCGTCAAACTCGGCCTGATAGGAATTGAGAAGCCCGACTATGGCCTGAAATCCGAAAAGACCCAAGGAATAGGCGGCTATCTCTTTGAAATTCATATGCTTTTGTGTTGAAACGTCTGTGTTTGTGTTGCTCATTTTAATCACCATTGCCTTTCATTTTTTATTTGCTAAAAAAAGCGTAAGAAATACGGAAAATCCGCGCTTTCAAACAATATAGATCAGCTTCTGAAAACGTCGCCGAACATATCTATATCGGCGGCTTTCATAACGGCGCTGAAAAGCCGTGTTCCGTTCACGGGCAGTAATCTTGCGAAAACGCTCATAGCGTGCGCGTCAAGCCCGTGCACCTGCAATTCCCGTTTGTGCTCTATGCCGCCCATGATCAGCTTTACCATAATATCGCAGTCGGTTGAAATCATATCGATTATTTTTCTGTCGCTCTCCTTACTTTCATTTTGATTTCGGAAAAGATCGGTTTTTGTAAACCCGGGGCATACGAGACCGACGTAGAGCCTGCCGCGAAATTCCTCCCTCAGCGATTCGGTAAAGCTCTTGAGCGCCGCCTTAGAGGCGGAATAGACCGAAGTGCCGGCGAGGCTCATAAGCGCCGCCGAGGAATCTATATTTACTATCGCGGGGCATTCGCTTTTGAGAATCAGCGGCAGCAGCGCCTTAACGGAATAGACCGCCGAATAGAAATTGACGTTTATCGCCCTCTCGATTTCGGCCATATCATATTTATCAAACCGCTTGAATTTCGGAAGTATTCCGGCGTTGTTGACAAGCACATCTATCTGCGTGCCGCTCTCCTCAAGCTCCGCCGCGAAATTTTCCCAATTTTCACGCTTTGAAACGTCAAAAAGCCTGTATGAAAACTGCTCGGCATACGACGGGCCGAGATCATCGATAAACCGCTGTATCTTTTTTTCGTTTCGCGCGATACCGATAACGTTGCAGCCGTGCTTTTTTATAAGCGTTGCCGCAATGCCCGCGCCGATACCGCCCGACGCGCCCGTAACGACGCAGGTTTTTCGATTGAGCCAGCTAAAAGCCATAATTACCCCTCCGCTCAAAATATTTATAGAATTATTATACTAAACATCGCCGCGTTCTACAATATTTTTATAATTATTTTTTGCTGTTTTTTTATTTTCTTTGTAAAAAGCGTTTTCTGCCGTCATCGGGCTTACCATATTCTCCCTCCCCACCGCCTCCCTATATTTTCCCTCCCCCTCTGCCTCACCATATTTTCCTCCCCCTCTGCCTCACCATATTTTCCCTCCCCCTCTGCCTCACCATATTTTCCCTCCCCCTCTGCCTCCCCTGTGTAAGGGGAGGTGTTGAGCGTCAGCGAAACGGAGGGGTTGTGGTGCTTTGTTACAATGGCGTTATTACAACCGAACAACCCCTCAGTCTGCATAAATGCAGACAGCTCCCCTTACACAGGGGAGCCCGATTTGTAAAAGAACATATCTGCAAAAAACAAGCCTCCCCTGTGTAAGGGGAGGTGTTGAGCGTCAGCGAAACGGAGGGGTTGTGGTGCTTTGTTACAATGGCGTTATTGCAACCGAACAACCCCTCAGTCTGCATAAATGCAGACAGCTCCCCTTACACAGGGGAGCCCGAGAAGTGGGGGAAAATGCCTGTCGGCAGACAGCTCCCCTTGCACAGGGGAGCCCGAAAAGTGGGGGAAAATGCCTGTCGGCAGACAGCTCCCCTTACACAGGGGAGCCCGAGAAGTGGGGGAAAATGCCTGCCGGCAGACAGCTCCCCTTACACAGGGGAGCCCGAGAAGCGGGGAAAAATGCCTGCCGGCAGACAGCTCCCCTTGCACAGGGGAGCCCGAGAAGCGGGGAAAAATGCCTGTCGGCAGACAGCTCCCCTTACACAGGGGAGCCAAAAACAGGAGCCAAAAGGGGACAAAAAAACCGCAGGGCGGGAGCCCTGCGGGAAAATTATTTTTTATTGCTTTGTGGCTTTTGCCGAATTAGTCTTCCTTCTTCTTGCGTGCAAGGAGAGTTACAACAGCGGCGGCTGCCATTACGGTTACGGCGGATACGCCTACCGTTGCTCCGGTTGCGGGAGACTTATCTCCGGCGTTCGGCTTCGCGGCCGGCTTATTATCCTGTGCGGGAGTCTTATCGCCTGTGGAGGGCTTTTCTCCGGTTGCGGGGATAACTTTTGTCTCTACAGCGCCGCATACGGTGCAGGTTCTCTGCTGTTCGCCGTCTTCAGTCGCTGTCGCGGCCTTGGTTTCTTTCCATTCGCCAAAGGTATGCTCGCCGGTTGCGGGGATAACTACTCCCTTTTCAACATTGCCGCATACCGTGCAAGTTACGTCCTTAGAACCCGCTGTTCCGCAAGTTGCTTCGGTTATAACTTCCTCTGTGGCTACAGAATGATCGCAAGCAAATGCTACGGTAACTTCGTTAGTCGGTTCATAAGTTACGGTATAGTTATTAACTCCGTCAAGGGATACGCTATCTTTGTCAATAGGAGCTTCCCTATCGGCCTTAACTTTGAAATCAGCGGTAAAAAGTACCGTATCGTTGGCATACGCTTCTCCCATCGGCTCAACAAACACGCAAATCATTGTATCGGGATTGAACATATTGCCGTGGCTGTCATAACCTGTATATTCAAGCTTCGTTTCGTCAAAATCCAATACGAATCTGCCTGTGGCAATTTTGGAAGCTGCCTGAGCAGTTACGGTTGCCGTTACGGTTTCTCCTTTAGCGGAAATATCTAACTTAAGTGCGGGCGTCGCTTCAGCCGCCATTGCCGCAAAGCCTGTTGTCAATACTACCGCTACCATAGCAATAGCAAGCAAAACAGATAAAATTCTTTTTTTCATTGTTCTTTTCCTTCCTTATTTATTAATTGTTTTTATTGATTAACTTTCTGAACTTCGTCAAATCCTTTGATTTTGCCGACAAGGAACTGCTTTATGGCAAGAAGATCCTGAGGATCTACTATTCCATCACCGTTTACATCGGCAAGAGCAAGCTGAACGTAATCAAAATCTTCAAGATCTACGAGATGTTTCTGAAGCATAAGAAGGTCTAAAGTATCGAGCACTTCGTCTTTGGAGATATTGCCGAGCGTGCCCTCAACTTTCGCTACTGTGACGTCAATAGCGTCTTCGTCGGCGGCTGTTGTTTCAGCGTCGGGAGCAAAGTTCTTTTCGCATTTAGTGCAGGGCTTGTATTCTACGTTGCCTTCCTCAAAGTAGGTGGGAGCTTTAGCTGCAACTACTTCGCCGAATTCATGGCCGGTAGGAGCAATAATAACCTCCTCTATGTTGAGAGCTTCGCTCTGATACTCGTCATCGGTTGCGAAATAATTTTTGCAATCGGGGCAATAGAAGCAAGCCTGAGCGATACCTTCCTCGGTGCAGGTCGCGTCTTTTGCTTCTACAGCCTGAAGGTTGATGTGGTGATCTACCATTTCGCCAACCAAGGAGAGAGCCATGGTGAGAAGCTCATCCTCAGCCTTCGGAACGTTATCAACGTCGTCGGCGGGATCGACTATATCCTTACCGATTTCTTTAATATTATCCGGAATTGTAATAAAGCTGTCAGCTAAGCCGTCGAAAACGCTGTAAACTATATTGTTATTGTACTTATTCATAAGAACTGCATCATAGAGATAATCTACAACAAACTTAACGGCATCCGCGGGAGACTCGGCGGCGGCAACCTTAGCGAGGTCATCTGCCAGCGGCTTTAATAAAAGCGTAATGGTCTTCCCGTTTTCGGGAGAATAACCGGCGTCGTCATATGACGCGTCAAACTCATCCTTATTAAATCTTACATCAATGTTATCGGCAATGTCCTTGCTCACAAGACCAAGAGCGAAAGGAATAAGAGCTTCGATGTCAAATCTCTTATTGATTTCTTTTTCATCAGCGTCTGTTCCGCTATTGGTGGTGGGTATGGACTTGAATGTCGTGTAGATGCCCGTCAATATATCTGCAACATTTTGCATACCAAACGGTCCTAAGCCTTTACCAATACGATTTAAACCATCAAATATGTTATCTAAAGCCTCATATATTTTCGCGCCTTTTTCCTCGTCAAAAAGAGCCTGAATAATACCTACAACATCATTAGGAATATTAGATACAACAGTACCGTCTTCCTGAGTCGGTAAGAGCCAATCTACTAACGCTTTGGCAATCGCAATACCCTTTTCTGTTTGAGTAGGAGTACTTACCAGTTCTTTTACCTCTGAAGCTTTATAAGGCATATTTATTCCAAGCGCCTCGACTAATGTATCAAAACCCTTGTCAATTCTCGTAACTGCACCGGGACCTAACATATCAATATAAGCGAATAACATAATTCTATCGATAATTGTATCGATTAAATTATTAAGTTCATCCTTTAAATCTTTCGCAGATTCGATTACGATGGGATGCTTCTCAAAGAACTTGGTGAAAGTGCCGGGAACAAATTCCTGGGTAACTTCGCCGGTGGCTTCATCCTTTTCTTCCTTCTGATCATTAATGATATACCCGTTCTCATCATCGTACTCATCTAAATCTTTAAAGAACTCTTTGTTATGTTCACTTGCAGTACGATCTTTTCTCAACTGAGAAATAGTAATTGTGCCATTATAGAATGCGGTCTGATTTGAACCGTATATACCAAGCTCCAACCCCATTGCGGTTATCCTAATGGTGGGTAACAGCTTATAAACGCTTTGAAGAAGCGAACCCCAATTAACTTTGGTCAGTAAAAGAGTGTTAGCGTCATCAAGAAGCTCAGTAATATCCTCTTCTGTTACTTTCTCGGTATATTCCGGTTTAGCGGCCTCGGCTGCGCTTGCCGACAAAGTAACGGCAAACGTGGAGAAAGCCATAAGAACCGCAAGAATAACACTTAAGATTTTCTTACTCATTTTCATTTTTTTACTCCTATAATAAAATAATTGCGGCATTTTTTTGATATATAACAACTCCATGCGAAAACGCCGTTAAATTCGCGCGAAGCCGAATAATTTTTCTTTGCCGAAGCTCGATGCCGCAACGGCGGCAGCGCGGCACGCACACCTCCCTCTTTCTTATGGGCGTTACGCCCTTTACGATTAGATAATTACTCGTTTTTTGATATAGTCGTAGTAATGACTATATTGATTATATATCCTTTACTTACGAAAGTCAAGCAAAAAAATAAAATTGTCTTTTTTTGCATATATAAGTAGGTGTAAACCGCCCCCGCTTTTTCCGTGTTTGGGGTATATATTATTGTTTTTAATATATATGGGCGGGGAGACATTAACAAACAACCCCTCAGTCTGCATAAATGCAGCCAGCTCCCCTTACACAGGGGAGCCGGAGAAGCGGGGGAACATTTCTGCTAAAATGAGCCTCCCCTGTGTAAGGGGAGGTGTTGAGCGTAAGCGAAACGGTGGGGTTGTGCATATGATATTCCTTATTGCCTCCCCTGTGTAAGGGGAGGTGCCGAACGTATGTGAGGCGGTGGGGTTGTGGTGTTTTGTTACAATGGCGTTATTGTAACCGACCAACCCCTCAGTCTGCCTGCGGCAGCCAGCTCCCCTTGCACAGGGGAGCCAAAGCGGTTAGAGATTATATTGACCAACCCCTCAGTCTGCATAAATGCAGACAGCTCCCCTTACACAGGGGAGCCGGAGAGGTAAAGAATGTATCTGCAAAAAACAAGCCTCCCCTGTGTAAGGGGAGGTGTTGAGCGTAAGCGAAACGGTGGGGTTGTGCATATGATTTTCCTTATTGCCTCCCCTGTGTAAGGGGAGGTGCCGAACATATGTGAGGCGGTGGGGTTGTGGTGTTTTGTTACAATGGCGTTATTGTAACCGACCAACCCCTCAGTCTGCCTGTCGGCAGCCAGCTCCCCTTGCACAGGGGAGCCGGATTTATTAAAAAACGTTGCTGACAACAACCGCCTCCCCTGTGTAAGGGGAGGTGCCGAACGTATGTGAGGCGGTGGGGTTGTAGTGTTTTGTTACAATGGCGTTATTGTAACCGAACAACCCCTCAGTCTGCATAAATGCAGCCAGCTCCCCTTACACAGGGGAGCCAAAAAGGTTAGAGATTGTATTGACCAACCCCTCAGTCTGCCTGCGGCAGCCAGCTCCCCTTACACAGGGGAGCCAAAAAGGTGGGGGAAAAATGCGGGGAGCCAAAACGGTAGGGACTTGGGCAGATCAATTATTTATTGCTTTTTTAACAAAACGATCGATATATTCACATACGCCGTAAAAATTATCCTGAATTTCATTATTCGGTATTCTTATTACTCTCAATCCGTATTGTTCGAGAAAAGCGGTGCGTTCATTGTCATATTTTACGGAATCGTCTTCAAAATGCTGTGAACCGTCAAGCTCAATAACAAGTTTAGCGTCTGCGCAGTAAAAATCGGCAATATATTTTCCAAGCACTTTTTGGCGATAGAATCGAACAGGATAAGAACGAAGAAAGTCATACCATAGGTGACGTTCTTCCTTTGTCATATTTTTCCGCAGTTCTTTTGCCGCGGAAGTTAGGTCTTTGTTATGCTTTCTTTGCATATTTATCCCTCCGATTTATACCGATATTATAACAGATAGGTTATCTTCGGCGCAACATAATTTTCCTTATTGCCTCCCCTGTGTAAGGGGAGGTGCCGAACATATGTGAGGCGGTGGGGTTGTGGTGTTTTGTTATAATGGCGTTATTGTAACCGACCAACCCCTCAGTCTGCATAAATGCAGCCAGCTCCCCTTACACAGGGGAGCCGGAAAGGTTAGAGATTGTATTGACCAACCCCTCAGTCTGCCTGCGGCAGACAGCTCCCCTTGCACAGGGGAGCCAAAGCGGTTAGAGATTATATTGACCAACCCCTCAGTCTGCCTGCGGCAGCCAGCTCCCCTTACACAGGGGAGCCGGAGAAGTGGGGGAAATGCGGGGAGCCAAAGAGGTGGGGGGAAATGCGGGGAGCCAAAGAGGTATTATTTTATGCGCTTTTTCAGAGCGGAGCAAAGCGCGGCCGCGGCGGCCGCTTTCAAAAGATCGGGGATTATGAAAGGCACAACGCATTTTGAAAGCGCGGAGGAAACGGAAACGGCGTTTTCCGCCGCTCTGTTATACACAAGCACGAACCACGCCGTGCCGAAAGCGTACAAGACGGCTATGCCCAAAACCATAGAGACGGCGTAAGCCCAAATTTTTTTGCCGAAAATATCGGCCGCCGCCCCGACGATAAGGGCGGTAAACAAAAAACCGATAATATAGCCGCCGGTGGGCCCGGCGATCTGCCCTACGCCCGATGAAAAATTTGAAAAAACGGGCATTCCGACAACGCCGAGAAGTATATACGCCGCCACGGTCATTACTCCCCTTTTCGCCCCGAGAAACCCCGCCGCCGCGCACACGCCGAACGTTTGCAGAGTTACGGGGATCACCGTGGGAACCGTTATCCACGAGCAAACCGCCAGCAGAGCCGTAAATATACCTATATAAGCAATATCAAGAGCGCCGAATTTTCTCCTCTTTTCCGCCGTTACTTCACTTTTTATTTTCATAACAGTACCTCCTATTTTCTTCTATAATTTTATATATCGGAACGCTTAAATTGTCAACTATTTTATAAAATAAGGTTTACAATTAAAAATTTGCTATTTTTCGCGTAATATGATATGATTACTATAAAGAATATTTTAAAGGGGTATGAAAATGAAAGAAAGAAAATGGTACAAGGGCGACACGCACCTTCACACCGTAAACAGCGACGGCGTGCTTACCAAAGGCCAGCTTGTTGAAAGATGCAAGGAGCTTGGGCTTGATTTTATGATAATCACCGACCATAATTTCAATTCCGTGGAAGAAAGCTATTACGACGGAAACATACTTGTAATTCAAGGGCAGGAGATAACGGGCGAAAACGGGCACGTCAATATTTGGGGGGCAAAGGTTCCCGAAGAGCCGCCTTACAAGCTTGACACGAGGGAGGATTACGAAAAGATAATCGACGAGTGCCGCGAGGCCGGGGCGACCGTAAGCCTCAATCATCCGTTTTGCTCAAAATGCGGGTTTCACTTCGATATAGACGGGCTCTACTGCGACTGCGTTGAGGTTTGGAACACGGTTCAGCATAGGGACAATATGATAAACCGCGACTGGTGGGTAAAACAGCTTCTCGCCGGAAAGAGGCTTGCCGCCGTGGGCGGCTCGGATTTTCACAAGGAGGAAATCTCGCCCATCGACATACTGCTCGCTTCCCCCACAACGATAGTGCTTGCCGAGGAAAACACGCCGGAGGCAATTCTGAAAGCAATGCGCGAGGGCAGGAGCGTTATCACCAACTCGCCGAAATCAACGATGATAGAGCTCACCTGCGGCGACGCCGTAATCGGCGACACGGTGACCCTCACCGAGGACACGAAGGTAAACGTTACCGTTACAAAATTTATGCCGTGGCACGCGCTTACCGTTTACAACAACGAAAAGCCTATCTATACATTCAACTCCGGCGCGAAAGAATACAAGGCGTGCAGCTTTTCCTGCGGCGTTGAGGAAAAAGGCTTCGTGAGAGCCGAAATCACTTACGAATACAAGGGCGTTTTTGAAAAACTCTACAAGAAAGTTGAAGAAAAGATAATTCCCAACTGCCTCTGCGAAAATATGATGCCGTTTATCAGAGCGTTTACAAATCCGATATGGTTTGAATAACAAAGCACGAAATGAAGAAACAGCAAAACGAAAAAATTCAGGCGATCCCGAATAATCTGAAAATAAACTCACGGATATTCATAACGTCGCTTATGGCAATAATTATTCCTTTGGTTATAATCATTTCCTGCGTAAGCGCGTATTTTTCCCTGTCCTCCTCGGAAATAATCGATTTTCCGTCGGTATCTCAAATGACTTACGGATTTTTGAGCCAGCTTCAGTGGAGCCAGACTTTTTCGGATATTTCGGACGTTTTGACCGCGGAAAACGACGCCGCGGCCAAACAAAAGAAAATAGAAAATATAGCGGGGCGGCTTGAAAAAACGGGCGCTCTCGTATATATTGAAAAAAACGGCGCGGAGTTTTACAAAACAAATTCAAAAGAGGACATAAAGCAAAAAGCGGCGCAAATCTCTTCGGGAAAAGCCGGCACAAACGCCTATTATATAGGCGAAAACGGGCTTTCGGTGCAAACGGGAGTTATAGACGAAAGCGACGAATACGGCATATTTGTGGTTAATGAAAAATACACGCTGCCGGGCATCGTTTCCGAAAACGAGAACATACTCGGCGCTCTGCGGAGCGGGGCGATCTGGATCTTGGCAATAGTCGTTTCGGTTTTCATCATCGCCATAGTAATCATCTCTCTGATAACTTCAAAAACGATAGTGGGCCCAATCGAGCAGATAACGGACGGCGCGAACGAAATCGCCAACGGCAATTACGACTACGAGATAAAATATAAATCGACAAACGAGCTCGGCCAGCTCGCGAAAAGCTTTAACAATATGCGTCTTCGCGTTAAGGAATCCATCGAAGAGCAAAACCGCGCCGACCGGCAGCAAAAGGAAATGATTGCCGGAATAGCCCACGACCTGCGAACACCGCTTACGTCGATAAAGGGATATGTGGAGGGTCTGAGAGACGGTATCGCGGACACTCCCGAAAAGCAGAAAAGATATATTGACACTATCTATTCCTCCACGCGGAACACGGAAAAAATACTCGACGATCTGCTGGCGATGTCAAAGCTTGAGCTCAGCGGAACGACGCTTGACCGCGAAAACGTGAGCGTAGACGACTTTATAGGATTTCTCTCGGAAAAGGGAAAAGAGCTTGAAAAGGAAGATTTTGACTGCGAGATAATAGACAGAACAAAGACTTCTCCCCTGCTCTACATCGACACCGACAGTTTCGCGAGAGTTATAAACAACATAATTTCAAACAGCGTTAAATACAGACGCCCGGACGTTAAAGGGAAAATCACCTTTACCGTTATTGAATATCAGAAAACCGTTTTGATAGAAATAAAGGATAACGGAATGGGCGTTGACAGGGAAAGCCTGCCCCGCATTTTCGACACGCTTTACAGAGCGGACAAGGCGAGAACGAACGTTAAGGACGGCTCCGGCCTCGGCCTTTCCGTATGCAAGCGGATCGTTGAACTGCACGGCGGACTTATCTGGGCTCAAAGCGAACCGGGCTCCGGCCTCGCGATACTTATTTCTCTGCCATTACAAAGAGGTGAATGATATGAAAAAAATTCTTATTATTGAAGACGATCTTGATATTCAGAGGCTTGAAAAGGATTATCTTGAGGCAAATTCCTTTGAGGTGGAAACGGCTTCCGACGGCGCCGCCGGCCTGAATATGGCAATGAAAGAGGATTTTGACCTCATACTGCTCGACATAATGCTGCCCGGCGAAAACGGACTTGAAATTTGTCGCAAGGTACGCGGCAAAAAGGATATTCCCATTCTGCTGGTGAGCGCGAAAAAAGACGACCTCGACAAAATAAAAGGTCTCGGTTTCGGCGCGGACGATTATATCGTAAAGCCGTTCTCCCCCAGCGAGCTCGTGGCAAGAGTAATTGCCCATATAAGCCGATACCAGCGCCTTACGGCAAGGGATTCCTCACGCCCCGAAAAAACTCAGGTGATTGAAATCGACAAACTGCGCCTGGACGGAAAATCACGCAGGGCATACATTAACGGCACCGAGATTATACTGACCAACAAGGAATTTGATTTGCTCTATTTCCTCGCCGCGAGCCCCGACAAAGTCTTCAGCAAGGAGACTCTCGCGAACGAGGTATGGCAGTACGACTCCATAGGAGCGACCTCCACCGTCACCGTTCACGTAAACAGGATAAGGGATAAAATAAAAGAAGCGGACGAAAGCCTTGACTATATCTACACGGTGTGGGGCAAAGGCTACAGATTCAACAAATAAAAAGCCGAAAAGCGTTTTTTCGGCGGAAATCATAACCACCCGTTGAACGGGTGGTTTGCACAGGCCCTAAAAGGGCCGCCTACTGGCTCGCCGACTGAAAGTC
>CANQGT010000021.1 GCA_947623505.1 uncultured Clostridia bacterium | reverse complement strand
GAACTAATGAGAACACGAACGATCTGATACGGTTTTTCTTTCCCAAAGGCTGTGATTTAAGAGATGTCTGTCCCGATGATATTGCCAGAGTGGAGATGCTGCTTAACACTCGTCCCAGAAAATATCTCAACTGGCGTTCTCCTGCTGAAGTCTTTTCTGTTGCACTTGCTTGACAATCTGCCGAGCACCGAAGCGAGTTCCACCGGGATATGTACCTTCGTAAGGTCAATATAATCTATACCAAGCTGGAGCTGCATCGTCTCTATGAGATGCTGCTCGCTGATGATGCCCTCATCTATCAGAACAGCACCCAGCCTTTTATGTGTGGTCTTCTGAACCTCAAGAGCGTGATCAAGTTGATCCTTCGTAATGAGGCCGACAGAGATAAGCAGATCGCCAAGTCGCATATATGCCATAACCGATATACCTCTTCCGTTTGTCCGGCTGACTGTCAGCACAAAAATGCCAACCGCCTGATTTGAGTTTTAAATATTGTTTTCAATAACTTATATAATATCATTTCGACATTGATATTTCAATATTTTTAGATTTTTGGAAAAAATTATTGTTTTGGGAAAAATTTTATATGACAAGGGGGTAAAATTTGCCCTGCCATTTTTGATTCATAAGGCTCATTGTTTCTTGCTGCCAAACGATATTGCGCAAAAATCTCGTGTTTTAAAGAAATACTGCCTTATTGGAGCTCGGCTAATGTTCAAGCGGATTTTTCTTAATTTGCTTTTTCGAGCCTAATCTGCTCCTCTAAAATAACTTCGCCTTTGGTACTCATACTTACCGCGTTAATAACGCCGTTGTCAAAGGTCATATCGGTATATCGTATATCGCGGTGATCTTCGTCTATCTTTCCTCCGCATATGTAAGTCTGAATACCCGTCTCGCTGTCGTTAGCGCCGATATATTTGGCAGTGTGACTATGGCCGCATATAACAAAATCAACACCGAGACCCCGCATAATATCGCTCATAGGCGAGGGCTTATCGTCCGGCTCAAAGAAAATGTGCGGCGAATGGGTAATAAGCACGTTGTAGCCGTCCTCTTTTTCAAGCGATTCGGCCCACCGCATCTGCTTTTCAAAATAAGGCGCAAAAGCATTGTAGCCGGCGTATTCGTAATTTTCGTCCTCTTTATCCTCACCGGAATCAAGCACGGTGAAAACATAATCGCCTATTGTTTTGCGGAAATAACAACTGTCAAAATCAAGAGCGTCGATCATATACGGAACCTTGCTGCCCCTATGGTCGTGATTGCCGAGCGTGTATATAACGGGCTTTGTGCCTCCGCTTACAATCCCCGCCGGAACAATTAGATTATCAATAATACTGTTTGCGGAATAAACGCCGCTCGAAATATCGCCCAAAAACGCCACTATATCGGCGTTTGTTCCTATCTTGCTCCAATCAGGCCTACTGCTGTGATTATCGGTTACACAGGTCATTTCAAAGCCGTCCTCCGGGCATGGCGCAAATCTGCCTACCTCAAGCGTAATCTCTTTTCCGAGATGACCGCCGTAGGCTATATCCTCTATCGCGCGAACGGCTCCAACGGAGTATTCAAAATTGTCCAGCTCGTCATATTCTACCCTTACGCTGTGTATTCTGTCCGACTCCTTGCGGCCCGCTACAGTATCCCAAATCACGCGCTCGCCGCTTTCACCGTTCAGTTTTACATAGCCGACGGATTCCCTGTTTGTGGCAAAAACGACGTGATAGGCGCTGCCGTCGTCAAAAACGGCGGGTGAGCCTTCAAACCCGAAGCCCCCTGCCGGAAAAGCGACCACGGCCACCGTTACAACGATTGCCGCCGAAACAACGCATGCGGTGATCCTTTGAAAAACGCGGCCGGCAACAGGAAGAACGAAAGTAAGAAACAAAAGCGCGTAAAACAGCGAAAGATACGGCAGAGTTTCAAGCGACACATAGAAATAATCCATCAAATCGTCCTTGCCTATTATCAAGAACGCCGCTATGCAGCCTATATTTATAAGCAAAATCAGACCGTTTATTATCAGCACCGGCGTTTTGAACAGCCTGTTGTCGAGAATACTGCCCCTGAGCTGAAAAAACAGTACAACTGTGTTTACAATAAAAATCGCCCAAAGCAGATAACAAAATCCGTCGAAAACATAATTATCGACGAAAACAAAACCAACTCTCACCGCACAAAGCAGCAGAGAAGCTATAACGGAAAGCACCGTAAAAACGCTTGAAAGAATGATTTTCACTTTTTTATCCATAAATATTTCCCCCTTACATATTAAATATATTGTAAAAAAATGCGCTTGTCAAGCAAAACGCGCCGTCAAAAGCCCGTTTTGTCGAAAAAAGCCGCCCCAAGGGCGGCACAGTCTGTCAACTAAATTGACCGGCGATTGTAATAATCTTCTTTTGTGAGTTCAAATTCAAGGCATTTCCATCTTTCGCCCATAATGCCGATGTACTCGTCCCTTTCCTCCCTGTGCGCAAAGCCGAGGGAATAATAGCATCTCTGAGCCTGAGGATTGTTTTCAAATACGCCTATGGTAACTTTGCTTGCGCCCATATCACCGAACGCCCGCTCAAGAGCGAGGGACAGCATCTTTCCGCCGTATCCCCTGCCCCTTATTTTACTGTCCACAATAATAAAGCCAAAACGAATTATCCGTTCGGCCTTGTCGGTAAAGCGCATTATCATATGCCCACGGATTTTGCCGCCGTCAACCGCGGTCAATGGAACGGTTTTTTCATTTTTTTCATAAAAAGCGTTCATATCATCCGGCGTTATCGGATAAGCGCCGTACCTGTCGGCGCTCCATTTTCTAAAAGCCGTCTCACCGTCAAGCCAGCCGAGAATAATCGGCGCATCGGTTTTTTCATACGGTCTTAATTCCAGCACGGCAATAATCCTCCTTTTTATTTTGAAAGCACGGTGTAGCGGTATGGGTCAAGGCGGATATATCCGTCCTTTGAAACGGGCTCAAAAAAATTATATGAATTATCCCATTGCTCGCCGACATACACATCGACCGTTTCGGGCGAGTTATTTACCGCCACAAGAACTTCGCCGTTCTCTGCCGTTCTTGTGTAGGCAATCGCGCCGTGAGAGGAAAACACCTTTTCAAAGCGACCGTCCGAAAACGCGGCGCATCCTTTTCTCATCTCGCCGAGGCGCTTATACCAGCCGTGCAGTTCGGCATTTATATTATCCCACGGAAAGCAGGCTCTGTTAAACGGATCCTTCATTCCCTGCATTCCCGCCTCATCGCCGTAATACAGACTCGGCACCCCGGGCAGAGTATATTGAATAAGACTTGCCATTTTAAGCTTTTCAACGCCGATTTTATAATTTTCGGGAGAAAGCAGATTATGCTCGTGCTGCCACTGCCTGCCGCGCCCTTCGGGATTTTCTCCCGCGAGGCTCGTTATCGCTCGCATAGTATCGTGAGTGCCGATGTGATTCATCAGTATATTGAGAACACATGGCGGATAATTTTCTACGACCGTCATAACCGCGTCAAAAAAGCCGTCCGCCCCGCCGTAACGGACAAAATCAAGCACAGCCCGCGCAAACGGATAATTCATAACCGAATCGAGCTGTTTGCCGAGAAGGTATCTGCGCCTTGAGCCATAGGAAATTTTATTTGTCGCGTCCTCCCAAACTTCGCCTATAATCACGGCGTTTTCGCTTTCGGCTTTTACCGCTCTGCGCAAATCGTCAAGAAAAATATCGGGAAGCTCGTCGGCAACGTCAAGCCGCCAACCGCTTATACCGCAGCGCAGCCATTTGCGCAGAATGCCGTTTTCGCCGCAGATATATTCGCGGTAACCGGCGTTTTCTTCCTCAACCTCCGGCAGCAGCTTTATACCCCACCAACAGCGGTATTTTTCCGGGTATTCCGTAAATTTATACCAGCTGAAATACGGACTTTCCTTGCTGTTATAGGCTCCCGCGCCGCCATAATTCCCATACATATTGAAATATTTGGAATCGCAGCCGGTATGGCTGAAAACCCCGTCAAGCACTATTGCTATACCCGCCGATTTCGCCTTTTTGCAAAGGGAGCGCAAATCATCCTCGTTTCCCAAAAGCGGATCTATTTTTTCATAATCGGCCGTATCGTACCTATGGTTTGAATTGGCCTCAAAAACAGGATTGAGATAAACGCAGGTAACTCCGAGTTCTTTGAGATAACCGAGCTTTTGTTCAACTCCTTTAAGATCTCCGCCGAAATAATCGTTATTCCAAAGCCCGTTCATAAGCCTTTCGTCCCAAACGGGTTCCTCTCCCCATTTTTTTATAACGCGGCTTTTCGGAACGCCCGTTTTCTTTTTGCCGCTGTTGTAAAAGCGGTCGGGAAAAATCTGATATATTATTCCGCCTTTAAGGAAATCGGGAGTTTTGAAATCGGCGGAATAAACCGTTTGCTGAAATTCACCGCCCTGCGCGTCGAGCACGCCCAAGCCGCAGGAGCCTTTTTTTACACAAGATACCCCCCACGGAGTGGAAAGCTCAAAATGATAAAAATAAAGCCCTTCTGTTGTCGCGGAAAAGTGAAGCTCCCAAAACTCGCAGTCATCGCCGCACATTCCCGCCCAAAACATATCGTAAAAAACGGTATCCTCGCCGTCCTTAAAAACCGCGAGGCGGGCTCCGCTGCAATTCAGACTGCGCGAAACGATTATTCGCAGCTTTACCTTTTCGTTTACGGCTATCGCCGAAACGGGATTTTTATATTCAGTTTTTCGTGAATCAAAAATAGTCATAGCTTAAATTTTAAAAAGGGCGGATAATCTGAAATCTGCCCTTTTTGCGAATCATTTGGATTTTTTCGCTCTTGTTTTTCTCTCCGTCTGCTTTTTTTCGCTCTTTTCGTCAAAAGAAACGGGTTTTGTGTGCCAAATATAATCGGCGTAATTCATAATCGCCCTGTCGGCGCTGAAAATGCCGGCTCCGCTTATATTCATAAGGGACATTCTCGCGAATCTTTCCTTATCCCTGTAAATTTCGGAGGCCTCGCGCTGCGCGTTCTGATAGTCGGCAAAATCGGCGAGAGCCATATAAGGATCGACGTTCATAAGGCTTGATGTAAATTCCCTAAAGCTCTTTCCGTTTATTCCCGCGTTGAGAAAATCGATAACTCCCTTTAAGACGGGATTGTTGTTGATATAATTCATCGGATAGTAGCCGTCTCTCTGAAGCTGCTGAACCTCCGGCGTTTTAAGGCCGAAAATAATAATGTTATCATCGCCCACGGCCTCTGCGATCTCCACGTTCGCGCCGTCAAGCGTGCCGAGAGTAACAGCGCCGTTGAGCATAAGCTTCATATTTCCTGTGCCTGACGCTTCCGTGCCGGCAAGGGAAATCTGCTCCGAAATATCGGCGGCGGGCATAAGAAGCTCCGCGAGGGTAACGTTGTACTCCTCCATAAACACGACCTTCAGCTTTTTGTTTACATCGGGGTCATTGTTAATCAGCTTTGAAAGCGCGTCTATAAGCTCTATCGTCTTTTTCGCCATAAAGTAACCCGGCGCCGCCTTTGACGCAAAGATATATGTTTTCGGCACGAAATCGGCGTTCGGATTTGCCTTGAGCATCTGATATTCGGCTATTATATTAAGCACGTTGAGGCTTTGGCGCTTGTATTCGTGAAGCCTCTTCACCTGAACGTCGAAAACGGAATCGGGATCTATTTCAATGCCGTTTCTCTTTTTAACCGTTTCCGCGAAACGAACCTTGTTGGCGCGCTTTATATCAAGCAGCTTGCCGAGAACCGCCTTGTCATCGGCAAATTCGCGCAGTTTGAGAAGCTCGTCGGATTTTGTGATAAATCCGCCGCCTATAAGCCCGGTAAGGTATTCCGTAAGCAAGGGATTAGCCTGGCATATCCATCTGCGAAACGCTATTCCGTTTGTTACGTTTTTGAATTTTTCAGGCGTGATCGTATAAAAATCGTTGAAAACGGTTTCCTTTAAAATTTCGGAATGAAGAGCGGAAACACCGTTTACCGAATGCGAACCCGCGACGCAGAGGTTGGCCATACGGACAACGCCGTTTGAAATTATCGCCATTCTCTCCACCCTGTCGGCATCGTGCGTAACGGCCCAGATATAAGCTCTGAATCTGTTGTCTATCTCCTTGGTTATCTGATATATGCGCGGCAGAAGACGTCTGTAAAGCTCCTCGCTCCAGCATTCAAGCGCCTCTTTCATAACGGTGTGGTTCGTGTATGCCACAGTGTTGGTAACTATATTCCACGCGCTGTCCCAATCGTAGCCACACTCGTCAAGAAGAATCCTCATAAGCTCGGGTATCGCCATAGTGGGGTGGGTATCGTTTATCTGAATCGCTATCTTATCGGGCAAATTGTCAATAGTGCCGTAATTCGTGAGATGGCGGTGGATAATATCCTGAATTGACGCGGAAACGAGGAAATACTGCTGGCGCAGTCTGAGGGATTTGCCCTCCGGCGAATTGTCGGCAGGATAAAGCACCTTTGATATTGCCTCCGCCATAGCGGACTGCTCCATAGCCTTTATATAAGAGCCCTGATTGAACAGCGCCATATCGAGTTCCTGCTTTTTTGAAGCCCAAAGGCGCAGTCTTGAAACGCCCTGCCCTTTGCCCGAAACATACATATCGTAAGGAATGGCGGTAACGACATTCGCGCCTATATGGTTGACGTGGTGATATTCTCCGTCCCAACTGTCCTCTATACGGCCCTCGAATCTAACCTCAACGGCTCTTTCCTCTCGCGGAATTAGCCATACCTCGCCGCCGGGAAGCCAAAAATCGGGAAGTTCTGTCTGCCAGCCGTCAACAAGCTTTTGCCTGAAAATGCCCGCCTCGTAGCGTATCGAATAGCCCATCGAAGCAAAGCCGTTTGTCGCAAGGCCGTCAAGATAACAAGCGGCAAGCCTGCCGAGGCCGCCGTTGCCGAGGCCGGCGTCCGGTTCCTGAGAATAAAGGCTTTCAAGACTTACGTCAAAGCTTTTGAGAGCCGTTTCAAAAACATCGGTGAGCCCGAGATTATAGAGATTGTTTTTCAGCGAACGACCCATCAGAAATTCCATGCAGAGGTAATATACCTTTTTGCTGTCCTGCTTTTGCGCCGCGTCGCGGAAATTGCTGTGCATCGTGGCAAGCTCATCGCGCACGATCATCGCAACCGCTTTATAAAACTGCTCCAAAGAGGCCGTTTCCGGAGAAACGCCGAAAAAGTGGCTCAATTTATCATTTATCATCTTTTTTGCCTGAGAGGCAGAAATTGAAGAATTCATATGCAAAACCTCCAAAAAACTGTACGAACAATAGTTGCCGCAAAAATTTATTTGTTAATTATACACTAAAATATGCTCTGTTTCAATAGCAACAATACAATATTATTCCTCTCTTTTGCCGCTTTTTTTGACGAATTTATCAAAAAGCAGCTTTATCAGATCCTTCACCGCTCCGATATTTACGATAACAACCGCGGCGGTAAACACAAGAGAAATCGCGAAGCTTCCCCATTCGCCCTGCCATTCGCTGAGCATAACCGCCGCCGAACAGAGCAGCAAAGCGCAGGAAAGAATAAATCTTACTCCGTCAATTTTAATATTTACGAATTTTTTCGTGTTAAACACGCGGATAACAAAAACGAGAATGAATGAAAACGCCGTTGCCACGGCAGCGCCGTAGGCGTTCCATTTCGGAATAAGAATCAGATTTAAAATTATATTCGTCACCGCTCCCGAGCCCGCCGTAATCATCGAAAGCATACTCTTTTTCTCCGCCATATAAATCGAGGCGTAGAAATTTACAAGATTTGAGAATATTGTAGCGAAAACAAGTATCGGTTCATAACGCCACGCGTCGTAATAATCCGGACCGAGATAAACGGAATTTATTATTCTTGAAAAAGTGATAAGAAACGCCCCCACCACGATAAGGCCGCTGCTGTAAACCTTGAAAACGTTTGTGAAAAATTCGGATTTGTATTCACTGTCGTACTCGTCAACGGCGGAAAGCTGCCAAGCGTTAATGAATATGTTGGCGAATATAGCGATAAGATTCGGTATCTTATACGCCGCGGTATATAGGCCGCTCAGGGCAACGCCGTCAAAATACGTTACTATATACTGATCGGAGGCGTTGATTATCCACCAAAGTATAACGGTGGGAATAAGCGGTATGCAGTATTTCAGCATCGATAAAACGAGTTGTTTTTTAAAGCCGCGCCTTATATCAATATATTTCCAAAGCTTCAACGCTATGAACATAAACGAAACGGAGCACATATCGCTTGTAAATATCGAAAGGATATAGCCGTATATGCCCCAATGGAAAACTCCGAGATAAAGGAACGTGAAAAGCGCCGAGGTAGCCGTGGCAATAACGCCGTCTATGGCGTAAATTTTCACATATCCCATACCTCTTGTGAACTGTTGGGTGAGCTCGCGCATAGACGAGCCGAAAAGCATTACATAAAGCAGGATTATATAATGGCCGAGGTTGAAATCGTTTATCGTTATTCCCGTTAAAAACGGAGCGAAAAGGCAAAAAACGCAGAATCCGATAATAGTGACGGAAACGCCTGTTGTAAAGACCTTTTTATTGTCCGCCGCTTTATCGAGAGTAAATCTAAGCACGGCGGAATTGACCGCGAGAGTAACTATCGGTATAAGGATATTTACGGAGTTTTGAATCAGAGTGGCGCCGCCGAAATCGCCCGTCTGCATAACGCGGGTGTAAAAAGAAGTAAGCAGTATCGTAAGCAGCTTTGACGAGAAAGTGCCTATAGCAAAAATTATTGTGTTTGACGCTAATTTTTTATACTTATCCATATTTTTCCCCGCGGCCGAAAGATACGCCGAGTCTTCCTGTTTTTTATTCTCTTATCTGGCCTTTTCCGTAGATAAGATATTTTGTTGTAGTAAGCTCACGAAGCCCCATCGGCCCCCTCGCGTGGAGCTTTTGCGTGGAAATTCCTATTTCCGCGCCGAGGCCGAACTCGCCGCCGTCCGTAAAGCGCGTTGAGGCGTTCACATAGACGGACGATGAATCTATTCTGCGGAGAAATTCCGCCGCGTTACCGTCGTTTTCCGTAATAATCGCCTCGCTGTGACGAGTTGAATACTTATTTATATGCCATATCGCCTCGTCAAGGCTGTCAACGGTCTTAACGCTTATAATATAATCAAGATATTCCTCGGCGAAATCCTCGTCGCTCGCGGGCAAAACGCCGTCCGCGGCGAGCATGGCGCGCTCATCGCCCCTTATCTCAACGTTTTTCGTATCAAGGAGCGCCTTGATTTTCGGAAGCGCCTTGTTTATGACCGAAGAATGTATAACAAGGCTTTCGCAGGCGTTGCAAACGCTTATGCGCTGAGTTTTCGCGTTGAATATTATCTTTGCGGCCATATCAATATCGGCGTATTCATCAACATATATATGGCAGTTGCCCGAGCCTGTTTCGATGACGGGCACCTTTGAATTTTCAACAACGGTTCTTATAAGATTTTTTCCGCCCCTCGGTATAAGGCAGTCAAGATAACCGCTGAGCCTCATCATCTCGTTTGCCGATTCACGGGAAGTATCGGTGACAAGTTGAATGCAGTTTTTGTCAAATCCGCAGCCGTTTATCGCGTTTCGCATTACGCTTGCTATTGCGATATTGGAATTTATTGCCTCCTTGCCGCCGCGCAGTATCACGGCATTGGAGCTTTTAAGGCAGAGCGCCGCCGCGTCGGCAGTTACATTGGGGCGAGCCTCATAAATTATTCCGATAACGCCCAAAGGCACGGTCACTTTTTTTATAATCAGCCCGTTCGGCCGCGTTTTTTCCTCAAGCAGGATATTGCACGGATCTGCAAGCGCGGCAATATTCTCAATGCCTTTTGCCATATCCTCTATTCTCTGCTTATTCAGCATAAGTCTGTCCGCCAGACCTCGGCCAAGTCCGGCTTTTTCGCCGTTTTCAAGATCAATTTTATTTTCTTCTATTATCGTTTCATTATTATCCCTAAGCGCCGCGGCTATTGAAAGCAGAGCCTCGTTTTTCTGTTCTTCGCTTACGCCCGAAAGAAAATCCTTCGCCTCAAGCGCTTTTTTCGCGAGATTTATCATTTTTTCACCGCCTTAAAATAAGTTCCCACGTTTTCGCCGGATAAAGCCTTGTAAATATCGGTAGGCTTCCTGCCGTTCATAACTATAACGGGTATTCCCTCGTTTACCGCTATCTCGGCGGCGTTTATCTTTGTTATAAATCCGCCGGTGCCTCGCTTGCCCGCGCTGCCCGCGACTCCGCGTATATCGTCGCTTATATCGTCAACAAATGTTATAAGCTTCGCGTTTTCGTTTTCGGAGGGATCGCTGTCGTAAAGCCCGTCGGTATCGGTAAGCAATATCAGCAGATCGGCCTCGGTTATAACGGCCACTCTCGCGGAAAGGCAGTCGTTATCGCCGTTTATCAATTCCTCTACCGAAACCGAATCGTTTTCGTTCACTATCGGCAGACAGTCGTATTCAAGCAGCTGATTGAAGGTGTCCACCAAATGCCTTTTGCTTTCCTCGTTATACAGCTCATCAGATGTGATGAGAAGCTGGCTTACTACAACGCCGTATTCCGAAAACATTTTATCGTAAAGAAACATAAGTTCGCACTGCCCAACCGCGGCGGCCGCCTGAAGCTGCTTTGTTTCGGCGGGTCTTTCGCCAAGGCGCAATTTTCCCGTTCCCACCCCGATAGCACCGGAGGAAACGAGGATCACCTCGTAGCCCTCGTTTTTCAAATCGGCAAGCACGGAAGTGAGTTTTGCTATTCTTGCGATATTTGTTTTTCCCGTTTCGTGGGTCAGAGTGGAGGTTCCGACCTTAACGACAAGTCTTTTTTTCGGCTTTTTTTCAAACATTTTCCAAGCACCTCAAAACAAATCATTGATATTATAACAAACTTAATTCGGCATTTAAAGGCTTTTTTGTATGTTTTTAGGATTTCGGGGCAAAATTACATTCGGAGGTTGAAACAAATGACTAATCGCACAAGCATAAGGTTTTTTTCATATGCCGTTTGCATCGTTGCCGTGTTGGCCGCCTATTCGATAATAGGCAACAATAACAGTATTGCCTATAAAACAAGACTTGAAGCAAATTACCAGCAAAGTCTCACGGAACTGTCGGAATGCCTTGATTCAATCGAGACAAATCTTACAAAAAGCGCCTACGCGTCCACGCAAACTATGATGACGAGGCTTTCGGAGGATCTTTACACGGAATGCTCTACGGCGAAAAACGCGCTTTCCCACCTGCCGATAGAGCAGATGGAGCTTGACGGAGCGTATAAATTTTTAAGCCAGGCGGGAGATTACGCCGACTATCTTTCAAATAAAATAAAAAGCGGCGAAAAAATAAGTGAAAAGGAATACGAAAATCTGCAAAAGCTGCTTAAATACGCGGGCGAATATGCCGACTGCGTAAACGATATGGTTTCAAAATGCACAAACGGGGGCCAAATAACCGAAAATGAGATAAAAAGCAAGAGCGGCGCAAAGGTTTCCTCGGTATCCGTTGATTTCACAAAAGCGGAAGAAACTTTTTCGGATTATCCCACGCTTCTTTACGACGGCCCGTTCGCGGACGCCGTGCTTAACAGAGAAGCGCAGGTAAAAAAGGAAAAGCAGGTCAGCCGCGAAAGCGCCCTGAAAGAGGCCGCGAAAGCCCTTTATACAACGGAGGACAAGCTGAAATACGAGGGCGACGAGGACGGAACCGTTCCGTGCTATAATTTTTCGCTCGGCAGCTTTAACGTTGCGGTATCGAAACACGGCGGCCATATCGCATATATCCTTGATTCGGCAAAGGTCGGCAAAAAGGCGATAACGGAGGAAAACGCCGTAAATATCGCGTCCGCGTATCTCAAAAGGCTCGGCTACGACAATATGAAATCCACCTACTACGCGAATAATGACAACGTGTGCGTCGTAAACTTCGCATACAATCAAAAAGGAGTAACATATTATTCCGATTTGATAAAAGTTGGCGTTTCACTTGATGACGGAAAAATATATTCGCTTGAAGCCGTCGGCTATCTTGTAAATCACCGTTCAAGGCAGGCGTTTTCCTCAAATGTTTCGCAGCAGGAGCTTGCGAAAAAGCTCTCCGCGCGTTTGGATGTGATTTCTTCATCTCTCTGCGTTATACCGCTTGAAAACGGAACGGAAGTGCAGTGCGTTGAATATCACTGCCGCCTGAAATCCGAGGGTGACGAGGCGCTCGTTTATATCAACGCCAAAACAGGCGAAGAGGAAAATATTCTTCTGCTTTTGTATTCCGACAACGGAACTTTGACAAAATAAAATCAACAAAATATCAACAAAAAATAATAATTGTATAAGAACCGCAAAGGTGACAATACTATAGCTGAAAGGAAGTAATACTATGAAAAGCAAAATTTTGATTATCGCCGTTGTAATCGTGGCTATCGTCGGCATATTTACTGCCTGTGCGAATGACAGAAACGACGGAGACGGCACAACAACCGACAGAAACACGACCTCTTCAACTCAAAGAGTAAGCGACAACGATATGGGGAACGATGTTTCAAATGACGTAAGCGAGGGAGCCTCTAAAGTCGGAGAAAACGCAAGCGAAGCGGTATCCGATATAGGAGAGGCCGCCGATGACGCCGCAAACGGAGCGGGCAACGCCGCCGATAAGGTAGGCAACGCCGTTGAGGACGCGCTGAGCTAAAACGGTTTCGCGAAAAAGCCGTAAAATCTTCATAAAAGAAAAGAGAGGCTGTAAAGCATAATTGCTTTACAGTCTCTTGTATCATTCAAGTTATTATTTCGGGCTTATTCCTCTGTTCCCTCATCGCCGTCAAGGTCAAATTCAAGGTATTCGCCGCATTTCGGGCATTCGATGCCGCCCTCGTCAACGGTCTCGCCGTCTACGGAAAAAACTTCTCCGCAGGAGGGGCACTTGATTTCGTACTCGTTCTCATCGTCGCAGCAACAGTCATCTGCGCAGCAATCATCGTCATAAACAATATCCTCTAAATCGGCAAGATCCGCGTCAACAGCGTCCAACTGCTCCTCTACGGCCGAAACCTCCTCGTGGATATCGTCAATATCGTCAACGATATTATCAAGAACGTCAACTATGGCCTTATAGATTTGGGCGCCGTTTTTATTGTCAACGTCAAGTCCGTCGAGCAGACCTTTGAGATAGCCCAAGCTTTCAACAGTATTCATAATCAAAACTCCTTTAAAATAATGCTTATTTATGCTCTTTCCATATATTCGCAGGTTCTTGTGTCAACGCGAATGGAATCGCCCTCGTTGATAAAGAGCGGAACGCGAATCTCCGCGCCCGTTTCAAGAATGGCGGGTTTAAGCGTGTTCGTGGCGGTGTTGCCCTTAAATCCGGGATCGGTCTTGGTGACAAGAAGAGTAACGAAAGTCGGGGGCTCAACGCCGAAAACCTTACCCTTGTAGGAAAGAATACGGCAAACGTCATTTTCCTTAACGAATCTGAAATTATCGCTGAGGTCCGTTTTGCTTACGGGAACCATATCAAACGTTTCCTGATCCATAAAGTAATAAATATCGTCGTCGTTATAGGAATATACCATTTCCTTTCTTTCGATATAGGCCGTTGGGAATTTTTCGGTGGGGCTGAAAGTTTTTTCAACTACGGAGCCCTGAATGACGTTCTTTATTTTTGTTCTTACGAACGCCGCGCCTTTACCCGGCTTAACGTGCTGAAATTCGATTATCTGATAAACCTGCCCGTCCATTTCAAAGGTAACGCCGTTTCTGAAATCGCCTGCTGATACCATAATTATAATACCTCCGTGAAGTTTAATTATTTAACTGAATTTATTTTATAATATTTCCAGCAATAAATCAATACCCATTTTATAACTGTCCTTACCGTATCCGCATATCTGCTTTACGCAGACCTCCGTTATCACCGAGGTTTTTCTGAATTCCTCCCTCTCGTGGATATTGCTCATATGCACCTCGACAAACGGCGTAAATTCGTTTACGGCCTCGATAGCGTCCCTTATAGCATAGGAATAATGTGTGTACGCGCCCGCGTTTATCACAACGCCGTCAAACCCGTCCTTGCTCTCGTGGATCGCCTCTATAATTTCGCCCTCGTAATTTGACTGAAAAAAATACATTTTCGCGCCGCGCGCTTTGCCGTAAATCTTTAATTCCTCGTTTATCTGCTTTAAGGTTTCGCCGCCGTATACGTTCTTTTTTCTTATTCCCGTCATATCGAGATTCGGGCCGTTCAAAACAAGAATTTTTTTCTTTTTGCCTTTATTCATATTATCACCTTATCGCCGCGAATATAATCTTCGTCAAAAAAACCAAGGGGAACGCAACCGTTCCCCTCTTATGTATATTATTTGTACTTTCTTTTACGAGCGGCCTCGCTCTTCTTTTTGCGGGCAACGGAGGGCTTTTCATAATGCTCTCTTTTGCGAACTTCCTGGATAATACCGTCACGAGAAGTTTGACGCTTGAAACGGCGAAGAGCGCTGTCAAGAGTCTCATTTTCTTTGATTTTAACCTGGCTCACTTAATTCCCTCCCTCCGACCGCCGTCAGGGGTATTTGAATATCCTTTAAATATTCTGTGCAAGATTATATACAAATAAAACTGAAAAGTCAAGCATTTTATCAAATTATGTATAAAACAACTGAAAAAGCTTTTTTCGCATTGAAAACTATTTCTCAACCATTCAAATTCAAAGCCTTGAAAACGGGTTTATTTGCCATTTTTTCGGGTCTTTCGGATCTTATTACTTTTCCGTTGTTGAGCCGAAGCCGCCTGTGCGCACGCCATCAGCGTCGTCGTCTTCCGTTATGCCGAAAGGCAGGAAAATTCCTTGCGCGAAGCCCCTGCCTTCGGGGAGCTCCGCCGTGTGGCCGCAGTCGTGAGCCTCGCAGGAGAGCTTTATCATAATATGCCCCTCGTTATCGGAGCCGTAGTAATCCGCGTCTATGATACCCACGGTGTTGTCCAGCCTTATCCTGTGTTTAAAGCCGAGACCGGAACGTGGATATATTTTAAGCACCCAGCCGTCCGCGATTTTAGCACGGATACCCGTGGGTATAAGAACCGAGCCGCCCGTTTTTACGGTTATATCGGCGGGGGCGAAAAAATCATATCCCGCCGAACCCGACGTTGCCCTTTTAGGCATTTTTATCGAATCGTAAACAGCCCTCACGTCCTTAGTTTCGGGAAAATTTTTCAGCCAGTCCTTTTCAAACTGCTCGTAGCTTACTTTTTTGAACGACGCTATTTTTTCCATATTTTTTTACCTCTTTTACTTTGCGAATATGCTGATTTAATTATATATGCATATCAGCGCAAAAGCAAGAGTTAAAACGCCGCGTCTCAGCTTATATCTTCGCTCAAAACTTCTATTATACCGTCGTTTTTCAGCTTTGACGCGGAAAACAGCATTGAAACGCCCGTCACGGCAAACACTGCGGCTATCACCGCCAAATAAAGCGGAAAATCTATCTCAAACGGCGCTTTCGCGTCACCCGCCGTCACATTCAATCCGTAGGACGCCAACAGACTCAACGGCAAGGCGATTATCAGCGCGCGAAGGCCGTAGAATATGCTTTCAAGCAAAACCATTTTATAAAAGCCCTTTTGCGTTGCGCCGACGGATTTATACATCGCAAATTCCCTGCGCCTCAAATCAATGGAGGTGGAAACGGTATTTACTATGTTCGCGAGAGTAACGAGAGTTATCAGCGTTATAAATCCGTAGGTGAATACCTGAAGCACATAGACGAGCGTGCTCATTGAACTTATCTGCTCCGCATAGTCGTAGGTGTAATAGACTGCCGATGCAAAATCCTCTTCTGCAAGGCGTTCCCCTATCTTTTCGGTCACCGCCGCGTGTTCTTTTGTTTCTATGCCGATAGTTGCCATCGGCACATCACCGAATCTTTGCGAAAATGCGGTGTAATAAACACTTGACGGAACATATACGCTGACCGTGCCGCTCGGATTGAGGGAGCAGGCGTAATCGTTTTCGTCAAAATCAATGAGCCCCGCGATTTCAACTGCCTCTTCATCATCGCCGCTCAGCGCAAGCTTGGTGCCCAAAGCATTTTCGGTGAATACCTCACCGCCGTTTTTGTGACCAATATTGTTCATAAGAAGCGCCCTCGGCTTTTCGCCGTAAAACGCGGCGCTGTCTATCCCGTTATTTTTGCACATATCGTTAAAATGCTGATCCGAAACAGCATTTACATATATGATAGTTGTATAATCCCACAATTTCGAGTAAGCAGGTCGAAGCGAGGAATCCGATATAAAGGAATTTTCAAATTTCATTGAGTCTATGTTGTTTGATGAAGTTCTGTAAAAGAAGTTTGAAGCATCGTAAACGCTGTCAACGCCCTCGATCTCCTCGATCGCTTTAATAATGCTGTCCTCATCGCTGACTGCAACATTCAAGCCAACCTGATAAGGCATTTCGGAAAGACCCGTGATCTCACGGCTGAACATAGAGCAGAAATAGCTTACGCTCAAAAAGAGCACGACCGACACCGCTATCGAAGCGACTATGACCCTTGCGCGTCTGCCGTTTCGCTTTAAATTCTTGTGGGCAAGCTCGCCCTCGTAGCCGAATACGCGACGCACGATTTTTGGCGTTTTGAGCCGTTTTGCTTTCAGCTTGATTTCCTTATTTTGACGCAGCGCCTCTATCGGAGTTAAAGAGGATGCTTTTTTGGCAGGTATAAGCGAGGAAATGAAAATCGTGAGCGCGCTGAAAAACACTATGCCGATCAACGCCCAAACGGGAACAACGACGCTCATTTCAATGCCCGCGTTTTCAATGCCGTTTATCATTGTTGTTGAGGCTATCATATCGCCCACGGCTCCGAGCGTTATCGACATTCCGATTATTCCGCCGATGATACCGAGCGGAATGCTGATAATTCCCAAAATAAAACCTTCAAAATAAACGGACTGCCTTTTCTGCGCTTTGGTTGCCCCTACGCTGCCGAGCATACCCAAATATCTGGTGCGTTCGGAAACGGACATACCGAAGGCATTATAAATCAGCATAACGGAAGCCGCTATTATTATTGCCAAAATGAAGATGACCATCGGAATGAGCACCTTCGCCACGACGCTGTTTGAATCGATCGCAAGGTGCGCGCCCAAAAGATCGGAGTTAAAATAGTATTCCTCCGCGCCTATTGACTTCAAAATTTCTTTGAGGTCGTTTAGCGAATTGTAATTGGGGGATTTGACGGTTAAAGCCGCGCATCTTTTGCCATGCTCGGGAGATATATCCTCCGTTTTTTCAGCCTCCGAGAGCCCTCTGATTATTTTTTCGCTTGTTGGCAGATTGTCGTAAAGTATGGCGGTCACGGTAAACCGACTTACTTCCTTTTGGTCAAATAATTCTCCTTGCTGGTAGCCGCCCGAATAGTAATTGATATCTTTTTCTCCGCCTTCAATTTCAACATAACCGTATCTTAAGCCTAAGGCTATTGAGACGGTATCGCCTATTTTCCAGCCAAGCTGATTTTTCTTGATAAGCTCCTCCTCAACGGCTATCTCGTTTTCGTTTTTCGGAAGCTCGCCGTCATATTTGCAGGTTATCATTTGCTTTAAATTGTTCTCGTCGCCGGCGTAAATGTTTGTTGTGCCCAGCCTGTCGGAAGCTCTGTTTTCAAGCCGAACGCCGGAAATTTCCCTGTTGAGGTCGATAAATGTGCCGACGCTTTCCAATCTGCCGTCCGTTTTGAGCGAATTTATCTGCGTTATTGAAAGGTCGTCCGCCTGCGCATGGAAATTGCCGTCCGAATACGCCGAAAGATCCCCCATAAACTTGAGAAATGAAGCCGCGCTGACAAACACCGCCGTTATCATCGCCACGGAAACGCATATGCCAAGAACAGTTATAACCGTTCTGCTCTTATTTTTTTTGAGGTGGCGCAGCGTCAGTTTGTTTATGATGTTCACTGCCTCATCACCTCGTCTTTAACTATCTTGCCGTCCTCTATGGCAATGATCCTGTCGGCGCTGAGAGCTATTTTTTCATCGTGCGTTATGATAATTATCGTTTGGTTGTTTTCCTTGTTTATCATTCGCAAAAGATCGACTATCTCCTTGCTGTTCTTACTGTCCAAATTTCCGGTGGGCTCGTCGGCAAGCACAAGTGCGGGATTGTTCATAAGTGCCCTGCCTATAGAAACACGCTGCTGCTGACCGCCCGAAAGCTCATTCGGCAGATGCTTCGTTCTGTTTTGCAGACCGAGAGTATTTATCAGACCGTCAAGTTTTTTTCTGTTTACGCTCTGCCCGTCGAGCAGAATCGGCAGCGTAATGTTTTCCTCCACGGTAAGTATAGGAATAAGATTGTAAAACTGATAGATAAGCCCTATCTGCCTGCGGCGGAAAATGGCAAGAGTGTTTTCGTTAAGGGTGGAAATGTCCGTGCCCTCAATAAAAACGCTGCCGCTCGTCGCCTTATCAACGCCTCCCAAAATATGAAGCAGCGTTGATTTTCCCGAGCCCGACGGCCCCACTATCGCCACAAACTGCCCTTTCGGCACGGAAAAAGATACGCCGTCAAGCGCTTTTACCATCGTATCTCCCTTGCCGTAGACCTTAGTAAGATTTTTCACTTTAAGTATTTCCATAATACATTCTCCTTTCGTTTGCCTTTCGGGAGGCGCAAATCGGCGCCGTTTCGCCTCTCAATGCAATATAATAAAGCCGAAATCTTACTTTTGGGTGACGGTTTCAATAACATTTTTGTAATAAATTCGGCGGCGTTTTTGCGAAATAAACCGCCGCAAACTTATAGGGTTCGGCTCCCTCTGCTGTCTTTTTTATTAAATCACCGTTTTATAAAGCGTTATCTCAAATCTTGTTCCCTCATTTTCGGCGCTTGAAACAAAAACAGACGAATTTTGCCTTGAAAATATCGCTTTGCTCAGCGCGAGCCCTATTCCCACGCTTGTTTCGGAACGCCTGCCGCATTGATAAAATCTTTCAAAAATATGCGGCAGATCCTCCTTTGAAATTCCCGCGCCGCTGTCCTCTATAACGATTTTGGTAAACATCGGCGCTGTAAAGGCGCTTACCTTTACATATCCGCTGTCCGTGTGCTCAACGCAGTTTTTCACTATATTTGAAAGCGCCTCGGAATACCAGTTCGCGTCTACGCATACGCTGATATTTTCATCGCATTCCGCCGTAAGTTCTATGCCCTTGACCTCGGCGTTTATATAAAACGGCTTAACGGCGTTTTCGATGATTTTTTTAAGATTTACCATTTCGTTTTTAAACTCTATCGCTCCCGCGTCTATTTTTGAAAGCTTCAGAAGAGTAACCGTAAGCCAATTCATTCTTGAAAGCTGGGAATTGATAATATCAAGAAATTCCCTGCGCTTTTTTTCATCGGTTTCGTTTTTTATAAGATCCGTCATAACCGTTATGGAGGTTATGGGGGTTTTTAGCTGGTGCGAAATATCCGCAAGCGAATCCACGAGGTATATTTTATCCTTCAGCAAAAGCTCCTGCTGAGCGCGCAGAGTGACGACGACCTTATATATATTGTTTTTAAGAATGCTCATTTCGCCCTCTTTATTATCCGTAATATCAAGGTCAAATTCGCCGTTATTTATATGGTTCAGATAATCGGAAAGCGCGCGTATGTCGCGCGCCCTCAGAAAAGTGACCGTGAAAAACGGCAGAAAAACGGCGAGGCAGGCAAAAATAAATATCACCGCCGCCGTTAAATTTATTTTAAGCAATACTATAAAACCTGCCGCCGCCGCAAAAATACTTATCAGCACGGCAAAATAAAATTCCCTGTATCTTTTTATCATTTCAGTATGTACCCCATCTTTCTCACCGTCTTTATTATCTGAGGATCGTCGGAATTATCCTCTATCTTATCCCTCAGCCGTTTTATATAAACGGTGAGCGTATTGTCGTTTACAAAAACCCCGTCTATATCCCAAATATTTTCAAGAAGCTGATTTCTCGTAAGCACTCTTCCTCTGTTATTAAGCAAAATAAGAAAAAGGCGGTATTCCATCGCGGTGAGAACGATTTCTTTGCCGTTTTTATAGACCTTCGCCTCATTTGTGTTGATTTTAAGACCGTGAAGCTCGATTATTCCCGATTTTCCCTCTCCCCTGTATCTGCGGATAACGCTTTTTATCCTCGCCATAAGCTCGTTTACGCGAAACGGCTTTGAGATATAATCGTCCGCTCCGAGGTCAAAACCCATAACCACGTTTACCTCATCGTCAAATGCCGTGAGGAATATGACCGGCAGATCGCCCTTTTCCTTAACCGCCCTGCAAACGTCGTAGCCGCTGCCGTCAGGCAGGGAAAGATCGATAAGATAAAGATCGTATTTTTCCGAAGCGACAACCTCAAGGGCTTCTTTTACGCCGGTGCAAAGCCTTGTTTCATATCCCTCTTTTTGCAAAGAATATTCAAGACCGATAGCAATGGACGCGTCATCTTCCAATAAAAATATTTTCATACGCCTTCACCTCAAAATCATTTTAACATAAAACGGGCAAATATAAATTACAATTTTGTAATAAAAATTAAAAGGAATAACTCCGTTCAAGAGTTATTCCCGTATCAAAGCCCGAAGGAAACGGAAAGAGCTTCGTTAACCTTGCCCATATCTCCGCCGTCAAGCGCGCCCATCTTTTCGCGCAGGCGCCTTTTATCTATCGTCCGCACCTGCTCAAGCAGCACAATGCTGTCCTTCGCAAGTCCGCAGTTTCTCGCGTCCACCTCAATGTGAGTGGGAAGATTACTTTTATCCTTCTGGCTCGTTATCGCCGCCGCTATCACCGTTGGCGAAAATCTGTTGCCTATATCGTTTTGAACTATCAGCACGGGCCTTACCCCGCCCTGCTCCGAGCCTACAACGGGGCTTAGATCCGCATAATATATATCTCCGCGTTTAACTGTCATAAAGCTTATCACCCTCGTTTTTTTCTTTCAAATATATTTTTGCCTCCTGTGGTAAATTTTAAACATTCTAAACCATTATATGTTTGAAAAAATTTTTCTCTTATCTGTCATTTTTCGCAAAACGGCATAATATGGAGAGAGAAAGGAGAATAAACATATGGAAAAATACGTTGATATATTCAACCCTGCTTTCTTGAAAAATACAGATAAGGTGCTGCCTCCGCTGCCGGCCGACGCTTCCGTTACAATGGCGTACGTGCCGTTTCAGCAGCAGCCCGTAATATATGAAGATGAGGAAAAAGCGTTAAACGCAGGAACGCTTTTCCCCGAACTGAATAAACCGTTTACGGGAAAAGGAGTGCTGTTATGACAAGAGAGCAGTTACTGCTTAGAGTTTCTCAGGCGCAATTTGCGATGTGGGAGCTTCGGGTTTATATGGATACCCACCTTGACAACGCCGAAGCCCAAAAGCTTTATGAAAAGTACAAAAAGCAGTTTGAAAAGCTGAAGAGCGAATTTGAGGAAAAATTCGGCCCGATAACACTTGCCGCAAGCAACAGCGACGAATGGCTTAAAGATCCGTGGCCTTGGGACGCGGACGAAGACTGCCGATAAATAAAAAGCCGGCTCCCCTTTTTGGGGAATCGGCAAATTTTATTTTACAAGTAAATTTTTATTTTTGCTTCTTTGCGAAAATTATAAACTTGCTGAAAATGTAATTCAGAATAACTACGATAACGGCGAGTATCAGCTTTGAAATGAGCTCGCCGGTTATTTGCGTTTTAAAAAACTCAAACGAAAAATCACCGAAGCCGAGCTTATCCACAAGCAGCCAAAGCCCTCCCTCCTCTATACCGAGGCTCAAAAGGCGCGCCGCGAGAAATTCCGGAATTTCCCGTAACGCGGTGTTTAAATCAAAACGCTTTGATTTAAACACCAACAGCTTGTTTGTAACATACGCGAACGCCACGGCAAAAATCCAGGCGATAATATTGCTGATAAGATAGCGCTCTCTGCCGAGCAGATCGTTGAACAGCCAGAAGCACGCGAAATTAACAAGCGTTGTAAGCGCGCCGAAAAGGATATACAAAATCGGCTCTCTGTATTTTTTGACAAAAGCCTTAATCCTGCTCATCGTCTTTACCGAGGTGTTCCTTTAAAATATAGATCGGCCTGTTTTTGACCTGAACGTAGACCTTTGAAAGATATTCTCCAAGAATACCGAGACTGAAAAGCTGCATACCGCCGAGGAAGAGCACCAAAACAACGATAGTCGCGTAGCCGGGCACATCTATGCCGAACGCCAGCTTTTCTATAATTACCGCCACAAGATAAATTATTGAAATCAAAGCCGAGATAAAGCCGACGAATGCAGAGAGTTTCAGCGGAAAAGTTGAAAAGGAGACTATGCCGTCAACAGCATATTTGAGCAGCTTGAAAAAGCCCCATTTGGATTTTCCGTTTTCCCTCTCGGCCGCCTCATAAGGAATATATTTCGTGTTAAATCCGACCCAACTGAAAATCCCCTTTGAAAAGCGGTGATATTCCGTCATTTGAAGTATCGCCCGAACCATACTTTTTCTCATAAGCCTGAAATCGGACGCGCCGTTTTTGAAATCAACTTCCGCCATTTTGTTTATTATTTTGTAAAAAAGCGATTTTGCCCCGCGCATAAAAGCGTTTTCGCGGCGGTTTTCCTGATATGCGGCAACGCAGTCCGTATCATCGCTTTCGCCGATAATGTCGAGCATTTCCAAAACAACTTCGGGGCGCTGCTGGAGGTCGGCGTCAATAATGCACACGAAATCTCCGCCCGCGGCTTTCAGCCCCGCGTAGATAGCGGCCTCCTTGCCGAAATTCCTGCTGAAAGTAAGCACCTGAACGTTGCTTTTTTCATTCTCCGAATAGATTTTTTTCAGTTTATCATAGGTATTGTCAACACTTCCGTCATTGACGAAAACAAATTCGTAATCAAAGCCCCTGTTTTCAAAGGCTCTGTTAGTCTCATCAAAAAATCTTTCAACGCTGCCCTCTTCGTTATAGCAGGGCACGATAAGCGAAAGAACCATAAACTACCTCGTTTTGAAAATAATCGTTCGGTTAAATTATATAATCCGATTTATTAAAAGTCAATGCGAAGCAAAACGCATCTGCCGCATAAATACCATTTAATAGTTTAGCACAAAATTGGCTGATATAACAAGATTTAAAAAAAATCATAAAATATAGCAAAAAGATTTTAAGGAGCAAAGCTATGTTTAGTTACATTAAAAAATTACAGTATCCTATCAATATAAAAAAATGCGACCCAAAGGCCGCGAATATCATAATCAGTCAATACGGCGGCCCCGACGGCGAGCTCGGAGCCTCTCTGAGGTATCTTTCCCAGCGTTATTCGATGCCCATTCCCGAACTAAAAGGCCTGCTCACCGATATAGGTAGAGAAGCCCCTAAAATGCGTCATTTTAGGGGCTAACGCTTTTTTTGACGCTTTTGCAACCGTATAGCTCCACTTGATTGGAAGTAAATGCAGGTACACATCTATATTGTCACGGTCATTCACGACCATCTTATCCAAAATCCGTTTGTAAAACTCATCTTCGTATTCCACGCCGCCGACGATCTCTTTGATCGCATCGCTGATCTCTCTGATAAGCTCCTGCTGCTGCTTTATCATGGACTGCTGTTTATCAATGCTGTCGATGACCGATTGCAGCTCGGCAATTTCACTGTCGTACTTTGCTCTGGCGTCCGCAAATTCCTCTTTGGTTATGACATTCGACATATAGAGGTCAATCAGCTTTGCTCGGTTTTCCTCGATTGCTTTGATTTTCGCTTTCAGCTTTTCTACATCCGACCCTGTGGTATCCATAGCGATAATGGATTTGATAATGGAAAGCAGGTTATCCGTGATTTTCTGCCGGTTGAATTTTAAGTCTTTGGTAACGAGATACATGAGATGTGTTGCGTCCTCGTTTCGGATACTTGGGGCTGTGCAACCGACTTGATTGCCCGCCTTATCTATATGCGGGCTGCCGTTTCGGGCGGCTTCCAGACAACGCCACGCCTTATATCGGCTTCCGTCCTTGCGGGTCTTATACCTTGCCACATAGCTTGCGCCGCAGCATCCGCATTTGATTTTTCCAGAGAACGGATAGCGGTTTGAGTGCTTCGCCTTTCCCTCCGGCGATAAAGAGCGTTCGTCTAAAATCCGATTGGCTTCATCGAACAGCTCACGGGAAATGATTGGCTCATGGTGATCTTTAATAATGACGAATTCCTCCTGCCCACGGTTGTACTTTTTCTCATGGGATAGGAAGTCCGGCGTATAAGTTTTTTTCTGTACCAGATCGCCGCAGTATTTTTCGTTGCGGATAATGCGGAGAATGACCGTGTTCTGCCATTCCTTTACCCGCATAGGTTCAATGCCTTCCTCCCGAAGCTCACGAGCGATAACATGAGTGCCTTTTCCCTCGACAACAAACTTATGGAAGATAAGGCGAACGATTTTTGCCCCTTCTTCATTGATATACATTTTACCGCCACGGACATCGTAACCGAGCATATCCCTGCCGAAAACGACGCCTTGTTCCATCTGGCGTTTCTGCCCCCACTTCACACGCTCCGAGGTCTTTCGGCTTTCCTCCTGTGCGATAGAGGACATAATGGCAAGGCGCAGCTCTGCGTCGCCGTCCATTGTGTTGATGTTGTCATTCATAAAGATAACACCTACACCATGCTTTTTCAAGTCACGGGTATAGTAAATGCTGTCGAGCGTGTTTCTGGCAAAGCGGGAGATCTCTTTTGTGATAATCAAATCAAAATCCCCGTTTTTAGCACAGGCAATCATGCGGTTAAACTCTTTGCGCTTCTTGGTGTTTGTACCGGATATTCCCTCATCGGCAAATATCTCATAAAGTTCCCAATCGGGATTGCGCTCGATATATTGCCGGAAATACCGCTGCTGACTTTCAAAAGAGTTTGCTTGATCTTCGTTATCGGTTGAAACTCGGCAATAAGCCGCAACTCGTTTTTTCTTATCAACGAATTTGCGCTCTTGGTTTAAGAGTTCGTATTTGTTCATTCCAATACTCCTTTCCCAGCAACCTCTGCTGCCGTTATTTCTATTGTAAATAAGGGCGGTGGTTCTGTCGAATGTGCGAATTTCAAATTTGCACATTTCTCTATATGTAAAAACGCCAAGCGGCTATGCTTGGCGCTTATTCCTCTCTTTTTGACTGTACTGATTTTCAAGCGCAACCAAACAGCGTTCCCGCTGTGAAGGGGTCAATAGTTTTCTCTGTTCCAAAGAAAAGAGGATTGACTTTTGAATGTTCAAAAGGAACGCTGCGTATTCCTGCCCATCCAAATCTGGAACAGGAGCGCCTACATAAACAAATTCTCTATGCTTCAGTAGCCAACACCTCCCTCGTTCTCAATAAGTATATGAGCCTGTGATTGTCCCATATAACGAGGGGGCTAATCCTTTTTTGGCAGTCCGATACTGATTGCCAATGCGGTGTTCACTTCAATAAGAAAACGCCCGCCGAGAGTTCCTACATACTCCCGCAGGCGTTGTTTGTCAACAGTCCGTATCTGCTCCGATAAAATAATAGACTCCTTCTCCAGTCCTTCAAAGTTTTGCACTACCGTATGTGTGGGGAGCTTTGCCTTTGTGTGTACTCGGCTCGTGATCGGTACGATAATCACCGTCGGGGCAAACCTGTTGCCCGTATCGTTTGAGATGATAAGCACAGGTCTTGTGCCGCCCTGTTCAGAGCCAATAACAGGGTT
>CANQGT010000020.1 GCA_947623505.1 uncultured Clostridia bacterium | reverse complement strand
TAAAAACAACACCCCCGTTCCCTTTTATTATACCGGAAACAAGGGCCTTTGTATAGCCTTTTTTGACAGTCTGACGCGCCCGTTTTCGGGCGCGTTTTTTCTTGCTTCGGCGTTCTTCGCTTAATTATAAAATATTTATTTATTCTCTTTACGAAAATGGCGTTAAGTATTATAATATTATTTTAAGAAGAGCAAAACGCACGCTAAAGCGTAAACGTTTTTGCGTTATTCGGCCAAAATCTGATTGGAGGGGTAAATATGGCAAACAGAATATACGGCAGCGATAACGCGCCCCTTAAGGTGCAGTTTATAGCGGACACCCATTATTATTCGAGAAAATACGGAACGGAGGGCGCCGCTTACAAAAAGGCGGAGTCAAAGAGCCAAAAGGTAATCAAGGATTCGGATCTTGTTATCAAAGCGGGATTTGATATGCTTTGCGCCGATACGTCCACGGATATCGTTCTTCTCGCGGGGGATACAACGCGCGACGGCGAGATAGAATCCCATAAGGAATTTATCGAAATGCTGCGCGATCTCAAAAAACGCGGCAAAAGAGTATATGTTATCACGGCAACGCACGATTTCCGCTGGGGCGGTGTTGCCGACGGTTACGACGGCGACAATAAGATACAGGTGCCTGCGGTAGAAAACAGGCACGATCTTTGGGATATGTATTACGAGTTCGGCCCCAACGAGGCCATAGCTACTTTTGAAAAATCCCTTTGCTATGTGGTTCAGCTCGCTCCCGGTTACAGGCTTTTCGCCCTTAACGACGATACGAACGACAAGCAGGAGGGCGGCGGCTCGGGCTACAGCGACGAATGCCTTGAATGGATAATGGAGCAGCTTGAGGACGCGAAAAAGAACGACCAGTACGTTATCGCCATGACTCATCACCCGATGATTTCTCCCTCTCCTTTCTATAAAATAATCGGCGGCGGAAATATGCAGCGGAACCACGAAACAACGCGCGAGCTTTTTGCCGACGCGGGGCTTCACTGTATGCTTACGGGCCACACCCACGTGCACGATATTTCGGTTATCACAACCGAAAAAGGCAATAAATTCTATGATATTTCGGTAGGCGCTATGGTGGGCTGCCCTCCGGCTATGAGAAACGTAACGTTCGATCCGGCAAACGCCGAAATAAGAACCGAAACGATACTTATAAAGGACGTTCCCGGGCTTGACACCGGCGGAAAGCCTTTTGACGAATATATGAAGGGCTTTTTCTTCGGAATGATACGCGAAGTACTTTGGGCAATGGGCTACGATATAAACAGGCTCGCCGAAATGTCCGACGCGTTTTCAATCCCCGGCGAAAAGGTCAAAAAATTCGGCTGGATATTAAAGCCCGTAGGAAAATTCCTCGATAAGCTTACTTTCAAAAAAATTTGGCGCATTTGCAAGAAAGAAAGCGGTCTTTCGAAGGCCGATATAGCCGATATTGCGGACAATAAGGTAGTTGATTTTCTGCTGGAACTCATTCAGAATCTCTACTGCGGCGATTCGCCTTACGGCCCCGACACAAGGGAATACAAGCTCACCTGCGGCCTGCTCAATATAATCGATTCACTGCTCAATACCATACATATGCCGATAGGCAAGTTTATTAAGGGCGCGGAGAGCGTAAGAGGTCTCGTGGAGCCGCTGCTTTGGAATTCGGGCCCGTGCGACGCAAATGCCACGCTTAAGATTTACCCGATTTACGATGAGGAAAATCCCGCTCCCGAGGAGGAGACCCCGGTATTCAGCGATCCCGTAAAGAAGAGCAAAAAGGGCCCGCTTGTGCTTTGTATAATTATACTTGCCGTTCTTCTTTTGCTTGCCGTCTTGCTCGGCATAATAGGGCTTGTAATTTGGGGCGTAGTCGCTTTGATTGGGGCTGTTATTCCCGGCGCTCTGCCTGTGCTTTTGCCGTAAGCGGAGAAAAAATAAATATATTGTTAAAAGGGTGCGTTTCGCGCCCTTTGACTATATATATTTTAGTATATTATGTATATTGACATACAATTTATACGGAAATATAATTAATTTATCAATTCCAAGGAGGAAAATGTTATGAAATTGTTTAAGAAAATCACGGCGGCGCTTTTATGCGTGCTTCTCATCGGAGCCGCGTTTGCGGGCTGCTCAAACGCCGATAAGCCTCAGGGCGACGACGAAAACGGAGAAAGCTTTAAGGTGGCCATTCTTCAGTATATGCCCCATTCGAGCCTTGACAACTGCACTCAGGGCATAAAAAACGCCCTTGACAAGGCCGGCATAACATATGACGTTCAGATAGGCTCAAGCGGCAGCGCGCAGACGGACTGCGACAGTTACGCCGCTCAGATGGCAGCTTCCGATTACGACCTTATAATTCCGGTGGCCACTCCGGCGGCGACTTCGGCATATTCGGCTATACGCAACGCGTCAAAGGATACTCCCGTAGTTTTCTGCGCCGTTTCAGATCCGGTAGGCCCGAAGCTTGTTCAGTCACTTGAAAAGCCCGTAAATAACTGCACCGGCACGGCGGACGCTTTTGACATTAAAGGGCAGGTGGCTTTGATCAAGCAGCTTCAGCCGGAAATCAAAAACCTCGGCGTGCTTTACACCGTAAGCGAAGCAAATTCGCTCAGCCAGCTTGAAACTCTCAAGGCCGAATGCGGCGCGGCGGATATAAATCTCGTTTCTCAGGGTATAAACGAAGCGGGCGAGCTTGCCTCAGCGGCGGCGGCTCTTATTCCTCAGGTTGATGCCATTACAAATCTTACGGACAATAATGTTGTTGATAATATGCAGACCGTTCTTGAGCAGGCCGCTCAGGCCAAAATACCGGTTTACGGTTCGGAGATCGAGCAGGTAAAGAAAGGCTGCATCGCTTCGGCTTCGCTTGATTACGTTGCCCTCGGCGAAAAAACCGGCGAAATGGCGATTGATATACTCAAAGGCGCGAAAGCCTCGGAATATCCTGTAGTAACCGTTACAGATTCGTTCGTTGTTATAAACACCGACGTAACGGCGGCGCTCGGCATAACCGTTCCCGACGCTCTCAGCGGCGAGCAGACGGTCAAAACCGAAGCGGCTCAGTAAAATAAAAACAAATTTGAGCAGAACGCAGTTCTGCTCTTTTTGTGCAGGTGTATTTTATGGAAGTTATCAATATAATCAAGGTAGTGATGGAGGAAGGGCTGAAATACGCCATACTCGCTTTGGGCGTTTACCTCGCTTACAGTATACTTGATTTTCCCGATCTTTCGGTGGACGGCACAATGCCGCTCGGCGCGATAATTTCGTGCGTTTTGATTATAAACGGCGTAAACCCGTGGATAAGTCTGTTTATCGCTTTTGCCGGCGGAATAGCCGCGGGCTGCCTTACGGGCATTCTTCATGTAAAGCTGAAGCTCCAGCCGCTTCTTTCCGGAATACTCGTTTACACGTTTTTGCTCACGGTAAATCTTGTTATCGTAAAAGCGGGAACGGGCGGGCAGTCCATTGCCTCGATTTTCGGAGAAAAAACGATTTTCAACAGCGGCATCGCGAATATTCTGCCCCAAACGGTGGGCGGCGTAAGCGTGCGCAAGGTGATCGTTCTGCTGATATTTATCGTTATCCTCAAGATATTGATAGACCTTTATCTTAAAACGAAATCGGGAATGCTTGTCCGCGCAACGGGCTCAAATCAGCAGTATGTAATAATGTTGGCAAAGAATCCCGGCGCGTCGAAAATCCTCGGTCTTGCGCTCGGCAACGGTCTTTCCGCTCTCTGCGGAGCGGTAATTGCCCAAAGCAACGAAACGGCAAACACCACGATGGGGGTCGGTATGGTGGTTTTCGGCCTTTCAAGCGTTATAATCGGTCTTTCGGTTTTCAAACGCGTAGGATTTATGAAGGCCACGACAATGGTCATTCTCGGCACGATAATTTACAAAGCCTGCCTTCAGATCGCGGTGGTCATCGGTCTGCCGAGCGATTACAACAAGGCGCTTATGGCGGTTCTCTTTGTTATTGCCCTTGTTTTCAGCGGAAATCTGAAAGAAAAGGCCGGAAAAAGGAGGGAGAAGAATGCTTGAACTCGTTAATATAACAAAGCGCTTCAACGCCGGCACCGTTGACGAAACAACGGTTTTCGACGGCTTTGATTTCAAAATAGAAAAAGGCGATTTCATATCCGTTATAGGCTCTAACGGCAGCGGAAAAACAACTCTTCTCAATCTTATATGCGGCTCGCTTAAACCCGACGGCGGCGATATAATTTTCAAGGGCGAAAATATAAACCACATTTCCGAATATAAAAGAGCGAAGAGCATAGGCAGAGTTTTTCAGGAGCCGAGAACGGGCACCTGCGCCGATCTCACGATACTTGAAAATATGGCTCTTGCGGATAACAAAAACAAGCCCTTCGGTCTCGGCAAATGCGTAAACAGAAAGCGGCTTGATTATTACAGAACTCTGCTTGAGCAATGCGATATGGGCCTTGAAAACAGACTCGGCGTTCAGGTGGGCACGCTTTCCGGCGGTCAGCGTCAGGCGCTGGCGCTCGTTATAGCGAATATGACAAATATAGAGTTGCTTATCCTTGACGAGCACACCGCCGCGCTCGATCCGAAATCCTCCGAAATCGTTATGGAGCTTACGGACAGACTTGTAAAGAAAAACTCTATAACCACCCTTATGGTAACGCATAATCTGCGCTACGCGGTCGATTACGGCAACCGCCTTGTTATGATGCACGACGGCAGAGCGGTTCTCGATCTTAAGGGCAGGGAAAAGGAAGAGGAAAAAGTAGAGGATATTCTTAAAATATTCGATGAAATAAGCATAGAAAAAGGAAACTGAAATAAAAAATCCACAAATATATAAAAAAGAGCGGCTCGCCTTAACTGGCTGGCCGCTCTTGCTTAAATAAAGCTGATTTAAAAACTTTTACCGATAAAATATTTTTACTGTTCAACGGTTTCGGCTCCCCTCAGCTATAGCTGAGGGGAGCCGAACACAATAAGGTTTTTGCGGGTTTATTTACGCAAATACCGCTTCAAACCCCTTGTCAATACGCGAGTATTGACTTCGGTGTTTTCATTGTCTTTGCAAAAATCCTCACCGCAAAAACTGCTTAGCATCCCACGGCGAGGAGTTTTTGAGGGATTTTTGCTTTTTTCGGTGCAGGCGGGCCGGCGCCCGCCAAGAAGAAAAGGGGAAAAATAACCAAAAAGAACCGCCGTGGGACTTATCGGGTTCGACTCCCTCAGCTATAGCTGAGGGGAGCCGAACACAACAAGGTTTTTGCGGGCTTATTTACGCAAATACCGCTTCAAACCCCTTGTCAATACGCAAGTATTGACTTCGGCGTTTTCATTGTCTTTGCAAAAATCCTCACCGCAAAAACTGCTTAGCATCCCACGGCGAGGAGTTTTTGAAGTATTTTTGCTTTTTTCGACGCGGGCGGGCCGGCGCCCGCCAAGAAGAAAAGGGGAAAAATAACCAAAAAGAGCCGCCGTGGGACTTATCGGGTTCAACTCCCCTCAGCTATAGATGAGAGCGCGGATTTTTCTTTATCTTTGCACAAAAAAGCGCGCCTATTATTATGAATATTGTATATGGAATTGAACGCGTTGATTTTTTATAATATTATCAGAGGTTTATTTTTTGTTTTTAATTACGAAAGGGAAGTATGCTATGGAAAAAATCACGATGGACACCAAATTTAAAGACGCGATAAAAAATCCTATGGCGAAGGATATGATAGAAAAGCTGTTTCTTGTGTTGAGACTGCCGTTTTCCATTGTTGAAAACGGTTTCGCCGGGAATCTGAGAATGAGATCGCTTGTCTCTCTGTCCGCCGGTCTGTTTACGAAAAAAACGGTTCAAAGCATTTGCGATATGTTTAATCTCGAAAAAAACGAGATACTGACCGATGAGGGCGAGCTCAAGGAAAAATGGTGGAAAGAGGCGGTTATTTATCAGATATATCCCCGCTCTTTCTACGACAGCAACGGCGACGGCATCGGCGATCTCAAGGGAATAACGGAAAAACTTGATTATATAAAGGAGCTTGGCGCGACCGCCATATGGTGCTCTCCGTTTTACGATTCCCCGAACGACGATAACGGCTACGATATTCGCGATTACAAAAAGATAATGGCCGAATTCGGCACGATGGAGGATTTTGATACGCTTCTTGACGAGATACATAAGCGCGGTATGAAACTGATAGTCGATCTTGTTGTGAATCATACGAGCGATGAGCACGAGTGGTTCAGGCAGGCCTTGCAGTCAAAGGACAATCCTTACCACGATTACTATATCTGGAAGGACGCGACCGACGGCGGCGTAACCCCTCCGAATAACTGGAAATCGCTTTTCAGAGGCTCCGCGTGGAATTATTACGAGCATCTCGACCAGTGGGCGCTGCACCTTTTCTCAAAAAAGCAGATGGATCTCAACTGGGAAAACGAGAAAATGCGAAACGACGTTTACGAAATGATGAACTGGTGGCTCGATAAGGGCGTGGACGGCTTCAGAATGGACGTTATCAATTTCATCAGCAAAACAAAAGGCTTGCCGGAAGCGAACGCGTTCCTCGGCGTGCTTACGGGCTACAAGGGCGCGGAATATTATTTTTACGGCCCGCATCTCCACGAATATCTCCACGAAATGAGGAAAAAGACCTTCGGCAATTACGATGTTTACACCGTCGGCGAATGCGGCGGCGCCGGTATAGAAATGGATAAAATGCTCACCGCCGATTACCGTGAGGAGCTGGACACCGTTTTCAATTTCGATTTTCTGATAAATCAAGGCCACACGAATTACGACGAATACGATTACGACCTGTATAAGGTTATGAAAGAATTTGAAAAGTTCCAAACCCGCTATACGAACCATTGCTGGCCGGCGGTTTTCTTTGAAAATCACGATAATCCCAGAATCGTTTCAAAGGTGGATAAAACGGGCGCGTACCGCGAGGATATTTCAAAAATATGCGCCCTTATTCAGATGACTCTAAGAGGAGTTCCCTATGTATTTCAGGGGCAGGAGCTCTCTATGGCCAACGTGGATTTCACCCGCATAGAGGAGCTTAACGACGTTGAGGCAGTAAACACGTATAAGGAGCTTGTGGCAAAGGGCAAAAACAAGGAAAAAGCTTTCAAACGCGCGAAAACCGGCACGAGGGACAACGCGAGAAGCCCCTTCCAGTGGAGCGACAGCGAAAACGCGGGCTTTACGACGGGCAGGCCGTGGCTTAAAATAAATTCTGATTACAGGCGTTTCAACGCCGAGGACGAGGCCGCGAGAGAGGACAGTGTGCTCAATTTCTATAAAGAGGCGATAGCTCTCAGGAAAAGCACGCCGGCGCTCGTTTACGGCACTTTTTCGAGGGCGGAAAACATAAAAGCGCCCGTATATTGCTATTACAGGGAATATAAGGGAGAACTTTATTTTGTGGAACTTAATCTCGGCAAGTCTGTAAAGGAGCGGCCGATAGACGTTTCCGGCGCGAAGCTCCTGCTTTCCACCAAAGGAAAGCCCGCCGAAATGCTCAGACCGTTTGAGGGAAATATTTATAAAGTGAGATAACGCGCGCGACAAACGGTAAAATCAGGCAAAATTAGCTCTTGACATTACCGGATTTATATAATATTATATTTAGCGTAAGAATATAAACAAATCTTGAGAGTGGCTTGACAAAAGCCGCTCTCATATTATTGTGAGGAGGCGTTGTGCCTATGGCAGGCAAAAACACCGCGGCAAAGGTCGAGGAGCTTGCCGCGCCTTTTGCGCGCGAACTTGGGCTCGATATATGGGACGTTACTTTCACCAAGGAGGGCACGGATTGGTATCTTAGGATATTTATAGATAAATCCGGCGGAGTGAATATTGACGACTGCGTGGCTCTTACTCACGCCGTCTCCGCACCGCTTGACGAGGCCGATCTGATAGCGCAGAGCTACACGCTCGAAATATCGTCGCCAGGTGTTGAACGCGAGCTTAAAAAAGATTCGCATTTTGAGAAATATATAAACAGCCCCGTAACGCTTAGAACGATAAGACCGATCGACGGTGTGCGGGATTTCGGCGGAGTGCTGAAAAAATACGACGGCGGCACGGTAACGGTTGAGCTCGGCGGCGGAAAAGAGATCGTCTTGAATAAAAAAGATACCGCTTACGTAAAGCTGGACGATTTTGATTCGGATAATATTTAAACAGAATTTTAATTAAGAAAGGTTGATAGGAAAAATGAGCAAGGAATTTTTCGACGCGGTAAAAATGCTTGAGGAGGAAAAGGGCATTCCCGCTGATTATCTCTATGAAAAAATCGCGGGGGCAATAGTCGTTGCCGCGAAGCACGATTTCAACGGCAAGGACATAGTTTTCTGCGATATAGATCCCGAAAAGGAAAAGATAAAGGTTTATGTGCGCAAAAACGTTGTTGAAACGGTGGAGGATCCCGACACTGACCTGACGCTTGAGGAAGCGCAGAAAATACGCAAAACCGCCAAGGTAGGCAAAACGATAGATATACCTCTTAAAACCAAGGATTTCGGGAGGATCGTGGCTCAGACGGCAAAGCACGTTATCCGTCAGGGCATACGCGAAGCCGAAAGAGGCAAGCAGTATGAGGAATTTCAAAGCAAGAATCAGGAGCTTGTCACCGCAAAAATACACCGTGTGGATCCCGTTACGGGCAACGCGGCGGTTGAAATAGGCAAAACGGTCGCTTTACTCCCCAAGGCGGAGCAGGTTCCCGGCGAGGTGCTAAAGGAAGGCGAATCAATCAAAATATTCATAGTAGACGTAAGAGAGGGCACAAAGGGCCCGAAGATTATGCTTTCGCGCACGCACCCCGGGCTTGTAAGGCGGCTTTTTGAAACGGAGGTTCCCGAAATATTCGACGGAACGATAGAGATAAAGTCCGTTTCACGGGAAGCGGGCTCAAGAACGAAGATCGCCGTTTTCAGCAAGGATGAAAACGTTGACGCCGTCGGCGCCTGCATCGGCCCCAAAGGGCAGAGAGTTTCAAAGATAGTTGACGCCCTCGGCGGAGAGAAAATAGATATAGTCGATTACAGCGATAATATCGAGGAATTTATCGCCGCGGCGCTCGCCCCGTCGGACGTATGCTCCGTTGAAATACTTGACGAGAGCGTTAAATCCTGCCGCGCCACGGTGCCGGATGATCAGCTCAGTCTCGCTATAGGCAACAAGGGGCAGAATGTTCGTCTGGCGGCAAGGCTCACAGGCTGGAAAATAGACATTAAGCCCGAATCGGGCTTTTATGAGGGGCCGCAAAAATAATATTACTGTAGGTGAACTGTATGAAAGCCGGGCGCGAGATAAAGCGTATGTGCACGGGGTGCGGAGAGATGTTTGACAAACGCACCCTTGTAAGAGTGGTAAAGAGTCCGGAGGGAGAGGTAAGTCTCGACCTCACGGGAAAGAAAAACGGACGCGGCGCGTATGTGTGCAACAATTTGGAATGCCTTAAAAAGGCGCGCAAAAAAAAAGCGTTTGAAAGGGCGTTTTCAATGAAAATAGACGACGCCGTTTACGACCGTATGGAAGAAGAGATAAAAAATGGACAAAAATAAAGCTCTTTCCATGCTGGGGCTGGCGAGACGGGCGGGCAGGCTTTCGATGGGGCACGACGCCGCTCTGAGCGCGGTGGCCGAAAAAAAAGCGTCTCTGCTGATTTTCGCAAGCGATTCGTCTCAAAGGCTCAAACGCGAATTTAAAACGTTCGCGGAAAATCATGGGCTGGATATAGCAATCCTTGAGCCTGAAATCACCGTGTCCGAAATATATTCGTCCTGCGGCCGCAAAGCGGGAGTTCTTACGGTAAACGATGATAATTTCAGCAAAAAAATAATTTCAATTTTAGAATATGAAGCATAATTTCACCAAGGAGGAATTCGATATATGGTAATAAAGGTAAAAGTATCTGATATTGCTAAGGATTTCGGAAAAACAAGTAAAGAGATAATAGAAATACTTTCCGCTTACTGCGGCGGCCCCGTGAAAAAAGCGTCAACGGTGCTGGAGGAAAGCGAGCTTAACATTCTTTTCGATAAGATAACGGCCGATAACAGCGTAAAGGATCTGAACGCCTATTTCAATTCGGCAAAGCCGAAGCAGCAGGAGAAAAAAGAGCCTCCAAAGGAAAAGAAAAAGGCCGCCGAAAAGAAAGCGCCTGCAACGGAAAAGGATAAAAAGCGCGAAAATCAGGCGGCGATATTGCAAATGGCGGAGCAGGCCGCGAAGCGCGCCGAGGAAAAGGCGAAGAAAAAGGCGAATCAAACGCCTCAGGCCCGCACAAAGGGCGAGGCGCGCCGCATAAACACGCGCGTGGATAACGTGGATCTGGAAAAATACAACCAAAAATATGAGGATATAGCACCCGCCTCTTCGATGGGCGATTATCAGAAAAAGCAAAAGCTCAATCAAAAATCCAAGCAGTACAGAAAGAAAAAGCCTCAGGGAATGCACGCCCGCTCAAAGAAAGAGACGGAGCAGCAGCGCCTTGCCCGCATAGCCGAGCAAAGGAAAAAGCAGCAGATAAAGATATCGGTTCCGAACGAGATCACCGTCGGCGAGCTCGCAAATCTTCTGAGAATGACCGCGACCGAGGTCATCAAAAAGCTTATGGCGCTCGGCGTTATGGCAAACGTCAACGAAGTCATAGATTACGACACGGCGGAGATAGTAGCGACGGAGCTCGGCGCGAGGGTTGAGAAAAAGGTTGAGGTGTCGATAGAGGAGCAGATAATCGAGGAAGAGGTTGAGGATGACGAAAACGCCGTTACGCGTCCGCCCGTCGTGTGCGTAATGGGCCACGTCGATCACGGCAAAACGTCTATTCTTGACGCTATCAGAAATACCGACGTAACATCCACCGAGGCCGGAGGCATAACTCAGGCGATAGGTGCGTATCAGGTAGACGTAAACGGCCAAAAGATAACGTTTCTTGACACTCCCGGTCACGAGGCGTTTACGGCGATGCGTGCTCGCGGCGCTATGGCTACCGACGTCGCGGTGCTTGTAGTCGCCGCGGACGACGGCATTATGCCCCAAACCGTTGAGGCCATCAATCACGCAAAGGCGGCCGGAGTTGAGATAATCGTTGCGATAAACAAAATGGATAAAGAGGGAGCGAATCCCACAAGAGTTATGGAACAGCTTACCGAACACAGCCTTGTTCCCGAGGAATGGGGCGGCGACGTAATATGCGTGCCTGTTTCGGCAAAAACAAAAATGGGCATAGATAAGCTGCTTGAAACGATACTTTTGGTTTCGGAAGTGGCTGAGCTTAAGGCAAATCCCGACAGGCCGGCGAAGGGCATAGTTATCGAGGCAAAGCTTGACAAGGGCAAAGGCCCGATAGCAACGTTCCTCGTTCAAAACGGAACGCTTCACGCGGGAGATTATGTTGTGGCAGGCACGGCGGTCGGCAGAGTGCGCGCAATGACCGATTACAACGGCCGCAAAATCGAAAGCGCGGCGCCCTCCGTTCCCGTTGAGATAATGGGCCTTGACAGCGCCCCGATGAGCGGAGATGAATTTAACGCCGTTTCCGATGAACGCCTCGCGAGGGAGCTCGTTGAGCAGAGAAAGGCCGCCGCGAAGGAGGAAGAGTTCAACAGCTTCAAAAAGGTTACTCTCGACACGCTGTTTTCAACTCTTGAAGAGGGTGAGCTGAAAGAACTCAACATAATTATCAAGGCCGACGTTCAGGGCTCCGTTGAAGCCGTAAAGCAGTCGCTCCTCAAAATCGAAAACGATGAGGTAAGAGTTAAGGTAATACACGGCGCGGTCGGTTTGGTAAACGATTCCGACGTTATGCTGGCGGGAGCATCAAACGCCATTATTATAGCGTTCGCGACGGGCGTTGAGCAGGTTGCGGCGGAAAATGCCGCGAGAGACGGAGTGGAAATAAAGCAGTATAATATAATTTACGATGCGATAGAGGATATTGAATCCGCTATGAGAGGTATGCGCTCCGTCAAATACAGAGATGTTGACACAGGTACCGTAGAAGTGCGCGAGGTCTACACGCTCTCAAGCGTCGGAACGATCGCCGGATCAATAGTCACGGGCGGAAATATCAGAAGAAACGGCAAGGTGCGCGTCATAAGAAACGGCAAGCAGATTGCCGACACGGCCGTTAAGAGCCTCAAGAGATTTAAGGACGACGTAAAGGACGTTTCCTCCGGATACGAATGCGGAATATCCCTTGAAAATTGGGACGATATTAAGCCCGGAGACGTTTTTGAATGTTATATTGTTGAGGAATACAGGGATTGATATGGCAGGATTTCATATAGACAGAATATCCGAGGATATAAAAAGAGAAATTGTTTCAATTATGCGTGAGCTGAAAGATCCACGCATTAAGGGAAAGCTGCTTACGGTGGTGAATGTCACCGTATCAAGCGATCTCAGCTACGCGAAGGTGTATATCAGCGCCATAAACGGAATTGAAGAGGCAAAGACCGCCTGCAAGGGGCTTGAGTCGGCGCAGGGATATATACGCCGCGCGCTGGGCTCGAATCTGCATTTGAGAAAAGCTCCGGAGCTGTCCTTTATTCCCGACAATTCCATTGAAAAGGGTATTGAGATATTTGAAAAGTTAAAGGATGCATCTGATGAAAATTGACGTAAAAAAATGCGCGGCTCTGCTGAAGGAGCAGGATAATATACTTATCTTGACACACGCTCACCCCGACGGCGACACTTTGGGTTGCGGTTTCGGGCTTTGCCGCGCTCTGCTAAAGGCCGGAAAAAAGGCGCGGGTAATAAATTCCGACGAGATACCGTCCAAATACTGTTATCTTTACGGCGATCTTCCGAAATATGATTTCGCGGAGGATTATATAGTGGCGGTGGATGTGGCAACGGAAAATCTTCTTGGGGATCTTTCGCAGGTCTATGCCGGAAAAATCGATCTTTGCATCGATCACCACGGAACAAACACGGAATATGCCAAATATCTTCTGCTTGAGGAAAGGGCTTCCGTGTGCGAACTGATGTATGACGTTATTCGCGAACTTGGTGTTGAGATAGACGCGCGTATAGCCGACTGCCTTTTCACCGGAATTTCCACCGATACGGGCTGTTTCCGCTACGCAAGCGTAACTCCCGCGACAATGAGGATCGCGGCGGAGCTTATGGAAAAGGGCGCTGATAACGCCTATATAAACAGGCTTATGTTTGAAACGAAAACCAAAACGTATGCGCGCCTTGAAAGGCTCGTTCTTGAGGGAATGGAATTTTTCTGCGGCGAGCGCGTGGCGGTGATATGCGTAACGCAGAAAATGTACGCTCAAACGGGCTCAAACGAGCAGGAAACGGAGCCGCTTGCCCCGATGACGCGCCAAATAGAGGGCGTTGAAATCGGTATAACGCTGCGTGAAAAGCCGGACGGAACCTGCAAAGCCTCCATACGCACGTTTGAATCGGTAAATGCGGCGCGGCTCGCAAAATTTTTCGGCGGCGGCGGCCATCCTCAGGCGGCGGCGTGCAGATTTGACTGCGGCATAGATCAGGCAAAGAAAATGATAGTCGAAAAATGCGGAGAACTTCTTAAATGACGGGCGTTATCTGCGTTAATAAGCCCTCGGGCATAACCTCGTTCGGGGTCTGCGCAAGGCTCCGCGCTGTAACGGGCGAAAAAAAATGCGGCCACACAGGCACGCTCGATCCGATGGCGACTGGCGTTTTGCCCGTTTTGCTCGGCGGCGCGACAAGGTTTTTAGACTTTTTGCCTGAAAGCGACAAGGGCTACCGCGCGAAGTTCACTCTCGGAAAAACCACGGATACGCTTGATATAACGGGTAAAGTTACGGCGACGTATGAAGTCAATGTCTCAAAAAGCGATGTTGAGCGTGCCCTGCGGAGTTTTCGCGGAAAAATAAAACAGACTCCGCCGATGTATTCGGCCGTTTCGGTAAACGGAAAGCGTCTTTATGAGCTTGCCCGCAGGGGAGAGGAAACAGAAAGAGCGCAGCGCGAGGTCGAAATAAAGCGCCTTGAGCTTACGGGGTGCGACGGCGGCGAATATACTTTGAACGTTATCTGCTCGAAAGGCACTTATATTCGTTCGCTTATAGACGATCTCGGTAAAACGCTCGGCTGCGGAGCGGTTATGACCGCTCTTGAACGCACGCTCGCGTCGGGATTCACTCTTGACGACTGTGTTGAGCTTGAAGAACTTCGGGAACGCAAAAATGAGGCCTCGGGAATTGAGCGCTTTGTTATTCCCGTAGAAAAGGTTCTGGAACCATACGGTGCGGTGGAAATTACCGAAGCGCAGGGCGCGCGTTTCAGAAACGGCGGAGCGCTCGACGCGGCAAGAATAAAAGCCTCGCTTTCTGCCGGAGAAATTTATCGCGTTTATGATAAAAGCGGATTTATCGGGCTCGGGCAGGCCGAGGAAAACACTCTCAAAACAAAAAGACTTTTTATAAACAGATGATTTATGGAAAACGTAAACGATAAAAACAGAACCGCGGTGGCGATAGGCGATTTCGACGGTATGCACCTTGCTCACAAAACCGTTGTTACGGGCGCCGAAAACGTTACCATATACTGCGTTAACAACGCTTTTTCTCTTTTGCAGAAAAGTATTTTTGTGAAGCGTTATCCGAACGTCGTTTTCGCGGATTTTGAAAAAATCAGAAATATGACGGGCGAGGAATTTATCGAAAAAATCTTAATAGGCAAATTCGGGGCCCAAACGTTGCTCTGCGGTTTTAATTTCAGATTCGGAAAAAACGCCGCGTGGTCGGCGATGGATATGAGGCGTTATCTTGAAAAAAGGGATATTTGGGTGCGAATCCTCGAAGCGCAGGAATATGAGGGGCTTCCGATAAGCTCAACACGCATAAGAAAAGCGCTCACTGAGGGCAGAATACGCAGCGCCAATGAAATGCTCGGTTATAATTTCACGTTTGAGAGCGAAGTTATAAGCGGCAATCAAAGGGGCAGAACGATAGACTATCCGACGATAAATCAGAATCTGCCGAGCGGGCTTACCGTGCCGAAATTCGGCGTTTATTCAAGCCTTACCACGGTTGACGGCAAAACTCACAAATCATTTACAAATATAGGAATAAGACCGACGTGGAAAGTTGAAAAACCCTTGTGCGAAACGCATATATTTGATTTTGAGGGAGATCTTTACGGTCAAACGGTAACGGTGGAGCTTACCGATTATCTTCGCACGGAAAAGGTTTTTAAAAATATTTATGAATTGAAAGAGCAGCTTAATTATGACAAAAGCAGTATTTTTTGATTTCGACGAAACGCTTCAGGACAGAACGGCGGCGTTTGAAAGGTATATGGCCGCCTTTGAGGAATGCTTTTACCCCGAGCTTACGCCGGAGGAAAAGGCGCGGAGAAGAAAAGATATGGTTGATACCGGCAACGGCGGATATGTCAACAGAGTTGAATGGTACCAAAGCCTTATAGATAAATGGGGTTGGGAAACCGCCCCGTCAAGCGTTGCTCTTGCCGAGCATTACGACACGCAATTCGGCCTATACAATGTAATTTTTGAGGGATCTGCGCCGCTTTTGAAAAAGCTGAGAGATATGAAAATCAAAACGGGGATTATCACAAACGGGCCGTCCATTTTGCAGCATATGAAAATAGAGCAAAGCGGCCTTGCCGATTACTGCGATATAACGGTGGTTTCAGGAGATCTGCCTTTTGCGAAGCCGCAGCCCGAAATATTTGAATACGCGGCCGAAAAACTCGGCGTTGCGCCGAAAGAATGCGTTTATGTGGGCGATCACCCGATAAACGATATAGAGGGCGCTCTCTCCGCCGGAATGAGAGCCGTAAGAATGAATTTCGGCTGGTTTAAAAATCAGCGGCTTCGTCCCGACGTGCCCGTGATAAGCGATATATACGATGTTTTGAAATACATATAAAAAGGAGCTGTCTCTCTTCCGTGAGACAGCTCTTAGTTTTACAGATCGTCGGAATCCTGTACCGGCGTTTCGTATTCATCGTTGTAATATGTGTCGGCGGTCGTTCCGGTGTAGCTGCCGTTAACGTCGCTCCGCACCATATCGGGGCTTATATAGGATGTAAGATCTATTATCCTTTTTCCGTTGGCGCTGTCTTTTTTCTTCTTTTTGCCGTTTGATTTCGCGTTGCTGTCTTTCATAAAAAATCACCTCGCTCATATTGTGAGCAGAGGCGGTTGTTTTATACTCCCGATTTACGGGGCGATTTGGAAAAACACTTATATTTTTTCAACGTCTATGCGCGAAATATTGTCAAGAAAAACTTTCGGAGTGATAACCTCGCCCATATCGAAAAAATCATCCATATTAAGATTGAAATTATTCACAAAAATCGGCGTTTTTTCATATTCTATATCAATGTGCAGCCGCTGCGAATCCGATTTTATCTGCTCCGCGTCGTAATCGTTGCAGTCGTAATATCTGCTTGATTTCACTTCGTTGTTTTTAATATACTGAAGAACGATGTTGCGCGATGATTTTGAAACGGAAATATACGCGTTTATGTCCTTTGAAAGCGATTGCCCCATTGTCATCTGCGCCACCGCCTTGCAGGCTCCGCAGTTCAGGAAAAACTCGTTTATAAAAATACTCTCAAGCGCGCTTGTGTCGTCGGGCACGATAATGGCAAGTATGTTTTTTGAGCTTTTGCCCGAATATACGGATTTTATAAATTCTTTGAAATAATGCTGGCTTTCCGCTATTTTTTTCGCAAAAGCGTGGTAAAACGGAATGTTCGGCTGAGTTGTGACTCCGGGCAGGGAAAATGATTTGTATTCCTCCGCCTCTCTGTCAAAAACAAGTATATTTGTGTTGGTTATAATAACCGGAATACATCTTGCCATATGTTCACTTCCTATCTTATATCTACCATTCTACTACATATTATACGCGAAATCAAATATTTAAAAAAAATAGTGCATTTATTGCAAATATGTGATAAAATAAATAGAGATAGAATAAGAGGAGAAATAATATGGCTAATAATGATGATGAAATAGAAAAAATTTTAAAGGAACTTACCGATTCCTCAAAAGCGGGCAAATCAAAGGAGCAGGAGGCGGAGCAAAAGCCTGCGAACGAAACCGCGCGTAATAACGCCGATGAAAAGCCGGAAGAGCCGCGTTTTGAGAAAAAGAGCGAGGAACCCGCGCCGGAGCGTAGAGAGCCCGAAAGGACGGAGCGGGAAACGCCCGTAATGGGAATGGACTCCTACATTTCTTCCTTTGATGAAGAAGACACGGACAATTCTTTTGACGAATGGGAAGACAATGAATACGATGATTACGGCAAAAACAGGGGCGGCAAAACGAAAAGCAAAACCTTGATAATAGTTATAATCATCGTTGCCCTCGTTGCGGCCGCAGTTGCCGGCGCTTATTTCGCGTTTTTCCGCGGCAAGGAGCCGGAGACCACAACAGCGCCTACGACAACGACAACGACCACCGCGGCGCCGGTAATAATCAAAAATCCGCTCACCGGAGAAAAGGATTATAACGAGGCTGCGGTTGAACTCAGACCGATAGCGATAGCCGTTGACAACTCTTTGGGCGCGAGACCGCAGTATAATATCAACGCCGCCGATATGATAGTTGAGGGCGAAGTGGAAGGCGGAGAAACGAGGCACCTTTGGTTCTTTTCGGATATGACGAATTTGCCGGAAATGCTCGGACCGACACGTTCGGCGCGCCCGAGCTATATTCAGTTTTCCGAGCTGTTTGACGCGATTTTCGTCCATTACGGCGGCAGCCACAGCAAGGGCGATTATGTAGGCGGATATGATATAATAAAGCAAGACGGCGTAAACGATATAGACGGTATGACCGTGTCGTCATGCTTTAAGCGCACAAGCGACAAGAAAGCTCCTCACAACGCGGCGCTTCTCGGAAACAAGCTTGTTGAGGTTATCGATAAAAAGGGATACAGAAAAACCGTTGACAAAAGCAAATTTACGCAGTTTGAATTCAACGACAGCGTTGTTCCGGTTTCGCAAACTCCGTGCAATTCGGCCGTTATAAAATTTTCCTCAAATACCGGCTCGCGTAAATTTATTTACGACAGCGCAAAAAAAACTTATACGAACGACAGCGATTACAAAGCGACGGTCAGCTTTACAAACGTTATAACTCTTTTTGCGGAATCAACCTATATTGTTAAATATAATTATATGCAGCAGGGCCGCAACGAGACTTATCTCAATTATAGCCTCACGAGCGGAACAGGAAAGCTGATTTCCTGCGGAACGGCCGCGGATATAAAATGGAGCGTGAAGGACGGCAGACTTTCTCTTACGGACGCGTCGGGAAATCCCGTCTCCATAAATCCCGGAAAGAGCTATATTGCCCTTGCTTCTTCAAATTACAACGGCACGGTAACGATAGGCTGACAAAATTTATATAAAGGCTCTGTAAAAAAACAGGCAAAATAATAAACGACTGCAAGTAATCCGAAAGGATAGGCTTGCAGTCTTTTTTGTAACATATAGGTTTAAATGAAAAAATATACCAAAGTATATATTGGCTTTTATTTAAGCGTTCTTATATATTTAAACGTTTCATCCTCGCCCTTTTCCTTGAGCATAACAAGCAGCTTTTCAAGCAGAGCCGCCGTTTCGGGGTGGATGATTATTCTGTTTTTCGCGTTTTCAAAATATTGTATGGGGTGGGCTTCGGTGTAGTTCTTTCCCTGATATATTTTGCTTGCCGCAACACGGTCGCAAAACATCTCCTTAACATATTTCAGCGGCATTTTAACCGGCTCCATTCGTCTGCTTTTCGGATTGTAATCCATCCAGTATTCATAATGGTGGCGGTTTCTTCCCTTGTGGTGCAGCCATGCGGAGGAATAGCCTATATCCTCCCTTTCCGCATCGTTCGGCGAACGCGTTCCGGCATAGTATTTAACGCCGGGCAAAAATTCAGTGGGCGAATATTTTGAAAGATCGTGCTTCAGCCCCTGAAGCGGTATGCCCGCCTTAAAGCAGTGCCTTATAACGCAGTGCCTGTGGCGCGTTATTGTTTTAAAATGTAAAAGCGCCTTGTTCATACAGCTTTTTCCTCAATAAATCAATCTCTGCCGTAAATGTCCCTTGTATATACCTTGTCGTTTACATCTAAAAGCTCCTCGCTCATACGGTTCGCGATTATTACGTCCGATTCGTTTTTGAATTTTTCAAGATCGTTTATTATTTTATTGCCGCAGAAAAATTCTTTGTCCTCTATCGTCGGCTCGTAAATTATAACGTTAGCGCCCTCGCCCTTTATCCGCTTTAAAACTCCCTGAATGGAGCTTTGGCGGAAGTTATCGGAATTTGCTTTCATCGTAAGTCTGAAAACGCCCACGGTGGCAGGATTGTCGTCCGTATGTCGGGCTTTTTTCAAAACGGTGTCCGCGATATAATTCTTGCGTGTTTCGTTTGTTTCGACTATTGCGCTTATAAGCTTTTCCGGAACGTGCGCATAATTTGCTCTGAGCTGCTTCGTATCTTTCGGCAGGCAGTAACCTCCGTAGCCGAATGATGGGTTGTTGTAATGAGAGCCTATTCTCGGATCAAGGCCGATACCCTCTATTATCTGCTTTGAGCTCAGACCGTGTATCTCGGCATAGGTGTCGAGCTCGTTGAAATAGCTCACTCTTAAAGCGAGATAGGTGTTTGCGAAAAGCTTGACCGCCTCCGCCTCGGTTGTGTGCATAAACAGCGTGGGTATATCTTTTTTTATTGCCCCCCGGGCCAAAAGCGAAGCAAATACATGCGCGGCATCTTCAAGCTCGGCGTTTCCCTCCGGAAAACCGACGATTATTCTGCTTGGGTGCAGATTGTCGTAAAGCGCTTTTCCCTCCCGCAGAAATTCGGGACTGAATATAATCTTTGCTTCGGGAAACATTTTTTTGAGGCTTTTTGTATATCCCACCGGAACAGTCGATTTTATCACCATAACCGCCTGCGGATTATATTTCATAACAAGCCTTATAACGGCCTCCACCGAGCTTGTGTTGAAATAGTCCTTTTCGGGGTCGTAATCCGTGGGTGTGGAAATTATTACGAAATCGGCGTTTGAATATGCTTTTTCCGCATCCGTCGTGGCAGTTAGATCAAGCTCCTTTTTCGCAAGAAATTCGGATATCTCGTCATCCGCTATGGGGGATATGCGGTTGTTGAGCATATCTACCTTTTCCTCGATTATATCAACCGCGAAAACCCTGTTGTGCTGAGAAAGAAGAACGGCATTTGACAATCCTACATATCCCGTTCCGGCAACGGCCACGGTGTATGATTTCTGCTCCATTATTTAAACCTCTCAAAAAAATATAGGCGGCAGAAAACTGCCACTTATATTATATATCATTTTTTCTTGAACTTGTCAAAAAAGCCGTCTTTTTTATTTTCTTTGGGAGGAATGTAATTTTTGTCAAATTCTTTCAGTATGTTCTTTTGCTCTTCGGTGAGGTTTTTGGGTATGTCAACTATTATTTTTACGAATTCGTCGCCTCTGCCGATTGAATTGAGCCGTGTTATGCCTTTCCCTGAAAGCTTGAATACCTCGCCGGGCTGAGTGCCGGCGGGCATATTGTATTTAACGTCGCCGTCAAGAGTCGGCACCTGAAGCTCCGCGCCGAGCGACGCCTCAACGATTGAAACGTGCTTGCTGAACCATACGTTAAAGCCGTCGCGCTCAAAATATTTATGCCGCTTTATTCCGATAACGATTTTAAGGTCTCCGGCGGGGCCTCCGTTAAAGCCGGTGTCGCCCTGGCCGCGAATATTTACGACCTGATTGTTGTCTATACCGGCGGGAATGCTGACTTCAACCTTTGTTCTGCGCCTTACCTTGCCCTTGCCTCCGCATTTTTGGCATGGCGTTTCTATTATTTTGCCGCTCCCGCCGCAGTTTGTGCAGGGGCGCTGTGTGTTCATAACGCCGAAAGCCGTTCTTGTCTGCACGTTTACAACGCCTCTGCCGCCGCATTGCGGGCAGGTTTTCGGCGAAGTGCCCTTTGCCGCGCCGGTGCCGGAGCATTCGCTGCAGTTTTCAACGCGTGAAATATCAACCGTTTTTTTGCAGCCCTTTGCGGCCTCCTCAAACGTGAGCGAAACGGAAACCTGAATGTCTCTGCCTCTTTGCGGCGCGTTTGGATTTCTTCCGCCGAATCCGCCGGCTCCGCCGAAAAATGAAGAAAAAATGTCGCCAAGGTCAAAATCGTCGCCAAAGCCTCCAAAGCCGCCGCCGAATCCGCCCTGCCCCGCGCCGTAGCTCGGGTCTACGCCCGCGAATCCGAACTGATCGTAGCGGGCCTTTTTTTCGGGATCCGAAAGCACTTCGTAAGCCTCGTTGCATTCCTTGAATTTTTCTTCGGCAGCCTTGTCGCCGGGGTTGAGATCGGGGTGATATTTTTTTGCCGTTTTTCTGTATGCTTTTTTTATATCGTCCGCCGAGGCGCCTTTCTGAACGCCTAAAACTTCGTAATAATCTCTTTTTTCCTCAGGCATAATTGCCTCCGTAAACAGTTATTTTTGCGGTATCCTCACGGCGAGCCGTGAGGATACCGATTGTAATTATCAGTTGTTGTCTACCTCTTTGTAATCGGCGTCGGTATAATCCTGGCCGCCGTTTGAGCCGGGCGCCTGCTGCGCGTTGGGATCGGCTCCCGCCGCGCCGGCAGCCTGAGCCGCCTGATACAGCTTTTGCGAAACCTCATAAAACTTGTTTTGCAGATCCTCCTGAGCGGATTTTATCGCGTCAAGATTATCGGTTTTAACCGCGTCTTTAAGCGCCTGCGTCTTTGTTTCAAGAGCGCTCTTGTCGTCAGCGCTGAATTTGTCGCCGTTTTCGGAAAGAAGATTTTCGGTTTGATAAATCATCTGCTCCGCGTTGTTTTTAAGGTCAACGGCCTCTCTCTTCTTCTTATCCTCTTCCGCAAACTGCTCCGCTTCTTTAACGGCCTTTTCAACGTCTTCCTTGCTCATATTTGATGAGGCGGTTATGCTGATGTTCTGCTCTTTTCCTGTTCCAAGGTCTTTTGCAGAAACGTGAACTATGCCGTTTGCGTCAATATCAAAGGTTACCTCTATCTGCGGAACGCCGCGGCGCGCCGGAAGTATGCCGTCAAGATGGAACATACCGAGCGTTTTGTTGTCCTTGGCAAATTCCCTTTCACCCTGAAGAACGTGAACCTCAACTGAAGTCTGATTGTCGGCGGCGGTGGAGAATATCTGCGATTTCTTTGTGGGAATGGTTGTGTTTCTCTCAATGATAACGGTGTTCACGCCGCCCATTGTTTCAATACCGAGGGAAAGGGGAGTAACGTCAAGAAGAAGAAGTCCCTTTACGTCGCCGCCTAAAACGCCGCCCTGAAGCGCGGCGCCCATAGCAACGCATTCATCGGGGTTTATGCCCTTGAACGGCTCTTTGCCGCTGAATTTCTGAATTGCCTCCTGAACAGCTGGAATACGGGTTGAGCCGCCGACAAGGAGTATTTTGTCTATCTCGTTCATAGAAAGACCGCTGTCCTTCATAGCCTGGCGGACGGGGCCCATTGTGGCCTCAACAAGGTCGGCGGTCATCTGATTGAACTGCGCTCTTGTAAGGCTCAGCTCAAGATGCTTCGGACCGGTGGTGTCGGCCGTGATAAAGGGCAGGGAAATCTGAGCCGTAGTCATTCCGGAAAGGTCTATTTTCGCTTTTTCGGCTGCCTCTTTAACGCGCTGCATAGCCATTTTATCGCCCGAAAGATCTATTCCGTTTGATTTCTTGAACTCGGAAACTATCCAGTCCATTATTTTCTTATCAAAATCGTCGCCGCCGAGCCTGTTGTTGCCGGCGGTGGCAAGAACCTCCTGAACGCCGTCGCCCATCTCGATTATCGAGACGTCGAATGTGCCGCCGCCGAGGTCATATACCATTACCTTTTGATCTTCTTCCTTGTCTATGCCGAAGGCAAGCGCCGCCGCCGTCGGCTCGTTAATAATTCTCTTTACATCAAGTCCTGCTATCTTGCCCGCGTCCTTGGTAGCCTGGCGCTGAGCGTCGGTGAAGTACGCGGGAACGGTGATAACAGCTTCCGTAACCTTTTCTCCGAGATAGCTTTCGGCGTCTGTTTTCAGCTTTTGAAGAATTATTGCCGAGATTTCTTGGGGCGTATAGGCCTTTCCGTCGATATTCACCTTGTAATCGGAACCCATATGCCTTTTTATTGAGCTGATGGTTTTTTCGGGGTTTGTGATGGCCTGGCGCTTCGCGACGTTGCCCACCATTCTTTCTCCGTCCTTGCTGAAAGCCACTACGGACGGAGTGGTTCTTGAACCCTCCGCGTTTGCGATAACAACGGGCTCGCCGCCCTCAATAACGCTTACACAACTGTTTGTTGTGCCCAAATCGATTCCTATTATTTTTGACATAATTTTTTCCTCCTTAATTAAATCAGTTTGCTGTTTTGACCATTGCGGGTCTTATTATTTTTTCGTTGAGCTTGTATCCTTTTTGGAATACGTCAACTATTTCGCCGTTTTTAAAATTTTCGTCCTCCACGTGCATAACGGCGTTGTGAAGGTTGGGGTCAAAGGTCTCTCCCGGCTTTCCGAAAACCTCTACGCCCATTTTATCAAGGATAGCGAGCAGACTGTCAAAGGTCATTTCAACGCCCTTTTTCAATCCGTCAAAATCCTCCTTTTCCGTTGCCAGCGCTCTTTCAAGATTGTCAACAACGGGTAAAAGCTCTTTTATCGCGTCCGACTTCGCAAAGGAATAGGCGTCCTGCTTTTCTTTCTCGCTTCTTTTGCGGAAATTTGCGTATTCCGCGGTTACCCTCAAAAGTCTGTCTTTGGTGTCCGCAAGCTCCTTTTCAATTTGATTTTCCTGCGGTTCCTTCGTTTCGGGTTCCTCTTTCTTCTCGGCGGACGGTTTTTCCGCCTCCTTGGCGTCGCTTTTATCCGCTTTGGCGGAGTCCTTTTTTATTTCCTTTTCATCGGCGCCGCCGCTTTCTTTAACTTTTTTACTCAAATTCCATGCCTCCTCTGCGTAAAAATCTTTCCGTTGATTTCATTATATATTCAACTCTCGGCAGAACGGACGCGTAGTCTATCCGCGTTGAGCCTATAATGCCCAAAACAGCCTGCTGGCCGTTGTTGTAATTGAATTTCCCGATTGCCGTTACCGTGTTTTTCAGTTCGTAATGCGGGTTTTCGTCTCCTATAAACAGTTCTCTTTCTTTTCCACGCTTGGCAAATTCGGCAATAAGCGATTTAAGCTGATTTTTTGCCGTCAGGAATGATAAAAGCCTGTAAACTCCGCTACCGAGCTCCGTGTGAGATAAAAGATTGGTTTCGCCCTCAAGCGAAAGAGTGCTCTCAGAGGCTTCTCTGCAAAGCGAGCAAAGGCTTGTGAGAACGGGCAGCATATCGAATATTCTTGCTCCAAGGGCGGACGCGGTGCTCTGTATCAGCGCGAGATTTACGTCCGTCAGAGCCGTTCCGATAAAATAATCGGATACAATGGAGTAAAAAAGCTTTTTGAAATCAGCGTCAGCGGGGCAGGCAATTTTGCAGACAGAGGAACGTATTTTGCCGCCCACGGTGAGCATAACGACCATTGCCTTTCCGTTTCCCGCGGGTATAAGGTCAACGCCCTGAACGCTGTCCGCTTCGTCTTTGACCGTGCAGAAAAACGCCATACATTTTGTCAGCTCCGCAAGAAGAACGGAAGCGTCGTGCAGCAGTCTTTCGGGATCGCCCGCGTTTATTGAAAGCCTTTCATCGATATATCCCTTTTCGTAATCGGAAAGCTCGCGGCGTTTAAGTATATTATCAACATAATAACGGTAAGAGCTTTTGCTCGGCTTTCTTCCGCCGCTGGTGTGCATCTGCTCCAAAAGACCGAGCTCGGAAAGATAAGCCATTTCGTTTCTTATCGTGGCGCTTGATATGCGGTAGGGCAGCATTTCGGTCAGTGCTTTGGAGCCTATCGGTTCGCCCGTTTTAATGTAGCTGTCTATTATCAGGCCAAGTATCGCGGCCTGCCTGTCGCCGATCATATTCTCACCGCCCTTTGCCGTTAGCACTCTTTGTATCCGAGTGCTAATTTCAATAATTATATTATATCCATTATCTGCGTTTGTCAACACTTTTTTTAAAACATTTTATATATTTTCCGTGAACAAAATAAAAAATAAGTTTGGCGGCTTTTAATGAATAGAATTAGGAAAATCCGCGCAAACTAATATCGGGTGAAAATCTCCACATGAAAGGATACATATATGCCGATCTAAATATAAATGTAATAAATAAAAAGCCACCGATAATGCTGACGCATATCGGTGGCTTTTAACGCGTTATTGTGCAAAAATTTCGTGTTTTAAAGAAATATTTCCTTATCGGCGCTCGGCTAAAGGGTGAGCTTAGTTTTCTTAAACGGTGGTAAGAGCGTTTGTCAGCATACGGCTGTTCATAATCAGGTCGGGCCCGCTGTCTATATCCAACTGAATAACGGGATATACGCCGTCGTTGACCGGCTTTGCCTTTTCAAATGCCGGAATTTCCAGCATATAGCTGTATGAAACGGGTTCCTCTTTTTCAACAACGGAGGCGCTTGCATAAATAAATCCGTAAAATTTTTGTCCGTAGCGTGATTTGCCCGCTTTAAGCGTGTCCGTGTCAAAATAAGTTCCGCCCCAATGCGATTGCGAAACCGTAATGTTATCGCCGTTTATTTCTTCCACAACGGCCACGTGATTGCTCCAGCAGGCTATCGCGCCGAGCTGCGGCTCATCGCCGTATTCATAGTAGCCGTTGTTTTTATTTATGAACCACCAGCTTGAGGCGTCCCCGCGTTTTACGAGAGGAGCCTCTCCGGTAATTTCATAAATCCTTCCGTAAGCATATGCCGTGCAGTTCGGCATGCCGTAACCGGTTTTTGAAAAAGCGTTCAAAGTTCGGTTATAGTATGAATTTCCGCGTCCTGGCGCCGAAAGCCGGGGCTCAAAGTCGCTTTCTCCGGCAAAAGCCTCAAACGGAAATACTGCCGTAAGAATCAACAGCATTAAAACCGCAAGGAATATCTTCTTAACTGATTTAATCATTTTTCCTCCTTCGATTGATTGGCGGGTGGCCTTTCTCGCAAGGACATATAAAATTGTAACATATTTGTAATTTTTTAATCTATGTTGAAATTAAACAAGCATTCTGTAACCAATTTGTAATAAATAGGCACATTAAACAAAATTCAATAAAATAACTTGACAAAATTGCGCGCGTTAAAATATTTTAACCTTTTTTTGCCGTATTTATCATATTTTTCGCTTTTTATTTAGAAATACGGCGCTGAAAACGGGCAATAATTGTAATGAAAGGATTGATAAGAAATGCCGGATTTATTTAATCAGTCGCCGGAAATGAATGAATATTTCAACAAACTTCCGAAAAGCTTGCAGGTAACGATACTGCAAAGCGGAGCAAAAATAAACAGCCTTGCCGATTTGCAGGCTGTGGCAAAGGAGTTTACGGAAAATGAAACCTCCGAAAAAGGATAAGGCCGTGTCCTCCGCAAACGGGGATTACAAAAAGAAATACAAATTAAAAAGCTCGCTCACAAACAGATACTGCATAAACACGACAAATCCAACCGTTCAGCCGGACGAGCGAACGGAAATGGGCGTTGCGATACCGTCTACGGAAAACGTTGAGTATTCAAAGGAGTATCAGGAGGAAAACAAGCTGTAAAAAAGAGGCGTGCTGTAAGCCGAGCACCGACAAGGAAGTATTTGTTTCTCGAGCAAAATTCCCCGTATTTTTGCCAAAAGCCTCGCAAGGCGGCAGCCTTGCTACGTTTTGTGGCTTCAATACAAGAAATTTTGTACTCTTACGAAACTGCGAAGCACTTTAAAACAAAAATTTTTGATACAAGAAAAGGCAAAAGCCGCCGATAATGCTGACGCATATCGGCGGCTTTTCAGACTGTCAAAAAAGGCTATACAAAGGCCCTTGTTTCCGGTATAATAAAAGGGAACGGGGGTGTTGTTTTT
>CANQGT010000019.1 GCA_947623505.1 uncultured Clostridia bacterium | reverse complement strand
GCGCCTTGAGACGCTGGCCTAGTAACAAAGGCTTATAGCCGAAGCGCGAGCCACCCGTTAGACGGGTGGCAGCGACTGTTTGCGCAGGAGCGTAAATATAATAATTAAATTAGCACACGGGCAAATCAGTCGGAGATCCTTTTCGCTATTTCGGCGTTTATTCTTTCCCTTGTTTCAAGCTGCCATTTGTCGCTGTGCGGATATTCCGAAAAAGTAATCTCTTTGTCAAGCCCGTACTCAAGCACGCTCAGCGCCGTTTCTCTGCCGGCGAGCCGCTCAAGCGTTTTGAGCGCGGCAAGATCCTGAAATCCGTCGTAAAAAACCTTGAGCCTCAGCGAGCAAAGCGCCGTGCCGTCCGCCGCGGGATAAACCACGTAACTGTCGCCGGACTGAAACTGCTTTCCCGCGTCCGTAACCTTATACGGGTCTATCCTTTTTATAGAAAGCCTTGTGTTATAGAAATTATATCCCCAATGCAGAAAGCCCTTAATGTCATATTTGTAAAGCTGAAAGCCGAGCACCCTGTTGCGCTGCGACGGCATCGCGAAAAATCTGTTTGAAAGATAATTGCTGTCCTGCCCCGTGCAATAATACGCCCAAAGCTCCGGCGCTTTCCCGATGAACGGCACTATCCTGTTGGTGGCGACTATCGGCCGGCTTACAAGCCCGTTTTCATAATATTTATATTCCGAAAGGGTGTCGATTATTTTGTATCCCTCAAAAAGGGAATTTATCAGCTTTGACGCGAAAGTGTAGGATTTCAACTGCTTTTCGTTCGGCTCGTCGCTTACGTGAACGAAAATTTTGTCTTTCAGACCGCGCCCCTCAAGAAATTCTTTAAGCTCCGCCGAAAAAGCGGTGAGAAAGTCTTTATATTTTTTTGACGACGCCCGTGTTTTCCAGCCGAATATCTTTTTGCTTTTTCCGCGCACCTCGGCAACGATTTTCGGCGCGTGGTGCGCTCCCCATTGTGTAAACAGATGTGAAAGCTCAAAATATTTTATCCCGTAGCTTTGCGCAAGGTCTATCCACCTCGCAAGATTTGAAAAATCAAATTTATATCCATTTTTGATTTTCTCTACCCCCACAAGCTGAACGGTGGTGCGCTCGTTGCCGTAGCTCGTGTCCAGCGGCGGGGTGAAAAGCGGAGTGAGAACGCAGTTCATACCGTGGCGTGCGGCCGTTTTCAAAAAGTTTCCCACAATGTGCCAATATTCGTCGGAAAAGGCTTTTATGCCGTAATAGTCGATAAGGCAGTCGGTGTGAAACCAATTCGTGTAAATAAGCTCCTGAGAGTCAAGCGGGCAGCATATCACCTTTACGGTGAGCGATACGCTGCGGCTCTCGCCCGCGCAGACGGCGGTAAGCGTTATATCGTGATCGCCCGCGGGGAGATTTTTTTGCGGTTCTATCTCAAACCATAGCAACGCCCTGCCGTTTTCAAGCGGCACGGTGCTTTCTGCGGGAACGAGGAGATCGGGATAATACCCGTCGTCGCTCAAAAGAACATAGTCGTCGGCGGTGTCTTTTTTCAGCGGCAGTCTGCTGGGAAGATATTCCACCTTGTACGCGTGAATACAGTCCAAATCGCTTTTTATATCTATTTGCGCCTCGCTTGCCTGCGCGCTTATAAAAAGCTGAAAAGATTTTTTTTCGTTGTTCAGCATCGAAAAGCCGCCAAAACCGTCGTCGGACAGCGTTTCATATCTCATAACTTTTTTTAACGGCGAAAGCAAAACAAGCTCTAAATCTGCCATAAAAGCACCTCACAAAAATAATTGTAATTATAGCTGAGGGGACTTATCGGGTTCAACTCCCATCAGCTATATATTAAAGAATTTCAGCCGCAAAGTCAACGCGGTGCGGAAAAAACCGAGCGCCTTGTCGGCGTTCGGCTTTATTCTGTCGGTTTAAGATTTTTAAGGCTGAGATCCAATATCGGCGCGGAATGGGTGAGCGCTCCGCAGGAAACGAAATCAACGCCTATCTCCGCTATCTCGCGAAGTCTTTTTTTTGTTACGTTGCCGGAGCATTCCGTCTGCGCCCTGCCGCCGATAAGCTCAACGGCTTTTTTCATTGTATCGTTATCCATATTGTCAAGCATTATTATATCCGCTCCGGCCTCAACCGCCTCTTTCACCTGATCGAGCGTTTCCGTCTCTATTTCGATTTTTCTTACGAACGGGGCGTATTCCTTTGCCATTGTTATAGCCTTTGCAACCGAACCCGCCGCGCCTATATGGTTGTCCTTCAAAAGCACGCCGTCGGAAAGATTGTAGCGGTGGTTTTTCCCGCCGCCCACGGTAACGGCGTATTTTTCAAACGGGCGCATATTCGGGGTCGTTTTTCTCGTGTCAAGCAAAACGGTTTTATATCCTTTTAGTTCGTCGGCGTATTCCCTCGTCATCGTGGCTATGCCGCTCATTCGCTGAAGAAAGTTAAGCCCCGTTCTTTCGGCGGAAAGCAGCGCTTTTATATCGCCGTAAACAACTCCGATGAGCTGCCCTTTTTTAACGGCGTCGCCGTCCTTTACCCGCGTGTCAAAACGCGCTGTCTCATCAAGCAGGGTAAAGGCTCTCTCAAAAACGGAAAGACCGCAGATTATGCCGTCCTGCTTGCAGATAAGCTCCGCGCTTCCGCGTCTGTTTTCGGGCATAACCGCGTTCGTGGAAACGTCCTCGCTCGTTATGTCCTCTTTAATAGCGTTTAGAATATATTCGTCAACGTTTATTTTCATTGTTACACCATTTATCATAAAAGGCTTTGTCCTTTCTTTTTATCTCGTCCATTATCAGTTTTCTGAATGTTTTCTCTCTTACGGCCTTTTCCGGATAGTCGTCCGGGTCGACAAAGGGAATGTCGGCGCTTTTTTCGGAATTGTCCGCCGCTATAAGGTCGGCGGCGCGCTTTGAAAAAACAAGGCTTTCGAGCAGACTGTTTGAGGCAAGCCTGTTTCTTCCGTGAACTCCGTTGCAGGCTGTTTCGCCCACGGCGTAGAGATGCTTCATTGAGGTGCAGCCGTTTATATCCGTTTTTATGCCGCCCATCATATAGTGCTGGCCGGGTGTGACGGGCACCTTGTCCTTCGTGATGTCATATCCCTCTTCCATGCACGCCTCATAGATATTCGGAAAACGCCTGTGCGCCTCTTCGCTTGTCATATTCGGCAGAGTGATATACACGTGGTCGGTGCCGAATTTTTCCATCTCTTTGCAAATTGCGTCGGTAACAACGTCACGCGGCTGGAGCTCGTCTGTAAATCTCTCGCCGTTTTCGTTCAGCAGTATCGCGCCCTCGCCGCGCACGCTCTCGCTTATCAAAAATCTTCTGCCGCTTTTCTTGCTGTAAAGCGTGGTGGGGTGAATCTGAATATAATTCATATCCTTCAGCTCAATACCGTGCATAAGGGCAATGGCAAAGGAATCGCCGGTTATGTGCGGGTAATTTGTTGAATTGTTGAAAAGCCCGCCTATGCCGCCCGTTGCGAGAATTATATCGCGGGCGATTATCGCGGCGTTTTCCCCGAGCTCATCCTCGCACACAATGCCGTAGCAAACATTGTCCCTCTCAATAACGTCTATCATCGTAGTTCTTGTTACAAGAGTGATATTTTTGCGTTCGGAGGCGATGGCCAGCAGCGTGGCGGTTATTTCCTTGCCCGTTTCGTCCTTATGGTGAAGGATTCTGTTTTGCCGGTGAGCGCCCTCGCGCGTATAGTCGTAGTCGCCGTCGTCGTCGGTGTCGAATTTAACGCCGAGCTTTATAACCGTGTTGATGATTTCGGGAGACGATTCTATCATTACCCTGACGCTTTCGGGATCGTTTTCGTAATGCCCCGCCTTCATCGTGTCCTCAAAATAGCAGTTGAAATCGTCAATGTTTTTTAAAACGCATACTCCGCCCTGAGCCAGAAAAGAGTCGCACTCCTTAAGATCCTCCTTTGTGATAATAAGGATCTCCTTGTCTTCCGGCAGGCAAAGCGCGGCAAAAAGACCGGCTACTCCGCTGCCCACTATAACCACGTCGGTATTTATTTGTTTTTTGATTTTTTTCATAAACGCACCTTGTTAAAACGGCGCTTTAATCGCCGTTATTCGTATAATAATATATATTTAAAACCCGCCCGTGTCAAGAATTAAAGCGCAACATTGGAAAATATTCCTCGAAAAAAAGCACATTGTTGATTTATTAACGCAAATTTGATATTATAAATTTGTAATGTTGGCGCGCAATAGGAGGCGCAAGCGGGGTTAAAGAAATTGAACGTAAATGTTTATGATTTTGACAATACCATATACAGGGGCGAAACCCTTGTTGATTTTATTCTCTATTATGTCAAAAGGGATATAAAAATATGGAAATACATTCCTAAATTGATAATAATTGCTATTAAAGACGGTCTGCACCTTTTCACCGTTGAGGAGGCGATAGAGGCATACGCTTCCTTTCTTGAGGGCTACTATGTAAAAGCACGAAACATCGATAAAAGCGTTGTCGATTTTTGGAACAAAAACGAGAAAAAGATAAAGCCGTGGTACGAAACGGTGAGAAAGGAAAGCGATATAATCGTTTCGGGCACAACGGATTTCATTCTTGACGAGATAATGAAAAGAATGGGGATAAAAAATTATGTGGGCTCGGCGATAGACAAAAAAACAGGAAAATTTACAAGGCTTTGCTTTTTGGAAAACAAGGTAAAAATATTCAACGAGCTTTATCCCGACGCGTATATCGAGAATTTCTACACGGATTCGATGAACGATAAGGCGATGATGGATATTTCCGATAATGTGTATCTTGTAAAGGGAAACAAAATAACGAAAATCAAATAAAAGCCAAAAGTAAAAAATTATATAATCAAGAAAATAATCGCAAATAAAACTTTCTGTTTTGTATTAAAAGGGGGATAAAAAAGATGGGAAGGCTTAAGGAATTTCTTGACAGTAAAATAATCAAATCCGATGTCGGTGAGGAAACATATCTGACTTGGCGCGAAACACTCTCCTATGCCGTGGGCAGAGGTGCTCAGGGTATGAACACAGGTATGACCTCGTCAAAGTACATAAACTATTTTCTTACCAATGTACTTTTCAAAAAGCTCGGCGACAAGGCGATGTCGACCGCGTCAACAATACGCACCTTCTGCGGAATATTCGACGCGATAAACGACCCGATAATGGGCGTTATCCTTGATAAGACGAGAACGAAGGAAGGGCAGATGAGGCCGTACATAAAATGGTCGCCGTTTTTTGTTTCTCTTGTTATGGTGATGTTTTTCATCGGAAGCGCGGATGCTTCTCCGGTTTTCAACATTATTTACACAACCGTGCTTTTTGTCGGGCTTGACGTCACCTACACCGCGTTTGACATACCTATGGGCGCGCTGGCGTTTTCAATAACGCCAAACGGCGTTGAGCGAACTAAGCTGTTCGGCATAAGCTCCATAGTCCGCTCCGTTTTGGGCGCTCTGCCGCAGGTTTTCGTCGCGGGCGCGGCGCTTCTCCCGTATTTCAACGATCACACCCCGCAGGCATATCTGACCTCCGCGATAATCTCGGCGATAGGCATAATTTTTCTTACGAGATTTACCTTCAAAAACACCGTTGAAAGAGCCCGGCATAAGGAAAATGTGCCGTCCGTAAAGGAATGCTTTGCGCTCCTCTTTAAAAACAAACCCATGCTGATGCTGTTTATCGGCAATATATTCTTTTTGCTTTGCAAAATATCCGAGCAGGTATCGTTTTACTTTGTTGCCGATTTAATGTTCAACAGAAAATACAATATATTTATTGATGTGGCGAAATTCCCCGGCTTTCTTTTCGCGGGGCTTATCGTGCCGAGAATAATAGAAAAATGGGGCGAAAAGGCGGACAGCAGAAAATTCTATCAGCTCTGCTGTGTTGCCGCTATAATCATTCATATAGCGTTCGCGGCGTTTTGCTACAACGGTCTTATGAATAAGCCCGCCGATTCAAGCGTATCGCTCTTTACGGGTATCCTCATAGTTCTATTCACGGGGCTTGCCACAATTCCGATGGAATTTAAAAACCTTATTCAAAAGGAAATGGAAGCCGAAACGGTCGATTATGTTGAATGGAAAACAGGCGTAAGGGTAGAGGGCATAATGCTTTCCGTTATGAGCTTTACCGGTAAAATAGAAAACACATTCTCCGCGTCAATAGGTATTGCCATACTCGGGCTGACCGGTTATATCGTCCACGAGGAGGGCAGTATCATTCAAAACGCTCAAACGAATTGGGCGCTGTTCCTGCTCACCACTCTCGTGCCCGCCATAGGTTATCTGCTGATGCTTATTCCGATGAAATTCTATGATATAACGGGCGCAAGCCACCGCCAAATGATGAAAGAGATAAAAGAGAGACGCGAAAAGTAAAAAGAAGAAAAAGCGTCCTGATTTCGGTGCTTTAACGGAGGCAAAATATGAAAATTACTTTTATAGCCGATACGCATCATTATTCAAAAACGCTCGGCACGCAGGGAAAAGCCTATGAGCTGCGCTCCGGTTCGGACCAAAAATGCCTTGCCGAAACGGGGGATATAATCGACTCGGCGTTTTCGCAGATAGCTGAAAGCGACACGGACGCGGTTTTTATCTTGGGCGACGTTTCCAACGACGGCGAGAGGATTTCCCACATTGAATTTCGCGAAAAATTATATGAACTGAAAAAATCAAAGCCCGTTTATATTATTACCGCAACGCACGATTGGTGCTGCGACGGCAATCCGCGCCGCTTTTCCGGAGATGAAGTTTTCAGCGATGTTGAGGTTATGAAAAGCGGGGAACTGCCGGAGTTTTACGGGGATTTCGGGCCGAAGCAGGCCGTAGACTCCTTTATAACAAAAATCGGCACGGTATGCTACACCGTTGATCTCGGCGAAAGCGTAAGGGTGCTTTGTTTAAACGATGACAAAAACGAAAACGATCACGCGGGCTTTACAGAGGAATGCTGGCAGTGGATAGAATCGCAGATAAAAAAAGCGAAGGACGACGGCTGCCTGCTTATCGGTATTGAGCATCATTTGATAATGCCGAATATTTCCCCTCTTTTCGCGGTGGGTTCAACCTGCGTTGCAAACAGGGAGAAAGTCGCCTCACGCTTTGCCGACGCTGGTTTAAGATATATGTTTGTCGGCCACAGCCATATGCAAGGCACTTCTCGATTCACAAGCGAAAAGGGCAACACGATAACTCAGATAAATGTAGGCTCTCTTTGCGGCTATCCCGCGCCGATAGTTGAGGTCACCGTCAACGGCACGGGCAGTATCGCCTATGAGGTAAATCATCTGATAACCGTGAAAATCAACGGAGAAGAGAAAGACGCGGCCGCTTTCCTTGCTGAGCATTCGGCAAACGTTATAAACAGAGTGCTGGAATGCGAAACAAAATCGGAATTTGCCGAAAAGCTCACCGCGCTTCAGATGAACGGCAAAAAGGCCGCCGCTTTGTGGCCCGCCGCAAAGCCGATTCTGCATAAGCTGAATACCGTAACGGCGTATGAGCTCTATAAATTTTTAAAATTTTTCGGGCTCGCAGGGAAAATACCGAAAAGCTGCGCGCTTAAATTCAGGGATAAACTCGTTAAGGAGTTTATCGACGAGGTGTTTCTCAGCGTGCTCGACGGTTCTCTGCACCCGAAGGACAGGGACGGCGATTATTATAGGCTTGTAATGAGCGTCGTGCTTACGCTCGTTGGGCTGAAAAAAGACGAAAAGATGACCGACAAGGTGTTTGAGGCGTTTGATAACATACTTACGGGCGGACAGATAAACAATCAGCGCGCCATTATATAAAAACGGCGGCGGGCACTTTTCAAAGCGGCTCTGCCGCTTTTTTGTTAAAAAAAGGAATTCGGCAAATTAAAAAAATGAATTTTTAAGCAGTAATAAACCGTAACATTCTCACTAATAATACTAATGTGAAACGGTTTAAAAAGCAAACGAATGTTCGTGTAATTCTTTTGTAAATATTGTAAAAATGCGTCGTCAGGGTAAAAATAAAAAAATTTTTTAAAAAATTTTTTTACTGTATCTTGCATAATTTTACAGCATCTTTCCATATATATTGTTGTTTTTTGGAAAATAAAAGAGTTACAAAAGTGTATCGAATTATTAAAAGGGCTTTATTTTTAAAACAATATTTGTTATAATAACGAAAATGTTGCGTATAAGGCCTTTTAGCGGCTTTGCGCACTCACGCTTTTTGCTTATTGTCTTTTTAAATATTAATGTTAAAATCGAAGAGGGAATTTCATTGGAGAATTTTATAATACAGGGCGGTCACGAGCTTTTCGGCGAAGTTAATATAAGCGGAGCAAAAAACGCCGCGGTGGCAATAATTCCCGCAGCCGTTCTTGCGAACGATATTGTAAGAATAGAAAATATACCCAAAATCTCGGACGTTTCTTTTATAATAAAGATACTCGATTATATGGGCGCTTCGGTAAGGCTCGTTAATTCCGATACGATCGAAGTGGATTCAAGAAATATCCAAAACAAAATGGTGGATCACGAGCTTACCTCTAATTTCAGAGCGAGCTATTATCTTATAGGAGCCTTGCTCGGCAGATTCAAAACGGCTGCCGTCGCGCTTCCGGGCGGGTGCGATTTCGGAGTGCGCCCGATAGATCTTCATATCAAGGGCTTTGAAATGCTCGGCGCTAATGTAAATGTTGAGAGCGCTATGGTGTTCGCGAACGCAGAAAAGCTCGTGGGTACTTCTATTTATATGGATAACGTTTCCGTGGGCGCAACGATAAACATTATGCTTGCCGCCGTTCTCGCGAGGGGGCTTACGGTTATTGAAAACGCCGCCAAGGAGCCCCATATAGTAGACGTTGCGAACTTCCTGAACTCCATGGGAGCGGACGTAAGGGGCGCCGGAACGGACGTTATTAAGATCAGAGGAGTAGAAAAGCTCCACGGCTGCACATATTCGATAATTCCCGACCAGATAGAGGCGGGCACATATATGCTCGCGGCGGCGGCCTGCGGCGGGGACGTTCTTGTTAAAAACGTTATACCGAAGCATCTTGAATCCATAACCGCCAAACTTATCGAGGCGGGCGCGGAAATTATCGAATATGACGACGCGGTGCGCGTTACCCGTTTCAAGCACCTTAACAAATGTAACGTAAAAACAATGCCGCATCCGGGATTTCCCACGGATATGCAGCCTCAGATGGCGGTTCTGCTTTCAGTCGCGAGCGGCACGTCTCTGCTTTCCGAATCCGTGTGGGATAACCGCTTTCAGTATGTCAGCCAGCTCACCCGTATGGGCGCCAATATCTCCGTTGACGGCAAGCTTGCCGTTATCGAGGGCGTGAGCGAGCTTTTCGGGGTAAAGGTGAAGGCAACGGATCTCCGCGCGGGCGCGGCTCTTATAATTGCCGGCCTTATCGCAAGAGGCGAAACGGTTATCGAAGGCGTTCAGTTTATTGACAGGGGCTATGAGGACGTTGTTGAAAAATTCTCAAAGCTCGGCGCGGATATAAAGCGCATTGAAGTAAACGAAGCGAGCGCCGTGGCAGAAGCGGGCTGATATAATTCAAAACGATATAGGGGTGACTTTCGTCACCCCTGTTTTTTGAAAAAATAAATTTTAACGGAGAATTATTATGGCAAAGGCGTGTCAGCTTTTTTCGGGAAGCTCAGGCAATTCCATATACATAGGCGGCTCTTCGGGCGGCGTGCTTGTAGACGTGGGGGTGTCCGCAAAGCGGTGCGAATACGCTCTTGGCGGTATAGGCGTTGATACGGATAATATCAAGGCTATATTCATCACTCACGAGCATAGGGATCATATCGCGGGACTCAGGGTGTTTGCCTCAAAGCACCAGATACCCGTTTTTGCCGAGCCGAATACGATTGAGGAATTATATAGGCTCAAGCTTATAGACGGCGGCGTAAATATTTTTGAAATGGGCAGGTACACAGAGCTTGCGGGTTTTGAGGTCGAATCATTCAACAATTCACACGATTCGGCGGCGTGCCTCGGCTATCGGTTTACTCTTACGGACGGCAGAAGCGTGTCCGTATGCACCGATACGGGCTATATAACCGATGACGCGAAAGCGGCGCTGGCGGGCACGGATATGATTTTTCTTGAATCAAACCATGAAATATCGATGCTTGAAAACGGCTCTTACCCATATCCTTTGAAAAAGAGGATACTTTCCCCGGAGGGTCATCTGTCGAATTTAGCGGCGGGGGAGTTCGCAAAGGAGCTTTTGCAGAGCGGCACAACACGCTTCGTTCTTTCCCACCTCAGCAGGGAAAACAACGTTCCCGAGGTGGCGAGGCAAAGCGCGGTGGCCGCGCTCTCAGAGCTTGGGGCGAACGAAAATTCGGATTACAGGCTCTATGTTTCAAAGCCCGAAAACGACGGAGGACTGATTGTTTTATGATGACCGTCAACATAATTTGCGTGGGCAAGCTCAAGGAGCGGTATCTTAAAGACGGCTGCGCCGAATATATAAAGCGACTTTCGCCTTTCGCAAAAGTGAATATTATCGAATTGCAGGAGGAACGCTGTGGCGACGAGCCGAGCGACGCTCAGATAAAATCGGTTGTTGAAAAAGAGGGCGAGCGCATTACGGCAAGGCTTCCGAAGAGCGGCGTTACGATTCCGCTTTGCATAGAGGGCAGGGAGTTCTCGTCGCCCGAATTTTCCTCACTGCTTGAGAAAACGAGCCTTGAGAGCTCATCGGTCACATTCGTTATAGGCGGCTCTTTCGGGCTTAGCGAAAAGGTGAAAAATTCGGGAAAGACGAAACTCTCTTTCGGCAGGCTCACGCTTCCTCATCAGCTCGCGAGGCTTGTGCTTTTGGAGCAGATTTACAGGGCTTTTTCAATAAGCGCAAATTCAAAATATCATAAATAAAATGAAAATAAATTATTAAATGAACGCAGATTACGGCAGGGGGCTGTTTTACGCGGCTTAAATTGTGATATTGTGTTTGCGAAATTTTAAAATCGCCGACGGGAATATTCCCATCGGCGGTTTTTGTCTAAAACAAATTTTCGTTATAAATAATTCGATGCCTCAGATTATCGTGCCGCCGCCGTAAACCTCGTCGCCGTCATACAGCACAAGCGCCTGCCCCTTTGTTATCGCCCTCTGCGGTTCGTCAAAGGTCACCTTCATCGTGTTTTCGTTAAGCTGAACGGCGGTGCAGGGCTGCTCTTTCATATTATATCTTGTTTTGGCTTTGAGCCTTACGGGCGCGCCTATTTCCGAAACGCTTATAAGGTTTATATCTCCGGCAATCGCCTCGCTTGTGTAAAGGTCGCCGTTATCGCCGAGTATCACCTTATTTTTTTCAATATCCTTTTCACAGACGTAAAGCGGAGCTTTATAGGCGATTCCCAAACCTTTGCGCTGCCCTATCGTGTAGCGTATAAGTCCGTTGTGTTTGCCGAGTATCTCGCCGCTTTTCAAAACAAAATCGCCTTTCGGATAAGTTTTTCCCGTGTGTTCCTCAATGAATTTCGCGTAATCTCCGTCCGGCACAAAGCAAATGTCCTGGCTGTCCTTCTTTTTGGCGTTTATAAATCCGTTTTTCTCGGCGATTTTCCTTATTTCGGATTTTTCATATTCTCCGAGCGGGAAGCATACCCTTGAAAGCTGCTCCTGGCTGAGAAAATAAAGCACGTAGCTCTGGTCTTTACCCGAATCGAGCCCTTTTTTCAGCAGGTATCTGCCTCTTTTTTCGTCAAATTCCACGCGGGCATAGTGCCCCGTTACAACGGTATCGCACGCAAGCTCCCTCGCTCTTTGCATAAGCGCTTTGAATTTCAGATGTCGGTTGCAGTCTATGCACGGGTTGGGCGTGCCGCCGTTTTCGTAGGTGGAGATAAATTTTTTTATCACTTTTTCCTCGAAATCATCTCTGAAATTAAAAACATAGTGGGGCATACCGAGCGAAAACGCCACGCTGCGGGCGTCCTCCGCGTCGTCAAGGGAGCAGCAGGTCTTTTCACCGCTTATTCCTATATCGCCGTTGTTATACAGTTTCATCGTTACGCCGATGCATTCGCACCCGCGCTTTTTCATCAAAAGGGCGGCAACGCTGCTGTCAACGCCGCCGCTCATAGCAATCAAAGCCTTTTTCATAAAATTCGCGGCTTAGCCTCCGTATTCTATCATCTTGTCAATACATTTTTTCGCTTTAAGGCGTGTTTCTTCGTCGATTTCTATGTCCTCGCCGAATTCACCCTTAACGCAGGACAAAACCTGCGGCAGGGTCGTTATTTTCATATTGTGGCAAACAAGATCCTTTGAAAGGGGATAGAATTTTTTGTTCGGGCATTCATATTGCAGATGCTCCGCAATGCTGTTTTCCGTGGCGATTATAAATTCCTTCGCGCCGCTTTTCTTCGCGAATTCCATTATGCCGCTTGTTGAGCCGATATAGTCCGCGTTCTCCCACACCTCGGGCATACATTCGGGGTGGACGAGAAGAAGGGCGTTCGGGTGATCCGCTCTTGCTTTTTCAACGTGCTTTGATGAAACGCGGCAGTGAGTGGGGCAGCCGCCCGAAACAAGCTTAATATTTTTATCGGGGCATTGCTGTTTAACATATGTGCCGAGATTTATGTCGGGAATGAAAATAATATCCTTTTCGGGCATGGCGTTTATTATTTTCACCGCCGAGGAGGAGGTGACGCACACGTCGCACACGGTTTTGAGCTGAGCCGTCGTGTTTATGTAGGCTGCCACCTTGTAGCCCTTGTTCATCTCTTTAAGCTGCTCTATCAGGTCAACGTCCATCTGCTCCGCCATCGGGCAGCCGGCGTCGCCGTTTACAAGAACAACTCTCTTTTCGGGCGAAAGAATTTTCACCGTTTCCGCCATAAAGCGAACTCCGCACATTATCACCGTTTTGTTCGGCACCTGCGCCGCCTTTACCGAAAGGGCATAGGAATCGCCGACGAAATCGGCAACCTCCGTTATATCCCTCGACTGATAGGAATGAGCGAGTATGCATATATCTTTTTCCGCTTTTAAGCGGAGAATCTCCTGCTGTGTTTCAAAAACCGTCATTTTTTCGGATAACCTTTCTGCTTTTATTATGTTTTTAATTATTATGGATCAAATTGCGTTTCGGCGCACGGAATATGTCGGCTTTCGCCGCCGAAATACCAAAGCCCGAATTTCGGTAAAACAAGTATAGCACATACAGTGCGCCGAATGCAACAACAGCTTCTCCGAAAAAGAGAAGCCGTTTTGACCGAATTATTTTTTTGCCGAGCAGTTTTCGCAGTTTGAGCAGTCCGCGGGGAACATCGCGGGGTCATAGGGAATATTGTTTCTGTCGTAATAATCCTTTACCGCCGCCTTAACCGCTTCCTCCGCCAAAACGGAGCAATGTATCTTGTGCGCCGGCAGACCGTCAAGCGCCTCCACAACTGCCTTGTTGGAAAGCTCAAGGGCGTCCTCTATTCTCTTGCCCTTTATCATTTCCGTCGCCATTGAAGACGTTGCTATGGCGGAGCCGCAGCCGAAGGTGTTGAATTTAACGTCGGTGATTATGCCGTCTTTCACCTTGAGATAAATTTTCATTATGTCTCCGCAAACGGCGTTGCCTACCTCGCCTACACCGTCGGCGTCGTCCATCTTACCAACGTTTCTCGGATTTTGGAAATGATCCATTACCTTTTCGCTATATAACATGACTTATCTCTCCTTTTTCAAGTGATTCCCATACGGGTGATATGTTTCTTAAATAATCAACAACTTTAGGCACGGTCTCGATTATATACTCAACCTCTTCCATAGTATTTTCCTCGCAGAGCGAGAGCCTGAGCGAGCCGTGCGCCACCTCGTGCGGCAGACCTATCGCCAAAAGCACATGGCTCGGATCGAGCGAGCCGGAGGTGCAGGCGGAGCCGCTGGAGGCTTCTATGCCGTTCGCGTCAAGCCAAAGCAGCAGGCTTTCGCCCTCTATTCCCTCAAAGCACATATTCACATTGCCCGGCAACCGCTTTTCGGTATCGCCGTTCACAATGCTGTGGGGTATTTTCGATAATCCCTCAATGAGCCTGTTGCGCATTGCCGAAACATATTTCGCGTTTTCGTCGATTTTCCTGCAGGCGTCGTCAAGCGCTTTTGCCATACCGAGTATAGCGGGCAGATTTTCCGTTCCCGCGCGCTTTCCGCGTTCCTGCGCACCGCCCTCGATAAGGTTTTGCAGCAGTATTCCCTTGCGGCAGTAAAGCGCGCCCACGCCCTTTGGCCCATGGAATTTGTGGGCGGAAAGCGAAAGCATATCGATGTTCATTTCCTTAACGTCTATTTTCAGATGACCCGCCGCCTGAACCGCGTCCGTGTGGAAAAGAACGCCCTTTTCCTTGCAGATTGCCCCGATTTCGGCTATCGGCTCTATCGAGCCTATCTCGTTGTTGGCAAACATTATCGTAACGAGGCAGGTATCCTCCCTGATGGCGTTTGCCACTTCCTGCGCCGTTATTACGCCGCTTTTGTGAACGTCGAGCAGAGTTACCTCAAAGCCCTCTTTTTCAAGCTTGTTAAGTGTGTGGAGCACCGCGTGGTGCTCAAACGCCGTTGAAATAATGTGCTTTTTGCCTTTTTTCGCGCCTAAAATCGCGCCCGTCAGTATCGCCTGGTTATCCGCTTCGCTGCCGCCCGAGGTGAAATATATTTCGCGAGGCTCCGCGCCGAGATTTTTCGCAACGCTCTGCCTTGCCGCCAAAAGCCGCTCCGCCGCCTGCTGACCTGTTGTGTGCAGGCTGGAGGGATTTCCGTAATAAGTCTCAAACGCCGGCATCATCGCCTCAAGCGCCGCTTTGCTTATTTTCGTGGTCGCCGCGTTATCCGCATAAACAAACATATCCGTTTCCTCTCAGAATTATAAATTGGAATGTAATTCCTACTAATTTAGTATGATTATATATCCGCAATTTATGAATGTCAATACTTAATTATTAAAATTCATAACAAAATATCCCGCTCGAAAGCGGGATATTTATGTAAATTATATAAGCGTCAAAAACAATCAGCCGTTGAGTATCGCGAAATTCTTTTTGTTTGCCTTGTAAAGATTCTGAAAAACCGTAAAGTTTCTGTCATAAACGGCTTTGTTTTCCTTGTTGGGAGTGTAGGTGTATTTCGCGGGGATAAGCTCTTTGACGTGCTCAAGCGAAGGTATCATACCGAGCCCGACGGCGATACAGGCCGCGGCGCCGACCGCGCCCACGTTCTGCGGGCTGTCCACAACCTCTATTTTGCGCTGAAGCACGTCGGAAAGTATCTGGCAGGTCACCGCGCCGAGAGCGCCTCCGCCGCAAAAACGGATAGCCTCGGATGTTTTTATCTTTTTTTCCTGCCTTTCAAGCATCCATCTCATATGGAAACAAATGCCCTCAACGACGGCGCGTATCAATTCCGTTTTTCCTGTTTCGATTTTTATGTTGAAAAACATTCCGGCGGCGTTCGGATCCTCAAACGGGCAGCGGTTGCCGTGCAGCCACGGCGTAAATACGGTTCCGTTTGAGCCGGCGGGCACCGTGTCGATTACTTCTTCCATATAGTCGTACAAATTTATATTAAGATTTTCTATGGAATCGGATACGTTTTTGCCTTTAAGATAAACGCCTATGTCGTCAAGCGCGAGATGATTTTTCACCCATTCAACGCATTTGTTTGACGTTTCAAGCTCGCCGAAATAATTGAATTTTCCGGGATCGGCGCCGACTATTGCCGCCATCATCGCGCCTGCGTCCACCTCCTGCTTGTCAACGACGGTGCCTACCCAGCCTGAGGTGCCGCTGTAAATATGAGTGTCGTTCACCGCAACGGCGCCCGCGCCGACGGGAATAAGCGAAGCGTCCCCGCCTCCGCCGAAAACGGCTGTTCCGGGGGCAAGACCAAGCTCCTGCGCGGCGGCTTCGGTGACTTCTCCCACTTTTTCCGTGCATTTCTTTATTTTAGGCAGATGCTTTATATCCACGCCCACCATATCGCATATCGGCTTGCACCAGCCCTCGTGGCCGGGGCGTGTATCGTAAAGCAGCGTCGCGAAGGCGCTGTCCTCCGTCATAACAAATTCACCGCTCGCGCGGCAGATAAGATATTCCTTAACGTCAAGCCATTTATATATCTTTTTATAATTTTTGGGTTCGTGAGCTTCCACCCATTTGTATTTCCATATCGGATCTTTAACCGATGAACTTACCGCTCCAGTATATTTCAGATATTTAAGAAGCTTTGACACTTCGGCTCCGGCGACCTGAACTCCGTGGGCGATACCGTATTTAAGCTCGTCCCTTGCCCTTTGATCCATATAGCTCATCGGGTGGCGGACGCAGTTTCCGTTTTCGTCTACAAGCACAAGCCCCTGCATCTGCGAACAGAAAGAAATACCATCGATCTGCTCCTTTTGAACGTAGGGAACCTTTTCAAAAACCTCTTTTGTGGTAACGCACATGGCTTCCCACCATTCATCAGCGTGCTGCTCCGCGCCGCCCTTGCTGCCCGTGTCCTCGTCGACATAAAGAGAATAGCCCATTGTTGCCGAGCCGAGTATTCTCATTTGAGTGTCGATTTCGATAAGGCAGGTTTTTATGCCGGTGGTACCCACGTCATAGGTTATCACATATTTGCTCATATTGCTTCCTCCGTTAAATTATTTGCTTATTTTTTAAAAGTAAACGCCGATTCTATGAATTTAAGAAGCTGGCTTACTATTTCGTTCTCGTTCATTTCGCTTGTGTCCACCCCGGTGTATATCCTCAGGCGTTCCCTGTAATATTCGCAGGTAAAAGAAAACTGAAGCGTCATAAGAAGATTGTCGAGAAAAAAAGCGAAAAGTCTCGGATCGAGATCCTGCCTTACGTCGCCGCCGGCAAGAGCCTGCGCTATGGCCGTGATGTATATGCGGCTCGTTGAGGTCTCCACCTGCCTCGCGAGCATTACGGCGCGCTCGCCGTCCTTTTCAGCGGTTATCTCGTTGTAAAGCCTTATATAATTCGCGTTCTTTTTTGAAAGCTCGCATGCGGCGCGTATCAGCTTTTCGGCCTTTACAAGCAGCTTGTCGCGGCTCTGCATAAGCTCGTTAAGAGTGTTTTCAAGAACTCTCATTCCCTTTGTTATGCAGGTGAGGAAAAGATCCTCCTTTGTGGCGAAATATTTATACATAAGGCCGATGCTTATTCCGGCGTTTCGCGCTATTACGTTTATATTCGCTTTTTCGTATCCCTTTGAAGAAAATTCCTTTATGCCGATCTCAAGTATTTTTTCGCGGCGCTCGTCCGAAATTCTCTCAAAAGCCTCCTTGTGATGATTCAGGTTCATTTTTTTATTTTTGTAGCATTGCACAAAACCTTTTGCCATTTTTATGCAAGTAGTACAAATCCCTCTCTGAAACATTGAATAGAACGTAAATATCTTATCATAAATCTCGCTTTACTGCAACATTTTCGTTGCGATTTTAAACAAAAATTATCGATTGGGTGTTTGACAAATCGTTTAAAAGTGATATACTTAAAGTGTAAAAATAGTGAGCAATCGCTCACAAGATATATTTTTTACTCAAGGAGGAATTTTTAATGGATACAAGATTCGCAATTTCGGAGTATCCGGACGCATCCATACTCACCGCTCAGCTTGACGCGCTTATCAAAAAGCCGATTTATTCTATCAGTAGAAAAGCCCTCAAAGAATATGAGGATGAGTATTTCGCAAAGAAATGCGTTAAATCAAAGCAGCAGATAGAGGAAGCTAAGAATATTATTCCCGGCGGCGTTCAGCACAATCTGGCGTTCAACTATCCTTTCCCGATCGTTATGGTAAAGGCGAAGGGCAATAAGCTCTATGACGTGGACGGAAACGAATATTACGACTTTCTTCAGGCGGGAGGCCCCACGATAATCGGTTCAAACGATGATGTCGTAAAGGAAAAGGTAAAGGAACTGCTTGACGACTGCGGCCCTTCAACCGGTCTTTTCCACCCTTATGAATATAAGCTCGCGAAGAAGATTTCGGAATGCGTTCCGTCGGTTGAAATGTTCCGTATGCTCGGCTCCGGCACAGAGGCGTGTATGTGCGCCGTTCGTGTCGCCCGTCTTGCCACCGGCCATAAAAACATAATCAAGATGGGCGGTGCCTATCACGGCTGGTCGGATCAGCTCGCTTGGGGTATGCGCGTTCCCGGCACGCTCAATCTCCAGTCCCACGGCGTACCGCTCTTCGTATTCAAGCACACTCAGGAATTTTTCCCCAACGATTTGAAGTCTCTTGAAAAGAAACTTATAATCAATAAATTCCGCGGCGGCACCGCGGCCGTATTCATCGAGCCGATAGGCCCCGAATCCGCCACCCGTCCTGTTGATAAGGACTTCCCCAAGGGCGTTCAGGCGCTCTGCCGTAAGTACGGCGCTCTGCTCGTATGCGACGAGGTCGTTTCCGGCTTCCGTATCGGCCTTTCGGGCGCTCAGGGCTATTACGGTATCGATCCCGATATTACTATCTTCGGTAAGATCATCGCCGGCGGTTATCCCGGCGCGGGCGGTATCGGCGGCCACAGAGAAGTAATGAAGTATCTCGGCGCCGGCCTTGACAAAGCGGAGGGCAAGAAGATACACAAGGCTATGTGCGGCGGCACAATGGCGGCAACGCCTATCTCCTGCTGCGCGGGCTACACCGTTATCTGCGAGATTGAAAAGAGAAACGCCTGCCAGATCGCCGGCAAAATGGCCGACCGCCTTGTAAAGGGAATCAACGAATCCATAAAGAAATACGATCTGCCGTTTGTCTGCTACAATATCGGCTCCGTATGCCATCTTCACACCGTTGCCACAATGCACTTCAAGGTTGATTGGAAGAGACCGTGGACTATTCCGCACACCCTCAAGGAAACGGGTATCCGCCAGACGGAAATGCAGTATATGGGCGCCGCTTATATGGCGGAGGGGCTTGTTACTCTCGCCGGCTCCCGTCTTTATACCTCAAGCGCCTATACCGAAGAGGATATAGACGAATGCATCCGCCGCTTTGACAGAGTCCTTTCAAAGTGCGAGAAAATCGACGGCTGATCAGCGTATCGGTAAAAGGGGCGGTTTTTAACCGCCCTTTGAAATATCATAATTTTTGAAAGGAAGCGTTCATTTATGGCTTATGAAATAGAAAAAGCTAAGGAATTGGTTGTTGAAGCGGGGAAAAAACTTGTTGAAACGGGGCTTATCGCCCGCACTTGGGGCAATGTATCCGCCCGTATTTCGGACACGCAGTTCGTCATTACCCCTTCGGGCAGAGCCTATGAGGATCTTACCCCGAATGAGATAGTTACGGTGAATATTGAGGACTGCGAATACGAGGGCGATATAAAGCCTTCGTCTGAAAAAGGCGTTCACGCCGCCGCTTACAGGCATCACCCCGAGGTGGATTTCGTTATCCACACTCACCAGAGAGCCGCAACGATAGTAAGCATCACCGGAATGGAGATAAGAAACGTTTATAAGGAATTCAGAGACGTTTTGGGAGACAGAGTCCCCACGGCCGAATACGCGATGTCAACCACAAATTCTTTGCGCAAAAAGGTGGAGACCTGCATAGTTGAAAATCCCGATTGCCCGGCGATAATGCTTATGCACCACGGCACGCTCTGTATGGGAAAAAGCTATGAGGAGGCGTTTGAAATTGCCGAAACGCTTGAAAAATGTTGCGAAAAGGTAATCAAGGACAATTATCTCCGCCATTCTTGGGAAAACGAGTATTCCGAGGAAAACAGAAGAAATTATTTCCTTAAAAAGGTCGACGCCGGCGAGATGCCCGATGAAATATGCGATCTCGGCTCTTCAGTAAAGAACGGAAATATGTTCACCCTCACCGTAGGCGATGACACGGTCGACGTGGATATAGAAACGGGGCTCGGCATAAACGGCATAGCTCCCAAATGCGCCAAGATACACAGGGAAATATACCTCAGCGAAAATTGCAGCATAATAAAGCATATCACCGAACCGGACGTTATCGCCGTTTCCTGCACCGGCGACCCGATAGTTCCGATGATAGACGATTTCGCTCAGATCGTGGGGCTTGACGTGAAGTGCGTTGAATGGGTTGACGGAGACACCGACGCCTGCGCCAAAAAGATAGTGAAGGCAATTAAGGGCAGAAACGGTGTGCTGATTCAGGGCAACGGAGCCCTTGTAACGGGCAACAGCGACGGTGATATTCAGGCTCTTGAGATAATTATGGATAAGGGCTGCGCCGCCGTTATCGACGTAAATATTTTCAACCGCCCCCACTATGTCCCGAAAATGGAATGCTTCCTTATGAGAACGGTTTATCTCGCGAAATACTCAAAGCAGATAAATGAAAAGTAGTTTCCGTTTATTAAATATTTATATTTGTATAATTGACTTTTAAGCCAAAATATGGTATATTTTTATTTGATATGAGGGAGTAGTTCCGTACACTTTTTTGACATAGTACGAACTAAATCAACAACGTGCCTGAAAAGCGGCGGAAACATATCGGTATTTGCGCGTTTTGAGGCTGGTTTAGTTATAAAGAATGAGACTCGTATATAGTAGCAATACTATATACGGGTTTTTTTATATCGAAAGGAGTAAAAATATGAAAGAGTATTTAAAACCGTTTGACGAGGTTTTGCAGGATAACGCCACCTCCGAAAACGGCCTTTCCGCGGCCGAGGCGCAGTCGCGCCTTGAGAAAAACGGAAAGAACAAGCTGAAAGAGGCAAAGAAAGAGAGCCTCATTCACAAATTCCTGATGCAGCTGGCGGATCCTATGATAATCATACTGATCGTAGCCGCCGCAATATCCGCCGTGACTTCCGTTTACAATCATGAGTTCCCGTCGGACGTTATCATCATTCTGTTTGTTGTTATAATCAACGCGGTGCTCGGCGTTTATCAGGAATCAAAGGCTGAAAAGGCGATAGAGGCGCTTCAGGAAATTGCCGCCGCCACAAGCACCGTTATAAGAGACGGTAAAACGGTAACGGTGCGCACCGAGGATATTGTTGTAGGCGATATAGTTGTTCTTGAAGCGGGCAACAGCGTTCCCGCCGATTGCCGAATAATCGCAAGCGCGTCTATGAAAATCGAGGAGGCGGCTCTCACGGGCGAATCCGTTCCCGTAAACAAGAATACCGATCCTATCGATCTTGAGGGCTCCGACGATGTTCCGCTCGGCGACAGAAAGAATATGTGCTATATGGGTTCAAACGTTGTTTACGGCCACGGCAGAGCGATAGTCGTAGCGACGGGAATGGATACCGAAATGGGCAAAATTGCGGACGCCCTCAACGACTCCAAGGACGGGGACACACCGCTCCAGATAAAGCTGAATCAGCTTTCCAAGGTGCTTTCTTTCCTCGTTCTCGGCATATGCGTATTCATATTTGCTCTTGACGTTATAAGAAATCTCGTTTCCGGCGCGGGCGTTACATTTGACGGGCTGCTCGGAACATTTATGGTTGCCGTATCTCTTGCGGTTGCCGCTATTCCCGAAGGTCTTGCCGCGGTAGTAACGATAGTTCTTTCGATAGGCGTTACGAAGATGAGCAAGAGAAACGCCGTTATCCGCAAGCTTACCGCCGTTGAGACACTCGGCTGCACTCAGGTCATCTGCTCCGATAAAACGGGTACGCTCACTCAAAACAAGATGACGGTTGTTGATTTCAGAGGCGATAACGATAAACTTATAGCCCAGGCTATGGCGCTTTGCTCCGATGCCGAGATTGAGGACGGAGAGATCAAGGGCGAGCCGACCGAGGCCGCTCTCGTCGATTGGGCAAACAGGCTTGAAATGCCGAAACCGGATCTCAAAAACGAATTTCCGCGAGTTGCCGAAGCGCCCTTTGATTCAATGAGAAAGATGATGTCCACCGTTCATTCAACAATGGGCAAGGGCTTTGTTCAATATACCAAAGGCGCGCCCGACGTTGTGCTCGACCATTGCACAAAGGCGTTTATCGACGGCAAGCAGGTCGATATGACGGACGAAGTAAAAGCCTCGATTATGGCGCAGAATAAGGAAATGGCGGATCAGGCGCTTCGTGTTCTCTGCGTCGCGACAAAAACTTATCCCGAAATCCCCGAAAGCGAGGATGCGGATTTCCTCGAGCATGATCTCTGCTATATCGGTCTTGCGGGTATGATAGATCCCGTTCGTCCCGAGGTTATAGGCGCTATCGCGCAGTGCCGCAGCGCGGGCATCAGACCGATAATGATAACGGGTGACCATAAGGATACCGCTGTCGCCATAGCAAAGCAGCTCGGAATTATAAAAGACGCTTCCGAGGCGCTCACGGGCGCGGAGCTCAATAAAATTTCCGAAGAAGAGCTGAATGAAAATATTGAGAAATACAGCGTTTACGCCCGTGTTCAGCCCGAGCACAAGGTAAGGATAGTAAAGGCTTGGAGAAACAAGGAAATGGTAACCGCCATGACGGGCGACGGCGTTAACGACGCCCCCTCGATTAAGAGCGCGGATATAGGCGTGGGTATGGGTATCACCGGCACCGACGTAACCAAAAACGTTGCGGATATGGTGCTTGCGGACGATAACTTCGCTACTATCGTTTCGGCCGTTGAAGAGGGCAGAAGAATATATGACAATATCAGAAAAGCCATTCAGTTCCTGCTTTCCTCAAACCTCTCGGAAGTGCTCACGATATTTGTTGCCACAATACTCGGCTTTACGATTCTTGAGCCTGTTCACCTGCTTTGGATAAATCTTATAACGGACTGCTTCCCCGCTCTCGCTCTCGGTATGGAAAAGGGCGAAAAGAATATTATGGAGCGTGCTCCGCGAAGCAGCAAGGACGGTATTTTCGCCAACGGTATGGGCGTTGACGTCGCATGGCAGGGAATAATGGTAACCGTTGTTACACTCGCGGCATATATTTTCGGAATAGTTATGGCGTCGCACGAAGCGATTACATTCAAAGAGCTGTTTTCGATCGCCGATCCCACTATCCATAAAAACGGTATGACAATGGCGTTTCTCACGCTTTCAATGGCGGAGATCTTCCATTCGTTCAATATGCGTTCAAGGCGTGAATCCATTTTCACAATGAAGAGCAACAACAGCTTCCTGCTCGGAGCGATGGTATTGAGCCTGCTGCTTTCAACGCTTGTTATCTATATTCCGTTCCTCGCGAAAGCGTTTGATTTTGCCTCCATTTCACTTGCGGAATATGCCGTTTCAATGGCGCTTGCCCTTTTGGTTATACCAATCGTAGAAATAGTAAAGCTTATTCAAAGAGCGGTTGAAAGAAAAAAGTAAATATCTATTGTCAAACAGCGTGTAGAAATCTGTTTTCTTGATTTTTTCTACACGCTGCGGCGTTTCACTAAGAAACGCCGTTTTTTTTTATTCTTTATTTCCCCGCTCTCTTATGTTATCATATTTTCGGTGATTTGATTTGCAGCTTAAAAAGAACGATGAGATTGAGCTTTATATAGAAACTCTCACCTCGCAGGGAAGCGGGCTCGGCAGGTATGAGGGATTTGCGGTGTTTGTGAACGGAGCGGTTGCGGGCGATAAGATAATCGCCCATATCATAAAGGTCTCAAAAAATTACGCCGTCGGCATTATCAAAGAGATATTAAAGCCGTCGGAGTCAAGAATAGAGCCCGATTGCGCCGCTTTCGGCAAATGCGGCGGCTGTTCCTTTCGCAATATGACATATGCCGAAGAGCTGAAATATAAAAAAGAAAGAGTGCGTGACGCTCTTTTGAGAATAGGGCATATCGATTTTCCCGTTGAAAAGATGATCGGCGCAGAAGATATAACCCGCTACCGCAATAAGGCTCAGTATCCCGTTTTTATTGAAAACGGCAAATTGACCGCCGGCTTTTATGCCGTAAAGAGCCATAGGATAATACCCTGCAAAAGCTGCCTTCTTCAGCCCGCCGAATTTGAAAAGGGCATAGAGGCGTTTGAAAAATGGGTGAGGAAAAACGATATTTCTTCATACGATGAAAAAACGGGCAGGGGACTGTTACGGCATATCTATTTCCGTAAGGCGTTCGGCACGGGGGAGGTAATGGCTTGCGCCGTTATAAACGGCAATGAATTGCCCGATTTTGATTATTTGCTGAATGAATTAAAGGGCGCTTTTGAAAATCTTAAAAGCGTTGTTATTAATATAAACAGAAAAAACACCAATGTGATTTTAGGCGAAAAAACAGTCACCCTTTGGGGCAGCGATAAGATATATGATACTTTGCTTTCAAAAAAATTCGCCGTGTCGCCTGCCAGCTTTTATCAGGTAAATCACAGTCAATGTGAAAAGCTCTATACGGCGGTCGGCGAATACGCCGGACTTAAAAGGAATGAAACGGTGCTCGATATGTACTGCGGAGCGGGCACAATAGGGCTAACCCTTGCGGATAAATGCAAAGTCATCGTCGGTATAGAGGCCGTGCCCTCGGCGGTGGAAAACGCAAGGGAAAACGCCGCGCTGAACGGCATCGAAAACGCTGAATTTATTTGCGCCGACGCGTTTGACGGCGCAAAGGAGCTTGAAAAAAGAGGCTTGAAGCCAAATATTGTTATAGTCGATCCTCCACGAAAAGGCTGCCAAAAGGAGCTTTTCGATGTTATCGAAAAAATGGGCGCAAGCCGCATAATATATGTTTCCTGCGACCCCGCCACCCTCGCCCGCGATTTGGCGATATTGAGGGAAAAGGGATATGCCCTGCAAAGGCTCACCGCGGTCGATATGTTCCCCCGCACCCCGCATGTGGAGACCGTAGCATTGATGACGAGAACCGACGTCGCAAAGGGCTGAAATGTACTGAAATAAAGGGATTCCGAGGTTTGCCCCCAAAAACCGGCGGCAGCCCGGAATCCCTTTCAAACTTTTTCACTATCTATCCTATACACAGAAACTGCCAAAACGCGAGGCTACGGGTTAGATATTTGCTTGGCGAGGCTACAGGTTAGATATGAAAGAGAATAACAACAAACTACAAGAAACAGCAAATAACAATAAATGTTCACAAGAAACGCATTGAAAATCGCATCAAACTGTGCTATACTGATATGGTAATTAGGTTTAGATTGCGATTAAGGAGGTTCTCCCATGGCCGAAATGACAAATGATAAAGCAGCCGATCCGTATCTGCCAGCATTTTTTCACGGGAGATCTTTGCGGGTTCATCCGTGATCGTAACCGCGAAGGGCATCCCCTTCGCCCGCACAAAAGCGTTGGCGAAGATGTTAAAAGCAGTGGAAGTGGTCATACCCAGCTGATTGCAGATGGCACTCATTTGCGCCTTCACCTCAGAATCTATACGAAAAGTCATGTTTGTATCCATGGCGTTGCCTCCTTGCACTACGATTATAGTACATATTATGTGCAAAGTCAAATCGTTTCATTCAGGCCCCGTTTGCTTGTGTTGCTTCTGCAAGTCCTATTGTCTGCGGCACACAAGGGTGCCCACGATCCCCGAAAATGATAACTTTCTGATGTCTCTCCCATCCTGACGTTGACGATCGCAGAAACGACAGTATCTTTCCGACCGGCTTCGCTGCCGATGGTTTTCCTATCATGGCCGCAACAAATTCGGGCATACAATTTGCTTATGGCCGGATTTGTTCAAAATATCCCCAGTTTCATTCCAAAAACATTCCCAGACCGGCAATAAATAAAAAGTTACCGTTGTTGATATAGTATCAACAACGGTAACAGATTTGGTGCGAGTGCTGATAACGGATTTCATAAAACAATGAATTAACCGGCAGAAACACACATATTTCATCTCGCACACATACAGCTTCTTTAGAATTTTATTCGCACATTCGATTTTTACTGGCCTCTCCGTTACAATGATAGCACAAGGAGGGCAGAATATGAAACAAAAATATCATCTTGCAATGGATGATGCAGAGCGGCGGCTTCTCATTGGAAGTCTGAATGATCTGCGCAGCAGGCTCATCGCAGAGGGCAGATATGCCGACGCTGTTGACGAAGCGCTGCTGAAAATCATCGGTGCAAAGCGCAAGAAGTTCAAGGTCGTATACACGGGATGAATGGAGGGAAGCACAATGACGGAGTTTGAAAAGTTGGGCGGCACATACCGACAGGTGGGTGATTATTATCTGCCGAATCTTGAGATTGATAATCAAATCAAGGTGCAAATTGGTGTTTGGGGACAGCGACACCGGCGATTTTTGAAGGAGAACCACCGGGTGAGATACTACAATCTGTTGACCACCGGGACGCTGAACGATTATCTTGCCGAGATAGAGTCTCGGGCACAGGCGATGTTTGATATGCTTGTGAGGGAACTATCCGAAAAAGAAAACTTGACCGAAAAGCTCAAAGCAAGTGACCCGATGGAATGGGTCAGGCGGAGCAATAACCTCCGCAATCGAGCTACAGAAATCGTAAATGCAGAGGTCATTTTCGTGTGAGCAGCAACAGAATTTGATCGGAATCAGAGGCGCAGTCAGATGCAGGTAAGCACCGGCTGCGCCTCTTTCTCGTTGCGCTGAAATAGTCTGCATTATCTTAGCGAGCAGACTGTTTTTACTCCTATCGGAGCCAAAGCAGTACGGCTGCTCCCGATGCCTGTGTCATCTTAGCGAGCAGTGCCTTTTTACTCCGTTCTGCCGAACTGCGCAAAAGGCCTCGTTAGGGACACCCTAAGACCCATTTATCCGATGCCGAAGAATCGATCGAAGAAACCCTTCAGTTTATCAATGATGGTCTGCTTCTTTGCTGCACGGTTTCCACCGCCGAAGCGGGAGATTGGCGGCATCAGCCGGTCAATATCCGTGCCTGTCGTTTTGACAGAGCCGTCACGGAAGGCGCTCTCCATAAAGCGGCGAGTCTCGTCGTCTTTCAGGTTTTCCTCCTGAATGATTGCGACAAGCTGCCGTTCTTTTTCTTCGGCGACAAAGGTACGCCATTCCAGCATCACATCTGATACATCGTTGATTCCAGCAATGAAGGTTTCGATCAACGCCTTCTTACTGCGCAGTTCAGGACTGGCGTCCACTGCTTTGAGGATTGTGATAAGCACTTCCTTGTCATCGCAGTGAGAATCGTGGTATTTCTGCACCAAAAGCAGGATGTAATCTATATTGATCTCGATCTGCTTGATCAGTTCGATTTCAAAAACGATGTCATCGGTGATGTCCTCTTTTTCGCCACCGGGCTTGCGGTTTTTCCACTCATCCCGTAAGTCCTGATAGCGGCCAAGATAATCCTGAAAATCCCGCTCGCTCAAAATTTCGCTTCCGGCAAATTCGTCAAAGGAAGTCAGAAGGTTGCGCATACGCAAAATCGCACCGAACAGAACAATAAACTCCTTCTGCCGCTGTTCGCCGGTAATGCGTTCCTCTGTCAGCGGGAATTTCGTTGTCAGTTCCTCAATCATATCCTGGTAGCCGGGGTGATATTTTCCGTCGACATCCTCGTAGCCAAAGTAGTAATCCTTATAGCCACGCATCAGGACGATACCGCCCGCTTCCTTATCGCCAAACAGAGAAATTGCATCGTCGGTGCGCTTTTGCAGATTGCGGAAGCAAACGATGTTGCCGAATACCTTGATGGAATTGAGAATGCGGTTTGTGCGAGAATAGGCCTGAATCAGGCCGTGCATTTTCAGGTTTTTATCCACCCACAGCGTATTCAGCGTCGTGGCGTCAAAGCCGGTCAGGAACATATTGACCACGATCAGCAGGTCAAGTTCCTTGTTCTTCATGCTGCTTCGCCAACTCACCACATGCACAAATGAAGACCATGTTAGAAGAACAGTGGAATAATGTCTTTTCCTGACTGGTGGGCACAGCATCAAGAGTTATTCCTTGAAAAAATGGTACAAAAAATGCTCGTCAACTACGGCAACAAATTGACAACCTCGGCGACAAATGATATAATGATAATAGGCTGGTGTTGCAAATATCTGCGGTGGACGACGAATTCGCATCATCGATGGTTCAAAGAACTGTTTTTATCGATTTGTGAACCAACCAATGAGGCAAAACTATCGCATATTATCAGTGGCTTGCTGTAATAATGCTTAGTTTGAATATAAAGTACGATTTTTTAGTCGAATTGCTTCGCCGAATGATTCGACTAATGGCGGAGCTTACCCAAATGAATTACTGTTATTGTTTGTTCTGCGAAACCAAGAAATGTCAGCAGGTCGCAAATGCTTTAGAAAAGGCTGGAATTCATAGAGCGTTATCACCAAAAATAATCAAGCGCCAAAGAAGGCAGGGAAAGAATATTGATATTCTATTTGACTTGCTTCCGGGATATGTCTTTGTATATTCATCTGAACCTGTTGATTTATCCGCTATGATGGTCGAAGGCGTAATAAGAGCGCTTGGTTGCCCTGAGTGCGGTTTCTGCCTTCAAGGTTATGACCGTTTATTTGCAAACAAGATTTTTGAAACCGATGGCCTGATTAAGGCGATTAGAATAATACAAATCGGAGATGTAATACACATTGACGATCCGTTGTTTGCTGAATGTAATGGTGTGGTCCGCCATATTGATTACCGCAAAAAGAGAGCTAAAATTGAATTGCAACTGTTTAATGCCAATTGCTTTTGCTGGGTTGCGTGTGATGTAATCAACACCAACGGAAAAAAGTAGCTATTTGATAGTGTAAATTTATATGAAGGGAGATAACTATGGAACTATTAAGCAGCAAAAGGCGAGAACTTATCGACGCTCTAATAATTGAGTTACCTGTGTTGCGAGCAAGAATCGGTGCTTCTCAAGCTGACATTTCTGAGAGAATCGGTATCTCGAGGCAAACTTATAACGCAATTGAGAATGGGAAAAAGAGCATGAGTTGGACTGTTTTTTTAGCGCTCTATGCAGTATTTAGTAATGATGAACGAACACTACAGATGTTAAATTCAATCGATATTTTTAGAGAAAACTCTTCAAAAGAACACTGATTTCTTTTGGCTCAATAAATAGCTATTACGATTAATTGGAGGTAGATTATCGTGGGAACCAAGCTTCATCTTCAACTCGAAGATATTTATAGCGATCCTTATGGATTCACATATTCTGAAGTAGCAGAAACAATTGGAGAAGAACAAGCAGATAAACTCTATCATAATCTTTATTCAGGCCCAAATGGAAAAAAGCAAAGCACGATAAGGATTAAGGAAGTCTTTCGCGGTCCCGACACCCAAAAGTATGCATTTGAATTGTCTGACGGTTACTGTATAGAAACCGTCAGCATTAAACGAAAGACAGGCACAACCGTTTGTGTAAGCACCATGATTGGATGCCCTGTCGGATGCATTTTTTGTGCCTCTGGTAAAAACGGTTTTATTAGGAATCTTACCCCATCTGAAATAGTTCAGCAGGTTGTTTTGGTGAGCGGAAAAGTAAACCGGATTGTATTTATGGGAATGGGTGAACCGCTGTTTAATTACGACAATGTGATTAAAGCGATTCATATTCTTAGAGATCGGAAAGGTCTGAACTTTCCAACGGACGGGATTACCATCTCAACCTCTGGTCCTTTACCCCAAATGAAAAAAATTAGGGAAGAGCATTTGAAAATCCAGCTCACATTATCTTTGCATGCAACAAATCAACGTACAAGAAACTATATTATGCCCCATATGAAGGGCTATGATATCGAGGAGGTTGTCCAGTCAACGCTTTCGTATTCTGAGAGACACAATCGTACTGTTACCATAGCGTATTTATTAATTCCAGGCTTGAATGATCGCTTAAGCGATGTAAAACAGTTGGGAAGATGGTTTCGTGGCAAGAATGTTCTTATAAATCTTCTTCAATACAACGAAACTGATTGTAAGGTGGTCAGACGACCTAATAAGCAAGAATTAGTCGCTTTTCGTGATAAACTAAATGATGTTGGACTGACTGTGAAAATAAGAGAATCTCGCGGTGGGAGTATAAAAGCTGCGTGCGGACAACTCGTAAGCAAATTGAATCGCCGAACTGATTCTTCTAATGTTTCTAAAAAAACCAGTGGCTCGACGAAAAAAAATAGTTCATGCAGTTCAAGAGATAATTCCAGCAGAAATAAAACCAGCAAAATGCGTGAACGAAGAAAGGACTAACACCATTAAAGCATCTATTGCCTTTGATATTACCCGTGATTTATATGAGAGAGGCATGATATGAAATTATTTGCGGATATGCACGTTCATTCTAAATTTTCGATAGACGGAACGTCTACAATGGAAGAATACTGTTTGACTGCAGAAAAAACGGGTTCTAGGATAATCTGCTTCACCGAGCATGTGGATTTCAATTCTATGGAAAAAAACCTGTCTATCATTAAGGATAATAGAACTCAAAACTTTGTTGTTGACGATTACTTTTGCGAAATCAATCGTTTGCGGAAGAAGTATAGTTCATTAACCTTACTTATGGTTTTAAGAATTCTGACGAGGTTCTACTGATTCCTGTTAACTATATGGAGAGTATCACAAGCGCTTGCAATA
>CANQGT010000018.1 GCA_947623505.1 uncultured Clostridia bacterium | reverse complement strand
TCCGCAAGGCGTGTTCGTGTTCTTTGTCAAGAGAATAAAATAGAGGGTGTTATTCGTAAAGGAAATCTTTATATGATACCGGAAATTGCACAAAAGCCTGAAGACGGCAGAAGAAAATCTTCAAGTCAAACAATTTCACTTGAAAAAATTGAGAAGTTAAAGTCTGAGCTTGATTCGTGCAGACCTCTTACTCAGGGCGAGCTTGAGAGACTAAATGAAGAATTTTTGATCGAGTTTACCTATAATTCCAATGCTATTGAAGGCAATACCTTGACACTTCAGGAAACTGCGTTGGTGCTTGAGGGGATAACGATAGACCAAAAACCGCTTAAAGACCATTTGGAAGCTGTCGGACATAAAGACGCTTTTTTATATGTTCAGGATATTGTAAGCAGTAAAAAACCACTTACGGAATTTGTAATAAAGAATATACACTCTTTAGTTTTAATGAACAGACCGGAAGACAAGGGCGTATACAGGCGAGTTCCAGTTAGGATTATGGGCGCTTACGCAGAACCTGCGCAGCCTTATATGATTGAGCCTAAAATTTCTGAACTCTTAGCTAAAAATGAAAAAAGAAAAGGCACAATGAGCATTTTTGAAAGGATCGCAAGGTTTCATCTTGAATTTGAGAGAATACACCCCTTTATTGACGGAAACGGCAGGACGGGAAGACTGCTTATGAATTTTGAACTGATGCAATATGGTTATCCGCCGATTAATGTTAAGTTCACAGACAGAAAGCGCTATTATGATGCGTTTGACAGTTACTCAAGAAATCACGATGCAAAACCTATGACAAATCTCATCGCCGAATATGTTACAGAAAGATTGGAACAGTATTTGAGAATTATAAATATGTAATGGTATGTTGTATCCCAACAATAAAAACAACCACCCCGTCCGAACGCAGAAAATCTGCGTTTCGGGCGGGGTTTTGCTGTTCATCGGCACATTCGATTAACGGAGGATTTTGCCTAAAACGGAGATGGCAATTCTCAGTCATACTTTTCGGGTAAAATATATAGGAGAATTATCCGGAGGTAAATACAATGGAAAGGATCATTACAGAGAAAACCATCAAAGATTTTTCATCACACCTGAAAAGCGAGGAAAAGAGCCAAAACACCATAGAAAAATATCTGCGGGACGTAAGGGCGTTCGCCGCTGCGCAGAACGGTGAGGCGGTGACAAAAGAAGCCGTGATGGGCTATAAGCAGTTGCTTCTTGAAAAAGGCTACGCTGTGCGGAGTGTCAATTCGGTTTTGGCGAGCCTCAACAGTCTGTTTTCACTCCTCGGCTGGCATGACTGCCGGGTGAAAGCCTTAAAGCTCCAGCGGCAGGTCTTTTGCCCGGAAGAAAAGGAACTGACCAAAGCAGAATATGAGCGTCTCTGCCGGGCGGCGCAGAGTAAACACAACGAGCGGCTGAACCTCATTCTGCAAACGATTTGCGGCACGGGCATTCGGGTGAGCGAGCTGCAATTTATTACGGTAGAAGCAGTCAAAAACGGTGAAGCGGTTGTTTCGCTCAAAGGAAAAACCCGAACGGTATTTTTGGTAAAACCCCTGCAAAAGAAACTACTCCGCTATATCGCAGTGCGGAAAATACAGTCGGGAGCCGTTTTCATCACTCGCACCGGCAAGCCCATGAGCCGCACGAATATTTGGCGGGAAATGAAAGGCTTATGTGAAGAAGCCGGAGTCAATCCCAAAAAGGTTTTTCCTCACAATCTGCGTCACCTGTTCGCGCGGGTGTTTTACGGCATTGAAAAGGACATCGCCAAACTCGCTGACATACTCGGTCACAGCAGTATCAACACTACACGAATTTATATAATCTCCACCGGCAAAGAGCACCGCCGCAGAATGGAATCCATGCGGCTGATAATCTAATATAAAAAAAGAACGCCGAAATCGGCGGATGCAACAGAAACATTATTATGTTGTATGCGTATGGGCAACAAAATATATTGCCCCCTACATTTACATATTGAATATATCATAAATCGAGCTGCTTGGCAATAGAATTTGGAGAGAAAAGTCTGATTTATTTGGAAATTGTCGAAAACAGAGTAACACGAGAAAGCCTTTTCAAACGACAAATTAAAAAGGCTTAGATTTCTGCTTTCATTTTCGGCTCGTAAACGCTCCTAATTTTGTGGGAGCGTTTCCTTATGCCTACAATTACAACATAATAATGTTTATGTATCTTTTAGTTTTATTGGAGGTGCATATATGGCACGAATTGCAGAAATCATCAAATATGAGGGCGACAACAGCACCTTCATCTGGAAACACCCCAGCGAAGATTTCAACAGCCTGACACAGTTGATCGTTCACGAAAGCCAGGAAGCGATTTTCTTTATGAACGGGCAGGCACTTGATCTGTTCGGTCCGGGGCGCTACACGCTGGAAACGCAGAACATCCCGATTCTTAGAAAAGTAATCAATATCCCCACCAACGGCAAAACGCCTTTCCATTGTGAGATTTACTTTATCAACAAAACCGAGCAAATGGCAATAAAGTGGGGTACCGACAGCCAGGTGCAGTATGTGGAGCCGACATACAAATTTCCCATTTCCATCGGCGCTTCGGGAGAAATGGCGTTGTCGGTCAACGATTCCCGCAAGTTGCTCGTGAAGTTGGTCGGCACGGAGCGGGTTTTGGAGCGGGCTCAGCTTGTGACCTTTTTCCGGGCATTTTTGATGACAAGAGTAAAAACCTATATCGCGCAGGAAATGAAATCGAGTGCGATCAACATATTCGAGATAGACGAAAATTTGGAAGCCTTTTCGGGCGCTTTGAAAGCAAGGCTGATTGAAGATTTTGCGGACTACGGCGTAGCGCTGGAGCGCTTCTTCGTCACCAATGTGGTAAAGCCGGACGGAGACAGACAGTACGAAAAATTCAAGGAGCTGCATTTTAGGCAATACGCTGATATCGCCGAGGCGAAGCTGCGCCAACAGACAGATATCATTTATGCTCAAACCGAAGCGCAGAAAGTTGTCATCGACTCTCAGGCGCAGGCCACAAAGCGTGCGCAAGAGGGATATACCTATGCTCAGGAACGCGGCTTTGATGTTGCGGAAAAAGTCGCGCAGAATGAAGCCGTGGGGCAGTTTACTAATATGGGCGTCGGACTCGGCACGATGGCAGGCGTCGGAGGCGCTGTGGGCGGCGTAATCGGCGGCGCGGTCAATAACGCTATGAACTCAGTGACCGAAGCTCCCGCACCGGCTCCCGCCGCTCCGGCAGATGATATGGCGATTTTCAAAGCAAAGGTCGAAAAGCTGACCGTGATGAAAGAAGCGGGACTTATCAGCGAAGAAGAATTCAACACAACGAAAGCAAAATTGCTTTCCGATATTCTGTAATGGAGGCGTAACACTATGAAAAAGAATTTTAAATTATACGCTTTGATTTGGGCGATACTGCTGGTGGCGTTCAACGCCGTTGTGTTTTTGGTTCGTCCGGTGATTCCGGGATTTGTCGTTCAATATGACGCTCGGTTTTGGGTCGCGTGGGCGTTTATTTTTGCCGCGTTTATCGGCAATCTGGTCTGCGCGTATTTTGCCTTCCAAGCCCAAAATCTTACCAAGTTGTTTTACAACCTGCCGCTCATCACCGTCAGCCGCTCGGCGCTGATCTGTATGCTGATCGCGGGCGCGGGACTGCTGTTGATCCCCAACTGTCCGGCATGGATCGCGGCGGTCGTGTGCATCCTGATTTTGGCGTTCAACGCGATCGCGGTCGTAAAAGCGGCATGGGCGTCGGACACGGTCGAAAAAATCGATCAAAAAGTCAAAACGCAGACCTTTTTTATTCGTTCGCTGACGGCGGATGCGGAAAGCCTGATTTCAAGAGCCGCAAACGAGGAGGTCAAGACCGCCTGCAAGAAAGTTTATGAGGCAGTGCGCTATTCCGACCCCATGTCAAGTGACGCACTCGCGGCGATCGAGTCGCAGATCACGCTGAAGTTTGCGGCGCTGTCCGAAGCGGCAAGCGCCGGCGACGCGGAAAAGACAAAAGTCCTCGCCGATGAAATGATTATTCTTGTCGGCGACAGGAACAACAAATGTAAATTGTTGAAGTGAGGTATTATCATGACTATTGATGTCTTTTCGTCAAATAACAAGATTAAGAGAAAAACTGTTGAGAAGTGGATAAACAATAATCTTATTCCAAAAGCCGATATAGAAAAGGATTATATTCCCGATTCTGCAAGGCCGCCGTATACTAAGGCAAGGGCAAAAAATGCCAATGCAATTTATGTTAGCATGGTTAAAGCGTCTTATAACAGAAAGCATATTTTACCTATTCTTTATAATATATGTGATGACGAATTCAACAACTATGTGGAAAATCTTGAGTGTGCTGGATTTATTAAAAGAAGAATAAGTGATGGGATTACATATTACGATGCAACAATCAAGGAAAGTAATATAAATAACAGTTTTATTTTAAATGCGATAAAAGCAGTTAGCGATGGAGTTACAACGGCATTATTAAATAAGATAGGAGCATAACAATGACAATTTTTAAGTGTAAGATGTGCGGAGGCACGATAGAATTTGAGCAGGGGGCGACCGTGGGCGTCTGCGATTCCTGCGGAACAAAACAGACCCTGCCCCGTCTTGACGACGACAGACGGGCAAATCTCTACGACCGCGCCAACCACTTCCGGCGCAATAACGATTTCGATAAGGCGGCGGCGATCTATGAGCAGATCCTGAACGAGGACGGCACGGACGCGGAGGCATACTGGTCGCTTGTGCTATGCCGCTACGGGATCGAATACATAGAAGACCCTGCCACACGCAAGCGCGTGCCGACCGTCAACCGCGCGCAGTTTACATCAATATTTGACGACGATAACTACAAATCCGCTTTGCAGTACGCGGACGGGTATCAGCGCGAGCTCTACGAAAACGAAGCCAAAACGATCAATGATATTCAAAAAGGCATTTTGGAAATTTCCTCCAAAGAAGACCCGTTCGACGTTTTTATCTGCTACAAAGAAACCGACGCAAACGGCAGACGGACGCAGGACAGCGTTTTGGCAAACGACCTGTACCATCAGCTGACGCAGGAGGGATTCAAAGTCTTTTTCTCGCGCATCACGCTGGAGGACAAGCTCGGCACGGCATATGAGCCTTACATATTCGCGGCGCTCAACTCCGCCAAGGTGATGGTGGTTATCGGCACAAGACCGGAGCACTTCAACGCCGTGTGGGTCAAGAACGAGTGGAGCCGCTATCTTGCGCTTGTAAAGCAGAGCGGCGGCAAAAAGATGTTGATTCCCGCCTATCGCGATATGGATCCCTACGACCTGCCAGATGAATTTTCGCACCTTCAGGCGCAGGATATGTCCAAGCTCGGCTTTATGCAGGATCTGATACGCGGGATAAAGAAAATAATTTCCGCGGACACGCCAAAGGCGACGGTAAAGGAAACGGCTGTCGTAGGCGCTGCCAACGCGAATACCGCGCCGCTTCTTGAAAGAGCGTTTTTGTTTCTTGAAGACGGCAAATGGCAGGACGCGAACATTTATTGCGAAAAGGTGCTGGATATTGACCCAAAGAACGCAGAGGCGTACCTCGGCAAATTGATGGCAGATTTGCAGGTGAGAAACCGCAAACAGTTAGCCGACTGTGACTATCCGTTTGATGACAAAGAGAATTACGGCAAAGTTCTGCGCTTCGGTGATGAAAAGCTTGAAGCGGAAATGCGCGGGTATATATCTCATATAAAAGATATCAAAGAGCAAAATGAAAAAGACGCCATTTATGACAATGCGGTAAAAACCATGAACGCGGCAGACAACGAGGCGGCGAATGTTGATGAAGCAAAGGCAATGGAGGAAGTATTCAAAATATCATCTTCATTAATAGCTAAAATCAATCCATCTCTCTTGCTACGGACGGAGAACATTGTTAGCAAATATGAATCAGCGATCGATGCTTTCAGAACGATTACCGGCTGGAAGGACGCCGACGAGCAGATTGATATTTGCCGAAAAAAAATTGAGGAAATCAAAACCAAAAAGGGATCCGGCGAATGCTATCAACAAAAAGTGAAACGGTGGAAGAAATTTAAAAAAAACGCCATAATCATCGGCTTATCGATTGTACTGATTTATTTGATTGTTATGATTGCCATTGTGCTATAGCGGCGGCTCATATATAAACGAAAAATACGATGAAGCAATCACAGTTTTAAAACACCGAACGGAATTAAAAGCAAAATTATTAAAAATGGAGTAGTAAAAAATGAAAAAGTTAACTTGCGAAATGTGCGGCAGCACGGACCTTATCAAGCAGGACGGAATTTTTGTATGCCAGACATGCGGAACAAAATACTCTGTGGAAGACGCCAAGAAGATGATGTCCGGCGAAACGGTTGAGGTGACAGGTTCCGTTAAGGTGGATGTCTCTGAAAAAGTACAGAATCTTTATGTGATGGCACGGCGCGCAAAGGATGAAAACAATGCAGAACTGGCGGCAAAATATTATGAAATGATATCAATAGAAAATCCCAACGATTGGGAGTCCATGTTTTATTTTAATTATTTTAAGGCAAAAAACACGACTTTAGGGGACATGCGCAATTCTGTTTATCGTTTCGATAAATCATTAGACAGCGTATTTGCCGTTATCGATAAAACCGATAAAAGCGAAGATGAAAAATGGGCAATTATCGAGGAAATATTGGAAAAAGTCGACAGTATGTGCGATTCATTTCTTTCGTGGGCGAAATCACATTACAGAAAGTTTTCCGATACAAGCGACTCCATTGACGAGCTTGAAGACAGGGCATGGGCAATCGCCGACATGCAGAAAAATATGGCGCTTCGGTTAAGTGATCATTATTTCGACAGATCAAAGGAAAAACAAGTGCAATATATGAAATCCTATGTTGAAAATTATTTGCTCAAAGACACTTTGGATAAAAGATTTATTGATTTAACGTTGAAGTATTATTCAGACAAGCTGTTGAAGGCCGAGGAATATATTAAAGTAATAGATCCTACCTACCAATCTCTCATTGGCGATACTGCTAAGGAAAATGCCAATGGACAAGTTGTCGACAATGGGGAAAACAGTGGGGAAATGATTCAAGTAAATTATAGTTTAGGACACTACAATTACCAAAACTATTGGTATTCCTCTCCCAATTCCTCAGGCGGTGTAAGCGTTAGAGTTTCCCTAAAAAATATCGGAACAAAAGCAATTAAATACTGTTCCCTGCATATATGCCCGTATAATGCCGTTAATGATAAGGTCGGAACAAAAAAGATACTTCAGTTGACGGGCCCCATTGCACCGAATCGTATTAACAATGGATCGTACTGGGAGAATGTGTGGTACGATACAACGATACGATATGCAAAAATCGAATATGCCGAAGTTGAATTTATGGATGGAACAACCAAAAAGATCCCCGGCGAACAGATTTTAACCATAGGCGCTCGAACAGCAAACGGCGCACAGAATAACGGCAAAAAAGCGCCGCCTATGCCAATAGGCGCAAAAATATGCTATATATTATGTGCGGTAGCACCGATTTTAGTGCCGTTTTGTTTATCAGATTTTCTTGACAGTCTTGGAGATACGGGGTTAATCATATTTTTATCATTGATGATTGGTTTGCCAATTATCTTCGCAATCATTGGATCTATACTTTATAATAAACCGAATAAAAAAGCGGCGGAAAAGAAAAAAAATGAAAGTGATGATAAAAATGAGCACCAAAAATGAGAAATCTCATAATGAGCAGTATCTAATATGGAGTAATAACAAAATCAGAATCGTTACTTATAAATCTAATGTGGTGAAAGAGATCCTGGCTTGTGTAGATTCAGCTGAATGCAAGGAAATCATGAAGTTTCAAAATGCAAGCATAACGGATGAAAAATTTGCAGAGTTTGTGAGCCTTGCAAAGAAAGCAGGCTTCACCATCTATAAGATTTTTAAGATGTAAAAAGCTGCGGGGCATTGCATAGCTGTAAGCACCGCCCTACTGCGCCAAAGGCGCAATCCGAACCGAAAGAAGAAATTTTGTAACAAAAACCTGCCTTGAGCAAGCGAGGCAGGTTTTTGTTTGTGTTATAGCTGAGGGGAGACGACCCTGATAAGTCCCACAGCAGTTCTTTTTGGTTATTTTCCCCCTTTTCTTATAAAAATGAATATGTTTTGATGAATTGATTTACATCCGTTCCGCTTTCTATGTATCGCAAAAGGATTTTCGCGCAGGCGAGGCTGTCGCTCCCGGCGTGGTGGTGGTCAAGCTCAATGCCGTAATATTCACAAAGCGAATCGAGCTTATGGCTCATTTTCGGAAGCACCCGTCTGCCGATACGCACCGTGCAGAGATACGGCGCCTGCGTTTTCCACGATATGCCGTAATCGCGCAAACAGCATTTTAAAACGCCCATATCAAACGGCGCGTTGTGCGCGACTAAAACACCGCTGTTCATTATCGGCTCAATCTTTTCCCAAATTTCGGGGAACGCGGGCTTGCCCCGTACCGTCTCCTCACTTATTCCCGTTAACCGTGTGTTAAAATAATCAAAGCTTGTTTCGGGATCGATAAGAGAATAAAGCTTTTTTGTTATAACTCCGTTTTCAATTACCGTTATGCCTATCGCGCTCATACGATCGTTAAAACGATTCGGCGTTTCAACATCAAAAGCAATATACCGTGACATTTTCCTCTTTTAACCCCCACTTTGATTATTTAATAAATTGACAAAAACGATTATCGAAATAACGGAAAAACGCATTCCTCACGGGCTTAAAGATTTTTTTATCTTTTGGCAAGATAAACGCTTTTGCTTTCCGACAATTGTATTTATTCATCTTCCGCCGAATTTTATAATAAAATAAATCAACAGATTTATCAATTTATTTTTTGTTGACATTTAAAATGATTATTGTTATCATAAAATCAATACATATGAGCGATGAAGGAAATCTGTTTTTTTATATGTGTTTTACAGAGAGCCGCTTGTGGTGGAAGCGCGGCAAACGCAAAAAAACAGTAACATTCCGGAGCTTATGGAAGAACGCCTTTTAGGGTTAGTAGAACCATACGTTATCAAAGCGTTAATTTGAATCAATTAAGTGAATTGTCATTTGGCAATTAATATGGGTGGTACCGCGGAGCAATTTCGTCCCATATAATTTGTCAATGGCAATTTTTTATTATTTCGGGAGGAGCGGTTATGGAGTTTTTAGACATTTATAAAAAATCGGAAATTTATGATATTGAAAGAATTGTTGAAATGTTTAATAACAACGAAATCACGGACGGCGCCGAATTTAAAATCAAGGGCGCTTTGCACCGAATAAAAGATATGGGCGGATTTTCTTTTGTCAACGTTCGCTCGTCAAAGCTTGTTTTTCAATGTGTTTGGGAAGAAGGATATTCAAAGTGCGATCTAAGCGATTTTTCTGTTGAAGAATGCGTATATATTGACGGCGTTATCGTCACGGAAGAAAGAAGCAGGCTGGGATTTGACGTGCGAATTAAAGATATGGTAAGAATTTCCGGCAGAGCCGCCGCTCCGCTTCCCGTTGAGGTCGGCAACGACAAAAAAATCGACAGGTTAAACCTGCATACTATGCTGGATAACAGAGTTCTCACAATTAGAAACCCAAAAGTCAGGGCAATGTTGAGAATTACAGACGGTGTTATGTTTGCTTTTAGAGATTTTTTAAGAAAAGAAGGTTTTACCGAGTTCGTGGCGCCGAAATTCGTGGAAGCCGGCGCGGAGGGCGGAGCGGATATGTTTAAGGTGGATTACTTCGGTAAAAAGGCTTATCTTAACCAGAGCCCGCAAATGTATAAGCAGTTTATGGTCGGCTCGGTTGTAAAGGCTTATACCGTTTCCCCCGTGTTCAGAGCGGAGAAATACAGCACCAACAGGCACATAAATGAGTTTCAGGGCTTGGATTTGGAAATGGGATTTATTGAAAGCTTTTATGATTTAATGTCATTGGAAGCGAGAATGTTCAAGCACATTTTTAACATCTTAAACGAGGAATACGCACCGGAATTGGAAATGTTTCTCGGCGAAGGCGCGAAGTTACCGAATATTGAGCAATTTCCGGTGATCCGATTTGATGAGGCTAAAAAAATGTATGCCGAGGCTCATTCCGGCGGAATAGGAAAACAGGCGTTGAAAGAACCCGACCTTTCGCCCGACGAAGAAAAATGGCTTGGGGAATACGCGAAAAAATATTATGATTCGCCCGTCATATTCGTTACTCACTATCCGTCGGTTAAACGGCCTTTTTATACAATGGATGATCCCGAAAATCCAAAGTACACTCTGAGTTACGATATGCTCCTTAACGGTATGGAAGCGTCAACCGGCGGTCAAAGGATTCACGATTACGAAACGCAGGTAGAAAAAATGCAAAAAAGAGGAATGGATATTTCCGATTTTGAAGATTATCTCACTATGCATAAATACGGTATGCCGCCCCATGGCGGGCTTGGCCTCGGCCTTGAAAGGATAGTGCAAAACATTCTCGGCATTCCGAATATCAAGCTGGCAACTGCATTTCCGCGAGACAGAGACCGGCTTCGCCCGTAATTGTTTTATCATTTTATGATCTTTTATCAACCGTAAGCAAAAACTCTGCATTTTAAAAATTATTGAAAATGGTATTTTTAATGCAGGAAGCAAATATTCGGAGTTAAATATGAAATTAAAAAGTGACAACATTTTTCTTGAAGAGAGCTTCAAATGGGCAGTTGATAAAACAAAACAATTTGTTGTAACTGACACAAAAAATGGAGATATAAATAAAGGCGACGGAAATAAATGGTATGGTCCCAGTGGAAAGATATTACTGTTTCCGACAGAGCCGTGGGCAGCTCCTAAAAATTATGGCGCTGCTTTCTGGGCGGGTTACTATGACAGAACCGCATATTATATACGCGATTTTGTGCATCAGGCAGTCGGCGCAGTGATCTTGAAATTATACGAAGAAGTTTTCCAGATGTACTACACATTTGTAAGCCACGCAAACGAAGCCACAGGCTGGTACGCACCGTGGTCATTTAATTTTGACCATACTGTATTTTATATGGACTCGCCTGATTCAACGCATTTTGTAAGAGAAATCACTTCGCAGTTTGAATTGGTGGAACTCGGTTATAAGCTTTATTTGTGGACAGGCGACAGAAGATATATTGATAATGAGAAAATTGCTTTGTTTGCCGATAAAATTATGAATGATTTTATCGATAATCAGGATGGAATCATTTTCAATGAAAAAAACGGTATTCCCGAGGGAAGGGGAAACATATGGCAGGGCTCTGCAACATATAATGAGCGCGGCTTTTACGCTGTTGAAGCGGGAGACAGTATTGCCGCGATGTATGCGGCAATGGTCTGTTATTCAAAAATACTCAAGCTTCGAGGAGATATTCGGCAAGCTGATTATCAGCAAAGTCGTGCTGATAAATTAAGAAAATATTTTAATGAAGAATGGTCTGTTGTTAAAGGCTCTGATATGTTCTGCTACGCAATAGATATTAAGGGCAAGAAGCATTATAAATGGTCAAAAAAATTCGGTAGACTTCAAGGTGCGGAAACGCTTGAATTTATACCTTTAAAAAATCTGAGCTATGAGAATAAGCGCAACGATAAACTCCTTGATTATATTTTTAAAATGCAGAAAAATAAAAGGACTATGTCTGATAATATTGAAGGATTTACATATCTGCCGGAACTTTATTTTGCAAATCATCAACAAGAGCGTGCTTGGTATTTTATGAAATATATAATATCAAAAAAGGATCTTCATCATGAACATAAAACACAGGGAACAAATGGCGACTACCCGGAAATTTCTTTTACTCTTGTATCACAGATAATAACAGGATTGATGGGAATAGGGGTCGATGAAAAGGACGGAACATTAACAGCAAATCCTAATCTGCCGTGTGAAATCGAGAATATTTGCTTATATGATTTTGAGTACCGTGGCGATATTTATGATATAGAGGTTACAAAAGACAAAACAAGTATCGTGAAAAAATAAGCAAATTTACTGTTTATTCATTTGAATATCGGCTTGCGCCCATTAGCGATATGCAACCGAAGGTCACCCTTTCGCTAAATTTGCTTCTTTTTATCTAGATTCTGAAAGACTATATCAAAAAGCCCAAAACCTCGCTTGAGATTTTAGGCTTTTTGACAGACTGAGACTTGCATTAGCAAGTCCTGTAATTAAATTTCTAATTAAAAAAATATTTTTATGTCGTGAATTCTATAAACCTGAATACAATCACTAGTATAATCGGATTGTGATCGAAAAAAATGAGTTTTGAAATTTGTTTTATAATCAACACTATCACCGAAAGACTTTACAAAAAATTCTTTCATTTGAGAAACTATTTTTTCATCCGATACAATTGTCTGCCCCTGTGTTATATCGTTTATGCCAAAAAACTTTTTTATTTTAGAAGCGTGGTCTACCGTATAATTTCTAATAGTGGCACATAAAGGAAATAATGGATCAGAAAAATTATTTTCTCCAAATGGTGCTAATTTTTGGTATTGTCCATAAGGCACTTCACTAATATCTATACCAAATTTTGATTGATTAATTGTTTTAATATTATATTCTGTAGAGAGAGCAGGACCTATCGCGCTACCGTTTATATCAAACTGAGAATGAATTACAATCCTTAAACACAAGTAACGAATATTATTATTTACTATATAGTTGCCTTTTTTACATTCTAATAAACTATATTGCATAATAGAATTTTTTAATTCATTACAGAAAAAAATAAATTCCTGATTTTCTTTTATGTATTTATCACTATTAATTTTGCTTTCAAAATCCGATTTTGAAATAGCATTAGATTTAAGTTCATTTATAAAATCTTCCATATGCTTAACACCTCATTTAATATCATTTTTATTTATTGTATCATTATAGAAATAGTAAATCAAGGAACTATAACAATTTAATAATGTTACTCTGATTTGTGGTGATTATTTTAAGTATAAATTTCGTAGAAAATTTGATGTTGTTTATTCATCATTGACTTTTATGCATTTTAAAAATAAAGTCTAGCGTTATAAAAAAGCATATGATTTATTAGAAAATAACGGTCTTTTTGTTTTATCCATTGATAATAACACAAATGAAGTAATTGATTACGGAATCAGAAAAATTTCAATTTATCTAGACAACAAAGATAAATATTATTTCCATTTTGAAAGAGCAAAGCTTTAAAACAGATTCTAAATATGAACTTAAATCCGCGTATATATTTATTTCACAATAATAATTTCAAATTTTGTTTATCAATACTATAAAGACGATAATATCAGTTTTTTAAGAATAAGTTGAACGGATAAAGAAGTGTTCTATTATTTATTGCCTTATGGTATGATTGTAAATAAAGCGGGGAGGCGATGATTTTGCCTGACGGAATCATTATCACGGGATTGAACGGCTGCGGAAAATCCACCGTATGCAAATTGCTTGCCGAAAAAATCCATTATTACAGTATGGATGTTGAAGATTACTACTTTATCAAAAGCGATATACCGTATTCAAAATTTCATACTCACGAACAAACAAAAGAGCTTATGCTGAACGATATTGCAAAACACAAAAATTTTGTGCTGGCAACCGTCAATTGCGATTGGGGCGAAGAAATATCGTCTATGTGCAAGCTTGCCGTTTTGCTGAAAGCCCCTCTTAATATAAGAATGGAACGGATAAGGAAGCGTGAATGTGAGAAATTCGGAGACAGAGTTTTAAAAGGCGGGGATTTATATGAATCTCAGCATAAATTTCACAATAAAGTTTTATCGCGAGGGGAAGAACATATGACAGAACAGATGCAGTTTTTAGACTGCCCCGTTTTGGAATTGGACGCCACCCTACCGATAGATGATATTGTAAATACTATTTTTAAAAAATGTGAAGAACTAAACTGTTTTATACGGTGACAGGAAATGATTTTATCAAACAAATTTATTGGCGGCACTCGTGATTTTTCTACATTTGAAAAGAGGATTCCCGCGCCTTGGTTTAAGAAAACCGTTAATTTAAGCGGAGAGATTGAAAAGGCCGAAATCACCGTTTGCGGTCTCGGCTTTTATGAGCTGTTTTTAAACGGAAAACGCATAACCAAAGGGTTGCTCAGCCCGTACATTACAAATTCGGATGACATTGTTTTTTATGACAATTATGACATTACCGATTTGCTTACAATTAAAAATGAGTTTAAATTCCTTTTGGGCAACGGTATGCAGAACGCTTTCGGCGGATTTCAATGGGATTTTGAAAAAGCCGTTTTCCGTTCGTCTCCCAAATTGGCTTTCGCCGTTGAAATCACATATAAAGACGGCGCAAGTGAAATTATCGAGGCCGATGAAAGCGTTTTAACAAAGCCATCAAAAATAATATCCGATGATTTGCGCCTCGGCGAGATTTACGACGCCGAAAAAGAAAACGGCGATTGGAAAAACGCCATTTCGGTATCATCGCCAAAAGGCGAGAAAAAATTATCGACAGCAAAGCCCATTACCGTTCGTGACGAGCTTAAACCGATTAAAATATGGCGAGAGGATAACGCGTATATTTATGACTTCGGCATAAACACATCGGGCGTGTGCAGGCTCAATATCAATACCAAAGCGGGTCAAAAGATAACTCTCACATTCGGCGAAATTTTAGTAAACGGTAAATTCTCAAAAGAGAACACAACTTTTTCAGATATCGCCGATAAATATTTTCAGCAAGATGTTTGTATCTGCAAAGAGGGAGAAAACATATGGCAGCCCGCCTTTACTTATCACGGTTTCAGATATGTAAAGGTTGAGGGGATAAATGAAAATCAGGCGACAAGCGATTTACTCACATATATTGTTTTCAATACGGATTTGGGTAACGCGGGCGCTTTTGAATGCGATGACGAAAGCCTTAATAAATTACATAAAATGTGCCTTAATTCCACATTGTCTAATTTTCATCATTTTCCTACCGATTGCCCTCATAGAGAAAAGAACGGCTGGACGGCGGACGCGGCGCTTTCGAGCTCGCATACTTTATTATACTTTGAGCCGACCGACAACTATAAACAATGGCTTATTGAAATTTGCAAGGCGCAAAATAAAAAGGGAGCCTTGCCCGGTATTGTGCCGACGGCGGGCTGGGGATTTCATTGGGGAAACGGCCCGGCGTGGGACAGCGTGATAACCGAATTACCTTATCAGATTTGGCAAAAGCGAAATGACCTTTCAGCCTTTATTCAATGCGCGCCGTACATTTTAAAGTACATCGACTATCTTAAAAGCAAGCGCAACATAAAAGGACTTCTGAAAATAGGGCTTGGTGATTGGTGCGCGCCTCACGATCCCGTAAAAGCGCCGCTGGTTTTAACCGACAGCATTGAAGCTTATGATATTTCCAGAAAGTCGGCGGAAATGTTTAACGCACTCGGCGACAGTTCCAACCGTGATTATTGCAATACATTCGCCGGGGCTCTCAGAGAAAATATAAGGCGGCATCTTTTTGATAAAAGCGCCTGCTCCTTTGCGGGAAATTGCCAAACCTCGCAAGCCATGGGCATTTACTACGGCATTATCAATGATGACGAGATAAATCCCGCGATGTCCGTTTTGCTTGATAAAATCAAAGAAACGGATTATCACATTGATACGGGCGTGCTCGGCGGCAGAGTGATTTTTCATGTTTTAGCCGAAAACGGCGAGATCGATACCGCTATGAAAATTCTTAAAAATCCGACAGTTCCGTCGTTTATGCAATGGGTTAATAACGGCGACACCGCATTATGCGAAGGCTTTGGGGAATCTGACGGTCTGGCTTCACATAATCACCATTTTTGGGGCAATTTCAGCGCGTTTTTTATGGAACAGATTTGCGGCATAAAAGCAAACGCGGATAAGATAAATATCGAGCCTCATTTTCCAAGTGATATGAATTACGCGAAAGCAAAATTCAACAGCGTTTTCGGCATAGTTTCCGTAATGTGGAAAAGGGAAAACGGAAAAATCGTATTCAACCTTGATTATCCGAATAACGCAAAAGGAAAACTGTTTCTCAATGGCAGCGCGGAAATCAGCGCTAAGAGCGGAAAATACATAATAGATTATACTAAACGGTTAAAATAAGGCTTACACCCGATTATTTCTATCGGGTGTAAGCCTTATTTAAAAAAGATTTTAAAAATCATTTATTTAGTTTTAACGTGTCAATCCGCGTTGGCGAGCCATTCGTATTCAGGCACATATATTCTTGTTTTATCCCACGGATCGCCGTCCAGATGCCGTATCAGCCAAACATAATACATTTCATATCCCGGCGCCGTTACCTGCTGGTGGGCGTTGCCGCCGCGTATGCAAAGGCAGGAGCCATTTTCCGTTTTATATGGCGTATCGCCATCAAAGCCCGCTCCGAAACCCTCCGGATGATCGAACTGATAATAATATACCTCCGGCTGAGGATGATGGTGCGGCGGATACGACGACCAGCGCCCGGGCTGATTGAACACCTCGCCCATTACCATATTTGAATAAGGTGCGTTGTCAAGATCAAACATCGTGGAAACAATTCTATGCCCCGTGCCGTTCCATTGGCCTTTGCCGAATTCCTGATAAAGGCAGTTTTGCGGATTATAGAAAACGGGCTTCCACGTTTTTTCGTTATCCGTCTGCTGAACGAGCACCTCACTATCCTCAACGGCGGAGACAACAGCCTTTACGCCCCGTGGAAAATGAACGGCGTAGGGAGTTTTCTCAAACGGATTTTTCCTTGCGCACGTCTCGTTTATCACGTCGCCCACCGCAAAATTCACTTTGCCCGCGAGCAAAAGCACCGCGCATTCGTTTCTCTCCTCAAAAATCTCAAGCTTTTCTCCGGCTTTCAGCTTTTTAACGTAAATATCCATTAACATTTCGGAATTGACGCCCTGCATTTCGCAAAGCACCTTTTTTCCGTTTTCATCATACTCAGGTTTGAACAGCATAAAATTTAATCTCCCAAAACGTTTTTTTCAATGAAAGAAAGAATATCGGCATAGACTTCTTCCTTATTGGTTTCATTAAGAACTTCATGGCGCGCGCCCTCGTACAGCTTCATCTGAGCCTTATTGTGGCCGCTTTCCTCAAGCTTGGTCTGTATTTCTTTAATCCCCGCGCCGAAATTGCCCACGGGGTCCATAGCTCCGCTTACAACAAGGATAGGAATGTCCTTCGGCACCTTGGAATACCATTCGGCGGTATTGGCGGCGATATTGAGCTTTACAAGATCGTTCATACCCTTGGCGGAAAAAAGAAATCCGCAATAATCGTCCGCGATATATTTATCCACTATCGCGGTATCGCGCGTGAGCCAGTCAAATGGAGTTCGCTTTTCAAATTTATTGTTATACGCGCCGAAAGTGAGCTTATCGAGCATCTTTGATTTATGGGTGCTGCCTGACAGACCAGCGATGGCGGAGGAAATAAAATCACCTATGCCCGCAATCGGATTAGCGCCGCCCGTGCCCATATATATAGCGCCCGCAAAGCCTGCGTCCGCATACCACGCTGTAAAGCACCTGACTATAAACGAGCCCATCGAATGGCCCATTACGATTATCTTTTTATCGGGATAATCCGCTTTTGCCATATCAAAAACGGTTTTAAAATCCTTTACAAGATGCTTATAACCGTCCTTTTTTCCGAAATAGCCCGTTTCACTCGGATTTTGGTTTGATTTTCCGTGATTGGCCATATCGTGCATATAAACGGCAATTCCGTTCTCCGTTAGAAATTCGATAAAGCCGTTATACCTTTCTCTATGCTCCGCCATACCGTGGTGTATCACCATAACGGCCTTTACGTTGCCGTCGTCCGGAGTATAAACACTACCGTTAATAGTGCAAACGCCCGTTGCCGACTCAAATCCGAAATCCTTAACATTCATAAAAAACACCCCTTTATAAATATTGATTATTATGTTTATTTTTCTTTATTTGATTATTTTCCCTTCAGAATCCCGTGTGCAAAGAGAGCCGGCTGCCGCAAAGCAGACTGAGGGGTTTTCGATACAATCTCTAACCTCTTCGGCTCCCCTGTGTAAGGGGAGCTGTCTGCCATTAGGCAGACTGAGGGGTTGTCGATATAATCTTTAACCTCTTTGGCTCCCCTGTGCAAGGGGAGCTGTCTGCTGTCAGGCAGACTGAGGGGTTGTCGCTATAATCTTTAACCTCTTTGGCTCACCTGTGTAAGGGGAGCTGGCTGCCGTCAGGCAGACTGAGGGGTTGGTTAGTTACAATAACGCTGTTTTAAAACTACAACCCCTCCGCCTCACTTCGTTCGGCACCTCCCCTTACACAGGTGAGGCAATAAGGATTATCGTATGCACAACCCCTCCGCCTCGCATTCGTTCGGCACCTCCCCTTACACAGGTGAGGCAATAAGGAATATCATATGCATAACCTTTCCGTTTCGCTATACTCAACACCTACCCTTACACAGGTGAGGCTTGAGTTGTCGAGAGTATATCACGCTTCGCCGCCGCTTATCGCAAGCGGGCGCAAATCTTGAGGAGACGCATAGTTCGCGCTTATTCTTCCGCTTCCTCCGGTATATCCGAAGTGCAGTGAGGGCATTTTACCGCGTCTATCGCTATCTCGCTCTTGCAAAACGGGCAAATCTTTGTTGCGGGAGCCGGCTCCTCCTCTTTTTTCTTGCCGAGGCTCATCATCTTATTGACAGCCTTAACTATACAGAAAATGATGAACGCCATAATAATGAAATTGATTATGGCGGAAATAAACGCGCCGTAATCTATGTAATTATCGCCTATAAGATGGATCTTACCCTGAATTTCCGCGCCGCCGATGCAGTTTATGAGCGGATTGATGATATTATCGGTCAGCGAGGTGACGATACCCGAAAAAGCGCCGCCGATAAGAACGCCCACGGCAAGGTTGATAACGTTGCCCTTTGAAATAAATTCCTTAAATTCCGTTAAAAATTTTTTCATTTTACATTCTCCCTTTCTTGATAAATCCATTTTCGGCTTATTAGCAAAAGCGCGGGCTTTCGCCGCGATTTCGCGCATAAATTTGCCTTTCGCTTTATTCTATCATAAAACTCCGCTGAAATCAAACGGAGGAATATACTTTTTATCCGCGGCGGTGCGCTCTTGTATAAAAATGCGCTCTATCCCCCTGTCTATCGCGTAATTCACAACCTTTTCATATTCCCTTTCGGTGATTCGCCTGTTTATTTCACCGTAACGCGAAAGATCGCCGCAGGGCACATACTGCGCCATAAGGCTTATATAGGCTTTCGGGAAATTCTCAACGGTGTAATCTATTATTTCAAGCGACGAATTTGTGTTTTGCGGCAGGATAAGATGGCGTATTATCATACCCTTTTTCATAATGCCGTTTTCAAAAACCGGATCGCCCGCCTGATCGTACATTTCGGCAAGCGCGGCTTTCGCGACCGCGGGGTAATCGGGCGCAAAACTGTATCGTTTCGCCTTATCCGCCCTGATATATTTGAAATCGGGCATATAAATATCGACCTTGCCGCGCAGAGCCTTCAGCGCCTCCACGCCGTCGTACCCGCCTGAATTATAGACGATAGGCACGGGGCTTTTCCATTTTTCAAAAAGCCGTGAAAGCGCGGCGGAATAATGCGTGGGATTTACAAGATTTATATTGTGCGCGCCCTGTAAAATCAGGCTTTCAAAAATCTGCGCAAGCCTTTCCCCGCTCACTTCAACGCCTTTATTTTGCCTGCTTATTTCATAATTCTGGCAGTAAACGCATTTGAGATTGCAGCCGCTGAAAAACACCGCGCCGCTGCCGTTTTTGCCGCTTATGCAAGGCTCTTCCCAAAAATGGAGCGCCGCGCGGGCAACGCGAAACGCCTCCGGCGACGAGCAAAAGCCGAGAGAAACGGCTCTGTCTTTATTACATTTTCGCGGGCAGATATTGCAAATCATAGCAGTTCCTTATAAATTTCGCTTTTTTTATACGGCGTTTTCGCCGCTGTCTCCTTTGCCGCCCGATTCACCGTAAATCCCTTTTTCACAAGCTCCCTCGCCTGCCCCACGGCTTCGTCAAGGGTGATTTCATTTTGAGTTTCTTCCTTTTTTCCCTCGATTATAAGCACAAATTCGCCTTTCGGCGCGTTTTCGCAATAGAGCGATTGCGCATTCTCAAGAGTGGTGTTTATGACCTGCTCGTGTATTTTGGTGAGCTCACGGACAAGAGCGATTTTTCGGTTGCCGAAAGCGGCATACATATCCGCAAGGGTATTTTTAAGCTTATGCGGGGCTTCGTAAAAAACCATTGTGCGCTTTTCGTCTTTCAAATCCTCAAGATGCTCAAAGCGTGATTTTTTCGCAACGCTGAGAAAGCCCTCAAAGGTAAATCTGCCCGTTTCCATACCCGAAACGGCAAGCGCCGTGGCAAAGGCGGTCGGCCCCGGTACGGCGGCGACTTCTATGCCGCGCTCGCGGCACAGGCGCACCAAATCCTCGCCGGGGTCGGATATGGCGGGCATACCCGCGTCCGTCACGAGGGCGCAGGTCTCCCCCTCCAACAGCCGGGCGCAGATGAGCTCGCCGCGCTCGCGCCTGTTATGTTCAAAATAACTTACCGTTTCTTTTTTTATCCCGAAACGGTTTAATATTTTCATTGTTACTCTTGTGTCCTCGGCGGCGATGAAATCCACCTTTTCAAGAGTCTCTACGGCACGCGGCGAAAGATCGTCCAAATTTCCAATCGGCGTGCCAACCACATATAATTTTCCGTTCATTTGTCGTAACCGTCGGCGTATGAGCCGTAAATTTCAAGCATTTCTTTTGTAAATTTTCCGTCTTTGCCCTTAATGGCAAGTGTGGGCAATATTCTTAAAAAGGGCTTTGAGCATTTTCGCCCCTCGATGAGGAACAAAAACGGCTCTTTCCCCTCTCTGTCCGCAACGAAGCGAAGCCTTTTCGGCTCAACGGAATACCTGCGCATAATGCAAAGGCAATCCACAAGCCGTTCGGGGCGGTGGCATAAGCACAGCCTGCCGCCGTATTTCAGCAGATAAGCGCCCGCGCGTACCGCATCCTCAATATTACAGCAGACCTCGTGGCGGGCTATCCGCGCGCTCTCGCCGAGGCTCTCTATGCCCGTATTCAGCGGCTTATACGGCGGATTCATCGAAACAAGCGAAAACCCGCCCGCGGCAAATTGCTTTTCAATCTCGCGAATATCGCAAAGGTGCGCCGTGAGCCTTTCCCGAAGCCCGTTTTTTTCTATGCTGAACCGCACCTGCTCAACCGCGTTTTGCTGAATATCAAGGCAATGCACGTTTTTTATTCTGCCGTCCCTGAGCCAGAGAAACGGAATTATTCCGCAGCCCGTGCCCATATCCATAGCCCTGTCCGACGGCTTCGGAGCGGCGAAGTCGGCGAGCAACAGCGCGTCCGTGCCAAAAGTATGCTCCTCGCTTACGGCAATGCTTATAGCGTCCGACAATCTTTCAAAATCGTACATATTCTCTCCCGAAGTGTCACTCATCGTCCGAGGACAGCTTGAGCACAGCCATAAACGCCTCCTGCGGCACTTCGACGGAGCCGAATTTGCGCATACGCTTTTTGCCCTCTTTCTGCTTTTCAAGCAATTTTTTCTTTCTTGTAACATCGCCGCCGTAGCATTTCGCGAGCACGTCCTTGCGAAGCGCCTTGACCGTTTCCCTCGCGATGACCTTGCCGCCTATCGCAACCTGTATCGGTATCTCAAAAAGGTGGCGCGGTATGTGCTCTTTCAGCTTTTCGGCTATCTTTCTCGCCCGCGGATAAGCTTTGTCGGCGTGAATTATGAACGAAAGCGCGTCTATTATCTCGCCGTTTAGCATAACGTCCACCTTAACGAGCTTGCTCGGTCTGTAGTCCGAAATCTCATAATCAAACGAAGCGTAGCCGCGCGTGCGGGATTTCAGCGCGTCGAAGAAATCATAAATTATCTCGTTTAACGGCAGTTCGTAGTTTATATCCACCCTGTCCGGCGTGATATAGTTCATTGTTTTGAAAACGCCGCGCCTATCCTGGCACATATCCATAACCGTGCCCACAAATTCGCTCGGCGCGTAGATATTCGCATCGCAAAACGGCTCTTCGGCGCTTTCTATATTAGCGGGATTCGGGTAATTCGTCGGATTGTCTATTTCAAGCAGAGAGCCGTCCGTCATATGAATCTTATACACTACGCTCGGAACGGTGGTGACAAGGTCAAGATCGTATTCCCTTTCAAGCCTTTCCTGAATTATTTCAAGATGCAAAAGACCGAGAAAACCGCAGCGAAAACCGAATCCCAAAACGCCCGATGTTTCGGGCTCATACGAAAGAGAGGCGTCGTTAAGCTGTAATTTTTCAAGAGCGTCCCTGAGCGCCTCGTAATCCGCGCCGTCGGCGGGATAAACTCCGCAGAAAACCATCGGATTCGCCTTGCGGTAGCCGGGAAGCGGTTCGGGCGCGGGATCGTTTTCCAAAGTGACGGTATCGCCCACAAGAGCGTCGTGAACGGTCTTTATGGAAGCGGTTATATAGCCGACCTCGCCGGCGGTGAGCTCCTGCGCCTTTTCCATGGAGGTGGCGCGCATATAGCCGACCTCAACGACAGTAAACTTCGCGCCCGTTGACATCATCAGCATTGTATCCCCGGCTTTGATTTTTCCGTCCATTATGCGCACATAGACGATTACTCCCCTGTACGGATCGTAAACGGAATCGAAAATAAGGGCTTTAAGCGGTTTTTCGTCGTCGCCCTGCGGCGGGCGTATCTCATTTACTATATATTCCAAAACATCTTCAACGTTTTCGCCCGTTTTGGCGGATATTCTCGGCGCGTCCGAACAGGGAATGCCGATAATGTCCTCAACTTCTTTTGCCGCTCCGTCGGGATCGGCGGCGGGCAAGTCTATTTTGTTTATTACGGGAAGAATATCAAGGTCGTGGTCAAGCGCGAGATATGTGTTCGCGAGAGTCTGCGCCTCAACGCCCTGCGACGCGTCGACTATCAGTATCGCTCCCTCGCACGCGGCGAGAGAACGGGAGACCTCGTAATTAAAATCAACGTGACCCGGCGTGTCTATAAGATTGAAAACGTAGTTTTCTCCGTTTTTCGCCATGTAATCAAGCTTGACCGCGTGCGCCTTTATGGTGATCCCGCGTTCGCGCTCCAAATCCATATCGTCGAGTATCTGCTCCTGCATATCTCTTTTTTCAACGGACTGCGTAAGCTCCAAAAGCCTGTCCGCAAGAGTGGATTTACCGTGGTCGATATGCGCGATTATTGAAAAATTTCTGATATGCTCTTTGTCTGTTGCCAACTGTTTATCCTCCGAATAGCTTTTGTTTGATTGCCTCTCCGACGCCTATGCGCGCAAAATCATAACGGGCATTTATAGCGCGGCTTGCCCTTGCTTTTTTCTCCGTATTCGATCGCTTCCTGCGGGCAGGAGCAAATGCACGCCATACAATGGGTGCAGTTTTTCCCCCACTGAGGCTTAGCGTCTTTTATTTTGATATTTTCAAGAGGGCATACGGACGCGCACTTTTTGCATCCTATGCACTTATCGTTTGCGTAAAATTTATCTGCTTTTACAAAAACCGAGTAAAACATATTGTTGAAAAGCGGTGACGAGCCGAATTTTTCAAACGCCGAGAGCTTTTTTTGCGGAATGCGCGCTCCGTTTTTTATATATTCGGCGGCCGCGTCTATATCCCCGTTTGATTTTTCGATTATCTCAACCGCTTTCTTTTCATCGGGCGCGTTGAACATAGCGATGTAATTTTCGGGCATAACAATTTGAGCAAGCCCCATATATTCCATATTTTTCTCCGCGCAAAGCTTTTCGGCGAATTTTGCGGCGTTTCCGGCGCTGTCTCCGCAGGTGAGAACGAAATACGCCTTTCGGCAGCCCCGAAAATCGGTTTTTCTTATATAGTCACGCAGAATATGCGGTAGTTGCCAGCAATATGTGGGGGAAACTATAATATATGGCCTTTCGGATTCAAGAGCGGAAAAATTCTTTGAGCGAAGCCTCGAAAAAAGATTCTCCGCCGTGTCGCCGATCGAATCGGCTATCCGTTTTGCCGCGTAGGCGCTGTTTCCCGTGCCCGTATAGTAAAGTATCATAAGAATTGCTCCCTTAAGCTAATAATAGCGTTAATTCGCTGAAATTGCAAATGTTCATTATCAAAGAAATTCCACTCTGCCGTCGCCTGTTCTGTAAATCGCGCCGCAAACTCTCAGGCCGTTTTCCTCTTCCTTTTTGATTTCAAGGCTTTGCTCAATGAGCGATATGCTTCTGCGCGCCGACCGATAAAGCGCCTTTCATATCCTTTTCCCTTTTTAAATTCACGGTTTTATTTGATTTTACCACACATTCTTTTATTGTTCAAGGCTTACGCCCGATATGGACAGGTTGATTTTAAAAGGCAAAAAGCGTACATTTCGCCGTTCCCGTTTTGCGGGCAAAGATTTTTATTTTTCAAATACTTTTACGCTTCCAAGAGTAAAACCGACCGACCGCTATTGATTTGTTTCCCAAACGGAAATATAATATTATCAGATTTTAAAACTATGCAAATTATAAAAGCCTGTAATTTATAATCATTTTGATCAGCAAACTCAAATTTGTGGAGATAAAACAAATGGAATTTAGAAATTTATTGAAAGCTCAAAATCGAGATGAACTGCGACAATGGCTTCTAATGAATTACAACAGGGAAACCGAATGCTGGGTTGTCGTCAAGCGTGGTCGACCTGTTAATGATAAAACATTTTGGTACATTGATGCGGTTGAAGAAGCCATGTGCTTTGGTTGGATTGACAGTACAACAAAGAAAATGGATAACGGTGTTACCGCGCAAAGATTAGCCCCTCGAAAAAAGGGGAGCTTATGGTCTGAACTAAACAAAGAACGCTGTCGCAGAATGGAGCGGTTGGGGCGAATGACAGCCGCCGGTCGTGCTGTGTTGCCGGACATGACGGAGAAAGGTTTTGTGATTGACAGCGATATTTTAAAGGCACTGCAAGCCGACGAAGCGGTTTGGAAGAATTTTCAAAGTTTCCCACCACTATATCAGCGTGTAAGGATTGATACAATCCAAATTAAGAAAAAGCAACCGCAACTATTTCAGAGTCGATTACAAAAACTTTTAGATAATACCAAAGCGGGAGTTATGTATGGCGAATGGAATGACAACGGACGACTACTTACAGAATAAGCACTTCCCATTTGCCGATAAGAATCTTTCAGCGCAGGGAAACAAAAACCGCCCTGCAAATTGCAAAACGCAATACCACTGACGGCAGACCGACTGCTATTGATTTGTTTTCAAAACGGAAATATAATATTATCAGGCTTTCAAACCTTACACAATGATGAAAGCCTATAGTTTACGATCATTGAGATCGGCAACTCGATATTTCACGGAGGGATTAAGTATTTATGAAAATTGGAGAAGTGGGCTTACTTACAAACGATGTACCAAGACTTGCAGCCTTTTATAAACAACTACTTGAAATTGAAAACGACTGTAATGATGAAACCCATCAATTTATTATTACCGAAGAAACCACACTGACAGTCTATAGCTGAGGGGAGTTGAACCCGATAAGTCCCACGGCGGTTCTTTTTGGTTATTTTTCCCCTTTTCTTCTTGGCGGGCGCCGGCCCGCCTGCGTCGAAAAAAGCAAAAATCTCTCAAAAACTCCTCGCCGTGGGATGCTAAGCAGTTTTTGCGGTGAGGATTTTTGCAAAAACAATGAAAACGCCGAAGTCAATACTTACGTATTGACAAGGGGTTTGAAGCGGTATTTGCGTAAATAAGCCCACAAAAACCTTATTGTGTTCGACTCCCCTCAGCTATAATGATGGAACGTTAAAGAATAATCAAAACCAGAATATTTGCTTAGCCTTTACTGTCGATGACATTGAACGAGAATATAAGAAAGTTTTAGCATTAGGCGCAAAAATTATTGAGGGTCCTACAAAACGACCATGGGGAGCAGTTAACATGAGTTTTTATGACCCCGACAATAACATGATTTTCTTTAGGAGCTTTCCAAAAGAAGACTGAATTCCTGTTTAACAAGAAACAAAGTAGAACGTGAAATCGGAGTTTGGAGAATAGAAAATGGGAAAAGCAATCCTGATATGCGGAAAAATATGCAGCGGAAAAAGCGCATATGCCGAACGCTTGCGGACAGAAACAAAAGCGGTTCTGCTTTCCGTTGACGAAATAATGCTTGAGTTGTTTGGGCTGTATGCCGGTGAAAGGCACGATGAATATACAGAGAAAATTCAAAAATATTTGTTTGATAAATCCGTAGAAATTATTGACAGCGGAAGTGATGTTATTCTTGATTGGGGATTTTGGATAAAACAAAAGCGAACACAGGCAAAAAGATTCTATAAAGACCGAAACATTGAATGTGAGCTTCATTATATCGATGTGAATGATACGGTGTGGTCGGAGCGCATAGCCCATCGAAATAAAGCCGTACAGGTGGGAAAAACGAAAGCGTACATAATTGACAGCGGACTGATGAAGAAATTTGAGAGCCTTTTTGAGCCGCCATCGGAAGATGAAATAGATGTAAGAATCTGTTATTAAACTTCAGCTTGCCGATAAGAAACTTTCAGCGCAGGAAAGCAAAAATCGCCCTGCAAAATTGCAAAACGCAATACTACTGAGCGGCAGACAGACCGCTATTGATTTGTTTCTCAAACGGAATATAATATTTCAGGATTTTTAGCGATACAAGGAGGTAAACCGAGTGTATTTTCATGCCTCGCCCGCAGAGGGGATCAAAATTCTTGAACCGCGTGTTTCCAATCACGGGATACCGTTGATATACTTTTCAAAGAAACGGGAAAACGTGTTGATATATCTTAACAATGCGATTGAAAAGTATTGTAAAGAAACCGGATTTGATTATACGGGGAAATGGATGAAATGGGGACCTTACGGTTTTAATAAAGACGGCATACAGCGTATAGAGGAATACTATCCAAACGCACTTGAAGATACATATAAGGGTGTATCAGGATATATTTATACAGCGGAAAAGGTAACCGATTCCGGTTTCCCGGTGCAGATACCCGATGCGGTTACATCAAGTGAACCCGTTCTTGTAACATCCTGCGAATTTGTGCAGGATGCCTATGAGGCGATTCTCCAAGCCGAAAGAGACGGCTTGATCACAATTCTTCGATATGAGGAAATGCCGGATAAAATGAAGGAGCGGAACAAGAAAATCATCAGGGAAGAATATGAAAAAGCTAAAGTTGAAAATCATCCGGAATATCGGCATTTTATTGAGGGGAAATTTCCTTTTATAAAATGATAATTTTCATTTTATCGTACAGAATCAATGGCGTTTACTGTCTGTCATGGGCTTTTTCGCCAAATATTTCCGACTATGTATGAATTTTTCCAACGCATAATAAAAAAGGGCAAATATCCCGAATATGCCGCTTTGATCAATTATAACAGCCGATGATTTTATGAATTGCATGTCATAAAATCACCGGCTGTTTTGTTTATTTTGAAATGATTTCATCATATCTCCGAGGAAAGCGCCGCCTCCCATTCCTCTTTTAACTGTCTGATCGACTGCTGTCTCTCGCTCCGCTCATCGCTCACAGCTTTTGAGGCGACATCGAAAAGCCTGCCGTTAAGCTGCCATCTTTCCCGTGTACGGTTACCGTCTCCAAAGAGGGCAAAAGCGGCGGCTCCTAAAGTGTAGACATTTGTAACCTCATCAATAACCGCTCCGAGCTTATATTCCTCAGGCGACAGAAAGCGGGAACTTCCCCACATTCGCCCCATATCGTTGATACAGGGCTGTTTGCGGAAAAAGTCAATATCGCAAATCGTTGTTTTGCCGCTTTCAAAGTCATACATAATACTGCCGTCATAAAAATCAATGGCAACATAATTTTGAGAAACGATATATTCAAAGAAATCCAGTATATCGCCGAACACAGCGAGCCTGTCGCCGGAGGAAAGCCGCATAAAGCGCCGGTGCGACGCCGGATACATAATACCAATACAATCTCCGGCAACCCATTTGAACACCATGGCAAAGCCGCCGCCCGATTTCTTCGCATCAATAAATTCTATCAAATTCTTGTGTTTCAAATCTCTGTAAATCGGTAACGCGGCTTTTAATCCTGCAACCGCGTCCGCCGGGTCGCCTCCATACCTTTCTGTAGGAGCTCCGGCGAATTTGACAAAGTATCGTTGTCCGTTCTTTTCCGTTCCAAAACAGATATTCCCCGAATCCTGATCGTCAAACACTTTGAAAACCGTTCCGTACTCTTTCAGAAAACCGAAATCAAAGGCGCTTTTCAGCTTGAACGGGATCCCGTCTATATATTGCAGATAATATCCTTTGAAATACCAAGAAGGCACGGGATTACGCATATTGTCGTACCAGCTCAGAATATCTTTCGCCTGATTCAGCATGGTATTTACCTCGTCCTGCCCGAACGGGATAGCCCAATACACGGAGGAGAGCGTGTTGCTCGCTATATAAAGGGCAAGCAGCTTCCAAAAGTCAAGCGGAACATCGCCGTCAAAATATCCGTTCACCATTCCCGACGCAAAGAGCGGGGACTTCTGTGCGCACCACACGATGCGGTTAAATTCCTCCCACGGATCGCCGAAATCATATCGGTCAAAATCAATGATCTGCAATTTTCCCTCTCGGTCTATCATCATATTGCCGATGTGATAGTCGCCGTGCTGGAAAACCTGCGGTCGGTCTTTCAGCAGATAGCGGTTTTCGCGTATGTAGTCGATGAACGCCTGCCCGTTTTCATAATGGATGGGGCACTCCGTATATTTTTGGATTTTACCGTCCATCTTCCGATTAAAACGGCTCTCCCACTCCTCCTGCGTCTCGGGAGCGGGTATCGAATGAATTTTCCGCAAAATACGCCCCGCTTCAAAGCCATATACATACTGTTGGGTATCGGTTAATGAAGAGATCACACTCTCCGCGTCATCACCGTCTATCCAAGTTTGAACGGTATATACGCCGTCCTCGCATTCGCCAAACTCAACGGGTTTGCACATGGGCACGCCGAGAGCCGCAACCTTTTGCTGCATACGAAACATCTCCGCACGATTTGCGCTTTTTTCTTTGGGCGTTATACGTAAAAGATATTTTGTGCCGTCAGAGGTCGCCACACAGTATTTCCTATCACATGACCAGCCTTTATCGATCGGCTCTTTGCTCACAAATTTCATTTGAATAATAAATCTCCCTCAATATGCGTGTGCGGTTATATCGTCCAAAAATGCTTCGGCGCCGCCCGAATTATCGCCTATTTTTTCGGTATCTCATCTTTGGCGATTTTCATTTCAATATGCCGATTGACACCCGGTTTTGACAACAAACATACCGTTTCATCATAGTTTGATACATTCATTTTAATGCCGGCGCCTCCGTTCGTTGGTGGGAATAAAACATATTGGTTTCAGCAGAATATATCAGTTTTTCTCTTCTTATGTTTTTACCGTTGCCCATATGATATCATGATCGGATAAACCATCAGCAGGAATGCAGTTGCATCCTTCTTTATTAGATCCACGCACAAATTTATTAAATCCACGCACAAAAATATGATCTTCTGCATATCCATTGTGCGTGGGTATAGGATTACCATCTTTTGTAACATCCATCATACTAAAGTTAAGAGCTTCAAGCTTATCCTTTATTATATGTAAATTATAATTAAATTGAGCAACATATCCTGGCTCATTTTTTATTTTGTAATCATTAAAATTAAATCTTTTATTTAGATTTCCGTAGCATTTCGCATTATTAAAATCTCCGCAAATGATGCATAAACCTTCTGCTGTGTTGATCATTGGGATCAATACTTCATCAAAACATTTTCTTTCAGAATCATACTGTTCTTTCAAGATCTTATCGCCGGTCTCCATTCTACAGCCAATAACAGTTAGCCTTGAATATTTACAACCCTTCAGCGGCAGATCAACTCGCAAAATGTTGCATCCATCGTCACTGGAAAAAATTGCTTTTCTATTATATAGTTTTTCCTTTTTATCCTTTAATAATTTCTCTTCATCAACCATATCTTTATTGACAGCGATCAAAATACCGTTTTTGCCTGTTTCACATTTCAAAAACCAAATATACTCATTTTCCTTAAGAGTATCAAATAAATAATCTAATCCCTTTACAACAACAAATTCAGTCAAAACGATAATATCCGGTTGTGGCACAATGTCTTCATTAACGCTTTTCTGTTGATCAACAATTTTATTAACTGTTTTTTCTGTTATTTCATATGAATTATTCCACCCTAAAGAGGCAGCTCCCTTAATATTCCATTCTCTTATTTTCAGTTCCATAATTCTACTTTCCTTTCTCAATTCAATTATTATCGATTTTTGACATTAAGACCACCGTCTCCACATGCCTTGAGTGGGCAAAAAAGATGTCGCACCCCACTGGTATCCCCTTGGCGGAAGCCCATATTTCTGAAACAGTCGC
>CANQGT010000017.1 GCA_947623505.1 uncultured Clostridia bacterium | reverse complement strand
TTTACACGATCTGAGCTGTGTTGTCCTATTTTTTTCTCCCGGTGTTGCACTTCATATGATAACCTGTCCCCTCCCCTGTGTAAGGGGAGGTGTTGAGCGTAAGCGAAACGGAGGGGTTGCATATGATTTTCCTTATTGCCTCACCTGTGTAAGGGGAGGTGCCGAACGAATGTGAGGCGGAGGGGTTGTGCTGTTAAAACAGCGTTATTGTAACCGACCAACCCCTCAGTCTGCCTGTCGGCAGACAGCTCCCCTTACACAGGTGAGCCAAAGGAGTTGAAGAGTGTATCTACAAAAACAAGCCTTCCCTGTGTAAGGGAAGGTGTTGAGCGTTAGCGAAACGGAAGGGTTGTAGTGTTCTGTTAAAATAGCGTTATTGTAACTAACCAACCCCTCAGTCTGCCTTGCGGCAGACAGCTCCCCTTGCACAGGGGAGCCAAAGCGGTTGAAGATTATATTCCCTCAGTCTGCATAAATGCATTCGGCTCCCCGTATAAGGGGAGCCGAAAAATAAAATCGCGCCGTAATGTGCTTTAATTCGCTTTGGAACGCTTTTCGGAGATGTAGTCGTGCACTTCTTTTCGCAGGGCTCCGTGCAGTTTAAAGCGTGTGCTGAAAACTATCAGAGAAATTATTACAAGCAACGCCGGAACACCGAAGCAGATAATTCCGATGGCGTTTTTCGTCGCGCCGTTTATAACGCCCGTTGTTATTTGGCTGTTGTATTTCATAATGCCGAGGCCGCCGAAAAGTACGACAGTCTGTATAGTGTAAGCCATTTTCTGCAAAAAGCCCTTCATGGAGAAAATTATGCTTTCGTTTCTTTCGCCTGTTTTAAATTCGCCGTAATCCACTATATCCGAAAGAAAAACGGTTTGCGCAACGAACATTGAGGCTATGCCGATGCTCGCGAAAATATAGCTTATATCAAGCGCGATAACGATTTTCAAAACGGGGCCGAAAAGGAACATCAGGGCGTATCCCGCAATCGTCATAATAAGCGAAATCTGATAAATTTTTCTGTTTGAAAACCACTTTTCGAGTATCGGTATAACAAATAGACCGAGCACCGAACCGACGGAGCCTATAAGCGAAAACATACTTTGATCGGAGCTTTTGCCGAGCACGTCGGTAAAATAATATACCGCGGTGCCGCTTGTAAGATACCAGCCGGCGTTTGAAATCATCGCGAAAATCATAAATACGATAAGCTGATCGTTGCTTGCTATAACCTTAAAGATTTTTTTAAAGCTGAATTTTTCGCCGTTGTAGATAACGTTCGTTTCTTTGGTTGAAAGCACGCAAACGCTTGAAAAGAGAATGAGAAATACTCCGCAGATCATAGCCCAACGGGAAAATCCGTCCGCGCTGTATCCCTTGTCGGTTGTTATTCCCGTCGAAAGCATCGGCAGAATTACAGGGGTGAGAACCGTAATTATTCCCTGACCGAGGCCGCTGAAAGTTCTTGCGACGGTGGCAACGAGGTTTCTGTCTTTCTGATCGTTTGTAAAGCTCGGCACCATAGACCAATAGGGAATATCGGCCATCGTGTTTGTCATTCCCCAAAAGATATACATAAATCCTATGTAAATATAGAGCTTCATTCCGCTCATTCCGAAAGAGGTGAAAAGAAGCGATAAAACGACGGCGTTTGAGAATGCGCCTATCAGTATCCAAGGGCGGTATTTGCCCATTTTCGTTTTTGTGCTGTCAACAATAGCGCCCATAATCGGATCGTTTATGCCGTCCCATATTCTTGCGATAGGTGTGAGTATAAGCAAAAACGCCTCTTTAAGGCCGAGCACGCTTGATAAATAATAGGAAAGAAATGAATAAAACATTCCGTAAGAAAGATCAAGCCCTACCGCGCCGACGCCGTAGCCGATTTTTTGTCTCCAAGTGGTTTTGTAATCTGCCATTTTTTTACCTCCGTTTATTTTTCTTATTTTATAATAGCATATTTATTATCCGATATCAACTTTAAAACAACAGCTTAGGGAAATCAAACGCAATCTGTTCGCAATGTTCAGGCCGTGTTTGATTTCCCTTATTTATATTGAAATAAAAGCATAGATTACAAAAAAGTTACAAAGTATTACAAAATATGCGGAAAGAAAAAATCCCTTGACATTAGGTTTTATGCTCTATATAATGTAATCAGTGGGAAGAAATCCTATGAAAATCAATATAAATCCTATAAAAAATCAACTTTATTTCAGATGTAACCCCATAAAATCATAAAAGAGAGAGGAGGAGAGTACGGTGGCTGAACCGTTTGTCGGCAACAAAGTCCATAAAATTGACGCCAAGGGCAGAATTTCGATACCCGCGAATATGCGCGATCAACTTGGGCAGGAATTTATTGCGTCGCGCGGCGTGGGCAAATGCCTTGCTCTCTATCCTATGGAAGAATGGGTAAAGTTCATAAACGACATCCACGAAAAGGTGAATCAGAAGGATAGGAAAAAGCTTGAGTTTTTCTTCCTCGCAAACGCCGAAAAGATGAGCCTTGACGGGCAGGGCAGGCTTTTGCTGAATGAAAATCTGAGAAATCAGGTTGAATTAAGAGACCGCACGGAGGCGGTCGTTTTCGGAAGCCATAACAAAATCGAAATATGGAACTGCGAGCTCTTCTATGCTCAGCTTAACAGCATAGACACGCAGGAGGTTATAGATATTCTCGATGTGCACGGATTATAATCACAAAAGCGTGCTGTTCGACGAGGCTGTTGACGCGCTTGAGCTTAACGAAAGTAAAACGGTTGTAGACGCGACGGCGGGCGGCGGAGGCCATTCAATGGAGATAGCGCGGCGCGCAAAGCGGCTCGTTGCAATAGATCAGGATCCCGACGCGATAGAGGTTCTCAACAAAAGGATAGGCGTTTTGCCGAATGTAACCGTGGTGCGGAGTAATTTTTCCGAAATCGGTAATATACTGCGCGATTTGAATATTGAATCCGTTGACGGCATACTTTTCGACTTGGGCGTAAGCTCTTATCAGCTTGACAATGCCGAAAGGGGATTTTCCTATCACAAAGACGCGCCGCTCGATATGAGAATGTCAAAGCGGGGGCTGTCCGCCTACGACGTGGTAAACACTTACGGTGAAAAAGCCCTTGCCGACGTTATATGGAAGTACGGCGAGGAAAAATACAGCCGAAGTATTGCCGCGAATATAGTGAAAGCGAGAGAAAAGAAAAGCGTAGAAACCACTTTTGAGCTCGCGGATATAATCAGGGCTTCGATGCCCGCTAAGGAATTGAAAAAGGGGCATCCGGCGAGAAAAACCTTTCAGGCTATAAGGATAGAGGTAAACGGGGAGCTTGATAAACTGTCTCAGGCTCTCGACAGTTCTTTTGACTGTCTCTCTCACGGCGGGATAATAGCGGCGATAACGTTTCATTCGCTTGAGGACAGAATGGTAAAAGAAAAATTCGCCGAATGGACGAGGGGCTGTACCTGCCCAAAAGAATTTCCCGTTTGCGTCTGCGGCAATAAGCCTAAGGGCGAGTTGCCTTTTAAATCAAAGGCGCCGAGTGAAAATGAAATTCAAAGCAATCCGAGAGCCAGATCAGCAAGGCTCAGAGCTTTTAAAAAATACTGAATTTTAAAAAGGAAGAAACAAAGATGACAAGCTCAAACGATTTTCGCAGATATTCGTATTTTGCCGATATAGAAACAACAGACGCGATAAACGCGTTTAGTCTTACGCGTTCCTCCGCCGCTCCGAAATATGAGCCGGAACCGACAGGAGCGGGAAAGAGAAGACCTCTGCGTGTTAAAAGCACAAACGAAAAGCTGAAAACGAGGGAAGAGTTGCTTGCCGAGCAGCGTATGGCCTTCGCTAAGGCGTTGACGGTTTTGGTCGTGCTCGGTCTTGCCGTTTCAATGTTTTTCGGTATGCTTTTTACCTATGCCAAAAAGAACGAATACACAAGGGAAATAGCGTCGCTTAAAACGGAGCTTTCCCGTGAAATGAATCAAAACATATGCACCAATGCCGAGCTTGACGCTCTTGTGTCCTTTGAGCAGATAGAGGATTACGCCGTAAACAAGCTGGGTATGGTAAAATTACAGTCGGATCAGATTAAGTATATCGACGTTGAGCAGTATAAGGCTCAGCGGGAGGCGGCTCAAAAGCAGCAGCAAGAAGAAGCAAAACAGGCAGGGTGATTCAATATCACCCTTGTTCTGTAATATTCAGATAAATATTTCCGTATTATTTATAAGAAAATAACAAATACGGCGCGAGAGTTAAGTTGTCTTAACTCTCTAAATATTAAATTATTATAATATATAACTTACGATTAAGGCGGGAAATGTGATGGAAAGATTCAGAAAGCTCTGCGCGTCAAGAACATTTATACTTTTTCTTGTAATAGCGCTTCTTTTCGTTTGGGGTATCTCCCGCCTTTTTTACTTTCAGATAGTGCACGGCGAGGAATATTCAGAAAAAGCGAAAAACCAGCAGCTTTCCGATAAGGAAATAGAGGCGAGGCGCGGAACTATCTACGACAGCCTCGGCAACGTTCTTGCTCAGTCGGCAACGGTTTACAATATTTTTATCGATCCGTCAAACATCACCGATACAAACAGATCCGTTATCGTCGATCTGCTTTCGGGCGTTCTTGAATTTAACAGCGAAGAAAAACAAAAGCTTTATGAGCAGACAAAGGCGGAAGGAAAGTACGTTGTTGTTGCCCGCAAGGTTGAATACAATATACGCAAGCAGGTGGCGGATTTTATGAACGCCGATGAAAACAGAACTTATAAGCTCAGAAGCTGCATAGGATTTGAAGAGGCCACAAGAAGATATTATCCCTACGGTTCGCTTGCCTCAACGGTGCTGGGCTTTACAGGCACGGACAATCAGGGGCTTGAGGGAATAGAGGCATATTACGATGAAGAACTGAAAGGCGTAAACGGAAGAATAATCACCGCTCAAAGCGCCGTTTCAAGCTCCATTATGGAGGATTACGAAACAACGATACCGGCGCAGGACGGAAATTCTATCACGCTTTCGATAAACAGCTCAATTCAGTACGTTCTCGAGCAGGAGCTCAGAGACACTCTTGAGGAGTATGACGCAAAAGGCACTTACGGCGTTGTTATGGACTGCCAAACGGGCGCCGTGCTCGCCATGGCTTCGTTGCCCGATTACGATTGCAACGAGCCGAGAAAAGTTGTTTATGAGCCTTATCTTGAGGATATCCGTGAGGAAAAGGATAAAGATAAAAAAGCGGAGCTTGAAAGCGCTTACGTTCAAAAGCAGTGGAGAAATTTCACCGTTTCCGACACTTACGTTCCCGGTTCCGTTTATAAGGTGTTTATGGCCTCCGGCGCCATTGAGGAGGGAATTGCCGATTTGAACACTTCATATACCTGCACGGGCGCGATAAGAGTTGGACCTGAAGTGATGCACTGCTGGGTGCGCCAAGGCCACGGGCACGAAACTTTCACTCAGGGGCTTGAAAATTCGTGCAACCCGTTTTTCATTACGATAGGGCAGAAAATGGGCGTTCACAATTATTTCAAATATTTCGATGGCTTCGGATTTACCAAAAAAACAGGTGTTGATTTTCCCGGAGAGGCTTCGCCGCAGTATTATAAGGAAAATCAGTATGGGATAGTCGAGCTTTCCTCGGCTTCATTCGGGCAGACAAATAATATCAGCCCGATTCAGATTTGCACGGCGCTCTGCGCCGTCGCGAACGGCGGAACGCTCTACAAGCCGTATCTTGTTTCCGAGATAAAAAATTCAGAGGGCAAAACGGTTTCCAAAACAGAGCCTACAGCCGTAAGGCAGGTAATAAGCAAAGAAACTTCGCAAACCGTGCTTAAAATGATGAAATCCGTTGTTGATAACGGCACGGGCAAAAACGGATACGTTGCCGGCTACAATGTTGGCGGTAAAACGGGCACAACAACAAAGCTCGGCGAATCGGGAAAGGGCGAAAAGGATAAATATATCGTTTCATTCTCGGCGATAGCTCCCACGGATAATCCGCGCGTCGCGATGATAATCCTATGCGACGAGCCGTGTGAAGACCTCGGCGGCGGCGCTGTCTGCGCGCCCATAGCGGCAAGAGTCGTTGAAGAAGCGATGAAACAGCTCGGCGTTGAACCGTCGTTTACCGAAGATGAATTAAAGGATCGCTCGGTCAGCCTGATGAGCGTTTCGGGCAAGAAGACAAGCGACGCGAGAAACGCGCTTAAAAACGCGGGCTTTTCCGTTAAGGTTGTCGGCGATGGAGACACTGTAATAAGGCAATCGCCCTCGGCAGGAACGGAGGTTCCCAAAGACGCTTCGGTAGTTCTTTATACCGAATCAAACGAAGAAAAGACCGTTACCGTTCCCGATTTTTCGGGGCTTACGATCGCGGAGGCTAACAGAAAGGCGGCCGAATGCGATTTGAATATGATAATCTCCGGAAACGATTCTTCAAGCTCGCTTGTCGTCGCGTATAAGCAAAGCGAGGATAAGGGGAATAAGGTGGGCATAGGCTCGGTAATAAAAGTAACATTTAAATCAACGCAGTCAGCGCTTGATTAAAAAATTCAAACGCTGAACGATGGAGGGATAATGATGAGATTATCTGATATAATGAGGGGCATAGATGTGCTTGCGCCTTACGACAAAGAAACGCGGGTGCTCGATGTGACGCAGGATTCGCGGCTCGTTAAAGAAGGAAGCCTTTTTGTGTGCATAAAAGGAAATTCCTTTGACGGCCATTCCGTTGCCGCGCAAATGCTTGAAAAGGGCGCCGCGGGAATAGTTGTTGAAAGGGATTTGGGGCTTGAAAAGCAGATACTTGTTAAAGACACAAGAACGGCTTTTTCCGCCGTATGCGCAAATTATTTCGGAAATCCTGCGGATAAACTGAAGCTTATAGGCATCACCGGAACAAACGGCAAAACGACCACCGCTTTTCTTATCAAGCAGATCCTTGAAAACATAGGAAAAAAAGTAGGACTTATCGGAACGGTTCAGAATATGGTGGGCAGCGAAATCTATCCCGCCAAGTACACAACGCCCGATCCCTATGAACTTCAAAAGCTCTTTAAAATGATGGCCGACGCTGGCTGCGAATACTGCGTTATGGAGGTCTCCTCTCAGGCCCTCGCGCAGGAGCGCGTAAACGGACTGCGCTTTCTTGTCGGCGCGTTTACAAATCTTACGCAGGATCATCTTGACTATCATAAAACCTGGGAAAATTATTTCAACGCGAAGCGCCGTCTGTTTGAAAACTGCGATATAGCCGTTACGAACGCGGACGATAAAAATGGGCTTAAAATAGTTGAGGAGCTCGACTGCAAGGTGCTTTCATACGCGGTGAACACGAACAACGCCGATTTCTGCGCCAAAAACGTTCGCTTTAAGCCGGACGGCGTGGAATACGAGCTTGTTTCGGATTTCATCGGCAGAGTAAGCTGCCCGATCCCCGGAAGATTTTCCGTTTACAATTCGCTTTGCGCCTGCTCGGTTGCGATAGCTCTCGGTTTTGACTACAAAGAGGTGCTTTTTGCAATTTCCAAATCAAAGGGCGTAAAGGGCAGGATAGAGGTAGTTCCCACAAACACGGATTACACCGTAATCATAGATTACGCGCATTCGCCGGACGGACTTGAAAACATTATCACTTCACTGCGCGAAATAACAAAGGGCAGAATAGTCACTCTTTTCGGCTGCGGCGGAGACAGAGACAAAACAAAAAGACCGAAGATGGGCGCTATAGCGGCGGAGCTTTCCGATTTCTGCGTTGTCACGTCGGATAACCCCCGTTCTGAGGATCCCCACGCGATAATCGAGGATATTTTGGAAGGTATGAAATGCGCCTCCACACCGTATAAGGTTGTTGAAAACAGGAAAGAGGCAATAAGATGGGCGCTCGAAAACGCAAAAACGGGCGACGTTATTCTTCTCGCGGGCAAGGGTCACGAAACATATCAGATACTTCCGACGGGAACGATACATTTTGACGAAAGGGAAGTAGTGGCCGAAATTTTGGGTGAATAATATGGAAAAAATGACTCTCGGCGAAATAGCCGAAGCCTGCGGCGGAGTTTGCAACGCCGACGTTCTGATAAACGACGTTTGCACGGATACAAGAAAAATAACCGAAGGCTGCCTTTTCGTGTGCATCAAGGGCGAAAGGTTCAACGCTCACGATTTTATCGACGAAGCGTTTGAAAAGGGCGCCGCGGCTGTTATGATATGCGAGGATAAAGAGGTGAAAGAGCCTTTTGTAAAGGTTGAAAACACAGCCTTGTCTCTGCTTGAGCTTGCCGGATATTACCGCAGAAAATTTAATATTCCGGTAGTCGGGCTCACGGGCTCGGTCGGGAAAACCACAACGAAGGAATTTACTTTCCTCGTTGTAAACGCAAAATATAAGGCAATAAAAACGCTCGGCAATCTGAATAACGAAATAGGACTTCCGCAAATGCTGTTCAGAATAGACGGCGGAGTGGAAGCGGCGGTAATAGAAATGGGAATGAACCATTTCGGGGAGATTCGCAGACTTTCGCGCGCCGCGAGACCGACATTGGGAATAATAACGAATATAGGCGTTTCGCATATAGAAAATCTCGGCTCAAGAGAGGGAATACTCAAGGCAAAAGCGGAAATGCTCGAAAATCTTGAGGATAACGCGCCGCTTATTCTCAACGGCGATAACGATCTTTTGAAAACCGTTAAATCAGACAGGCACAGAGTTTACTTTTTCGGAACGGAGGAGAACGCCGATTTTAAAGCCGTAGAAATCAGCGAGAAAAACGGCTCAACGGTTTTTACCGTGGAATATTTCGGAAAAAGGCAAAAAATAAGCATACCCGTTATCGGAGTACATAATGTATATAATGCCCTCGCGGCGTTCGCGGCAGGATATTTTCTCGGCGTGGAGCCTCAGATCGCGGCGCGCGCTCTTGGGGAATATCAGCCGGAGGGAATGCGCCAGAGAAGCGTTGTCATAAACGGTATCACCTCTATCGAAGACTGTTATAACGCTTCGCCGGATTCGATGAGAGCGGCGCTTCAGACTCTCGCCTCAACGAAGGGCAACAAAAAAATCGCCGTTCTTTCGGATATGCTGGAGCTTGGCGATTATTCAAAGCAGGCGCATTTTTCCGTTGGAAAGGCGGCCGCCGAATCAGGGGCGGATTATCTGCTCTGCATAGGAAAAGATTCGGCGCATATCATTGAGGGCGCGAAGTCCGCGGGGCTTGAAAACGCCGAAATTTTTGAAACAAAAGAGGCGTTGGCAAACAGAATCTATGAACTTGCTAAAGCCGGGGACGTTGTGATATTCAAGGCGAGCAGGGGAATGCATCTTGAAGACGTAATAAGCGATTTATATAAAAGGTGGAAGTAAAATGAGAGTTGAAACTGTAGTTTTGATAAGCGTTATAATTTCATTCGGCATAACCGCCGCGTTGGGATTTGTAATAATTCCTTGGCTTCGCAAGCTCAAATTCGGGCAGACTATTCTTGATATAGGGCCTTCGTGGCATAAGTCGAAGCAGGGAACGCCGAATATGGGCGGGCTTATGTTCATTATCGGAATCGTTTGCTCCGTTATTATTTCCGTGTGCATTTTTCTTTCGTCGGGCGGCGAGCTGCAGACCGATTTTTCGGCGATAATAAAAAACAGGGATAATATTCTTATAATTTCCTCCGTTTTACTCGGATTGGGCAACGGTATCATCGGCTTTACGGATGATTTTATAAAAATTAAACTGAAAAGAAACAAGGGGCTTTCCGCAAAGCAAAAATCACTCGGTCAGCTTATTATGGCGCTTGCCTATGTGCTTACCCTTTGGCTTTCGCACAACACGGTTTGGTACGTTCCGTTTATCGGCACACTGAATTTTGAAAAGAATGTGCTCACCGCCGTTATTTTCTGGGTGGTTTCCGTTTTCATTGTTATCGGCTGCGTAAATTCGGCGAATCTCACCGACGGTATAGACGGCCTTTGCTCCTCGGTAACCGCTGTTTCTGCGGCGGCGTTTATAGCAATATCGTTTTTACTGAAATTTGCGGGTCTTTCAATAGTTTCAGGCGCTCTTTTGGGCGGCGTTCTCGGATTTCTTGTTTGGAATCACAATCCCGCAAAGGTTATGATGGGCGATACGGGTTCGTTGTTTTTGGGCGGCATAGTTACAGGCCTCGGTTTTGCGATAAAATGCCCGTTGCTGCTTTTCCCGATTTGCATTGTATACGTGTGCGAAACGATGAGCGATATAATCCAAATAGGCTATTTCAAGCTCACTCACGGAAAGCGCGTTTTCAAAATGGCTCCCATTCATCACCATTTTGAACTTTGCGGTTGGAATGAGAAAAAAATCTGCGCGGTATTTTCTCTTGTAAACGCCGTCGGCTGCGTCGCCGCGTTCTTGCTTTGCCGTTTCGGATTATAATATTATTTGATTTTCGTAAATAGGTTTTGAAAGGAGAGTTATCAATGGCAGACAGATTTGATCCGCTTCCGCCTCCGGTGCGCTATCCACGTTACGGCGAGGCTCCTGCCGATAACGGATATAACGGCGAAAAAGGCGATAAAAGAAAGAAAACGGTTATAAAACCGCGCCGCGCTTTCGGAAAATCGGGGCTTTCGGAATATATTATGACGGGTGAGTTTGACGTTGTTTATTTTGCCGTTACAATGATTCTCCTCGCGATAGGGCTTGTAATGTTGCTTTCCGCTTCGTATCCCACGGCATATTATGAGAATGATAATTCGTATTCATATTTTATAAAACAGCTTATTTTTGCCGTTGCCGGCGTTGCGGTAATGCTCGGCGCGTCAAAGCTCGATTATAAAATTTACAGTAAATTTCTTAAAATAATACTTCCCGCGAGCCTTTTGCTTTTGGTGATAGTCCTTTTTTACAATAACGGCCGCGTTTCGGGAAACGGCGAAAATTTCAGGCGTTATATCCCTTTGTTCGGCGGATTTACTTTTCAACCGTCGGAATTTGCCAAATTCTCGCTTATATTAACAATGTCGGCATATTTCACGAAGTATGCCAAAAGAATTTCAAAATTCAAATACGGAATTTTTTATCCTGCGCTCATTATAGCGGTTTTTTGCGGACTTATCCTGCTTGAAAATCATATGTCCTGCACGCTGCTTATGCTGTTTATAGGCGTTGCCATAATGTATTCGGGCGGTACAAACAAATGGCTGTTTGTTGTGGGCGTTGTCGGCGTGGTTTTGCTGGCCGCGGCCGTCCTTATGGTGCCGGAGATAATGCCGAAATATATTCAGCAAAAGCTCCAGGGCTTTTTGGATAAGGACTTTGAACCTCTAAAGGGAAGATGGCAGATAAACAATTCGCTGTACGCGATAGGTTCCGGCGGTTTCTTCGGAGTAGGTCTCGGCAATTCAAAACAAAAATATATGTACGTTTCGGAACCGCAGAACGATTTTATCTTTTCAATCGTCTGCGAGGAACTCGGATTTTTGGGCGCGACTGTAATAATAATCCTTTTCCTTATTCTTGTGCTCAGAGGAATACAGATTTCGCTGAAGGCTCGCGATAAATTCGGCTCGTATATCGCAATGGGCATATCGGCGCAGATAGGAATACAAACGGCGCTGAATATCCTTGTTGTAACCGATTCGATTCCAAACACCGGAATAGCCCTTCCGTTTTTCAGCTACGGCGGCACGGCTCTGCTTATGCTGCTGTTTGAATCGGGAGTGATGCTGAGTATTTCGAGAAAATCTGCTCAAAGAAAAATTTAGGGGTGAAATATGAAAATTCTTTTTGCCGCCGGCGGCACGGCGGGGCATATAAATCCCGCGCTTGCCGTGGCTTCTTATATTAGGGAAAGTTATCCCGATTCGCAGATAATGTTTGTCGGCACGGCGAATCATATGGAGGCGCGTTTGGTACCGAACGCGGGTTTCGAGTTTAAAACGATAGAGATAAGCGGATTTAAACGCTCTCTTTCCCCCGAAGCCGTTAAGCATAATTTTAAAACCTTTTTTAATCTTATAAAGTCAAGCGGTCAAAGCAAAAAAATCCTCGGCGATTTTAAGCCCGATGTTTGCGTTGGCTTCGGCGGCTACGTTTCGGGGCCTGTTCTTGAAGAGGCCGTGCGTATGGGGATACCCACCTGCCTGCACGAGCAAAACGCTTTTCCGGGAATCACAAATAAGGCGCTCGCTAAGCTCGTTGACAGGGTGATGGTAGCCGTTGAAGACGCCGCGGCTCATCTTGACGCAAAAGGGGAAGTTACCGTTACCGGACTTCCGGTAAGAGGCGAGCTTTTGAAAGCGGACAAAGAGTTTTCGAGAGCGCAGCTTTTTATTCCGGAAAACAAGCCCCTCGTTCTGTCTTTCGGAGGTTCACTCGGAGCGGCTCCGCTCAACGAGGCGATGTTTGATATTCTTGCCGAAAACGCCGAAAGCGGAAAATATTACCATATCCATTCGGTTGGAACGAACGGTTTGGAATATCTTGAAAAGTTTGAAAAAATAGGATTTAAAAACGGTAAAAAGGGCACTGTTGAGGTAAGGCAGTATATAGATAATATGGATGTGTGTATGTCCGCCGCCGATATAGTTATCGGCAGAGCGGGCGGTTCCTCCCTTTCCGAAATAGAGGCGCTCGGCAAGCCTTCGATATTGATACCAAGCCCCTACGTTGCCGAAAATCACCAATATCACAACGCGATGGCGCTTGTAAACAGAAACGCGGCGAGGATAATTGAGGAAAAGGATCTCACCTCTGCGCGGCTGAAATCTATGTTGGACGGTCTTCTTTCCGACAGCGCGGCGCTCGAAAAGATAGGCGAAAACGCCAAAAAAATGGCTGTTTTAAATTCAAAGGAAATGATAAGCGAAATAATATTAAGCCTTGTCAAATAACGATTAGCAATCCTGCCGAAAAAGCATAGTATGTAGATGTAAATAACCGGCGCGCCCGTATTTTGCGCGGCTTTCGGCGCCGTCTACATATGGCAGGTGGCTTTCTTGGATAAATTGATTATAAACGGCGGCAAAAAGCTCGGCGGGGAAATTTCCGTGCACGGCGCGAAAAATTCCGTGTTGCCGATACTTGCCTCTACTTTGCTTATTAAGGGCGAAAGCGTTATAAAAAACGTGCCTTCGCTCACCGATGTTGACGCTTCGGTGAGAATACTTGAATACCTCGGCGCAAAGGTAAAGCGCGAGGCGGACACACTGACAGTTGACGCGCGGGAAATAACCAAAAATTCCGTGCCGGAGGATATGATGAGAGAAATGCGCTCATCGATAATTTTTCTCGGTTCCCTGCTGTCTCGCACGAAAGAAGCGGTCATCTGCTATCCCGGCGGGTGCGATATAGGTGTAAGACCCATAGATTTGCATTTGAGCGCGCTGAAAAAACTCGGCGCGGTTATAACGGAAAACGGCAGCTGCCTGCACTGCAAAGCGCAGTCTTTTCACGGCGCTAAAATAATACTTACTTTCCCGAGTGTCGGGGCAACAGAAAATATAATCATAGCCTCCGTTTTGGCAAAGGGAAGAACCACCATTATAAACGCCGCCCGTGAGCCGGAAATATCCGATCTCGCCGCCTTTCTCAATTCCTGTGGAGCGAGAATATTCGGAGCGGGCGAGGGAACTGTTGAGATAGAGGGCGTGGAAAGCCTTTCGCCCTGTGAACACACCGTTATACCCGACAGAATAGAAACGGCAACATATATGTGCGCGGCGGCTCTCAATGCCAATGAATTGACGGTTAAAAACGTCAGGATACGCCATCTTTATCCGGTTCTTCCCGTTTTTTCCGAGATGGGCTGCAAGCTCGGATTTGATGATGATTCCGTTAAAATATCTTCTCCGAAAAGGCTGAAAAGAGTGAAACATATTAAAACCGCGCCTTATCCGGGATTTCCCACGGATTGCCAGGCGATAGTTATGGCGGCGCTGTTGAAATCTTACGGGGTTTCGGTTATAAGCGAAAGCATATTTGAGGGAAGATTTAAGCACATAAGCGAACTGAACCGCTTCGGCGCCGATATTGCCGTAAACGACAGAAGCGCCATAATAAACGGGGTAAAATCGCTTTACGGAGCAAACGTTTACTGCACCGATTTAAGAGGCGGAGCCGCTATGGTGATTGCCGCCCTCGCGGCGGAGGGAAAATCTTCAATAAGGGATATTTATCATATAGACAGAGGATACGAAAAAATAGAGGAAAACCTTGCGCTTATAGGCGCGGATGTAAAGAGGGTAAGCGATGAAAAGGAAGAGAATAAAGACGTCGGTCAAGAACAGCGATAGCAAAAACGACGAGTATATTTCTTTTGATTTAGGAAATCGAGGCGGATATTCGGATTATTTTGCCGGGCAGTTCAATGAAAACGCCGGAATTACAAGAACAGAGATTCGTGAAAAGCAAAACAAAAAACGCAGAATGAAAAACGGAATGAGGAATACGCTGATAACTTTAGGAGTAATCGCGTTTGTCGCAGTTTTGTCGGTTGTGTTTTCGCTTACGATATTTTTTAATATAACAACAATAAAAATTTCCGGCAGCCGGATATATGAGCCTGAGGAAATCGCCAAGGCGTGCACAATCAAAACGGGCGATAATCTTTTTATGATAGATAAGGAAAGATGCGCCGAAAGCATCGAGAGCTCTTATCCGTATATTAACAGCGTAAGCATAAAAAGAAAACTGCCTGCAACCTTAGAGATAACCGTAACAGATGCCAAGGTCTTTTTTGCCGCCGTAGATTCCGATAAGAAGTATATATTGCTTGACAATAAACTGAAGGTGCTTGAAAAAGGCGCGGCTAAAAAACCTAAGGACGCGATATTGATAAAAGACGCGAAGCCGAAAACGGCAAATGAGGGATTTACGCTTGAATTTGAGGATAAATCGGTTTCTCAGTGCGTTGCAAAACTTGCCGATGAAATAAACACGATGCAAATATCGGGGATCACCGCAATAGGCTGCAAGAGCAAAAACAGCAATTATATCGTTTATGACGGAAGAATAACATTTGAGCTCGGAAGCTGCGACGGTCTTGAAAAGAAGATAAACAGGGGACTCGCGATATGCGAAGAACTTGACAGCCACAATAACAGCATTAAAGGAAAAATCAATCTAACCGTTGACAAGCAATCGTACTTTACGGAAGAATAAACGTAAAGAAAAAATCTTTACAAAAGTCTAAAAGAAATTGAGGGAAAATACCGAATTGTGCAATATGCACAAATAAAACTGCCAAATCTTTAAAAAACTTTGGAAATAATCTTTAAATAAAATAAAAAAAAATATTGCAAAAAGATTACAATATTGTTACAATAACAATATAGACGCCGTTTAGGCTGATCAAAGGCATTATTACATTACATAAATAAGGAGAATTAAAGTAAATGGGACGTTATGAAATCGATACTGAGGATACAAAGGTTGTATCAATAAAAGTAATCGGCGTTGGCGGCGGCGGCGGAAATGCCGTAAACCGTATGGTTCAGTGCAATATTCAGGACGTTGAGTTTATCGCGGTAAACAGCGATAAGCCGGCGCTCAGCAAATCAGTCGCAACTCATAAAATACTTATAGGTGAAAAATCAACTAAGGGTCGCGGAGCCGGCGCGAAGCCGGAGGTAGGCACAAAAGCCGCCGAGGAGAGCCGTGACGCCATAAGCGATATTCTCTCAGGCGCAGAAATGGTATTTATCACCGCCGGTATGGGCGGCGGCACAGGTACCGGCGCGGCTCCGGTAGTGGCGAAAATTGCCAAGGATATGGGCATTCTTACAGTCGGCGTTGTTACAACTCCGTTTGCCTTTGAGGGAAAGCGCCGTATGGATCAGGCTCAGGAGGGTATCCGCGATCTTGCGCAATATGTGGATTCTCTTATGGTTATCCCGAATGAAAACCTTAAGCTCATTACCGATGAAAAGATAACTCTTCTCAACGCGTTTGAGATTGCAAACGACGTTCTTCGCCAGGGCGTTCAGTCAATTTCCGATCTTGTAAACGCCACCGGCCTCGTCAACTCCGACTTTGCCGACGTTACCGAGATAATGAAAGACGCCGGCTACGCTCATATGGGCGTCGGCAGGGCAAAGGGTAAGGACAAGGCCGAAAACGCCGCGCGTCAGGCAATTTCCAGTCCTCTGCTCAATACGTCTATTGACGGTGCCCGCGGAGTACTTCTCAATATTACGGCTTCAACTGATATAGGTCTTGACGAGATAGATAACGCTTCCACCATCGTTATGAAAGCCGTTCATCCCGATTGCGAAATCATTTGGGGTGCGAACTTCGACGAAAATCTTGAGGACGAAATGGTTATTACCGTTATCGCCACACGTTTCGGCGATAAGGGCCCCGGCGCTCCGATAAAATCCACGACCGCCAACAGAGAGGTTTCGCCCCCGATGGATGCAGTTTCACCCAGCAATTTCTCGGCGAACGATGACGATACATTCAGCGATATTGTAAGCTTTTTCAAAAAATAATATTAAACAAAAACAGACGGTGATTTTGCCGTCTGTTTTTTTGTGCGAAAATTATCTGTTAAGCCGTTTTACAATACACGGTTTTGAACATTACAAGTATTTTTACTTTACAAAATTGCCGTATAAGATTGAGTTTTCAACAATTTCAACATAGTTTTCAATATAGATTTCAACGAATTTTTTATCGTAAAGTGTCGTATCTTTACATCAATGTTGAAAACCCGTCCGTTTTTTTGTTCTTATAAAAGCAAAAGCGTTCCGAAAAGGAACGCTTCAGACTGTCGATAAAGCGGTCTGAACCGCGCCGAGAAAACAAATATGTTTTCGTAATCGGTATCACCTACAAAAATTCGGTCTGTATAATTTTTAATAACAACTGCAATGAGAAAGCCGCTTGAACATCGAATTCAAGCGGCTTTCGGCGCTTTCGCCTTTCGGCAACTCTACCGTACCTATGTACGCCGACGAATTGCCGAAAGGCAAATTCAGTTCCGTTTCTCGAAGTCTGCCGGCGTGTAGAAATCTGTTTTCTTGACTTTTTCTACACGCTGAAGCGTTCCGAAAAGGAACGCTTTTTTATCCTCAATATTCAATCTGCCCCGTGAAAACAAGGTTGCAGTCGCCCGTAAGAGTAACCCGCTCGTCGGTGTAGTTCACTATAAGATCGCCGCCGCGCAGTTTTACGGTTATGTCCTCGCCCTTTGAACAAAAGCCGTTTTCAACCGCCGCTACAACCGCTGCGCAAGCTCCCGTTCCGCAAGCCTGCGTCTCTCCGTTTCCGCGTTCCCAAACTCTCATTTTAAGCGTGCGGCTGTTTACCACTCTTACAAATTCCGTGTTTATTCTTTCGGGAAACAGCTCGCAGGTCTCGAATTTAGGCCCGATAATTTCAAGATTTGTTTTATCAACATTGTTTACAAATACAACGCAATGGGGATTTCCTATGGAAAGGCAGGTTATCTCGTATTCGCTTCCGGCTATTTCGGCCTTTCTGCTTATAATTCTGTCGCCGTCAATATTCACCGGTACCTTTTCGGGCAGAAGCTCCGCTTTTCCCATATCTACGGTTACGGAGGAAACCTTGCCGTTTCTTGTAAAGAGCTGAAGCTTTTTAATTCCGCTTGCCGTTTCAATGGTAATATTTTCCTTTGAAACGAATCCGTTGTCGTAAAGATATTTCCCAAGGCAACGTATGGAGTTGCCCGCCATTTTTCCCTCGGAGCCGTCTATGTTGAATATCCTCATTTTAGCGTCGGCCTTATCGGAATTTTCAAGCAGAACTATGCCGTCGCCTCCAATGCCTCTGTGCCTGTCCGAAAACTCTATCGCAAAGCTTTCGGGGCAGGTGATTATTCCGCATTGATTATTGAAGAAAATGTAATCGTCGCCCGTGCCGTGCATTTTGCTGAATTTAAGAATGCCCTTGCTTTCGCGCATATTGTTTATATCCACAAGCTCCGTGTTGTTTTGATTGTATCTGCTTGCGATTATATCTGCCAGCGCGTTTGCCGTGTCAAGCGAGGTTATCGTCGCGATACCGAGCTGATTCGCCCTGTTGAATAAACGAATATAATCGGCTATGCTCCGCTTGTCGCTTTTTCCCGTGTAGACAACGTAACTCAGCTTTCCGCTTTCCAAAAGCTCCATAATTGAGTTGTCAACGCTCAGCTTGTTTACCGTTTCAACCTCTATGCCAAGGCTTTCGATGGCTTTTGCCGTTTGCGGAGTCGCCCAAATGCTTACGCCCATATCGTCAAGTTTTTTGGCAAGGGAAACGATTTCAAACCGATCCTGCTTCGTTACTGTTATTAGCACGCCGTGCCTGTTTCGTTTTTGATTGTCTATTTTAAATCCTGCGGAAACGAGTCCCTTGTAAAGCGCTTCTTTAAGATTTTTGCCAACACCGAGCACTTCTCCCGTGGATTTCATTTCGGGGCCGAGCTGGCTGTTTACGTCGTTCAGCTTTTCAAAGCTGAAAACGGGCACTTTTACGGCGCAGTACGGCGGAGTTTTGTAAAGACCGGCGCCGAATCCAAGCTCTTTGAGCGACGCGCCCACCATTATTTTTGAGGCAAGCTCAACCATCGGCACTCCCGTTACCTTGCTGATGTAGGGGATAGTGCGCGAGGCTCTCGGGTTTACCTCTATAACATACAGTTCGTTTTGATAAATGAGGTATTGTATATTTACAAGCCCCTTTGTTTTGAGCGATAAAGCAAGCTTTTCCGAAACGTCGCATATCTTCGCCAGCATTTTGTCCTGTATGTTGTATGGCGGGTAAACGGCTATCGAATCCCCGCTGTGAACGCCCGCGCGCTCAATATGTTCCATTATTCCCGGTATCAAAACGTCTTTGCCGTCTGATATGCAGTCAACTTCAAGCTCCGTTCCCATCATATACTTGTCCACAAGAACAGGATTTTCTATACCCTGCGAAAGAATGATGTTCATATATTGCTCAACGTCGTCGTCGGTGTAGGCTATCGTCATATTCTGCCCGCCTATAACATAGCTTGGGCGCAGAAGAACGGGGTACTCAAGTGATTTCGCGGCCTCAAGCGCCTCTTCGAGAGTCATTACCGACGTTCCTTTCGGCCTTGATATGCCGAATTGCTCAAGAAGGCTGTCAAATCGCTCTCTGTCCTCGGCAACGTCTATGCTTTCCGCGGAGGTGCCAAGTATCTTTATGCCGTTTTCGTCGAGAAATTTTGTAAGCTTTATAGCGGTCTGGCCGCCGAAAGCAACTACAACGCCGATCGGCTTTTCAACTTTGATTATGTTCATAACGTCTTCGGGGCAGAGGGGCTCAAAATAAAGCCTGTCTCCCGTATCAAAGTCCGTTGATACCGTTTCGGGATTGTTATTTACAAGAATAACCTCATAGCCGAGTTCTTTAAGAGTCCATACGCAGTGAACGGAAGAATAGTCAAATTCAATTCCCTGGCCGATCCTTATAGGTCCGGAGCCGAGAACGATAACGCGTTCTTTGCCGGAGCGGTCGATGCAGCGGCTTTCGCACGCCGTGTCGTATGTTGAATAAAAATACGGAGTCTCCGCCTCAAATTCCGCGCCGCAGGTGTCCACCGTTTTATATACGGCGTCCTTGTGAAACGCAACGGAACCGCCGCTTATCCGCTGCAAGGCCGCGTCCGTATAACCGAGCTTTTTGCCCTTTATATACATCTCCCTGCTCACGGGCTTGTTTTCTATCGCTTTTTCGTAATCGGCAAGATTTTTGAGCTTATACAAAAACCACTTGTCGATCATAGTTATTTTGTGTATTTCCTCGGGTGAAACTCCGTTTTTGAGGGCTCGGAAAACGCTGAAAAGGCGCAGATCGTCCTGATTGTGCAGAGTTTCCATAATATCCTTGCCGTCAAGCGCGCTGTCGTTGAGCGTATCAAGCCCTATTTCGGCGCCGCGCACGGCTTTCATAACCGCCATTTCAAACGAAGGCGCTATGCTCATAACCTCGCCGGTCGCTTTCATTTGAGTTGAAAGTGTGCGCGAGGCGTTTACGAATTTGTCAAACGGCCATTTCGGCAGTTTTACCACAACGTAGTCGAGCGTCGGCTCAAAGCACGCGCAGGTTTTTCCGGTAACGTCGTTTCTTATTTCGTCAAGCGTATAGCCGAGGGCTATTTTAGTGGTCACTTTCGCAATGGGATAGCCCGTTGCCTTTGAAGCGAGAGCCGACGAGCGCGAGACTCTCGGATTAACTTCAATCACGCTGTATTCAAAGCTGTCGGGATCAAGCGCGAACTGGCAGTTGCACCCTCCCTCTACACCAAGCTCGGTTATAATGTCAAGCGCGGCGGAGCGCAGCATTTGATATTCCTTGTCGCCCAAAGTTACCGTCGGGGCGATAACGATGCTGTCGCCCGTATGTATGCCCACCGGATCAAAATTTTCCATAGAGCACACCGATATAACGTTTCCGGCGCTGTCTCTCATAACCTCAAATTCGATTTCTTTCCAACCGCCGATGTATTTTTCTATAAGCACCTGAGTGATGGGGGAGAGCATAAGCCCTCTTTTTGCGATTTCCCTTAATTCGCTTTCGCTTCGGGCGATACCGCCTCCCGCGCCGCCAAGGGTAAACGCAGGCCGCACGATAACGGGATAGCCTATTTCGCCCGCTATTTCAAGCGAGTGCTCAACGTCGTTTGCAACGTCGCTCGGCACAACGGGCTGATTTATCTTTACCATCGTTTCGCGGAAAAGGAGCCTGTCCTCCGCCTTGTCGATAGCCTCGGCGTTCGTGCCGAGCAGACGGACTCCCGCTTTTTCAAGGTATCCGTCCTTTGCAAGCTGCATGGATATTGTGAGGCCGGTCTGCCCGCCGAGACCGCCCAAAATACTGTCCGGCTTTTCTTTTTCGATTATACGCTTTACCGTTTCAACGGTGAGGGGCTCAAGGTAAATATGGTCGGCAAGCGCCTTGTCCGTCATTATCGTGGCGGGGTTTGAATTTACAAGAACCACCTCAATGCCCTCGTCCTTCAGCACACGGCACGCCTGAGCGCCCGCGTAATCAAATTCGGCCGCCTGCCCTATAACTATTGGGCCCGAACCTATAACGAGCACCTTTTTAATATCTTTGTTAAGAGGCATTATTTATTACCTCCCATCATTTCAATAAACCTGTCGAACAAAAATCTTGTGTCGTGCGGGCCGCTGCAAGCCTCGGGGTGAAACTGCACCGAAAACGCGTTTTTGTCGGGGTAATCAACGCCTTCGTTTGTGCCGTCGTTCGCGTTTATGTAGCTTACTTTGCCGCCCGATTTTTCTATTTCTTCGTTGACGACGGCGTAGCCGTGATTTTGAGATGATATATAAGTTCTGCCCGTTTTTAGCTCCTTTACGGGTTGATTTACTCCCCTGTGGCCGTATTTCAGTTTAACCGTTTTTCCGCCCATGGCGATTGCCAAAAGCTGGTGGCCGAGGCATATCCCGAATATGGGCTTTTTGCCGATAAGCTTTTTCAGTTCGGCGATACATTCCGTATTTTCCTGCGGATCTCCCGGGCCGTTTGAGAGCATAATGCCGTCAGGCGAAAGATTTAGTATATCCTGCGCTTTGGTGTCGTGCGGTACTACCGCCACGTTGCATCCGCGTTTTGAGAGTTCACGGGCGATATTGTCCTTTTTACCGTAGTCAATAAGCACAACGTTGAATTTATGGCTTTCGCCGGCGACAAGCGACGGCCTTTTCGTAGAAACGGAGCTTACCGCGTTTGTTACGGCATATTTTTTAAGCTCTTCAAAATCAACGTTTCTCGGGTCGGAAACTATGCGGGCGTTCATAACGCCGCTTTCACGTATTATCTTTGTGATTTCCCGCGTATCAACGTCATAAACTCCGATTATCCCATGCTTTTTCAGATAATCGTCAAGTGCCATATCGCATCTGAAATTTGAGGGCTCGTCGCATTTTTCCCTAACTATGTAAGCGCTCAGATAGGGCTTATCGCTTTCCCTGTCGCCGTCAATAAAACCGTAGTTGCCTATAAGCGGAAAGGTCTGCATAACGATTTGCCCGTAATAGCTCGGATCGGTGAGAGTTTCTATATAGCCGCACATACCCGTAGTGAAAACAAGCTCGCCCGTTATATCGCCGCCAGCGCCGAAACGCCTGCCCTCAAAGATTTGCCCGTTCGCAAGGCAAATATATACTTTTTCGTCATCCATAGTATATCATCCCAAAAGTTTTACCAAAACCGCTTTCTGAGCGTGGAGCCTGTTTTCGGCCTCGTCAAAAATCTCGTTCGCGTGCTCTTCAAAAATCTTGGCCGTTATTTCCTCTTCGCGGTGAGCGGGGAGGCAGTGCAGCACCATAACGCCTTCATTTGCGGCGGCAACCGCGTCGTCGTTTATCTGATAGCCTCTGAATACCTTTTCGCGTTCCGCCTTTTCGCTCTCCTGACCCATTGACGCCCAAACGTCGGTATAAAGAACGTCCGCGCCGCTCGCGCATTCGGTTATATCGGCGGAGCAGGTGAATTTTCCGTTTTTATATGCCCATTTCATAATTTCGGGATCGGGTCTGTAATTTTCGGGGCAGGCAACCGCGCATTCCATTCCCATTGTTATCGCTCCGACAATAAGGCTGTTGGCCATATTGTTTCCGTCGCCTATATAGCATAATTTAAGTCCGTCAAAGCTCTTTTTATATTCGCGCACGGTCATAAGATCGGCAAGCACCTGGCAGGGGTGGCAGTAGTCAGTAAGACCGTTAATTACCGGTATCGAGCCGTATTTGGCAAGATCCTCCACCTCTTTTTGCGCAAAAGTTCTTATCATAATACCGTCAAGATAACGGGAAAGCACCCTCGCCGTGTCGTTCACGGGCTCGCCTCTGCCTATCTGGAGGTCGCGGTTTGAAAGAAACAGCGCCTGCCCGCCGAGCTGATACATACCCGTTTCAAACGACACTCTCGTTCTTGTTGAGCTTTTCTGGAAAATCATACCGAGAGTTTTTCCTTTAAGCAGATGATGCTCTATGCCGTGCTTCGTTTCGTATTTAAGCTGGTCTGCAAGATTCAGTATATCAAGAATATCATGCTGAGTAAGATCCTGCAATTTTAACAAATGTTTGAGCTTATCCATTTTCGATCACCTCTTTAAGAATATCAAGACCTTTGTCAATTTCGTCATAGCTTATATTAAGCGCGGGCAAAAGGCGTATCTTCGTTTTCGCGGTAAGCACCAAAAGCCCTTTTTTTAGGCAGGCGTTCGCGATTTCCCCGGCGCTTTTTCCTGTTTCAACGCCGAGCATAAGCCCCATTCCGCTCACGCTTTTTACTCCTTTGATTTCAAGGAGCTTTTTTCTTATGTATTCGCCCTTTTCGGCAACGCTTTCAAGGAATTTTTCGTCAATGCGCTCAACTATGCTTATCGCGCCCGCCGCGACAACGGGATTGCCGCCGAAAGTTGAACCGTGGGAGCCGGGCGTAACCGTATCTTTTAGCTTTTCGCCGAAAAGCACCGCGCCTATCGGAAGTCCTCCTCCAAGACCTTTTGCCGTTGTAACGATGTCGGGCTCTATACCGAAATTCATATATGAAAAATATTTTCCCGTTCTGCCGTTGCCCGTCTGAACCTCGTCAACGATGATAAGAATGTCTTTTTCTTTCGCGATTTCGGCGATTTTTAAAACGAAATCCCTGTTAAGGTCAAGCACTCCGCCCTCGCCTTGAACACATTCAAGCATTATTGCGCAAACGGAGCCGTCCGCCATTTTTTCAAGAGCCTCCGAATCATTCGCGGGGCAGTATTCAAAGCCCGGGGTGAAAGGGGAGAACAGAGTATGAAAACTTTCCTGCCCGGTGGCGGAAAGGGTGGTAACGGTTCTGCCGTGAAATGAATTGACAAGCGTTATTATCGTGTGCCTGCCTTCGCCGTATTTATCAAAGCTGTATTTTCTCGCGAATTTTATCGCGCCCTCGTTGGCCTCCGCGCCGCTGTTGCAGAAAAACACTTTTTTAAGCCCCGTCTTATCGCAGAGCAGTTTCGCGAGCCTCGCGCAGGGCGAGGTGTAGTAGAGGTTTGAGGTGTGCTGCAATTTATCTAATTGCTCCGTTACCGCGTTTTTCCACACGTCGTCGGCTATGCCGAAAGACGTTACGCCGATGCCCGAACCGAAATCTATGTATCTTTTTCCGTCCTCGTCGGTCAGCGTTGAGCCTTTTCCCAAAGCCAGAGCAACGTCGAATCTGTTGTAAGAGGAGCAGATATATTCTCTGTCAAGTTCTTTTGTGTTCATTTTATCTCACCTGCTTCTGAACATCGTTCCCATACCTTCGTCGGTAAGAAGCTCCATAAGAATGGAGTGGGGAACTCTGCCGTCTATAATAAACGCCTTTTTTACGCCCTCGCGTATGGCGTTTGTCATTGAGTCTATTTTCGGGATCATTCCGCCGCCTATAACGCCCTCCGCGATAAGCGCGGGAACGTCGGAAATATAAACTCTGTGAATAAGTGAGGAATCGTCGTCTTTATCGCGCAGCAGGCCGGCAACGTCCGTCATTGAAATAAGCGCCTCCGCCTTAAGCGCGCCCGCCACTCCGGACGCCACGGTGTCTGCGTTGATATTGTAGCAGTTTCCGTTCTCGTCGTAGCCGACGGTAGCGATAACGGGAATAAAATTGTTCGCGAGCACTTCGGAAACCACGTCCATATTCATATCGATTATTTCTCCGACGTAGCCGTGCTTTTCATCGAGAGGGCGGCATTTTATCATATGCCCGTCCATACCCGAAAGACCGATGGCGTTTCCTCCCAAATTGCCTATTTGGCACACAAGATCCTTGTTTATCTTGCCCGCCAGCACCATCTGCACAACATTTGAGGTTTCTTTGGTAGTAACGCGCAGACCGTCCTCAAAAACGCTTTCGATATTCATAGCCTCAAGCGTTTTGCTTATTTCCGGCCCGCCGCCGTGAACAAGCACAACCTTAATGCCTACGGTTGAAAGCAGCACAAGATCGCGCATAACGGCTGTTTTAAGCTCCTCGTTTATCATAGCGTTTCCGCCGTATTTAACTACTATCACCTTTTTGCGGTAAGCCTGTATATACGGCAGAGCGTGGGCAAGCACATTCGCTTTCATAGCGTTTGAAACGTCCATAATCCTTTTCCTTTCGGTTAAACTATAAATTGATTTGCCTTGTTATCAGGTGCGGTAATCGCCGTTTATCTTGATATAGTCGTATGTCATATCGCAGCCCCACGCCGTCGCGTGGCCGTCGCCCTGATGCAGGTCTATATAAAGCTGTATCTCGTCGCTTTTAAGAATTTCAGCCGCCTTTTCCTCGCTGAACGGAAGAACGAGCCCGTTTTCGCAGACTTTTATTGCGCCGAACTCGCTTTTTAACTCAACGCTTATTTTGTTTATATCGAAATCGGCGTCGGTATAGCCGACGGCGCAGAGTATCCTGCCGCAGTTTGCGTCCTCGCCGAAAATCATACATTTCAAAAGTGTTGAATGGATAACCGATTTTGCGATTTTAATCGCGCAGTCCTCGTCGGGGCAGCCGCCGCAAAAGCATTCTATCAGTTTTCCCGCGCCTTCGCCGTCTTTGGCAAGCATTCTTGTAAGATGCATCATAACCTCGTAGAGCGCGGCTTTGAAAATCTCATAATCCTTGCCGCAGTCGGTTATTTCGCCGTTGCCCGCAAGGCCGTTTGCCATAAGGCATACCATATCGTTTGTTGATGTGTCGCCGTCAATGGAAAGGCAGTTGTAGGTTATCTTTACCACCTCGCCGAGCGCCTTTTGAAGAACGGGAACGGAAATTGCGGCGTCCGTTGTTATGAAATTAAGAGTTGTGGCCATATTCGGGTGTATCATACCCGAACCCTTTGCCATTCCGCCTATTTTGCAGGTTTTTGAGCCGAGTTCAAATTCAACGGCGTATTCCTTCTTAACGGTGTCCGTAGTCATTATAGCCGCCGCGGCTTCGCCGTTTCCCGAGTAAGACAGCGCTTTTACAAGCGGCCCTATGCCTCTTTCAATGGGCTCTATCGGCAAAATTTGGCCGATAACTCCCGTTGACGCAACAACGACCTCCTCGGGCTCTATACCGAGTTCTTTCGCGGCGACGGCGCACATTTTTTCCGCCTTTTCTTCTCCGTCCGCGTTGCAGGTGTTCGCGTTTTTGGAATTAACTATAACCGCCCTTGATTTTCCGTTCGTTTTTTCAAGATTTCTTTTTGTAACAACGATAGGCGCGCCCTTGACCTTGTTGGTGGTATAAACCGCCGCAGTATTGCATATTTCGTCGCTGAGTATCATTCCCAAATCGTTTTTGTGAACATAATTCGGGTTGAGATTATCCGATTTCGGCTTTTTTATTCCGCAATATACGCCGCTTGCTTTAAATCCCTTTGCGGCGCATACGCCGCCGTCAATAATTTTCATTTTCCTATTCTCCTATAACAAGTGATTTTTTTTCGTCCGCCCCGATGCTTATATTCATACACTGAATCGCCGCGCCCGAAGCTCCTTTTCCGAGATTATCAAATCTTGAGATAATAACGATTCGCTCGCCGTTTCCCGTTACCTCGATTTCCATATCGTCCCTGCCCTCAAAATTGTTGGCGCCTATCATATTCTGCGTGTAACCTAAAGGTCGGACTTTAACGATTTCTTTTCCCGCGTAATGCTCGGCAAGTATCTCCCGTATGCTTTCGGGAGAGTATTTTTTTTCAAGCATATCTGAAAACAGAGGAACGGCAACGACCATTCCGCATTTGTAATCGCATATCATTGGTGAAAAAATCGGCGCTCTTTTAAGACCGCTTATCGCCTGCATTTCCGCCAAATGCTTGTGATTTTGCGCAAGGGCGTAGAGACGGGGAGACTCAAGCTCCTTATCCCTGTTTATATCCTCATACTGAGCGATAGCCTTTTTCCCCGCGCCGCTGTAGCCCGAAAGAGCAAAGCAGGTAATGGGATATTCCTTTGAAATTACACCCCTCGCAACGAGAGGGGCAACGATCGCGTTAAATCCGCTCGCGTAACAGCCCGGATTAGCTATAAGCTGATTGGTTTTTATCTTTTCTTCCAGCTCAACCGAAAGCTCCGGAAAGCCGTATGCCCATAGCGGGTTTGTTCTGTGAGCGGTGGAGGCGTCTATTATTTTAGTGCGCCTGTTATCTTTTTCAAGCAGCGACACCGCGCTTACAGCCGCTTCGTCCGGCAGGCAGAGAAAAGTTATGTCCGAGTCGTTAATGTATTTTTTTATCTCGCTTTCGTCTTTGCGTTTATCGTCGGCAATAGCGAGAAGCTCTATATCATCTCTTTTTTTCAGGCGGTCTGCGATGCGAAGCCCCGTTGTTCCAGCCTGACCGTTAATGAATACTTTTATCATTTTTATGCAAAATCTCCCGATTGAAACAAATCCGCTTTTCTTTTTATTCTTATTTATTATACACTTGCTTTTTTTAAAGTCAATAGCAAAGTGAAAAATATTTATAAATATTCATAGAAATGAATAAATATGCAGGTAAAGGCGCTTTCCTTTTATGCGCTTTACAGTCTATATACGAAGGGAAAAAATCTACCCCTCATTTTTGGATGTATTGACATTTGAGATTTTCGCTTTAATCTTTCTGTTTGTCTTTTAATTTGCCGAAGCGGGATTTGCCCTTATCACAGCCCTGCCCGCAGAGGCAAGCGCCATTACTAATTCCGATGTTAGGGTTTGGCTATCCGTTATATCGGGCGCATTTTGCTCCGACAGCCTTTACTGATTTTCCGAACACAAGCCTTGGCAGGAACAAGTACAGGCGGAAAATCATAGGATAAAAAACCTTGATAATATAGAATTCATAGGTGTTTGTTTATTAACAAATATGTTTAAATGGAAGGATTTTAGAAAATGTTTAATTTAATACCGGGTTATGATTCAAACGGCGCGCTCATTGAGCGGCTTTATCAATGGGATCTTAATCAGACTATAACCGTAAAGCATCTTGACTTCGAGAAAGCGCCGGTTTTTCATTTTTGCAACAGAAAATCAAAAGAGAGCCTTGCCGTTCAGTCTCAAGCCACGGGAAACGGCTACACCGCGAGTGTGCCGAATATTCTTTTACAGCAGGCTCTCAAAATAACCGCTTTTATTTATTACGAGGGCGACGGTTTCGGAAAGACTGTATTCAGAACGGAAATTCCCGTTGAGCCAAAACCGAAGCCCACAGATTATTTATACGATGATAATATCGCCGATGTGCTGAAAAAAGGCAGCGCTCTTTTGAATGAAATCGACGAAAAAATAGAAAACGCCGTAAGCAACGCGGACAAGGCTGCCACAAAAGCGGGTACCGCGACCAAAGCGGCAAACGACGCAGCTACGGCGGCTCGAGAGGCGGCGGCAGCGGTTGGAGATGAGATCGACGGTATTATGATTGTTGACAACGACGACGATTCGAAGTATCTCGGAAAATTCAGAATTTCAAGCGGGCACCCCGCTTTAGGAATTACAAAATTACAGTAGGAGGTTGAAAAAATGGCAGATATTAACCACTTGTTTCCGAACGCGGAACAATTTGACACAATGAACGCTCTACTTGCTATCTTGGCAAGCAAGAGCGGAGAAATAGGATTCGACTCTTGGCACGCGATACAACAGGCAGTAAGAGTGGGAGGCGGCCCCTCGCTGTTTCCTATCGGTACCCAGCTTAAATGTAAAAAGGATGGGGTGGGCGAAATCGTATGGGACGTTGTGGCTCACGATTACAATGTAGACCATATCGGGCGGTACAAGCACAGTATGACGCTGCTCACGCACGACTGCGTTGTCAATTCCTTGCAGTACGACAACACGGAAGCGCTGTATTACTGCGAAACGCCACTTGTTGCCGGAACGTACCACTTCACCCTGCTTGACGGCTACGATACGGCGAATGGCGGCGGCAAGACTTATCAGTTCACGCTGACGAAGCCTGTGCCGGCAAACGGCGTCCTTACGTTCCCATGGGCTAAGGATAAGCAGGCGTCCGAGACGAAAGTCAGCACCTACAACAGCGTCACGGAGGCGACGGCAATTGAGACGGTAAGCGTCACGGAGGGAAGCGGCGGAACAGACCTCGGAACGGCGGACGGCAAAACCGCGAATATGAACCACACGCACCGTATCAGATACGGCTCGAATAACTGGAAGGAAAGCGCGATGAGGCAGTTCCTCAACAGCGAGGCGCCTGCCGGTCAGGTGTGGAAGCCGCAGACGAAGTTTGACCGTCCGCCCTCTTGGGAGAAAACGCAGGCGGGCTGGATGAACGGACTCGATCCGGAGTTCCTCGAAGTCGTCGGAACGGCGAAGATCACGAACAGGACGAACGGCCTGTACGAAGAAGAGGGCAACATAAAGCAAAACTACTACACGGAGGACAAGTTTTGGATTGCGTCGAGAAGTGAAGTCTACGGCGGAAGCGAGAGCGGCTTGTCTGACGGTACGCAGTTCCCCTACTACGCCGAACCGATGGACGCCGGAAAAATCAAATACAACACAAGCGGAGCCGTTCGGGACTGGTGGTTGCGTTCGCCCCTCCCATCCGGCACCAGCATCGTGCGCCGTGTCGTCATAGACGGTTCTCTGAGCAGTCACGATGCGACCTACGGCCACGGTGTGGCGGTGGCTTGCGCGATTTTTTAATTGAGGAGGTTTAAAGAAAATGAGTATTATGGTAAGCAAAGAAGAAAGGCTTGCGAAGTCGCTTGCGTTCGCGGAAGCGGCAAAAGCCGAACAGCTTGACACGCTTAGAGAGGCATATAAGCAGGCTGTTGCAGACGGAGATACAGACTCTGCGGCAGCCGCCGCGAGAGCCGTCAGAGACAAACTGCTCTCACTTAGTGATAAAGAAATGTCGCTTGACCGCTTGGGGCTTGATACCTCGTCGGCGACAAAGTTTATAGCGTCGCTCGCAACGATCTTTACGGGCAAATGGGCGAAATATAGGCAACTTTTGAGAGATTTACCGGAGCAAGCGGGCTTTCCGCTAAATATTGAATTTCCAACCCCGCCCGACTCTGAGGAATAAGACAGAAAGGAGAAAGACCTGAATGATATGGAATACGATCATCACCGTTGTCGTAAGCGCCGTTGTTTCGGGCGCGATAACAGGTGTGGCAGTCTATTTTAAAGGTATAAAAAAGCGAACAACAGCCCTTGAAGAGGGAATGCTGTCACTGCTTCGCACCGAGATCATCAGGCAGAATGATAAGTACTCCGACAGGGGCTATTGCCCGATATACGCGAAAGACGCTTTGCAAAAGGAGTATGACGCGTATCATCAGCTTGGCGGAAACGGAACTATCACAAAAATATTTAATAACACTATGGCGCTCCCCGAAGAAGCGCCAATGAACAGATGAAAGGAGCATTTAAATGAAATTTACAAAAGAGACCGCGAAAAGAATGCTCAGAACGTTCCTTCAGACAGCGGCGGGATATATCGCCGTAAACCTTATGACGATAGATTTCACGGCGGCTAAGGATATGTTGACTTCGGCTCTCGTCGGACTTGCGGTGTCGGCGGTGTCGGCCGGATTAGCCGCGATTATGAATTTGCAGACGGCGTCGGACGGGGAGGCGGAATAGATGTATCGCTCACCGTTTAAAGAGTCGTCAAAGCAGACGACGGCGTTTAAGAAAAAAGGCTCGTGGGCGGCGGGCTATCACACGGGCGTTGACCGTGTTTGCTCAAACACTACGCTTGTTGCCCCCGCTTCGGGAACAATACAGCGCAACGCCTACGATAAGAGCTACGGCAATTATATTGTGCTCACAACGAGTGACGGCAAGTCAATTCTTATGGCGCATATGAAAAGCCGCAGTCCCAAAACGGTCGGCACGAAAATCAAAGAGGGCGACACTTTGGGCACAATGGGCAGCACGGGCAACTCAACAGGTCCGCACCTGCACATTGAGGTTGAAAATTCAAAATCGTGGGCTTATAACAAAAAACTGCTCGATCCCAACGACTATATCGACTGGAACGATGTGTCGACTTCAGCGGCGGGCAAGCCGTCGGTTTCCCCCGCGCAAAGCTATCCGAAAGCGGCGGCGTGGAAAAACGGCAGTACAACGGAAGTCGTTTTGGAAAAAAGCGATCTTGAGGAGCGGATAGGCTCACTTTCTCCGAAAGAAAGCGCCAAATGCTACGGCAAAAAAGGCAACGGGTATATTGTTGTTTACGACCTTGACGGAACAACAAAGCATAAGGTCGGCTTTGTCAAATACGCCGGAGGCGTAAAAACCGTTCCGACGGGCGGCAAGACCTACAAGAACCGCTCTACTGTCGAAACCGTTTACGCCGACACGGCGAAGAAAACAAAAATCGGCTCGCTCGATGTGAACGAAAGCTGCACCTGCCTCGGCACGGTGGACGGAATGTACCTTGTGTTATACAAAATAAACGGCACTTCCGATTACAAATGCGGCTTCGTTTCGTATAGCGGCGGGCTGTAAGAAAGCGCCTCTCGGCTACTGCCGAGAGGCGTTATTTTTCTATAGCTGTGATTTTCCCTTTTTTAACGAGGAACGCCTTTTCGGCGGCGTTTATCAGCGGCATATCGTTAAGTGAATCCGTATAAAATTCGTCTATTTTCACTTTTGGATAGGCCTTGTTGAACGCTTTCGCCTTGTTGCTTCTGAAACACATAAATTTCAGCTCGCCCGTATCCAAATCGATAACCGAACCGATTATGTTTTTCGTTTTTAGTCTGCCGCCGACTCCCTCTATAAGAATTGCGGGTGAGGCGGTTATGATTATATCGCTTTCTTCAATCATATCAAGAAATTCCGATTTCAGTTTGTGGCTGTTCAGTCGCCAAAATTCCTCAATGTAATCGTTGGCGTGCTCCCTGTTTTTCACAATTTCCTTAGTCAGTCCGCTTGCCTGCTCATAGAGCTTTTCTTCGGTCAAAAGGCGCATTTTATAAAAAATAAGGTCTTTTATCATAAGCGGCATATATTTCAGCAGATACTTTTGCTTTTTCACGCAGAAAAGGAAAAAATCAAAAACGCTTTCGCCGTCGTATATTGTGTTGTCAAAATCAAAAACTCTCATATAACCACCGTAAACAACAAAACTCACACATTTCGTGTGAGCTTTGCTTTTTAAAGTCGCGCAAAACAGCGGATGGCATAGCGGGAATACCAGCGGCTTTTTATTGCATTTGCAAAGACACACGATTAAATAGACAAAGTCAAAGGAATAAGGCATAACGAGTAAAACGCTTTGCCATGGTTAAATCTTTTTCATAACTGAGGATTCAAAATATAAAGTAAGCGCTTTTATTATAACATGGTTGTGCGGTTTTTTCAATGTTCCTGCAAAAAAGTGCAAAAAATATCAAAAAAAGTCTTGACAAATACGCATTAAAGGCGTATAATAATAAATATAGAGAGGAGGTGAGAATAACGAAACGATCGGACCTCATAAGGCTGCTGGAGAAAAACGGTTGGTACTTAAAACGAAATGGAGGAGGGCACGATATATATACAAACGGAACGGAAAGTGAAACAATTCCAAGACACAAAGAAGTAAAAGAAAATCTTGCAAGGGCAATAATAAAAAGGAGGGGGCTGAAATAAAGCCCCGCTCCACCTTGCATTAACATATAATTTTATGGAGGTAACTGTATGAAAAATTCATATCCTATTGTTTTAACACCCGAGGAAAAAGGCTTTACCGTTTATATACCCGATTTTGATATTAACACAGAGGGCGACGATATGACGGAGGCTATTGAAATGGCACGGGACGCTATCGGCTTAATGGGTATTGATATGGAGGACGACGGAAAAGTATTGCCTAATCCGCGAACGCTTAAAAGCGTATCGGCAGCAGAGGGCGCTATTGTTTCTCTCGTAGATGTTGACTTCGCGGAATACCGCCGCAAAAACGAAATGAAAGCAGTTAAGAAAAATTGTACTCTCCCGAGTTGGCTTTGCTATGAGGCGGAAAAAGCAAACATTAACTTTTCCCAGGCATTGCAAGCTGCACTAAAACGCGAGCTTCATATAACCGACCAATAAAAAAACAAGCTCTTGTCCGCTCCCCATATTATGAGGAGCGGGCTTTATTCTTCCTTTAAAGAGTATATAAACGATTTATAAATATCAAAATACGGACACACTATCGGACACACTATGCGAAGTATTCACAGGTATTGAGAGAGTTTTTGAACAAAATAAAAATAGCCTTAAAAACCGCTTAAATCCAAGGATTTTCAAGGCTATTTCTTTGGAGCTGATAGGCGGACTTGAACCGCCGACCTCATCCTTACCAAGGATGCGCTCTACCGCCTGAGCCATATCAGCGTCTTAACTGGCGACCCGGAACGGACTTGAACCGTCGACCTCCTGCGTGACAGGCAGGCGTTCTAACCAGCTGAACTACCGGGCCGTTTGCCTGCAAAGGGTATTATACGAAATTGCGGAGATATTGTCAAGCCAAAAATGCCATATAAAATCAAAATCTTTACCGTTGGCGGTTGCTTTAGGCGAGGTGAAATGATATAATTATAACCGAAAGAAGGGGTAAAAGTATGAAATACGCGCTTGTAAACGCCGTTATACTTGACGGCACAAAGAATATGGAGCCTAAAACGGGGCTTGCCGTCTGCGTCGACGGGGAAAAAATAGTCGATATCGTTCCCGACGGAGGCAGTCTTTCGGGCTATGAGATAATCGATCTCAACGGCAGGTACCTTATGCCCGGCCTTATCAATCTGCACGTTCATCTTCCGGCAAGCGGAAAGCCGACCAAAAAGCCGAAAGACAATGTTAAGCTCGTAAAATTCGCTACGAGAAATAAATTTACTTGGAAGATTTTGCAGACGATTTGTGAAAAAAGCGCCAAAACACAGCTTTACAGCGGCGTTACAACTTTGCGCACCGTTGGAGGAGTGGAAAATTGCGACACCGTAATTCGTGGCAGAGTAGAGCGCGGGGAGATAGAGGGGCCGAGAATACTCGCGTCAAACGCCGCCGTATCCGTTCCGGGAGGCCATATGGCGGGCTCTGTTGCATATGAGGCGCACAGCGCCGAGGAGGCCGTAAGCCTCGTTAAGAAGATAGCGGCGGACAAGCCCGATCTTATAAAGCTTATGATTACCGGAGGAGTGCTTGACGCCACGGTAAAAGGCGAGCCCGGCGAACTGAAAATGCCGCCCGAATATGTAAAAGCCGCCTGCGACGAGGCGCACAGCCTCGGTTTAAAGGTGGCGGCTCATACGGAAAGCCCGGTCGGCGTTCTCGTTGCGCTTCAAAACGGAGTTGATTCGATAGAGCACGGCGCCGAGCCGAACGACGAGATTATAAAGGCGTTTAAGGAGAGAGGAGCATGCCATATCACCACCATTTCTCCCGCGCTTCCGTATGCGCTTTTTGACAGAAGCGTAAGCCACGCGAGCGAGGTAGCGCAGTTCAACGGCAAGGTCGTCTTTGACGGAATTATAGACTGCGCAAAAGCGTGCCTTAAAGAGGGAATACCCGTAGGTCTCGGAACTGATACGGGCTGCCCCTACATAACGCATTACGATATGTGGCGCGAGCTTGTGTATTTTCAGCAGTACTGCGGAGTTTCAAGCAATTTTGCTCTTTACAGCGCAACGCTGGGCAACGCGAAAATAGTAGGGCTTGAAGAAATTACAGGCAGTATTGAAAAGGGCAAATGCGCGGATATGATTGTAACGGACGGAAATCCGCTTGAAAATCTTGAAAGCCTTCGCGAATTGTATATGGTCGTCGCCCGCGGAAAGCTGATACGCAAGCCGAAGGTAAAGAAAATGAAAAATGTTGAGTACGAACTCGATAAATTCCTGCCCGGCAGAGCAAACTAAACTGATAATCGTTATCAAATTTCAAGCAAAAAAATCCCGCAGAATATCTGCGGGATTTCAGTCTGTCGAAAAAGTCCAGTAAAAAAGCTGGGCTTTTTAGCATATAAGTGGTAAAATAAATACGGTGATGAAAGTGATAGTAAAAGGAAGAGAAA
>CANQGT010000016.1 GCA_947623505.1 uncultured Clostridia bacterium | reverse complement strand
TAAAAACAACACCCCCGTTCCCTTTTATTATACCGGAAACAAGGGCCTTTGTATAGCCTTTTTTGACAGTCTGACGCCGCGCACGGTTATCCGTGCGCGGCGTGCTTTTTGTTTGCTTTACAGAGACTTTTCAAATACAACTACTCCGCATTCGTATGGGTGATCGTAAAAGAGCGTTTCGGCTCCGCGACTCCTGTATAAAAGCATTTTCAAAATAATGAAAAAATCCCCGCCGCCTCCGAATATCATTAAAACGGATAGCGTCAAAAGCCAAGGACTGCCGATAATTACCGAAACGACGGCGGGGATAAATCCCAAAATCAGGGTGGGCATAGCGCCGCCGATGACGTACTGCGTTTTGGTGAGCGGCTCCGAGCAGCAGCAGTACGGTGTGATCATTTCCCAAATAATGCCGAAGCTGATTGATTTAAAATGGTTTTTCGCGAACAGCCCCCAAGTCAACCCGTGGATAAGCTCGTGCAGCACAATAAAAACAAAATAAACGGCAATGAATATCAAAAATTTAAGAAAATATTTTTCCGTTCCGTTTGAAGCGAAGTCGATACTGCCTGCCGGGTTAACGGCAAAATATACAAGCGCGGCAACAATAACAAATGGCAGCATTATGAAAACGGCAATAATATTTGCCTTTACGACTCCGACGGTCAAATCCTTTTTGGCATAACCCTTTTGCTCCATTTCCGCGCAGAGCTTTTCAAATTCCGCCTTTCTCTTTTTTTCCGCGGATGTAAGCTTTCTCTCTTTTTTACTCATAATTTTCCTCCGTGTTGTAAAACGGCGCGCCGAAATACATTAGGCGCGCCGTATATTATTGGAATTTACTTCTTTTTGGCCATTTGTTTTTTGGCTTTGCGCTGTTCGAGTTCTGCCTCTTCCTCCGCCTTTTTCTTGGCGATGGCGGCCTCTTTTTCCCTGTCGCTCTCCTCGGCTCTTATTTTGGCCTCGTCGTATAGGGCGGCTATCTCGTCAAAGTGGCTGTAGTTCTCTTCCTGAGCAAGCAGTTTTTTGGCATTGTTGTAAGGCCTTGCGGCTCTGTTGAATTTCGCAAATTCATCCATAAGTGCCTTTGATTCTTTTTGAACTGCTTTCTTTTCGCCCGTAAGCGTCTTTATCTGTGCCTTTAGGCTTTTGACCTTTTCCTTGTCTTTTTCTTTTGAGGCGAAGGTCTGAAGCTCCGTAAGTTCAAAAATCTTTTCGTCTATATCGTCCTCTTTGTCAAAAAGCGCGGTAAGAGCGGCTATATCCGGCTCAACAAACGCGTTTACGGAGCCGTAATATTTGTCGTAGGCTTTTTTCGCGGATATTTTGCTTTTCGCAAAATCTATTTTGAATCTGCGAAGCTCTTTTTCATCTTGATTGGTTTTGGGAAGCGATTTGGCTTTGGCAAGCTCTTCTTTTTCCTGCCCCAAATCTATCTCTTTTATTCCGTTTAATCCCTTAGCGTAAAAGTTTTTGGAGATCTCGACCTGATATTTGAACAAATCGGAACTGAATTTATCAAGCTCGGCGCAGACGAATTTTGAAATGTCGATTTCTTCGTTGAAAGCGAGATTTTCTCTGTACTGCTTTTTAGCGGCTTTTTTTGCCGCCTTGTCGCTGATATTTTTGTAAATATCCTTAACGGCGGGTCTCTGTTCGGCGGCCGCCATTTCTCTGGCGTTGTTTACCATATCTATCGCCTCAACTATCTGATGATCGTTGAGGGCGTTGTTGCCGTAATCCTCAAACAGAGAACGCACCTGAAGAACGCGAATAACCGATTTCTGCTTTTTCTCGGTGAAATCATAGAAGAAATACGGCACAACATTGAGGAACGCGCCGAGCGCGGCCATAAGGATCAGAGCGCCCATAAGGGTGTAGAGAAGCCCGGGCTCGCCTGTTTTAACGTCAAGAATATCCAAGGGCTTCTGATATCCGTTGCCCTCGTAAACGCCGTAATATTTTTCAACTGCGGGAAGCAGCGATGAAGTTACGAGCGTCACCATATTTCCTATTGTAGTTACGGTCGCGAACATTCCGTCTATGCGTTCGCCGCTGCGGTATTGCTGATAATCGCGTATATCCGCCTGAACCGCGGGAGTCGTTATCTGCTCAAATGCGCCAACCATCCAGTTAAAGTAAACGCACACGAACAGCCACCATATGTTGTGCATATTTATCAGCATCGCCAAAATGCAGACTATGTTGAGGAAATTTACACCGATAAGCACCTTTTTCTTGCCGAAACGGCGTATAAAGAAAGGCGCGAGCAGCATTCCCCAAAGAGACGCGTTTCCTGTAAGCGTGTTGATAATCATAAGCTGATTGCCGTCGCAGGTGTGGCCGTAGGAGTAAGACCAGCTGAGGATATTGCCGTACGCGGTCTCAAGAAATCCGAGCCAGCCCGCAAGAGCGATTATCCAAAAGTATTTGTTTTTGGCAACCTCTTTGAACGAATCAATAAAGTTTATCTGAATAGTGTGGGTTTTTGCCTGCACTATTTTTTCTTTTGTGTTTGCGTAAACCACTATCGTAAGGGCTATGCCTATCACGGCGAATACGGGATATGAAAGTCTGTAAACCTTTATATCGTATAAATTCTCGTTCGCGAAATATTTGGCAACAACGGGCAGAACCATATTCATTATTGACGGCGCAAGTGAATATACAACCGACTTTATTGCCAAAACATCCGTTCTTTCCTGCGTGTTCGGAGAAAGAACGTGAATGAGATTCGTGTAGGCGTCCTGGAAAAACATAAAGAAGAAATGCAGCAGCAGATTGAAAAAGAGAACTACCGCGCAAGTGGCAACGTATCCGCCTGATTTTCCGAATATCTGCGATGTGAAAATATCGCTCAGTTTTTCATACGGAAACCATACATAGGCAAGCGCGATAAGCGCGGTGGGTATGCCCATTGAAAGTATGTACGGTCTGTATTTACCCGATTTGCCCCTCGTATTATCCACCATATTCGCGCGTATCGCGGTAAGAGGAATATTTACGAAGGTGGCTATAAGATAAAGAATATACATATCGGTGGGAGCAACGCCGATAGCGCCGCCCACTATCATATTTGTTGTGCTGACTATAAGGGTGCTTCCAAGCTGGATTATGAAATAAGCGCCGATGCCTCCGAACGAATAGGAGGCTATCTCTTTAAAGGACATATATTTGCCTTTCGGCGGTTCTTTCCAATAATACTTAACGCTGTTTAAAAAATTCGCAGCCGTTTCTTTGATTCCTGCTTTTGCCATAAACTCATCCTTTCGTTGACTTATAAATTCAGTATAACATAAAATTATACTCATTAAAAGCCTTTTTTTATGCAAAGTGTCAATATACCTGATTGTAATTGAGAATATTTTAGTATATAATTATCTTAAACAATGATATTTTCGGAGGAATTATGAAAAATACCGTAATAAAAGATAACGAGATACTTTTTTCCCGCCAGGGCGAGCTTGTGCGTTTAACGCCGTGCCATAAAAACGCGGTTCGCTTTCAGGCTTTTCCCGATTGCAGAGTGGCTGACAAGGATTTTACCTTTACACCTCAACAGGCGCAGTCGGAGATCAAACAGAGCGACAATGCCGTATTTATGACGGCGGGAAAGCTGACCGCAAGGCTTGAGCGAAACGGAAAAATCACTTTCTTCAGCGGTGATAAGGTGATTTTGGAGGAAAAGCCGGAGCTTACCTTTAACGGCGGTTTTCGCTTTTATGAAAATGTCGGTAACGGCTCTTGGTACGCCCGCGTTACATTTAAGGGTGTTGACGGCGAGAGCTTTTTCGGCCTCGGTCACGAGGCAAGCGGAAAATTCGATTTAAAGGGCTGCTCGTTTGACCTGCGCCATGTAAACGCGAAATGCACGATACCGTTTGTTTATTCCTCGCTCGGTTACGGATTTTTGTGGAATAATCCCGCCGTGGGCGGCGTTGAGCTTTCCATGAACAGAACACGCTGGAGCGTCGGCGCGACCAAAAGAATAGACTATACGGTCATAGCGGGAACTCCGAAAGAGGTAAGCGAGGCGCTTGCCGACCTTACCGGACACGCGCCGGTTATGCCCCACTGGGCAACGGGCTTGTGGCAGAGCAGGCTGAGATATGAGACGCAGGAGGAGCTTTTGGAGGTAGCCCGCAGATATAAAAAAGAGGGGATACCGCTTTCGGTCATAGTCGCCGATTATTTTCACTGGACTGAGCAGGGCGATTATAAATTTGACCCCGCCTATTGGCCCGATATCAAGGCGATGACCGATGAACTCCATAAAATGGGCGTTAAGCTGGCAGTATCAATGTGGCCCACTATAAACGGCGGCAGTGAAAACTTCAATCATATGAGAGATAACAATATGCTTATCCGCACCGCGAGGGGAGCGGACAGGGTTTTCAGCTTTTACGGCTGGCAGTCCGAAATAGACGTTACAAATCCTGCGACGAGGGATTTCGTGTGGAGCAGGCTCAAGGAAAATTATATCGACAACGGCGTTGACGCTCTTTGGTTTGACGAGGCGGAGCCGGAGATACACCCGGAGCATTTCGACAATCTCCTTTTACATATCGGCAGGGGAGACGAGACGGCGCTCATATATCCATATTATTACTCAAAGCTCGCCTATGACGGCTTTAGGTCAATCGGCGTAGACGCGCCCGTTACGCTCACGCGATGCGCTTATCTCGGCAGTCAGAAATTCGGCGCTCTTGTTTGGAGCGGAGATATACCGTCAACCTTTGAAAGCCTCGGCGCGCAGGTAAAGGCGGGGCTAAATATGGCGATGTGTGGCATTCCGTGGTGGAATACCGATATAGGCGGCTTTTACGGCGGAGACACGCAAAGCGATGAATTTCGTGAGCTCATAGTGCGCTGGTTCCAATACGGCGTATTCTCTCCCGTTATGCGCCTGCACGGCAACAGAAACCGCCACGGCGAAAAAAGCGATCTCAAAGAGCCGTCGGGTGATCCGAACGAGCTTTGGAGCTTCGGCGAAAGGAATTTTGAAATTCTTAAAGAGCTTGTTTTTCTCAGAGAGAGGCTCAGACCGTATATCGAAAAGCATATGAAAATCGCCTCGGAGAAGGGCTGGCCTGTTATGAGGCCGATGTTCTTTGATTTCCCGCAGGATAAAAAATGCTACTCCCTCGGCGAGCAGTATATGTTCGGCGACGATGTTCTGTTCGCGCCGATAGTCAACAGGGGGCAGACGGAAAAAACGGTTTATCTGCCCGAGGGAAAATGGGTGCTCACAAAGGATATGCGCGAATACGGCGCGGGCGAGCATAAAGAGACGGCGCAAACAGACGAATTCATCGCGTTTGTGAGGAGCGGCGCCGAAGTGCTTGATTGTTTCAAAAAATAAAAATTTTTATAAAAGAGGGGTAAAAAAATGAAAAAAGCAAAAAAAATCATATTGGCGGTAATCTCTTTATTGCTGGCGGTCGTTTTGTGCGCCGCCGTGGCGATGTTTTGGTATTATCCTTATTACCTTTCGCAAAAGCATGAATTTGCCGCCGCTCAGCAGGAAAGCGGAGAAATTCGGGTTATGAGCTGCAATCTCAGATGTATAAGCCCAACCGATCTCGGAAAAAAGAGCTGGTTTTACAGGGCAGATCTCATAATGAAAAACATTGAGAAGGAAAACCCGGGAATAATCGGCTTTCAGGAGGCAACAAGATTCCATTACGGCTATCTTTGCGACAGTCTGCCCGGCTACGATTCGGTGCTCGAATACCGCGACAACACGTTCCTTTCCGAGGCGTGCCCGATATTCTACCGCACGGACATATACACGCTTGTGGATAAGGGCTCTTTCTGGCTTTCTGAAACTCCCGATGTTATGAGCAGAGACTGGAACTCGGCCTGCTACAGAGTGTGCAGTTATGTGATACTTAAAGAAAACGAATCGGGCAAGGATTTTGTTGTTTTCAATACTCACCTTGACCATATCAGCGACGAGGCAAGAATAAAGGGAATAGCCGTTGTGCTCGATAAGATTAAGCAGTTCGGCTCTCTGCCGTCGATGATTATGGGCGATTTTAACGCTGAGGAGGATTCCGAGACCTACAAGAGCGCCGCGCAAAACTTCCTTGACGCGAAATATCAAACCGAAAACACAATGACGAGCTGCACATATCAGAATTGGGGAAAATCGCTTGACCGCAACTGCATCGATTATCTTATGATTTCAAAAACCGGCTTTTCCGTTAATTCCTATAAGGTGGTAAGGGATACTTACGACGGAGTATATCCGAGCGATCATTTTCCGCTTTCCGTAAGTCTTTCACTTACCGATGACGGCGGCAACACGGCGCAATAAACCGAAATTCGGCAAATTCGTGATTAAAAAAGATAGGAAGTTTGCTATTTCCGCTTGTAAAAATCACCAACTGCAAAGATATTAGCGAGGTGTGTTATGGACTACCCAATTTCGCTTTACTGTGATACGGAAATATCCGATGTCCGAACATTAGATTTATGCCGTGGGAATGATGATTACAGAAAAATATATTTTGTGACGGACGGGCAGCGAAAACTCGTAATTAAGCAATTATCCAACACCTTCAGCGACAGACGCAGAATAGAAGGCTGGTTTGAACTGATGGATGAATACCGTAAAACGGGATTGTATTGTCCTGCTGTTGTACCGAATCGCAACGGAGAGCTCATTCACCGCGATACGATAGACGGCCGTGATTATTATATTCTTGCCGAGGAATATTCCGTCTATGAAACAGCCGAACACATCGGCAAGGAAAAATACAAGGACGCTATGGGGCATAATTGCTACACCCCCGATGTTATGCGCTCCTTGGGGAAAATCGCCGCCGCGAAATTGGACATATGTGACTGGCCTTCCGCATACTGCCTGCTTGAGCCGTTTTGCACTCCCCAAACTACCGACGAAGCAACAGAATGCGCTATTGCGTTTGTGAAATACATAAGAGAAAATCTACCCGCGCACTTGCCGCGGGCTGAGGCTCTTTTGGAAATGTTTTATCAACGGCAAAAAGAATTGAGCGAGGTATATACTTTTCTGCCGACTTCCTGTTTTCAAGCCGATTTGAATGACAGCAATATACTTCTCGATGAGAACAATCATTTTGTGGGCTTGATCGATTTCAATTTGTGCGGTAAAGAGCCTATCCTTAACTATGCCGTGCGGGAAGCGCTGTGGGGCGTTTCCGATAAGCGGTTGTTCGGCGAAAAAGGCAGCAGGCTGTATTTCTATGATGAGACTTTGGACGAGCTTCGGATAAAATTGTTTTTGGAAAATGTGAGCTGTATTCAAGAGAACTACGAGTTTAGTGCTTTGGAAAAAAGGGCCTTCCCGATTTTGTTTCGGTATATGAACTCGTTTTGGTGGTTTCATTTGCATGAGATTAAATTGATAAAAGATGATGAATATAAAATATCTCAGCTCCTTGGCTGGCTGGAGCGCCAAATGACGCGGGATGACATACGGTTGCCTTAAATCTTTCCGTTATGCCTACATTCCTGCGCCGGATAATGTTTGCATCAAAATAAATATAACTTGCAAAGCTTGATACGATGCCGAGGAAAGCCCAAAAGTGCGCCTTTGCGGTGTGATTTTCTGCTTGGAGTATAAGTTGAGCGGGTCGTAAAACCGGCATCATCAGCAGAAGGAAAATGATAATGAAAACACTTATGAAGCCTAAGCGTCTGGTAAAAGGTAATACGATAGCAACTGTCAGTCCGTGTAACGGATGGGCAGGCGACAGGAAAACAAGGTGGGTATACGATTTAGGAATTTCCCGCTTGCGGGAGATCGGCCTTCAGGTAGTTGCCGCGCCAAATTCTATGAGGGGTTCCGATTATTTGTCAAAGAATCCGAAGGCACGGGCGGAAGATATTATGTGGGCGTTTGAAAATGATGATGTTGATGCAGTCATTGCCAATGTTGGCGGAAATGACAGCATAAAAGTTATCCCTTACATAGACGAAAAAGCAATTTCAAATAATCCGAAAATCTTTATTGGATATTCTGATGTTATGAATATTCATTTGCTCTGTTATCATTGCGGACTGTCCTCATTTTACGGTGATAATCTGTTTAATCCTATATCAGAACAATCCGGATGGCATGGGTATAGTAAAAAATGGTTTCTTAAAACATTATTTGACACACAGACCATCGGGCAAATAGATCCTTCACCTGATTGGACATTTGAGCCGTTAGACTATCTCCGTGCCGAAGCTAAAAGAAAATATTATCCAAACAAAGGGTATGTTCTTATTCAGGGCACGGGAACCGTAACAGGACGCTTGATAGGCGGCCACACAGGAATTACGGAGCTTGAGGGCTCTGCGATTGAACTCAAACCGGAAGATTATGACGGAGCGATTTTGTTTGTTGAGGATATACCTGAATTTTTTGATGAAGCCGCTGTAAGTGCTTTTTTCCACTATTTGGGTAAAAACGGTATTTTGCGAAAACTTAACGGAATCATTATCGGCAAGGTCAATGAGAACGCCTCTTTTTCACGGCGGGCGCAGGTTATCAGGGAGATAACCTCCGATGAATATTCCTGTTCAATTCCCATATTGTACGGGCTGAATTTCGGCCATTCGTCTCCTATGTTTGTTTTGCCTTACGGCGCACTTGCCCGGATTGATTGCGAGAAAAAGACTTTCTCTGTTTTGGAAAGCGGCGTAACATAACTTTATACAACTAACGGATCCGTCGGCCTGTTAAATGAATAAACGAAAAAGCGTTTTGCCAATCAGCAGTGAGGGGGTCGGCGCTTTCACATTTGTATCAAAACCGGCAGGAAAACAGATATAATCTTGCTCAGTTTGATAAAAATCATTTATCCGATGAAAAGGCTTTTTTTGAGAAAGGGGAGCCATGATAAAAGAAATCGAGAAAAAAGATATTGCGCAATGTGCACAGGTTATCAGAAACAGTTTTATAACGGTTGCAAGTGAGCTTGGTTTTACTGCGGATAACGCGCCGCGATTTACGGCTTTTGCCGTAAATGCCGATAAGCTGAATTATCAATTAGAAGTTGAGCAGAGGGTTATGATTGCATATTACCTTGACAGCGGAAAAATAATAGGGTACTATTCTTTGCTTTGGCAGGAAGATCATCAATGTGAACTCAATAATTTATGCGTTCTTCCCGAGCATCGCCATTCGGGCGTCGGCATCGCTTTACTGCGCGATGCTTTTGACCGAGCCAAAAAAGAAAGATGTAAGAAAATCAATATCGGAATCGTAGAAGAAAATAAAGCTTTGCGAAAATGGTATGAAAAACAGGGATTTATCCATATCGGCATAAAGAAGTTTGATTTTTTTCCTTTCACCTGCGGGTATATGGAAAAAAGCTTGTGAGCGCCGTTTTTGCTTGTATCAAAATCGCAAAAATATAGCCGCCGTATTTATTCGGCGGCGGAGTTGTTTTTATTTTTCGGATTTGGGTTGTTTTAAGCTTATGATAATGCCCGCAGCGCTTATCAAAAGCGTAAGCAAAAGAAAAGCGCAGCCGATATAAAAGCCGAAAAGGGTTTTTCTCCACTGTCGGTGGAAAATCGTAATATAACAATCAACAGTCTTTTAGAAAGGAGCAATTCATGAAATTATTTAAAAAAGCAATGGCGTTGGGGCTTTCACTGCTGCCCGCGCTTTCGGGTGTGGCCGCTTACGCGGCGCAAGCCCCGTCGGTGAACGAAATAAAGTTTTACTATTATTCAGCCGACAAACTGAATATGAAATCGCTTGCCGAAAGCGGTGAAAACAAAATACCTCTCGTAATTGACGGCAAAAGCGATTTTGCCGTAGTCATTCCCGAAAATTGCGGAGATTCTCTGAAAGATGCCGCCGAAACGCTTTGCAAAGTGATCGAGGAAATGACGGGCGCGAGGCTGCCCGTTGAAATCTCGCCAAGCAAAACAAAAAGCCTTATCGTGCTTGATACGGCGGACGGTGAAAAGCGCCCGGAGGGAATAAAGGGCGACGGCTACAGAATTAAAACCGACGACGGCAGGATAACCGTCTGCGGAGCGGACGAGGACGCGACCGTAAACGGCGTTTACGGTTTTTTGGAGGACACTCTCGGCTGTATGTTCCTTACGCCGGACGATACATTTGTGCCAAAGCAGAGCACGGTATGGCTTGAAAAGGGTGATACCGTGAACGAGCCGGCTGCCCTTTGGCGCGATGTTTACGCCTATGAGACCGTGCAGAATAAATGGGCGGCTAAGCTTCGGCTAAATGGGATAGATACAAAAACACAGGATCCGTCGAAAAATATAGAGCAAATGCAGTATGAGGGCTGGGGGACCTGGTGCCACGATTGTTACAATTATCTTTCACCCGACGAATATTTTGAAACGCACCCCGAATATTTTTCCGAAAAGAACGGCAAAAGGGTTACGGAATACAAAGGCCGCCCCGCGTATCTCTGCCTCAGCAATCCCGAGGTTTTTGAGATAGTCAAAAACTCCCTCGCCGAAAAAATCGCTCAAAATCCCGATAAAATGTATTGGGATTTCAGCGGAAACGACAACAGCTCGCTCGCGGGCTGTGAATGCGCCGAATGCAAGGCGGCGGACAAAGCGGCAGGCGGCACGGGTATGGGAACTTTACTGCCGTTTCTCAATAAGCTCGCAAAGGCGTTCCCCGATAAATACATATCCACTCTCGCGTATCTTCACACCCTGAAAGCTCCGAAAAACATTAAGGCGGAGCCGAATGTCGTGATAAAGCTCTGCTCTATGCCGGGCGATCAGGCCTCGTCATATATGAACGGCGCGAACGCAAATTCACTGCAATTCAAAACGCAGGTGGAGGAATGGTCGAAAATAACGGATAAAATAGTAGTATGGGACTATGTTGTAAATTTCTCCCATCTGCTTATGCCGTTCCCGAATTTTTCCGTTCAGGCGGAAAATCAAAAATTTTATGAGGATAACGGCATTATCGGCGTTTTCCATCAGGCTTCAAGGGAAAAGGGCGGAGAATTTGCCTGCCTGCGCGCCTATGTGCTTTCCCGCCTTATGTGGGAGGGCAGCGGTATGGATGTTGCCGAATGTGTTTCAAAATATATCGCGGCTTATTTCGGGAGCGCCGCGCCTAAAATTATTGAATATATGAATTTGTGCGCATCCGAACTTGCGAAATCGGGCGGAACTCTTGGGCTGTATGACGGGCTTGCGGCGCATTACGACGATTATCTTTCGGCAGAAAAAGTTGCCGAGTATAAAAAACTCATAGACGAGGCGAAAGCCGCCGCAAACGGTGATGAGCGGACGATCGGCAGAGTAGAGGAGGTCGAGCTGTCCGTTACATATGCGCAAACGCTTCTGCCTAAAATAAGCAATGAAGAAAGGCGGTCGGCACAGGAACGCTTAAACGCTCTTTGCGAAAAGCGTGGTATAACCATGTATTGCGAATGGGCTGATTTGGAATCATTTAACAACGGCGGCCTTGAGGATTTGATAAGGGGCGAAAAGCTGGAGTTAAACAAGGGGCTCTATATCGCCGGAGGAGTCGCGGCGGGCGTTGTTTTGATAGGCGCCGCCGCGGCGGTTGCCGTTAAGCTGATAAAAAAGAAAAAAGCAAAATAAAAGCAACCGCCGGTTGACAGATTTCCGGCCGCCGTTTGGTGGTACGCAACCGCAAAAATTGCTATGATTTTTTTGGCGGAGAGATAAGACCGCCGAAAAAATGCGGAGGAAAGAAAAATGATTTTAGCGGACAAAATAATGAATTTAAGGAAAAAGAACGGCTGGTCGCAGGAGGAACTCGCGGAGAAAATGCAGGTATCAAGGCAGGCTGTCTCCAAATGGGAGGGCGCGCAGACCGTGCCCGATTTGGAGAAAATTTTGGCGCTGAGCCGTCTTTTTGGCGTTACAACGGATTATCTGCTCAAGGACGAAATAGAGGACGAAGAATTTTCTGACGAAATAGACCGCACGCCTGTAAAACGGGTCTCTCTCGCCCTTGCGAATGAATTTTTAGATTGGAGAGCGAAAGCGGCAAAACGCATCGCCGCAGGCACATTTTTATGTGTTGTCTCCGTCATTCCGTTGCTTCTTTTGGCGGCAACGGAAACGATACCCGAAAATCTTGCCGCCGGTATAGGACTTGCCATTTTGCTTGTCCTTGTCGCCGTTGCCGTTGCGATTTTCGTCTCCTGCGGTTTTAAAAACGCCTCTTTTGCGTTTCTCAACAAAGAACCGTTTGAAACGGAGTACGGCGTGGACGGAATGGTAAAGGAAAAGCAGAAAGCGTATCGGGCAGTCTATGCGAAATACAATATCATCGCCGTCTGCCTGTGCGTTCTTTCGCCTATTCCACTCTTTATCGGTTTATTTAAGCAAAAAGAGTTTTTCGTGGTGGTTATGTTGTCCGTCACTATACTGCTGGCGGGAATCGGAGCGGCTCTCTTTGTCCTTGCCGGTGTGCGCCATGCAAGTATGCAGAAGCTCCTAAAAGAGGGCGGCTATGCGCTGCGCGATAAGAGAAAAATCCGTATCAAGAAAACCGTCTCCACGGTCTATTGGCTGAGCGCCACCGCCGTCTATCTCGGTTGGAGCTTTTTGACGAACGATTGGAAGATGACGTGGGTTGTATGGCCCGTGTCGGGCGTTTTGTTCAGCGCGGTTATGTGCGTATGCAATCTGTTCATAGATCGGGATACCGAACGGTAAAATCGAGGATTTAAAGGAGAATGTAAATATGAGCAAAGAGCCGATAATTGAAACGGAAAGGCTGATTTTGCGCCCCATTACGCTTGAGGACGCAAAAGCCTGTTACAGTTGGAACAGCGATGAAAGAGTCGCGAAATATATGTCATATACTATTTGCACCGATATAAGCCAAACCATAGATTGGATAAAGTCAACTCTCGATGATGAAAGCGAATGGAATTGGGCATTTGTTTTGAAAGAAGAAAATAAAGTGATCGGAACGGGCAGTATAGGGCCGAATGCCCAAATGAAAGGCTATTGGGGCATCGGATACAATCTTCATTATGATTATTGGCACAAGGGATACTGCACCGAAGCTATGCGCGCCATTATTGATTTTGTGCACAAAGAACTCGGCGTAAATAAGATTTGCGCGGACCATGCGGTGGATAATCCGCGCTCGGGCAAAGTTATGGAAAAATGCGGTCTGAAATTCGATCATTACGGTGAATATTCAAAGATTGACGGAAGCCAAACATTTAAGGCAAAGTTTTATAAAATGGAATTGAATTAAATCCCTGCTTGGCGTGGAATGAATCGGAGCGAAAATGGGAAATTCAGCCGCTCAACCGGCGGTAGAGCCGGCAAAAATCAACTGCCGGTTCGTGTTTTTTCACACCCGTTTCGGATATACTGAAGCCAAGAAAGGAGGTGCCCGATATGGATCAAATCAAAATCGGAAAATTCATAGCCTCATGCAGGAAAGAACAGGGCTTAACTCAGTCGGCACTTGCGGAGAAGCTCGGTATCAGTGACCGTGCGGTCTCAAAATGGGAGACGGGAAGATCAATGCCCGATTCGGGAATTATGCTCGAACTGTGCGATTTTCTGAAAATCAATGTAAACGAACTCCTGTCGGGCGAAAAAATCATGGCAGAATCTTATGACAAACGGGCAGAGGAAAATCTTCTGTCAATGAAGCGGGAAATCGAGGAAAAGAACAGGCAGATGCTGAGAACGGAATACCTGATCGCCATTCCGACGGTCCTTGCCGGAATCGTTTTGGTATTTGTGGCTTCCTTTGTCTCAATGCCGATGTGGCTTCGGGTCGTGCTTCTCGCGTTTGCCCTTGTGATGATTTTCGCTGTCGCTTTTATCGCGGTGGGCATTGAGCAAAAAACCGGATACTATGCGTGCCAAAAATGCGGTTACAGATATGTGCCGACTTATTGGCAAACAAATCTCGCGCTGCATATCGGAAGAACAAGATATATGAAATGCCCGAAATGCGGAAAACGGAGCTGGCATAGAAAAGTATTGACAAAGGAAGATTAAATTCTGTTTTTCAAAGTGCAAATGCAGAGCCGATGATTTTGTGATAGCCCTCACGGATCATCGGCTTTTTTGCCCAAACAAAGCATTATGCCCGACTTTATGATAAAATTAAAATCTGCCGAGAACTTGAGAGCATTCTATTGAATTTCGGTTTGGAAAATAATCCTTAAAAATGAACCTTTTGATGCCGATTTTTGTCTATATATGTGAAACCGGTTTTAAAATCATAAACCCGAAGGAGGTGATGATATGGATGAATTTGAAAAATTGCTTGAGAAAGAGCGCCTGCCCGCAGAGCGGTTTGTGCGATTTCGGATAAACTCCAAAGAGGACGCAGACGATATTTTACAAGAGGTTTATCTTATTGCTTTCAGAAAATTTTGCCAATTAAAAAACAAAGATTCTTTTAAGGCGTGGATTATCAGTATCGCGAGAAATAAATGTAACGATTACTTTCGCAAAAAAGCTCAGCGGTATGAAATCCCGATCAATGAAATAACCGAAGTTGCGTTGTCGGACAGCAGATACGGTTGCTCGGTTGCTTCAACGGTGAGAGAAACATTGAATTTGCTTGGTGATAAGGATAAGCAGATACTCTATCTTTATTTTTGGAAAGATCTTCCGCAAGCCGAAATTGCCAAAAAGCTTAACATTCCTGTCGGAACAGTTAAAAGCAGACTTTACACGGCGAAGCAAAAATTTAAAACGAATTATCCGTATTACACCGAAGCATCGAAAGGAGAATGCGAAATGAAAAAAATACCCGAATTTATCCCAAAATACAAAATAGAAGCAAGCGCCAAAGCCCCTTTTTCCGTAAAATGGGAAGAGCTTATGGGGTGGTTTTTAGTGCCGAAGCCCGGTGAAAAATTGCGGTGGGGTATGTATGATATGCCATCCCGAAAGTGCGACCGTATATACGATATGCAGGTTACCGGAAAAGCTAAAGTCCACGGCATCGAAGGCGTGGAATTGACCGCTCGTGAAGCGTCCTGTTCGGATAAGAACGAAGTGATAGATCGCACTTTCGTAGCACAACTTACCGACACGCATTGCCGATATTTGGCAACGCTCAAAAATGACGGAGATGTTCGTAATTACATCACTTTCCTCGATGGTGACGAATTTCTGCCTAACTGGGGCTTTGGCGAAGATAATTGCGGCAATGAAACCAACCTTGCGCCTAAGGGCGATATTCAGAGAACGGGCGCAGTTATTACAAGCGCAAACAAGGATTTCCTGCTGGATATTGTCGGCAGATATACTGTTACAATCGGCGGCAAAAGTTATGACACCGTATGCGTGATGGATATTGAAACATATAATAACGGTGTGGTATCCGAGCAGTTTTTGGACAAAAACGGAAAGACGGTTTTGTGGCGCAGATTCAACCGCGACGATTGGGCGATCGACCGTTATAAGAAAAAATGGAGCGAACAACTGCCAAATAACGATAGGCTCACCGTAAACGGCGTAACTTATGTGCATTGGTACGATTGCATTACCGATTATATACTGTAATGAATGAAAAATAAAGGGAACGCCCGCCTTACGGAAGGAACTAAAGCGGATGCTTTTCGTTCAAATTAAATCGATAAAACAAAAAATCTGTAAAGTTATTTAGCTTTACAGATTTTTTGTAGCTTTTATGCGAAAAAAATCATATAAATTTGAGATAAAAGAATATCAAGTAAAGTAAAAATACTTTACATAATAATTACGTATTTTACCGCTCTTTCATAAGTCTTTCGGCTATTTTTTTCATTGCCTTTGCGCCTTCATCGCTTATCGGAAGAAACGGTTTTCTGCAATTTCCCATATCAATGCCGAATTCGGTGAGGATCGCCTTTTCGCATTGGAAAACGCCGTATTTTATCATCTCCTCAATGATTTCGTCGGCCTCGTTCTGCCCTTGCATCGCTTCCTCTATCCTGCCCGCGTTGAAATCGGCCATTATTTTTTTGAACTTTCCGCCCATAAAGTTATATGTGCTTCCGATAGCTCCGTCCGCTCCCATTGCGAGCCCCGCCAAAAGCGTTTCGTCAAAGCCGCTGTAAACGACTATTTCGCGATCAAGCTCCTTGAAGCGCCGCAGGGCGAACATATCGTTTGAGGTGTGCTTTATTCCGATGAATTTTTCGTTTGCAAAAAGCCTGTTCGCGATTTCTTTCGTAAGCGAAAATCCGCCCGAGGCGGGAAAATTGTAAATTATCATCGGCAGGGAGGTCGAGTTCGCTATATCGTTATAATATCCGATTATCGCCTCAAGCGGGAAAGAATAGTAGTAGGGGGCGACCGCTGAAACCGCGTCGTATCCGAGCGCCTCAGCCCGTTTCGCCATATCAACAGCGTCGTTTGTATGTATCGTGCCAACATGGGCTATTAGCGTGGCTTTGCCCTTTGCCGTGTCGGCAACGCATTCGTAAACGGCTTTTCTCTCGTCGTTTGAAAGCAAAAGCCCCTCGCCGGTGCTTCCGCCTACATAAAAACCGTCTATCCCGTTTTCAAGATTGAATTTAATCAGCTTTTCAAGAGAATTGAAATTTATTTTGCCGTTCCCGTCAAAAGGGGTGAGCAGGGCGGAAAACAGCCCTTTGAATTTTGAAAGATCCCTCATTTTTGAAACTCCCGCGCAAATCGTTTTGTAATATCGTAAGGACGCGTTACGGCGCTGCCTATAACAACGGCGTAAGGCCCGCATTCAAGCACTTTTCTGAGCTGAGAAATTTCCCATATCCCGCCCTCGGCTATCACCTTGCCGTTAAGATTATCACACATTTTTTTCAGCAATTCGATGTCGGGTATTTCTATTCCCTTTGTGTATTCGGTGTAGCCCCTCATCGTTGTGCCGATATAGTCAAAGCCCATTTCGTCCGCCGCCAGCGCTTCCTCATATGTGGAGCAGTCCGCCATTATTTCCGTGTTCGGCGCGTTTTCTCTTATGTATTTCACAAGGTCGGCAAGCGTTTCGCCGTTTGGGCGGGGGCGCGCGGTCGCGTCAAGCGCTATCACCTCACAGCCTGTTGAGATCAGCGCCTTTACCTCTTTCAGCGTGGGAGTTATATAAACCTCGCTGCCGTCATAAATTTCTTTGATTATGCCGATAACGGGAACGCCTACCTCTTTTTTTATCGAAACAATATCCTCTACGGAATTAGCTCTGATTCCCTTTGCCCCGCCGAGCACCGCCGCTCTCGCGAAATGGCGCATTATGCCGAGACCGTAGAGAGGCTCGCCCTTTACGGCCTGGCAGGAAATTATAAGTCCTTTTTCAAGATTTGCCATAATTTTACTTCTTTTCGATTTTGTTGAGCTGCTCGCTCACCCATATTTTCGCCTTTTCGGGCATACGGCTTCCCGCCATATCAAAAAGCTTTTCTATCGTAAAGCCCTTTGCCATATTTAGCATACCCTTGCTCACGCTTATATTGGCGATCTCGGTTATTTTTTCTATCATATCGTTTATAAATTCAAGCCCCTCGGGATTTTTCATTATTTCGCCGATCTTGTCTTTTACGGTGAAAAAGCCCTCCGGGAAAAGAATCTCGCTGCCCGTTATCTCAAGCGTTTCAAACCAGTTGGAGCCGCTGTTGCCCGAGTCCTCCTGCTTGAGAATATAGCTTTCGTCGGGCTCCGAAACCTTGTTTATCACCATTTCGTCAAAGAGCTTTCCCGATTCCGCTCTTATTACGTTTTCGCCCTCTTTAAGAGCAACATTTTCAAACACGGCGATTTTATCGCATTGCGCGGTTCCCATATCCTCACCGTTGACGAAAAGGCTTACCGTTTTGCAGTTGGTGTAGATTTTAATATCGGTCGTTTCGGTTGCGCGGTTAGCGTATCTTCTGCCGCAAAGATGCACGAATTTTTCCTTGCTCCAGTACGCTTTGTAGATAAAGAAAGAGTCTTTCTTTATCTTTCTGTCGTATGTGACGAGTCCCTTGTTGTTTCTGCCCTTTACTCCGCCCTCGTCGCGCATATCGGAGGCGAAGTCAAACATATTCCAAACGTGCGTTGACCAAAGAAACGGGCGTTTCGCGAATGTTTCAAGCATTTTTTCGTGATAAAGCGCCTGATAATCCTCGGAATAATCCTGCATTTTCGGCTCGTTGGAATGATATTTGAGAATGCCCTCGCAGCCGTATTCCGAAATTCCGAGGCATAAATCGGGATTTTTTTCGTGAAATTCGTCTATCCACGGGCCGTTGTCCTCAACGCTGCCCATATACCAGCCGAAATAGTGATTGTATGAAAGTATGTCGGTTATCCTGTTAAGCTCGCTTTCCATATCAACCATTGAAAGCTGGGCTATCGTTGTGAGCCTCGTTTTATCAAGCTCGTGGCAAAGGTCGTTCAGTTCTTTAAGATTGGAAATAAGATCGGGATCTTCGCCGCCTATCGTTATCTCGTTCGCTATGCCCCAGCAGACTATGCTCGGGTGATTGTAATTTTGAACAACAAGCTCTTTCATCTGCGAAAGAGTGTTTTCGCGGGCTTCGGGATTATTCATAAATGCGGAGATAAACGGGATTTCCGCCCAAACGACCATTCCGTATTCATCGCACAAATCGTAAAAGCACTGCGAATGCTGATAGTGAGCAAGGCGTATCGTGTTTGCGCCCACATCGGCTATAAGCTCCATATCCTCGCGGTGCTCTTTTTCCGTGATCGCCCAGCCCATATTCTCCCTGTCCTGATGGCGTGAAACGCCGTGCAGGGGATAGCGCCTGCCGTTTAGATAAAATCCCTTTTGCGCATCGATTTTAAAGCTGCGTATGCCGAATCTTACGCTTATGTCGTCCACTATCGTGCCGCCCGTAACAAGCTCTGCCTCAAGCGTGTAGAGATAAGGATCTTTTCTGCCGTTCCAAAGATGAGGCTCGTCTATATGGATAACCGCGCTGTTCCCGCGGGCGGTGTATTCGCCCACTTTGTATTCAACGGAGCAGGAGCCCTGATTTGAAACAAACGCCTCTATTTCAATATCGGCGCTACCGTCTTTGTTGAGCACGGGAGTGACCGAAACGCCGCTGCCGCCGAAGTAATCAAGGTCAAAGTGGGCGCGCGCGACGGTGATAAGATTTACGCCGCGGTAAAGTCCGCCGAAAAACGTGAAATCGGCAGTCTGAGGATAAACGTCCTTTGCCTCGCCGTTGTCCGCGCAAACGGCGATTTTTGCCGCTCCGTGCCGTATATACGGGGTGATGTTTGCCCTGAATGTCGAAAAGCCGCCCTTGTGCGAGCAAACATGCCTGCCGTTTACGAAAACCTCCGCTTTAAGCGACGCCGCGGGAAATTCAAGATAAATCTCCTCGCCCTTCACGGGGGAGAGCTTTATCTCTTTGTAATACCAGCAAGGCCCGCGGTGATAGTCAAAGCCGCCGTCCTGACCGTCAAGAGCGTTCCACGTATGGGGCAGGTCTACCTTTTCCCAGCCTTTTTTTATCCGTTTCGGCGCTTTGTGCCGCCTTGTGTCCCCTTTAAGAAAATACCAGTCTTTATTTAAGCTTTCGGTTTTACGCATCGCGATTTTCCTCCGATCTTATTTTTTTCTCGTCAATATTGTAAAACAGCATTGATATGAAGCATAATATCGTTCCGATAAAGGGCAAAAGCCCCGTCACGAAATATATTTTATCCGCCACTCCTTCGGGCTGAGCTGAGCCGAGGGACGCTTTGTATCCCGTCCAGCCTATTGCAAAAGAAACGGCGGAGCTGCCGATTCCCTGCGCGAGTTTTCTGAAAAAGCTGTATGTGGCGTAAATGGAGCCTTCCTCGCGTCTGCCCGTTTTGCGCTCCTGAAAATCTATACTGTCCGCCACCATTGCCCAAATGAGCACCATATAAAAGCCCGCCGAGAAAACGGCTATTCCCACAAACACAAGCCATATGTACGGATTTGAAAATTTTACAAAGGTTATTATCCCCGTTGAAATAATGCCGAAAATAAACGGGTAAGTGCAAAGCGCCTTTTTTGAAAAACGCTTTACAAGCGGCTTGACAAGTAATATCGCGAGAACCATAGGCGCGCCCGAAATGACCGCCGCGAGCGATATAAGATCGGTGTTTTTGAAATAGCACATAAATATGTACTGCATAGATGAAGTCACCGTCATAATAAGCGCCAAATAAGATACGGTTGAAACGGTGAGCGCCATTATGGGGCGGTTTGTGAAAAACGCTCCGAGAGTTTTAAAATAATTGAATTTCTGTTTCGGGTTGTCAACGGCGGCGACTCTTTCAGTAGTCAAAACGCAGGTAAGCTGAAACGCCGCTACGCCGATAACGCCCATAACGGCTACTATGTAAATAAAAAGCTCGCCGCGCGGTTCGTTGTTGTCGTTATATATTATCAACGGCAGAAGCACCATTCCGGGCGCCTGCGCAAGCAGCGCGCCTATGGAACGGGCGTTGGAAAGCTCCGCTCTTTGCAGGCTGTCGGTAGTGATAACGGACTGCATTGAGCCGTAAGGCACGTTTACGCTCGTGTATGCCACGCTCCAAATAAGATACGAGCCGAGGCAAAGAGCTATTTTCGCGGCGTAGGGAGCGTCGGGAATATAGATAAACATAACGACGCTCATCAAAAGCAACGGTATGCAGCCGTATTTTATCCAAGGCTTGAATTTGCTTCCGCCGCGAGGCTTTGAAGAATCGCACAGCGCGCCGATTATAGGATCGTTTATCGCGTCCCATATTTTCGCTATAAGGATAATGACGGCGTAATGCTCCGCTTTTATCCCGAGGCAGGTGACGAAAAAGAGCATCATATATGAGTTTATAAAAACGAAACTCATATTGCAGCCGAAATCGCCGAGACCGTAGCCTATCTTATCCCTTAAACCGAAAGATCCTTTGTCTTTCATAATTTTTACCCTTTCAAAAAATATTTGAGAGATTTATCCGCGAGCTTTCATACATTTGCTTGAGCTCGCTTTCGGCTTCGATTAGCGCGTCGTCAAGTCCGTCGCTCCCGTTTTGGGCAAGTCTTTTTAACGAGCCTATCGAAACGTCGGCGCTTTGAATAACGGAATGATCGGTGACAAGCGTTATTTTTTTGTAACGGTCGCTCCATATTTCGGTTATCCGTTCGCAGTATTCGAGCTTTTTTTCGGGGGAGTCCTTTTCAAGCAGCGCCTCGTCTATTGCCGAAATCATATCCTCATATGCAGATTTTACCACATATTGCTCGTAAGAACAAGCCAAAACGCACACAAAAAGGAAAATAAAAGCGAACCAAAGTCTTTTCATTTCTTCGCGTCCTCCTTTTCGACCGTGTAAGTGTTTCCGTTTCCGTCGATTGTCAGCAAAAGAATATTTTTTATATCCGATCCGCTTTTTTTAACCGCGAGCTTTATGCGCCCCTCTTCTATCTTTTCCTTTCCGAAATATTCGGTAACGGGCTTGCCGTCTATCACTATAGTTATAGGAATCTCCGCCTCGTCCACTTTCAGATGCAGCTGTTTCGGCGTTACGGGCGAATTTTCCGCCTTTTGCAAAACGGAAATACTGCCGTTTGTCTCAACTATCGCGTCCTGAACGGTGGAGATGTCGAACACGTCCTTTTGCCTTACCGCGTCCACAAGGTCGTCAACCGTCAGGCGCAGCCTTTTCAGTTGCTTTTCATCGATTTTTCCGTTTTTTATAACGAATATCGGTTTCCCCTGAATGATATTTCTGAACGACAGGCTTTTCATAGCCGCCGCGGATACGATTATTTCCAAAGAAACAAAAATCAGTATCGGCACCAGCATATTTGCAAGTGGCATATTATTGTCCTCAAGCGGTATGCTTGCCGCCTCCGAAACAAGTATCGTTATAACAAGTTCGTGCGGCTTCAGTTCGCCTATCTGCCTTTTGCCCATTATTCTGACGGCAAGTATTGCGGTAACGTAAATAATCACCGTTCTGATAAAAGTTACAGTCATATTTTTTCTGCCTTTCCACTCTTAAAAGTCGTTGTGAATATTCTTTGCATAATCGCCGAAATTATTGAAAAAATAGAAAAAAGCGTAAAATCAGCGGGTGCCTTTATGGAAAAAATTTATTCTTCGATAATTGACAATAAAAATAAAATCGAATCGGATTTTGCCGATTGCTCCGATTTTCTGCTGCGCGAGTGCGTGGTGGATAAAAGAAAATGCGTTGTGTGCGTGTTGGACGGTATGATAAATTCCCTCCAGCTTTCGCATATGATAATGGAGCCTTTGCTGAGCTATGAGGGCGGCAGCAAAACAGGCGCGCAGCTTTTTGATTCACTGAAAAGCCGAGTTATAAATTCGCTTGAGATGCAGGAAGCGGATTATTTTGAGGATATATATTATTTCCTCGCGTCCGGCTTTGCCGCTTTGTTTATAGACGGCGTTTCAAAATGCCTTGTTTTGGGAATACAGGGCTTTGAAAAAAGAATGCCCGACGATCCTCCCGTAGAATCCGACGTAAAGGGCGCCAAGGAATGCTTAACCGAAACGCTTAACGACAATAAGGCTATACTGAGACGCAGATTAAAAACCCCCGATCTTAAGTTGAAACAGCTTAAGGTGGGGAAAGAAATAAAAAAATCGGTTGTGTTAGCGTATATAAAAGGCTCCGCGAGCGAGGAGCTTGTGAGCGACGCGGAGAGAAGAATAACGCAGGCGCCTATCGAAACGCTTCAGGATTTCGGTGAGCTTTCATCATTTCTCGATTCGGATATAAGCTCTTTTTTCTCCGCTGTCGGCAGTACCGAAAGGCCGGATAAGCTATGCTCAAAGCTGTTGGAGGGCAGGGTAGCGGTGCTTATAGACGGCACTCCTTTCGCCCTTTTCGTGCCGCACCTGTTTTCGGATTCGTTTTCAACGGTGGACGATTACGATGATCTGCCGTTTTACGCAACGTTCAACAGGCTTCTGAAATACTTCGCTTTTTTCGTTTCCATACTTTTGCCGGGCGTTTACGTGGCCGCCGGCACGTTTCATCAGGAGCTTATCCCCACCTCTCTGCTTTACACTATAGCGATGGCGGAGGCGACAACGCCGTTTTCCCTTATGCAGGAGGCGATAATGGAATTTATACTGTATGAAATAATGCGCGAGGCAGGCATCAGGCTGCCCAAAATGATAGGTCACGCCGTTGCGATAATAGGAGCGCTCGTGATTGGCGACGCCGTTGTCAACGCCGGTCTTGTCGGCTCGCCGATGCTTGTTGTGGTGGCGATAACCGCGATAGCCTCGTATGTAATTTATCCGCTTTACGAAAGCGTGTCTGTGCTCAGGCTGATATTTATAATAATCGGCGGATTTTCCGGAATTTACGGCATAATACTCGGTATATCGGTTATATGTGTCAATATTTCGGCGCTTAATCCTTACGGCGTTCCGTTTTCGGCACCGATTTCTCCGCTGAACGTAAGGAGCATCGGAGATATATTCTATCGCGAAAGCTGGAGAAAGCTGGCTCGGCGAAAGGTAAGAATACAGAATTTGAGGGGCGTGGATATAAATGAAATATAAGCGCGGTATGATCTCGCCTTTTTCCCTTTTTTCGATGCTTTTTGTAAGCAGGGTGCTCGTTGAGTTTACACTTTGCAACGTATCGTTTTACGGGAAATACGCGCCTGATATGATGATAAGCCTTGTTATAGGATTGGCGGCGGCTCTCGCGCTTTCCGTTCCGATAGTTTTATCCTGCGAAAAAGGGCAGCGCCTCACCGATTCAAAACGGCTGTCGTTTCTTTACGGGTTATATTTTATTTATCTCGGGGCGGTGAGCGTGGGAAGATTTTCTTTTTTCGCCTCTATGGAACTTAACACAAAATCAAACGTTATTTTTCACGCCGTGCTTATAATATCCGCCTGCGCCTATGCCGCGTGGCTCGGTATAGAGCCGATCTCGCGCTTCGGCTCGTTTATATTCGGCGTTACGCTGCTTGGAATAATTTTAATAACCGTGTTCGGAGTTGAGGATTTCTCACTACTCAATCTTTTTCCGTTTACAGTAAACACGTCAACGGATATTCTCGCTAACGGAGCGGGATTTGCCTGCGACACCGTTGAAATAATAATGCTGGCCGCGCTTGCCCCAAAGGTAAACGGAAAAATAAAAAAGCCGTTCTATTCGGCTGTGCTTCTGTCGTTCGCCGTGTGCGGAGCGCTGTTCTTCTATTCTTCGGGAGTGTTCGGCGACGTCGCTTCGGTCGTGTCTTTTCCTTTTTACGATTTGTCTCAGATTTCCACTCTTGATAACGTTCGGCTCGACGCCGTTTACACCGCTTTTTGGATATTCGCCGTGTTTTTGAAAGGCGCCCTTCTTTTGTACTGCGCCTGCGAATGCTTCGGAATAAGAGGAAAAAGCTTCGGCCGCCTTGTTCCCGCCGTCGGTATGCTCGCGGCCGTTTGGGGGCTTTCAAAGATAGATTTCTTTCTGTATAACCAAACCTTGATAAACGCCGTTTTGTTTTTGATATTCGGCTTCGTTTTGCCCGCGGCAAAGCTGATTTTCGGAAAAAAGAGCAAAGGAGAAATTTTGCTTGAAAAGCTTTAAAATCTTGATATGCGTGTTCCTTATCGCGTTACTGTTTTCAGGCTGCTCCGATGTGAGCACGAATCTTAAAGATATGAGCATCGTCGAGGGAATGGGAATAGACCTGTCCGACGGCGGCATCTGCGTGACCGCTCAGACGCTGAATCTCTCAAAAGAGGGGAGCGGCGCGGAAGCGCTTTCGGGCAATATAACAATGCTTACTCAGGGAAAAGGCTCCGATGTTTCAAGCGCCGTTTCAAATGCGAGGGAAAGCCTGTCCAAGGAGTTTTTTTTCGGACAAAACAGGCTTATCGTTTTCGGTATGGATATTGCGCGGGATTATATAGAAAAAAATCTCGATTATCTTATAAGAAGCGTTGATTCTCGTATGGACGTTTCCGTTTGCATAGCCGAGAAAACGGCGGGTGAAATAATGCAAAGCAAGGAAAACGATGTGCTCGTTCCGTCCGAGTCGGTGGCCGCGCTCCTTAAATTGGGCGAGAAAAGCGGCTTCGGCGCGGATATAACCACGGCGGAGCTGCTCAATCTTTATCTCGATAAAACATCGGATATTTATCTGCCCGTTGTAAAGGGCGGAGAGAAAAGCGTTTCGGTTTCGGGCATAGCCGTTTTTAACGACACGAGCCTCGCCAAGGTTATGGACAGCGAATCCACTTACGGTTTTCTTTTGTTCACCGACGATATCTCTTCGGGTAATCTTGAGATAAAAAGCAAGAATATGGGCGTCGTCGGCATTAAGATAATATCGTCACATGCGAAAAGCCGCGCCTCCGTTGAGAACGGAAAGCTTGTCCTACACACGAGGATCAAAGCGGAGCTTATGCTCGACGCCGTTGAAAACGGACTTATCAGAACTCTTACAAAGGAAAGGATAGACGAGCTTGAAAGTCTCGCGGCGCTTAAAATAAAAGGTATGTGCAATTCGGCGTTTCTCGATTGCGTTGAGGCGCGAAGCGATTGCCTGAGAATCGGAGAAATGCTCGCGATGTCAAGCCCGTCGGATTACGCGAAGCTCAGCGACGATTGGGACAAGGCGCTTTCGTCGGCCTTGCTTGATCTTGAAGTGGATTGCAGGCTTAAAAAAATCAACGAGAACTCGAAGGGCTATTGACTTCGGAATTTTCGCCCGAAAAGAGCGTGGCAAGCTCAGCCTCGCTTTTTTCGGGCGGTTTTGTAAGCGCGGCCGCCGCGGGTATTGCGAGCGTGAGTATAAACAGCACCGCGAAAATTATAAGAGCTTTTTTCAAATCCTTACCTCCTTGACTTTATATGCTAAAATATAGTATAATAAATTATTATAAGCCTGTGTGTTCGCGCACGGCGGTAAAACATTAAAAAGGAGCACCGGTAATGTCGGCAAATTATATTTCACCAATATCTATGGAAGCCATTTCAAGTTTATGCGGAGAGCTTGATAAAAATAACTCCATAAGCAAAAGCGATTTTGCGCGTTATCATGTAAAACGCGGCCTCAGAAACGAGGACGGCACGGGCGTTATGGCAGGGCTTACGAGGATATGCTCCGTTGAGGGCTATTATATTCTTGACGGCGAGCGCGTTGCCAAGGAGGGCAAGCTCTTTTACAGAGGTTACGATCTTAACCAGATAGTCGCAAACTGCGTAAAGGAAAACAGATTCGGCTTTGAGGAAGTGATATGGCTCCTTCTTTTCGGAAATCTTCCAACCGAGGAGCAGCTTGCCTCTCTTCAGGAGGTGCTTTCAGTTTGCAGGGCGCTTCCGGACGATTTTATTGAGGATATGATGATAAAGCATCCGTCCAAGGATATTATGAATAAAATGGCGCGCAGCATAATGTGCCTTTATTCTTACGACGAAAATCCGGACGATATTTCCGTTGCCAACGTTTTGCGCCAAAGCCTTCAGCTTATCGCGCAGGTGCCGACGATAATGAACACCGCCTATCAGGTGAAGAGAAGGGCGTTTTACGGAAAATCAATGTATCTCCACCCTATACTCAGGGATCAGACGACCGCGCAGTACATACTCAATCAGACCCGCTCTGATAAGAAATTTACCGATGAAGAGGCAAAGCTGCTCGATATTATGCTGATGCTCCACGCGGAGCACGGCGGCGGCAACAATTCGACTTTTTCAACAAGAGTGCTCACCTCCAGCGGAACGGACACGTATTCCGCCATAACCGCCGGTTTCGGCTCTCTTAAAGGCCCGCGCCACGGCGGCGCCAATGTAAAGGTAAGCAAAATGTTAAGCGAAATTATCGAAAACGTTCCCGATCCTACAGACGAGGGGCAGCTCAAGGATTATCTTATAAAGATACTGAAAAAGGAAGCGGGCGACGGTTTGGGGCTTATTTACGGAATGGGTCACGCCGTTTACACGCTTTCCGATCCGCGGGCCGTTATTCTTAAAAAGAGCGCTCGCGAGCTGGCGTATCAGGCGGGATACGAAAAGGAATTTCGCACTCTTGAAAACATTGAAAAAATAACTCCCGGGCTTCTCTGCGAATTTAAGGGCGAAAACAAGGAAATATGCGCAAACGTCGATCTTTATTCGGGTCTCGTTTACAAAACGCTTAAATTGCCGGAGGATCTCTTTACTCCTCTGTTCGCCAGCGCCAGAATAGTCGGCTGGTGCGCTCACAGGCTTGAGGAACTGACTTCGAGCGGCAAAATAATCCGCCCCGCTTACAAAAGCGTTTCCAAAACGAGGGATTATGTGCCGATAGAAAAAAGATAAGGTAAAGGCGAAAAAAATCAGCAAGAGGTAAAACGGTAATTGTTTATTGATAATTTAAAAACGATAGCGCTGCAGGTTCTCATACTTTATCTTATCGCCGCGGTGGGCTTCGCGGCCGACAAGGCGAAGGTCTTTTGTAAAGCGGATTCAAAAAGAGTTATAGATCTGCTGTTCAACATAGTGCTGCCGATAACCGTTATACATACTTTTATGAATATGGAATACACCGCCGAGCACGTTCGGGGGCTTTTCGCGGCGTTTTTGTGCGCCGCCGCCACTCACGCTTTCGGTATAGCGGTCGCGGCGGTCGTTTTCGGCAGGCGCTTTCCCGTAATGAAACGCGGTATTTACCGCTACGCCACGGTTTTTTCCAATGCCGCCTTTCTTGCTCTTCCGCTTGCGAAAAGCGTTATAGGTGACGAGGGCGTGTTTTACAGCTCTGTATATGTGGGCGCTTTCAACGTTTTGGCGTTTACCTACGGCATTTATGAAATCAGCGGTCATAAAGCGAAAATCGATTTTAAAAAGCTTATTCTTAATCCCGGCTCCGTTTCGGTGCTTATCGGCGTTCCGCTTTTCCTTTTGCAGCTTGATATTCCCTATTTCATAAGCCGCCCGATGGAGCTTGTGGGCAGTATAAATTCTCCGCTCGCGATGATAGTTTTCGGCACGTTTCTCGCAAATTCCGATTTCAAGCAGATTATAGTAAAAAAAGAACTGTATCTCGTATCCTTTTTGCGGCTTGTGTTTATACCCGTTTGTATGCTCGGGCTGTTCCGCCTTTGCGGGGTAGGCGGAGATTTAAGAGCGGCGATGACTATTTCCGCCTGCGCGCCCACTGCCACTAATACGGCGATGTATGCCGCGAAATACGATAACGACGCCGAGCTCGGTTCCGAAGCCGCCGCGCAGTCAAGTCTGCTTTCCGTTATCACAATGCCGCTCATCGTTGCGCTGGCATATGTTATCTGACTGTAAAAATTATTTTAAATCATTTTTAATTCGATTGTAAATTCGTTCGGGTAAAAGTATAATCAAATCACGGCATATTAAATATGTTTAAAAACGGTTAAGGTAGTGTTAAAATGAAGCTTATTATTACGATAATTTCAAATAAGGATATAGAAAAAGTGCTTGAGGCGCTCAGCTCCGCCGGATTTATGGCGACAAAGATTTCAACCACGGGGCAGTTCCTCGAGGGCGGGCATTCCTGCATTTTCATAGGAGTTGAGGACAGTAAAACAGAAGCCGTTTTCGACGTGCTCGGCAAAAACGTAACTAAGCGCGTTATAAAGCAGTACGGTGTTAAGAGCACGCTTTCAGGCACTCTCTTGAAGCAGCCTGTAGACGTTGAGGAATACGGCGGAGTTGCGTTTGTAATAAACGTTGATGATTTCAGAAAGTTTTAAATATGGATTTCAAAAATTTTCTCGGAAACGATAAAATAAAGAGCAATCTTTCCCGCCTTTTCGATTCGGGCAGGCTTCCGCACGCGATATTGCTTGAGGGGGAGGACGGGATAGGCAAGCGCACCCTTGCGCGCGAGCTTGCCTGCGCGCTCGTTTGCAGGAGTGGGGCAAACGCTCCGTGCCATGAATGCGCCCAGTGCCGAAAGGCGGAAAAGGGAGTTCATCCCGATATTTATTTTTACTGCCCTAAGGGCGGCGCGGGCTCGTTTCACGTAGATACGGTCAGAGACGTTGTAAACGGCATTTATATGTCTCCCAACGAGGCCGATTACAAGATATACATTCTCTGCAACGCCCATTTTATGAACGCAAGCGCCCAAAACGCACTGCTGAAAGTGCTTGAGGAGCCGCCCGCCTACGGAATAATAATACTTACCGCCGTTTCCAAGGCGGCGCTTTTGGAAACAGTGCTTTCGCGTTGCGCTGTTTTTTCCCTTGAGGGCGTGGACGCAAGCTCCGGGGCGCGTTATATATGCGAACACAACGAAAATGCCGGTTACGATGAAGCGCTTGAAGCGATGATCACGTTTAACGGCAATATCGGCAAGGCCTCGCAAAGCCTTGAGGACGGAAGAATGAAGACCGTTTCGCGTTATGCAAGAGAAATTTGCCTTTCTCTTGTTTCGCCGAACGAATACGATCTTATAAAATGCCTCGGCGCTCTTTCCAAGGAACGGCAGGAGATTTCCGAGGTCCTTTTGCTGCTGAAAACCGTTTTCAGAGACGCGGCGGCGTCAGGCGGAGCAGTTGAAACGCTTTCAGGCCAGGAGCAGGCCGTTGAAGAGCTGAAACGCCGTTTTTCAAAGGAAAAGCTTTTGAAGCTTTGCTCCGCGGCGGATTGCCTTATCGACGCGGCGGGCAAAAACGCCAACGTGGCGCTGCTCATCACAAAAATGAGCTACAGTCTGCGCGAAGCAATCGGAAGATAACACAAATCGGAGGTTACAGGTTATGACTCAGGTAATAGGAGTCCGCTTTAAGGACTCGGGCAAAGTTTATTATTTCGCCCCCAAGGGGCTCGATATAAAAGAGGGAAGCCACGTTATCGTGGAGACCTCGCGCGGCACAGAATGCGGCTATGTCGCCCAAGGAAATAAAGAAGTCGATGACGACGAGGTGGTTTCTCCGCTCAGAGAAGTGATAAGAATCGCCACCGATGAAGATATGGATATTCTTGAAAGCAACAGAAAAAAAGAAAAAGAGGCGTATGCCGTCTGCGTTAAAAAAATCGAAAATCACGGGCTTGATATGAATCTTACCGACGTGGAATATACTTTTGACGGCTCAAAAATAATCTTTTATTTCACCGCCGAGGGCAGGGTGGATTTCAGAGAGCTTGTAAAAGACCTTGCGGGAACGTTTCATTCAAGAATAGAACTAAGGCAGATAGGCGTCAGGGACGAATCAAAGATGATAGGCGGGCTCGGTATCTGCGGCCGTCCTTTTTGCTGCTCCACTTTTCTGAATGATTTTCACTCTGTTTCCATAAAAATGGCAAAGGAACAGGGCTTGAGCCTTTCGCCCGGAAAAATCAGCGGCACCTGCGGCAGACTTATGTGCTGCCTTAAATATGAGCAAAACTCATATGATTATCTTCAAAAAATAACTCCGCGCAGGGGAGCCGTTGTTGATTGCCGCGAGGGCAGGGGAACGGTCGTCGACGTATCCCTGCTTACGGGCAAGCTCAAAATAAAGCTGGACAGTAATCCCGACGGCGCGCCCATCGTTGTGGACAGGGAGGAAGTCAGCGTTGTTAAAGACGGAAAATATATGGGCGTGTCCAAAAAAGAGGAAGAAATGTTTGGGCATCTTGAAAAAAATTAGCGACAACTAACTGCGTTTTGCACTTGCAAATTCAAAATATTATGTTATATTAAAGATAGATTAGATACGGGAGGTGTGTTTCAGAATGGCATTTAAGATTTCGGATGATTGCATTTCTTGCGGAGCTTGCGCGGGCGAATGTCCCGTCGGCGCTATCGCGGAGGGAGACGGCAAGTTTGAGATCGACGCCGATACCTGCATCGAGTGTGGTGCTTGCGCGTCCGTTTGCCCGGTAGGCGCTCCTTCTGAGGATTGATTCGGTACATAAAATTACGGTCGCCGATATAGGTGACCGTTTTTTTCTGTTTTATTTTACTTTATTTATTTCCGTAACCTTTATTTTTTCGCCGTTTGAAACGAATTTTATTTCGTAATCCGAAAAATAAAAGCCGTATTCCCGTCCGTCGTTTTGATACGCGGGGCGCGGATCGTCCGCAAGGGCGCTTATCAGCTCGGATCTTTTGCTTTCGTCTATTTTGTCAAGAAGATTATCATCTATGTCAACGCTTATTCCGTATTCCTTGTTTTCCTCGGCGTAGCCGCCCTTTGCGACCTCCACGCGGTCGGTATAGGGAATATACGGCTTAATGTCGTAAATCGGCGTGCCGTTCATAAGGTCAGCGGAGCTTACAATAAGCGCAACGCCGTCGCTTTCGGTTTTCTCAACGGCCTCCAGCTTAACGCAGGATATGCCTATGGGGTTCGGGCGAAACGGCGAGCGCGAGGCGAAAACACCGACGCGCCTGTTTCCGCCGAGCCTCGGCGGGCGCACAGTGGGGCTCCAGCCCTCTTTTTCGTTTTCCGAAAAGCCCCAGATTAGCCATATATGTGAAAACTGCTCTATGCCTCTTACGGCGTTTTCGTCTCTGAATTCCTTTTCAAAAACGATTTTCCCTTTTATTTCGCCGTTTCTTCCGCTTTGGCGCGGAAGGGCGAATTTTGTCGGAAAATCGTTGTATATTTTCGCTATGGGCTTTATGTTCATATGTTTTTCACCATAAAAATGTGAGGGCAGTATTCGTCAAGATAAACCTCGCCCTGTTCCTTAAATCCCAGCTTTTTATAGAAATCGGCCGCTCTGCACTGGGCGGAAAGCTCACAGCGCTCTGCGCCGAGTGATTTTGCCTTTTCGCACATAGCGTTCACTATATCGCTGCCAAGATGAAGCCCTCTGTATTCGGGCAGTACGGCGATTCTGCCGAGGTGGTAAGCTTCTCCACCGTTTTCGGTGAACATACGCCCCGTTCCGGCGGCGGCGCCGTCCGCATATAAAACAAAATGCAGCGCGGTATCGTCCGTTTCGTCAAGCTCGTTTTTAAAGCCCTGTTCCTCAACGAAAACCTTGAAGCGTATATGCTTTGCCTCCTCCGGCAAATAGTCATAGATTTTGATTTCGTTCATAATATAGTCACCTTTATACGGAAATACAAGTGCATTTTAGCATATTATGAATAAATATTCAATATTATACTTGCTTTTTGCATAAAAGCATATTATAATGATTTTAATATTTTAAAAGGAGTAATACATATGAAAAAATTTACAAAAGCGCTTGCGCTCGTTCTTTCGGCTCTTTTTGTCGTAGGATGCTTTGCCGCATGCTCAGGCGCAAAAACCGAAAAGGAAAAGCTCACTCTTGCCACCAGCGCGGATTTCCCGCCTTATGAATATGTTGACGGTGAGAATTACGCGGGCATAGATATCGAAATCGCCGGAAAGATCGCCGAAAAGCTCGGCCGTGAGCTCGTGGTTGAGAACACCGATTTCGATTCGGTAATCACTTCCGTTGCGACCGGAAAAGCCGATATGGGTATGGCGGGTCTCACCGTAACACCCAAGCGTCAGGAGAGCGTTGATTTCTCATCGAACTACGCAAAGGGCGTTCAGGCAGTTATCGTTAAAGAGGATTCTCCCATAAAGACCGTGGACGATCTCTACGCGGACGGCGTAACTTACAAGGTAGGCGCTCAGATCTCAACGACCGGCGCGATTTATTTCGGCGACGATATTGCCGATAAGAAAACAACCTGCACTCTTGAGCAGTATCAGACCGGCGCGGAGGCCGTTGCTTCTCTTACAACAGGTAAGATAGACGCGGTTATCATTGATAACGAGCCCGCAAAATCCTTTGTTAAAGCGAACGAGGGTCTTAAAATACTTGAAACAGAGTATTCAAACGAGGACTACGCAATAGCGCTTCCGAAGGACGCTGCTCTTAACGCCGATATAGATAAGGCGCTTACCGAGCTTATCAACGACGGAACCGTTCAGGCGATAATCGACAAATATATTCCTGCGGAATAATATCGGTAAAAGTATCGGGGGCGATTTATACCGCCCCCTGTTTTTATAACGGATAAAAGGAGGAATATAAATTTGGCGGAATGGCTCGATAGATTACAGTCTGAATTCATTCTTTGGTTCGATAAATTAAAATCCGAATTCATACTTAATTTTATAGACGGCGACCGCTGGAAACTGCTTGTCGAGGGTCTCGGAACTACTTTTGAGATAACTATTGCCGCCGTTTTGCTGGGCATATTGCTCGGCGTTTTGGTGGCGATAATCCGTTCGTCTTACGATAAAAACGAAGAACATCTGCGCGGCGCCTCAAAAGCCGTAATTTCGTTTTTGAATTCCCTTGCAAAGATTTATCTTACGGTTATAAGGGGAACGCCTGTCGTAGTTCAGCTTTTGATAATGTATTATGTTATCTTCGCGTCTTCAAACAACAAGCTGCTTGTGGCAATACTTTCGTTCGGCATAAACTCCGGCGCTTACGTTGCCGAAATCTTTCGTTCGGGGATTATGTCCGTCGATTCAGGCCAGCTTGAGGCGGGCAGAGCGCTCGGGCTCAATTATGCGCAAAGTATGGTGCATATCGTTATTCCGCAGGCGTTTAAAAATGTTTTGCCCGCGCTTGCCAACGAGTTAATCGTTTTGCTGAAGGAAACTTCAGTTTCCGGCTATGTCGCGATGACGGATCTCACAAGAGCGGGAAATATTATCAGAGGCGTAACGTTCAGTGCTTTTATGCCGCTTATAGCGGTGGCGCTCATTTATCTTGCCGTGGTAATGATACTTACAAAGCTTGTGTCTTTGCTTGAAAGGAGGCTGCGCGCAAGTGACCACTGACGCATTTATTTCGGTTAAAGGGCTTAGAAAAACTTTCGGTGAAAACGAAGTTTTAAAGGGAATAGATTACGATATAAAAAGGGGAGACAAGATAGTCGTTATAGGTCCGTCGGGTTCCGGCAAATCGACTTTTCTGCGCTGCCTCAATCTTCTTGAAACGCCCACCGAGGGAGAAATATGGTTTGACGGGCAGCTTATAACGGATAAAAAAACAGATATAAACGAGGTTCGCAGGCATATGGGAATGGTTTTCCAGCATTTTAATCTGTTCAATAACCTCACTATCCGTAAAAATATAACCCTCGCCCCCGTAAAGCTCAAAATAATGAGCAAGGAGGAGGCGGACGAAAACGCTCTGCGTCTTTTGAAAATGGTGGGCCTTGAGGATAAGGCGGAAGCATATCCCAGCTCTCTTTCCGGCGGGCAGAAGCAGAGGGCGGCGATTGTGCGCTCTTTGGCTATGAATCCCAAGGTTATGCTTTTTGACGAGCCCACATCCGCCCTTGATCCGGAAATGGTGGGCGAAGTGCTTCAGGTAATGAAGGATCTTGCCGCCGAGGGAATGACGATGATAGTCGTTACCCACGAAATGGGCTTTGCAAGAGAGGTTGCCTCAAGAGTCGCGTTCGTCGATCAGGGCGTGATTCAGGAGGAAGCCGAGCCTTCGGAGTTTTTCACAAATCCGAAAAACGCAAGGTTAAAGGATTTTCTTTCAAAGGTTTTATAATCAAAACGGGAAAACAAAAAAATCCGGTGTAAAGCATTTTAGCTTTACACCGGATTTTTCTCTTTTAAGCCGCTTCGTTTATCGTTTTTTGGATATACGGCGGAACCTCTTCCCGTGGAATTTCAAGCACAAGCGAAATTTCGCCGTGTATTATGCTCTCCGCCTGCCTGTAAAATTTTTCGTCGTAAACGGAAAGGCTTTTGCCCACAAGCTCAAGCTCTTTCCTGCGCATATAAAGGGTTTTCATCAGCGAAACAAGGTCGTCTCTGTTTGCCTTGCTTATGATTTTTTTATATTCCTCACGCCTGGTTTTCACGTTTTCAATCCAAAGGTTTTCTCTTTGCGGAATTGATTTTATAAGAGCGATAATCTCTTCTTTTGTAAGCATCTTTTTCATTTTTGAAACAAGAAGTTCATTGTCAACAGGCACAAAGATAGTTTCCCTCATATCAAAAACAGGTGAGAGAATATAATACATTTTTTCGCTGTTCCCGAATTTCTGCGTTTTTATATCCGTTATTTTGCAGGCTCCGTTTCTTCCGTAAACGAAAAGCTCGCCGACGCAATACATAACTTTTACCCCCGTAATATTTTTCCTGAAAAAAGGAAAAATATGCAGATTTTTTATTTTCCGTGACAGTTAAATTATATCACAAAAATTATTTTGATGTAAGTTTTTTATCCGTAAAAAAACCGAAATTGCTTTTATAAAGACCTCACTTTAAAGGTGTTTTTGCAGTGAGGGCATTCCACCGTGTGGGTGCCTTTTATTCTTTTAAGCCTCAAAACGCTTTTGCATTTCGGGCATTTTCTGAAAATATGCGTTTTTCTGAATTTCCATCTGTCTCTTAAAAGTCTGAAACGTTTTTTTAAACCGTTTTCAAACGTGAGCCATTTTTCGTTTTCCGCTCTTCTCTTTTCTATGTTCTTTGAAAAAACACGGTAAAATGAATAAACGAATACGGCAAGGCCGAGAGCAAGCATAGTATAGTAGATCCATTTTTGCGCGTGGCGCGAAACGATTGCCGATGCCAAAATGATGATAAGGTAACACCACGAGAGAACACGGTAAAGTCTGTCCGCTCCGTAACGCCCCTGCATAAATCTTTGAAATTTTAATGCCGCTTTTTCAAAGAAATTTTTCAAAATATCACTCCTAACCGCTGTAATTGTCGCCGTAGGCGTTCCCGAAATAACTTGCTGAGCCGCCGTCTTCTTCGCTTTCCTGCGTTGTCGTTACGTCGGCGCTTTGCCTGCGGTAAATGCCTACGGGCAAACCGTAAAAGAACCACGAAACAAACGTGATGATAAAGCGAATTAAAAGAATTATAAGAATAAAGCGCAAAAATTTGGAGAGGCAGCCCCTGCTTTCGTAAAAGGTGTAGCCTCTCGCGGGCTGCTCTTCATAGTCCGAATAGTCGGAAAAAGTCCCTAACGGGGAATAGCCGTTCGGTCTGACTCCGTTTCGTATCTTGGAGTAAACCGTCTGATAGGTGATGTTGTCCGGCTCCATGGCGCAGGCCTGCTGAATGTGGGAAAGGGCAATGGAACTGCGGCCGAGACCCATATTCGCAACGGCGGAAAGATAGTACCATTGGGCGTTTCTGTCCTCTATATTGCCGAGCACGTTGAGCGCCTGGGTAAACTGCCTGTTGTTTATGAACTGAGCCGCGGAGGTGAGGTAATCGGGCGAGGCCGAAGCGCTTTTTCTCTGCCGATAGTAGCCGTATTGATTTTGCGCGCCGCCGTATTGATCGGAATTTTTAATTTGATCGTATGCCGCGTTGATTTCCGCCATTTTGCGCGCCGCGTCCGGATCGTCCTTGTTTAAATCGGGATGGTATTTTTTCGCCAGCTTTTTATAGGCGGTGGCGCATACTTCTTCGGAAGAGCCCTCGGGCACTCCCAAAACATTGTATGGATTGGTTATCATTTATCTTCCTTCAAGCAATTTTTTTGACTTTACAATATTTTTATAACACTAAATTATGATTGAATTGTTAATAAATCAATAAAGAATAATTAAATATATGGGTTGAAATAAAGCGTTTTCTCTGTTAATATATACTTATTAAAAGATTTGGAGGTAATTTATGGATTTCTTTCTTATGACATTGGGCGATTCCATAGACAAGATTTTTTATAATTTTGACTATGCGATTTTCAGCTTCTTCGGCTCGATACAGTGCGGTTTTCTCACTTTCGTGGCCAAAATTTTCACCGCTTTCGGTGACGAGGCGTTCGTTATCCCGATGGCGGCGCTCGGCTTTGTTCTTATGTTTTTCAAAAAAACAAGGAAGTACGGTATCTCCCTTGTTTTTGCGATAATTATAGGCACTCTCATTACAAACGTTGTCGTTAAGCCGATGGTGCTCAGAATAAGACCCTACAATACGCTTCAGGGCGATACGGCGTTTTGGGGCTGGTACACGGCGGCAGGCAAGCTCAGCGAATCCGATTACTCGTTCCCCAGCGGCCATACCACGGCGGCGTTTGAGATTGCCACGGCGCTGTTCCTCACTTTCAGAAGCGACGGCAAAAAGAAGATATGCTGGGTGTTCCCTGTAATAGCCCTCTGCACAATGGGCAGCCGAGTTTACTTAATGGTTCACTATCCCACCGACGTGCTCTGCGGTCTTATCGTAGGCACCGTTGCGGGCGTAATTGCTTTCTTCCTTATGAAGCTCTGCGTTATGCTCATTGAAAAGGTCAAATTCCTTAATTTCATTGACGATATAGACCTCGCCAAGGTAAAGTTTTTGAATTGGACTTCGGGAGTCGGCGGAGCGATAGTTATCGTCTGCATCGTCTGCGGAATATTCCTCGGCTCATTCATTCCGTCTTTCTTTGAGGGCGGAGACGCGAAACGCTGCGAATACGTCGGCGAATACGATTGCCAGAATGAAGCCAAGGTGGACGATGAAAAATATCCGCCGATAGACGGCAAGGAATATTGCAAGATACATTGGAAACAGCTTCAGGGCGTTGAAGAGTAAACGCACTGTCTAATAAAAAACGCACCGCGAAGAAGGTGCGTTTTTTTTAATTTCGTTTGTTCAGATATTCTCTCGTTTTTTCAAGGAAAATATCCATCTCCGCGTCTGTCCCGACGGTTACGCGAACATAATTGCTTATCCTCGGCAAATCAAAATACCTTATAAATACCTTTTGAGATTTCAGCCATTCAAAATAATCCTTCATATTGGCGCTTTTATGGGCGGTGAATATAAAATTCGTCTGCGATTCAAGCGGCAGAAAATCAAGCGCCCTAAGCTCTTTTATGACGCGTTCGCGCGTGGCGATGACCTTTGCGGTGGTTGAATTGAAATAATCCCTATCCTTTATCGCCGCCGTGCCCGCCGCCATTGATATACTGTCAACAGTATAGCTGTTATAGGAATTTTTGACCGCCTCAAGCGTCGAAATAAGCGCCCTGCTTCCGATGGCGTAACCTATACGCAGTCCCGCAAGGCTTCTGCTTTTTGAAAAAGTGCCTGTTACAATAAGGTTTTCGTATTTCTTCGTAAGCTCAACGCAGGAATATCCGCCGAAATCAACGTACGCCTCATCGATTATAACAACGCAGTCGCGGTTGTACTCCATAAGGTTATTTATAAAATCCTTTCCCTCGCCGAGCGAGGTGGGAGCGTTCGGATTCGGTATCACCACACCGCCGTTTTCGGCTTTGTAATCATCAACATTTATGCGAAAATCGTCTTTCAGCGGGTAATTGATAAAGGGAATGCCGAAAAGTCTGCACCAAACGGGATAAAAGCTGTAGGTTATATCGGGGAAAGCGATGGGCTTTTTCCCGTTGAAAAACGCTTGAAAACACAACGCGAGCACATCGTCCGAACCGTTGCCGAGAAAAATATTTTCGGGCAGAACGCCGTAGAATTCAGCTAAAGCCCGCTTGAACGCCGTGGCGTTCGCATCGGGGTAAAACCGCAGATTTTCGCTTTTAAATTCTCTTATCGCCTTTATCGCCTCCGGCGACGGGGGATAGGGGTTTTCGTTGGCGTTTATCTTAACGATATTCTTTTCCTTGCTCTGTTCTCCCGGCACATAGGGCTCAATATCCCTTAAATTCTCTTTCCAATTATCCATATTTGCTTACCTCGCGGTATATTTTAGCACATTAAAGTATTTTTAGCAATATGATGTTTGCATAAATAAAAAACTTCCTTTCAGCGTTTCGGCTAAAGGAAGTGTCAATATTTTTTAGGGTCGTTGGTTATTCCCAAAATGTAATCAACTGAAGTGTTATATAGCTCAGAAAGCTTAATAAGCGCGGCAATTGGAATTTGCCGTTGCTCGTTTTCATATTGCGAATAGGTGTTTTGCCTTACGCAAAGATAGTCGGCAATAAATGACTGAGTGTAGTCTCTATCCTCTCTTAAATCTTTTAGCCTCATATGAAAATCACCTTGATTGAATTTTAAATTATCTCTTAATGTGATATTGACTAATATCTCAAATTGTGATATTGTAATTCATAAAGGAGGTGAATTTTGTTGGAAAATGAAATCAAAACAAAGTTTTGCAAGCATTGCGGAGCGACGATACCGGAGGACGCGGTCATATGTACTTTCTGTGGCAGACAGGTGGAGGAAGTCAAGCAAGCAAATTCGCCACAACCGAGTATCGTAATCAATAATGAAAACACTAATACCAATGTAAATAAAAATGTGAATAATGTTGGGGCAGGTCGCGGAAAGGCCAAAAACAAATGGGTGGCCTTTTTCCTGTGCTTATTCCTTGGTTGTTTTGGGGCACATAAATTTTATGAGGGCAAAATACTGCTGGGTATAGTGTATTTGTTTACCGTCGGATTGTTTGGGATAGGCTGGATAATTGATGTTTTCGTAATTCTGTTTAAACCGAATCCATATTTTGTCTAATAGTAAAAGTCGGCTCAAGAGCGAGCCGACTTATTTTTTGTTTCCGCCGCGCTTGTGCTGAGGGCGGCATAATGCTATAATTAAATAAATAAAAGAAAGCGGCAGGGCATAATAATTGCTTGCGACTGTCGGGCTCGGCGTTTTACTCAATTATTTTGAAACAACTAATTATTCTAAAAATTTAGAAATTATTTGGCGGTGGGAATATGTCTTTAAAATTCAATGAAAACGGCGTTTTCAGAATAATGCAGATAGCCGACGTGCAGGACGGCGCGAAAATCAGCCTCGATACCATTGCGCTGTTAAACGCCGCGCTTGATAAGGAAAAGCCGGATCTCGCGGTATTTTCGGGCGATCAGATTTGGGGGCGCAGTCATTTTAAAGGCGACGCGGCGAAGGTGGAAAAAGCCTTGCGTGAGATTACAAAGCCCGTAACCTCTCGGAATATTCCGTTTACGGTCTGTTTCGGAAATCACGACAGGCAGGTCGGTCTTTCCAATAAAGAGCAGTTTGAAATCTATAAAAAGATGGACGGCTTTATAGGCGAGGATACGCAGGGAATAGACGGCTGTGCGAATCACGTTCTTGAAATCACGCAAGAGGACGCGGTGAAATACCTTGTTTATCTTATAGACAGCAACACAAGCCTTTCCGTAGGTTACGATAACGTTCATAAAAACCAAATCGAATGGTACAGAAAGACGCGCGATGAGTATGAAAGAAAATACGGCGCGGTAATACCGTCGGTCGTTATTCAGCATATCCCCGTGCCCGAGGTTATGCAACTGCTCAAAGAGGTTAAGAAAAGCGAAAAAGGCGCTGTTCAGGGCTTTCGCAATCACGCCGGTAAATGGTATGTGCTCAACAGGGATATGGTAAACGAAAGCGGATTTATGCGGGAATCGCCCGCCGATCCTATGGAAAACAGCGGCGAGTTTTCCGCTATGACCGAAAAGGGCGAAATAAAGGGCATATATTTCGGGCACGACCACAACAATTCCTTTAACGGCAAAGTAAACGGGGTGGATTTAGGCTACACGCAGGGAGCTGGCTTTCACGTCTACGGCCCCGGGCTTGACCGCGGCGTGAGAATGATAGAGCTTCATTCCGACGGCTCGCTTGATACATACGATATACGCTACCGTGATATAGTAGGAAAAAAGGTGAGGGAGAAGATTCGCTTTGCGATTATTCAGGTAATGCCCACGAATGTTTACGATGCGATCCATAGGGTGATCAAAGCGCTTATAGCCGTTTTGGGCATAGCGGCGGTGATTTTAATTATAATTTTTCTTCTAAAATAATCTTTCGGCGCATTGACTAAATAAATTTAATGTTTTATAATAAAATTTAGAATGTTTTAATAAAATTAAAATGTTTTAATATTTTTAAGCGAGGAGTAAAAATGGAACAGAAAAAATATTTGACCATGCGTGAAAGAATATGCTTCACCGTGGGCGCTTTCGGCCGTTCGGGTATTTACACCCTTATGTCGATGTTTACGCTCGTATTTTTTCAAAACGGCGCCGGTTTAACACTTTCTCAAGGAACAACCATAATACTTATAGGCAGAATTTTCGACGCCGTCAACGATCCTGTAATGGGTATGATAGTTGACCGCACCAAATCAAAATGGGGCAAAATGCGGCCGTATCTGCTTTATTCGCCCGTTCCGATTGCCATATGCACGGTGCTTCTTTTCACCGCTCCGTTCGCGGACGGCTCAACGGCGGCGTTCATATGGGCGCTTGTTACATATATCCTTTGGGGCGTTGCGTTCACGATTCAAGACGTTCCTTTTTGGGGGCTTTCTTCCGTAATCACGCCTCTTGAGAGTGAGAGAACGTCGTTCATCTCAACGGCGAGACTCGGCTCCACATTCGGCGGAATACTTCCCGCTCTCCTTATCCCGATTCTCTATCAGAGCAATATGGGCTACACAACGGGCTTCTTTGTCGGCGCGCTTATATTCGCCGTTCTCGGATGCGGTCTTTCGATACTTATTTTCTTTGTTTCAAAGGAAAGAGTTCCGAAGATGGATCACACGCCGTCTTTCAAAGAGACTTTCGTTGTTCTCGGCAAGGATAAGCTTCTTATACTCGTTATTTTCGCGTCTGTTCTCGGCTCAACGATGGTCACCGCGAATCAATGCGCCGATTATATAGGCAACTATCTGATTATTCAGAATTACACCGATTTCAGCAAGATATTCGCTGACGCGGCGCAGACTACGCTTGTCCCGAACGTTGACGCCGCCGCGGCGTACAGCTTCCCGTACGCGTTCACGATTCCGCGCGGCACTATCGTAACGACCTTGACGATAGCGATAGGCGTGGGTATGGTGCCCGCTATGGCGATATTCCCGATGCTCAGAAAGAAGTTTTCGCTCAAGCAGATATATATCGGCTCGGCGATATTCGGCCTTATCGTTCACGCGCTCTGCTACGTTGTTTTCTCAATGAATATCACAAATATAAATATCTTCCTGCTTTGGGTATTCCTTTTCCTGATGGGCATTCCGCTTGGAATTTACAACGTTATCACGTATGCGCTTATTGCCGACGCGGTAGACTATATGGAATGGAAAACGGGCGAAAGGCACGAGGGCGTCTGCTTCTCGTTCCAAACCTTCCTTTCAAAGGTAAACGCGGCTATCGCCACTTTCGTTTTCGGCCAGATACTCGGCACAACGGATTTCAGAGCCGTAAACAAAGATCTTGTTGATACGGCGGGCAGGCAGATATTCTATCAGCAGTCCGAAAGAACTCAGATAATGCTGCTTGCGCTTGTAACGATAGTTCCCGCCGTGGGTTTCCTGCTCACGATAATCCCGATGTTCTTCAACGATTATACGGGCAAGGTAAAGGAAAACGCGCAGAAGGAGCTTGAGGCGGCGCGCACCGCAAAAATGGCAAACGCCGAAGGAGAGCAGACCGCAGAAGCGGAATAATAAATGACGGATTTCTCCCTGTCGGGTGTAAGTTATATTAAGCAGTCAAAAAGGCGGAGTTTGACCTCCGCCTTTTTTGACTGCTGATTTTTGCTGTATTGAGTTAAAATCCCGCTCGTTTTCCGCGATATATCAATGTGATTTTATTGTCGGTATAATAACCATTGTCTTAGCCGTTATTCGCTAATCGCGGGATTTTGCTTTACGCTGTTATTCCTCTATTCCCAAAACCTCGTTTGCCTCGCCGCTTTCGAGCGTTTCAACGTTTTTAAGATTTTTCTGTATTATTTCATTTCTGTGATACGCCTCGTCAAGCGTTTTGCCCGCATCGTCAACCTTCTTTCTCGCCTTTAACAGCAGGTCTCCGAATTTATCATACTGCGTTTTCGCGGCGCTCAGAATTTTGCGCACCTCGTCCGCCTTTTTGTTTATCGCCATTGTCCTGAAACCCATAGCAAGCGAATTGAGCAGCGCCGTTATCGTGCTTGGGCCGGCCACCATAATACCCTGCGACTGAAGTTTTTCGGTTATGCCGTTTTTGCTGGAGGCGATTTCGGCGTAAAGTCCCTCTGTTGCAAGATAGAGAATGGCAAAGGGCGTGGTTTCGGGCGAGCTTATGTATTGCCTTACGAGCTTGCCCTCGTCAAGAACTCTGCGTTCAAGCGCCTTTTTTGCCGCCTCAAGCGCTTCGGGATCTCCCGCGTCCGCCGCCGTTGAAAGGCGGGCGTAGTCCTCCATCGGGAATTTGGAGTCTATGGGCAGATAAGTAATGCTGTCGTCGTCCTGATTAGGTATTCTAACGGCAAATTCAACTCTGCCGTTGTATTTCGGGTTTGTCTGCACGTTTGTTTCGTACATTCCGCGAATCGTTTCGTCAAGAATGTTGCCGAGCTGAACCTCAGCCCATGTTCCTCTTGCCTTAACGTTTGTGAGTATTCGGTTCAGCCCTTTTACGTTGTCCGTAACGCCCGTGGAAAGCTCTTTCATTTCGCCGAGGCTTTTATATACGTTCTCAAGCTGTTCCGAAACGGTTTTAAAAGAACTGTTAAGCCGCTGATTGAGTGTTTCGGTGAGCTTCTCGTCAACGGTTTTTCTCATCTCCTCAAGCTTCTTTTCGTTGCTTTCCTGCATTAAGGCGATGGCCTCGTTCACTCTGCGGGTCTGCTTTTCGGCGTTTTCGTCTACGGTTTTCCGCATTTCTTCAAGCTTTTTTTCGTTGCCGTCCCTTAAAGAGGCAATGCCCTCGGTCATTGATTTGTTTATTTGTATCATCTGCTCATAATTTTTCTCAATGATTTTCTGCATATTTCCCGAAACTTCGCGGGTGAGCTGCTGCACGCCGTCCGAAACTCCGCGCACCGCCTCCTGCGTCTGCCGCGCGTTCATATCCGTTTTTTGGTCAAGCAACTCAAACGAATTGTCCTTTTTAGGTTTGCTTTTTAAAACAAGGATTATTCCGACTACCGCCAGAACGATAAGAACTCCCAGCAAAATGATTATGTAAAGATCCATAGATTCGCCCTCCTTGAATTTGTAACCCGGTATTTCCGTAAATAAAACCTCTGAGCCGTGCGCGGTGCCGAAAATTTGCAAAAGCAAATTTCTTGTTTAGGCTATTTTATCATAATATTCGCCTAAATTCAACCGCCCGCGCCGTTCGGCACAATAATGCGGACTTAAAATTTCATTCGGCATAAATCCGCCGGCATACCGTTAGGCGATTATTACGATTTTAAAATGCTTTCCGCTTCGCTGCGCGTAAGGCAGCTTGAGAATAAGCGTATAAACAGAAAAAGCCCCTGAGAAACATTTCTCTCTCAGGGGGGCTGTTCGACAAATGGGAATTTGTACTGCTAATCTTAATTTTTAAAGCGGTATTTTATTTCTAACAATCGTTTTACAATATTATATATTTTTATTGCTTTATACGATCTATTTTCTTTACTATTCCTCTTTATCTTTTTTATTGCTTATTTGTCTATATACTTTTCTTTCTATATAGGCTTTCTTTCTGTTATTTTCCCAAATTCCATAAACAAAACCTACAATCATAAATATAAATTGTATTCCGTTATCTTTGATAAACCCATAAATTATAAATCCTACTATAACGATCATTGCAATAGTTAATTCAAAAAAGTGTTCCTTATTCCACTTATCGCTATAATATTTTATCTTCTCTTTTAAAATAAAGGAACTGTTTTCTAACGCACTAAACAAATTATTGTCAGCCTGTTCTTTAAATTTTTCTTCTTCAATTTTTTCACCGCTAAAAAATTCATTTAGAGTAATGCCTAAAATATTACATAAATCTCTAAATAAAGACACATCCGGCAGGCATTTTCCGTTTTCCCAACGACTAACCGACTTATCGGTTACTCCTAACTTCTCGGCAAGCTGCACTTGTGTTAATTTTTTCTCTTTTCTTAAGTCGGCAATAAACTTTCCTATTTTCTCTTGATCCATATTTCTTGCTCCCTTCAAGAACAATTATATAACACCTGTAAAATATTGAACAGGACATAGAGCGAGAGTTAGAAAAATTTTCGTTTGTTTATCTGTATTTTTCTAAAAATGGGCAACCCCGCTATGGGATTGCCCATTCAATCTAAGAAAATTTGCGATTTTTTCATCTCTGCATATTTTTCGGCTTTTTATTCTCTAAAGGGTTTCTTTTTCTTTCAAAGGGTTGTTCGGCAAATTGGAATCTGTTCACTTTTTACAAATGGTATTTGATAAAACAATTATTGCAATACAATCAATTACTGTTATGACAAGAAACACTATAGAGGAAAATGCAGGCAGTACAGTTCCCCAAATTGCCATGATAAAAATCATAAGCGTTATCAATGCCATACCTATTCCGACTACCCTGCAAAGCTTTTTTGTATCATATTTGTTCTTCTCTTCTCTGCTTGCCGTATTATAACCGGCAACAAAGTTTGCTCCATGCCCGGAGATAAGAATAATGCTGATTATCGCAAGTAGAATACCTGCTATCCAAATGATCCAATCCGGACCGTTGATGATATCTTTTAGCGTCATAATCTTATCCTCCTTATCCTCACAAACTGCCGATTTGTTAATTTGTTTTTTCTAAAAATGGGCGACCCCGAAAGGGAATCGCCCATTCGCGCTTTTTCAGTCTAAGGGTTTCATTGTTGGGACGGAAAAGACTTCTCGGTTATTGGGTTACTAAAGTGGTATTCACTGTACTACCCCAAATGATTTGCCGTCCTATTGTGTTTGATACAACCTTTCTTTACTACCCCATACGTGCTATTTGATGTTGTATTTGGTGTAAATGGTGTAAATCACTTTTCGTCGCCAACAATAAAACTGCGTCAAATACTTGCCGCTTTATTATACTCATTTTTGAAGTACGAGTCAAGACCTTCAAATTCAGACCTCCTTAACTCCTTCGTTACATCGGTATAAATGTTAAGGGTAGTAGAAATATCTTTGTGACCAAGCGTATCCTGAATGACCTTGACATTAACCCCTGCCTCACACATTCTTGTCGTGAATGTATGCCTTAATGAATGGCAGCTAAAATGCGGAATCCAGCTTTCTTTCCTCAATCGCCTTCCTATATTCCAATATTTCAGGACTGGTTACTTTCAGCATACTCTCACCA
>CANQGT010000015.1 GCA_947623505.1 uncultured Clostridia bacterium | reverse complement strand
AAGAGCGTAAACGGTACGTTCGGCGAAATGGATTTCGTTGACGGCGTAGCCGAGTTTGTTCTCAAGAGCGGCGAGAGTGCCACAGCCAAGGATCTGCTAGCCGAAATCACCTACACGGTAACGGAGGAAGAAGCGAACCTTGACGGTTACGAAACAACGTCCACGGGCGAAAACGGCGTAATTCCCGAGGATGGAACCGCTCAGGCAGATTTCCTGAATCATAAGGATCCGCCGCCGCCGGAAAAACATTACGGAAACCTCACCGTTACAAAGACGGTCACGGGCGAGGCGGGAGATTTAAGCAAAGAGTGGCACTTCCGTGTTGAATTGAGCGACACGAGCGTAAACGGTACGTTCGGCGAAATGGATTTCGTTGACGGCGTAGCCGAGTTTGTTCTCAAGAGCGGCGAGAGCGCCGCGGCCAAGGATCTTCCTGCCGGAATCACCTATACGGTGACAGAGGAGGAAGCGAACCTTGACGGTTACGAAACCACGTCTACGGGCGAAAATGGCGTAATTCCCGAAGACGGAACCGCTCAGGCAGATTTCCTGAATCATAAGGATCCGCCGCCTCCGCCCGAAAAGCATTACGGAAACCTCACCGTTACAAAGACGGTCACGGGCGAGGCGGGAGATTTAAGCAAAGAGTGGCACTTCCGTGTTGAATTGAGCGACAGGAGCGTAAACGGCTTATTCGGCGAGATGGATTTCGTTGACGGCGTAGCCGAGTTTGTTCTCAAGAGCGGAGAGAGCGCCACAGCCAAGGATCTGCCTGCCGGAATCACCTACACAGTGACGGAGGAGGAAGCGAACCTTGACGGTTACAAAACCACGTCTACGGGCGAAAACGGCGTAATTCCCGAAGACGGAACCGCTCAGGCCGATTTCACCAACCGTAACGATGATAAGGAAACCGAACTGCCCGACAAGCCGTTTGACAATCCGCATGGCAGCAGTCCCAATACCGGAGCCGACAGCAGTCTTGTATTTTGGATTGTTATGATGTTCTTCTCCGTGGCAGGTATGATGGTCACGTCTGCTCATCTTTTCGGGGAAAGTCAGCTTGTCGGCGAAGAAGGTAAGCATTCAAAGAAATAATGCCCCTCAGCTATAATAAGGTGAAATATATTTAATATCCGCTTGAGGTTATGCCTCTTGCGCGAAGTACAATTAAAAAAATCCGGCAGACAAAAAATCTGCCGGATTTTTAATTTATTAAGCTTTCTCGCCTATCGGAATCAATATTGAAAATCCTGTCTAAGCGGTTTATCAGTCCGTATACTGCGTGCTGCCGGCGGGAAGTGGCTTGCCGAAAACGGGGAAGTTATTTTCGTCAACGGTAAATTCCTGAGCCCAAAGCGCTCTGCCGCTCCAGCCGGAGCCTTTTTCCTCGTTGGCGTGGTAAACAATATAACGGCGCTTTCCGTCCTTTGAAGTCGTGAAAGAGGCGTGGCCGGGGCCGAATACGCTGTCTGTCTTTTTAAAAACGGGTTTGCGTGATTTTTCCCAGTTCTGAGGTTCCATCGGGTCGTTTCCCGTAAGGGTAAGCAGGCCGAGGCAGTAATCGTCGCACCAGCTTCCCGAGGCGGAATACACTATGTGCCGCGTTCCGTTGAGCTCCAGCGCGGTGGGGCCTTCGTTAATTTTGGGCTTGCCGCCTTTTCTTTCCCAGCCGTACTCGGGTTTGCTTATCTCAACTCTGTCGCCCGAAATTGTCCACGGGTTTTCAAGGAGCGCTATATAGATCCTCTGGTCAACGTTTTCCGTTCCTTCCCAGCCCGACCAAATGAAATATAGCTTTTCGCCGTATTCCATAACGGAGCCGTCTATTGCCCAGCGGTCGGTCTGCGCGCGCATAACGGATTTTGTAACAAAAGGCTTTGTCGGGTCGTCCGCCGTGCCCTCAAGGCAGAGCATGCGGTGATTTGCGTTGTCGCCGTCGTCCGCCGCCACGTAAATATACCATTTACCGTTGATGTAATGGAGCTCGGGCGCCCAAATATCGCTTGAGTATTCGGGATCGTCCGGCGACCATACCTTCACTCCGCCGACGTGCCCGATTTCACCGAGGCTTTCTGATTTCGCAACGCATACGCCGCCTTCCGCGGAATAGCAATAGTAGTAAACTCCGTCTTTCAGAATTATCCACGGATCGCTGCCGCTGTCGCCGAGCTTGTTGTCGAAAGCTATGGCGCCCGTATGAACGGGAACGGTATTATCGGAATTATCCGAGCAGGCCGCAAGAGTCATCGCCAAAGCGGTTATTATTATCGGCAGAAAAACAAATATAAGCGGAAAACGTCTGTTCATAGATTTATCCTCCGAAAGATTATAAGGTTTGAATAAGTGTCTCCGCTTTTATGATATTTCAAAACAACTCCGAAGTCAATATGATAAATAGAAGCGGAAAGCAAGCAAATGCTTTCCGCTTTTTTGACGGTGTTTCCGGAAAATCAGGTGACTGAATAAAGATATCTTTCAAGCGCTTCATTCCATTGCGAATAATTTCCGTCTTTTCTGTGATCGTCAAGATAATAATTCGTTTTCAGATATTTACCTATGTAAACCGAGGTTTTAACGGCTCCCGAATAATTGAGATGATCGCCCATATCTATCGTCTCTTTTGACCAGTCTATGCCCACGTCGTCGTCCATAATGTTCATATCAACATATGTAACGCCGTATTTCTCCGCAAGTTCACTAATGCCGTTGTGCTTTTCGTAATTCCACCATCTCATATTCGGAACGTTGAAAAGAATCAGCTCCGCGCCGTTTTCGCGGCAGTATTCCAATATGGAGGCGAAAACCTTTTCGTTGGCGGCGGGTACGCTCTCCGTGCTGTCGGTGGGAACATCGTAATTGTTCGGATTCAGAACGGGCACGCTGGCGGTAAAATAGCGGTAGCCCTTATTGTCGTCCGTGATGGTGCTTTTCAGAAAATCAAACGATGGATAATCGCCTATTTTCTTCCATCTGTTGTGAAATTTAAACACGGAAAAAAGATTTTCAACACGGCTTGTAAGTGAAACGTTGAATCTCATTTTTCTTTGAACGGAATATGCCTCAAGTATCACGATTTTCGGCTTTTGCTTTTCAAAAGCCTGCTTTAAAAACATTTCGGACATACTGAGATACTGAGCGTTTGAGGCGCAAACGTAAGAGGTTATGCCGTAATTTTTATACATTTCCATAGGGGATACGGCGGCGTAAGTTCCGCTGTCTCCGAGAAACAGGACGTCTATTGAATTATCGGGTTCGTCAAGAATCGCGTTTGCCGCGGCGCTGTTGAATGAATGCGCGCTGTCGGGAGTGGCAAGCATTGAGGAAACGATAAGGATAGACGCAAGTATCAGAACAAAAGCCGTGCAAAGTGCGATTTTTTTTATTGTTTTACCCACGGATTCATCTCCTAAATTTCAAAAGTGCGTTTGGTTTTTAATTCGCCGTCAAGATTGTCGTAACGCGCGTCGGCCGAGCCGGCAAATATCATATAAGTTTCGAGGTCTTCGTTCCACTTGTTAAAAGATTCGTCCCCGCGGTGGTCGGAAAGGCCGTAATTCTCAATAAGATAATTACCTAAAAAGGCGCAAACCTTTTTGGCGCCGTAATAATTGAGATGGTCGCCCTTGTCTCTCGTGTCTTTTTCCCAATCTATGGGAACCTGCTTTTTCATAAGATTCATATCAAGATATGTTATGCCGAATTTGTCGGCCAGCTTTTGTATTCCGTTGTGCTTTTCGTAGTTCCAATGAGCGGCGTTCGGGGAATTTACAAGCAGTATTTCGGCGCCGTTTTGCCTGCATAGATCCACAATGCGCTCAAAAATTTCCTCGTTTCCGTCGGGCAGAGGCTTGCATTTCTCCGTGCGGCGCATATAATTCGTTTTAACAAGAGGCTTCTGCGCGGTGCGAAATACAAATCCCTTTAAATTATCCGTAAGAGAACCGGAAAGCGTTTTGGGAACAACAAGATTAGCGAGATTTTTCCAGTGATTGTGAAACGCGAAAACCGAAAACAGGGATTCAAATTTTGCGGAACTATTAGCCGCCTTTTTGTTTTTGCGGTAAATCGCGTTTGCCTCAAAAACAACCACCTTAGGCTTTTGATTTTCAAACGCCTCCTCAATATAGCCTTCCGATACGGGGAGGATCTGACCGCTGCTGGCGCAAACGTAAGAGGTTATGCCGTTGTTTTTCCACATCTCCATCGGGGAAATCGAGGAATAAGCAACGCTGTCTCCTATAAAAAGAACGTCTATTGAATTATCGGGTTCTTCGCATATTCTGCTGATGGTGTCAACCTTGTCAAAATAATTTTTTCCGAGATTTACGGGGGATAAAAGGAAAGAGAAAATCATCAAAATAATTGCAAGAATGACAACAAATGCCGCGCACGCCGCGATTTTTTTTGACATCTTTTTCATTAAGACAATTCCTTCCTTTTTTCATTTATCAGAAATCCGCGTATATCGGCGGAACGGGATCGTAGCCGGGGCCGTAAGCGCCGAAGATAACGGTGAACATTATCAGGGCGTAAATAATTAACCACCTTATTATCAGGTGCTTTTTTGAGAGCTCCTCGCGAACGGAAACGCCGCGCTCGTTAAGAACGCTGATAACAAATACTATCAGCACGGCAACGCCGATCACGATAAAGTCGAGCCCGTCCATTCCAAGTTTCAGAACAGTGCCGTTGCCGAAAGATTTTAAAGAAAAATCGGTAAATATTTTGCCGAACATAACGAATCCGGCGCGCAGTCCGTCGGCACGGAAGAACATTTCGCCTATGCACACGAGCAGCGTCGTTCTTAATATCTGCATCGCTCTGTAAGGCTTTGAGGCGTTGTTGATACCCAGCCTTTTGTTTAATTTCATAGCGGGTTGGGCAATAAGATTTCCGCAGGTGATAAGAACGAAGTGATACATACCGAAGAAAATGAAACGCCATCCGGCGCCGTGCCAAAGGCCGTTGCAAAGCCACACGCAGAAAAGGGCTATCGTGCTCGCGAGCATCGGGCCGTAGTAAACGCCGAGTTTTTTGCGCATATTTGAGGTTAGGCGCTTCATCGGCTTTGACATTGAGACGGGATAATATATATAATCCTTAAACCATGTGCCGAGCGTTATGTGCCAGCGCTGCCAAAATTCCGATATTGTTTTTGAAAAGAACGGCCGCCTGAAATTTTCGGTTATCGTAACGCCGAATATTTCGCCGCAACCTATAACTATATCCATAGTGCCGGAAAATTCCATATAAAGCTGGCAGGTGTAAAGTATCGCGGCAAGCGCGGTTATGCCGCCGTCGAAATCCGAAAAGCCCAAATATACCGTTTCAACGAATGAATTGAGCCTGTCGGCGATAACTATCTTTTTCATAACGCCGAATGCGACGCGCTGGAGGCCGAACGTAAGATTTTTAAATCTTACGCGTTCTCCCGACCATAATTGAGCCGCCGTGTCGGAATAGCGGCAGATCGGCCCCTCCATTATCTGCGGGAAAAAGCTCAGATAAAGAGCCACGCGCCAAAAATTTCTGTCCGCCGATATTTTTTCATGGTAAACGTCGAGTACATATGAAGCCGCCATAAGAGTGTAAAAGGAAATACCCATCGGCGCTGCGAATTTGGGTATTTTAAACTCAAAAGAGGCATTTAAAAGCGAAAGTACGTCGTTTGCGTTTACGGTGAGAAATTTTGTGTATTTCAACAAGACGAGCGCGCCTATATTAAGCACGAGCGCAAGCGCGACTATCATTCGCTGCTTATTTATGTATTGTGCTCTGATCGCTTTTTTCCGTTCTTTTTCGCATTCCCTGAGCAGAGCGTTCCTTTTCCGCTGAACCGACGAAAGCCATATTCCGGTGCCGTAGACTGTAAGCGCCGTTACGGCCGGATAAATTATCAGCAGTCCGCTCATCAGCGCGAAAAGCGCGTAGCTTTCAACCAGCAGAATATACGGACGCGCTTTTTTCGGCGCAATTATATACAAAAAGACCGATAAGGGCAGAAAAATCCCAAGGAATATTACGGAGCAATATGAAGTTACGAGCATATCAGCCTTCCTCTTGAAGGCGTTCTATAAGCTCGTAAAGCTTTTGCGCGGAATTAAAGTTTTCGGGAATTATTTCCACCGCGGGAACGGTAATATCGTATTCGTCCTCTATTTCCGCAACAAGGGCGATGACCGCGAGGGAATTGAGAATATGGTCGTCAATAAGCGTTGTGCAGGTCTCATAATCCGCGTCGGGCTGAATGTCCTCAAGAATTTCAATAAGTCTTTCCATCAGTTTTCTTTCCTTTCGTATTTCGATAAATTAAATTTGTATGTGTCAACGGGCTCTCTCACGGAAATAACTTTTCCGTCATCGCCCAATAAAAGAACTCGCGGCAGATCCCTGCTCAAAAACAAAGAGATACCCTCCGTGGGGCAGTAGGCTCCGGTGTTTTTGAACATCACCGTGTCGCCTATCCGCAAATCTCTTACAGGAAGCTGCTTAACAAGAATGTCGTTTGACGTGCATAGCGAGCCGCACAAATTCCATTCCCGCTCTTCTCCCGTATTTCTTTCGGGTATTACCTCAAGAAAAGGCCTTTTCATAGCCATAAACTGGCCGAAATAAACGAGCTGGTGCATACCTCCGTCAACGATGGCGTAGTTTTGCCCCTTATTCGTTTTTTTATCAACTATCGTCGTAAAGTAGCTGCCGCAGCTCGCGGCGATGCTTCTGCCGAGCTCGATTGAAATTTTTGCCTTGTATTTCATCGCTCCGATAAGCTCTGAGAATCCGTTGAACAAAGCCGCCTCGTCAAACTCTTCGCCGTTGAAATAATTCACGGGGAATCCCGTTCCGAACTCAAGCTCGTCAACGGTGAATCCGTATTTTTCCGTAAGCTCCGCCATAAAGCCGTCAAGATATTCCGTTTCGGGCTTCAGCCGCTTTACCGAGGTTTTTTGGGTACCCGAAAAATACTGTATTCCGACTATACTGATATATTTATTGTCGAAACGCTCCGAAATTATTCTTTTGACTTCGCTTTCGTCCATTCCGAACTGGTTCCCGCTTGTGAGCCTCAGCATAATTTTTGCCTCGTGCCCGTATTTCAGCGCGAGGTCGGAAAGCATACGAAACTGCTCCGCGGACTCCGCCGTGAAACAGCCTATCGGCAAACGCCGTTTGAAAATCTCGTCGAAAAGCTCAGGCGTTTTGTAAACTCCCGAAATAACAAGCTTTTCGGGCGGTATCCCCTGCCGCAGGCAAATGCTCAGCTCACCGGGCGAACACACCTCGAATTTATCGACCTTATCGCATATTTCCTTAACGATAAAAGTGTTTGCCTTAATGGCATAGCAAAGGGAAACGCCTTTCGGTATTTTTTCCCTGATATGCTCCACTCTGCGGTGCAGCTCGCCTATGTCAAACACATAAAACGGGGTTTTGTATTCAGACAAAACGTTTTCAATCGGCTTTTTTTCCATTTTTGCTTTTCACCATGCCCATCAATTCTTTTCTGTCTATCTTTCCGTTGGGGGTAAGCGGCATTTTTTCAAGCTTTCTCAATGCGCCCGGTATCATAAATTCGGGCAGGCTCTCCTTCAGCGCCGTGTGAAGCTCTCTTTTTTCGAGCGGGCCCACATAAAATCCGTAAAGCTTGCTCTTCTCCGCGTCAAACAGGCAGCAGCATCTTTCAATGCCGTTTATATTGCTTATCGCCCTTTCGATTTCCTCAAGCTCTATGCGGTGCCCCATATGCTTTATCTGAAAATCCCTGCGGCCGCAGAATATGATTTCGCCGTCGCCGTCGTATTCTCCGTAGTCGCCCGTCTTATAGATTATTTCGGGATAGTTCCGGTTCATAGGATTTTGAACGAACGCCTTCGCCGTCTGCTCGGGGGCGTTGTAATATCCGAGAGCGAGCGCCGTTCCTCCGACGCATATTTCGCCGGATACTCCCGATTCCGTTATCCTGCCGCCGCTGTCGGAGAGCAGGAAAACGTTCTTGTTGGGAAAGGGCTTGCCTATCGGGATCCCGTTTTCGTAAACTCTGCTCCTGTCAATTATATGATACGTGCAGTTGCAGGTTATCTCGGTGGGGCCGTAAAGATTTACGAAACGGGCGTCGGGCAGGCTGCTCATCCATATGTCAAGATGCTTTTTCGGCATTACCTCGCCGCTGAAAAGCACCTTGTTCACCTTTTCCGGCACTCTGTAATCAAGCCCGTGAAACGTGCTTATAAGGCAAAGGGCGGAAACGGCCCATATCATAGTCGTTATTTCGTGATCGCATATAAAGTCAAGCAGCTGCGTTGGGTTTGAAAACAGCCTTTTCGGAATTATAACAAGCGAAGCGCCGGTTTTTATCGCCGAATAAATATCCTTTACAGAAACGTCAAAGTCAAACGGCGCCTGATTTCCGATAACGTCGTTTTCGCTTATCGAAAACAGCTCCGTGAAATTATCGATAAAATCCATAACGCTGCGGTGGCCCACAAGCACGCCTTTGGGAACGCCCGTGGAGCCCGATGTGAAATTGGCGTAAAGCGGATCCGTGTCAACGGAGGATTCGCGTATCTTAGCAAGAAGCCGTGTGTTTTCTTCCGAAAGCAAAAGCCTGTCGATGAGCAGGATCTCCGCCCCGTCAAAAACACTGCCCGCGAGCTCCGCGTCCTCCCGATTCGTTATAACGGTTTCAGGCATAAGCACGGAATTTATCTGTTTAAGTCTTTCGGCGGGAAGCATTGGATTTATCAGAGAATAAAAACCTCCGCCGTAAACCGTGCCGAAAAAAGCGCAAAGAGTGTCGATACTTTTTTCGCCGAACACCGCGACGGGGGCTTTCGGCGTTATTTTTCCCGCAAGCGCGCTGCCTATGCGGCGGCTCCTTTCAAGCAGCTCGCCGTATGTTATGCTTTGATATTCGTCCGTAACGGCGAGTCTGCTGGGGAACTTTTCAGCCGTCTTCTCCAAAAATTCCAAAACATTTTTCAAGGGCTCCGCCTCCTGTCCGAATCGAACCGCTGATTTTATGCTAAAACGCAAAAATTAAGATTCTGCCCGCCAAAAATAAAAATCCGGTAAAATAAACGGGCTTTTGCCGCCCGGCCGACAAAGCAAGTTAGTACAGATCGGACTAAAAATATATACAAACGGTATATTTTCGGCGCCGTAATTTCATACGCGCAGTAAGTATATTATAAAAGCCCGACAATAAGCAGTCAATGATTTTAACGGCTTTTCATATATAGATGCGGAATATTTAATAAATTATTTATATAAATAAAGAAATAGCAAAAAACAAAAGTCGTGGCCGCCACAAGGTCAAAAAAACCGCGAAAACGGCGGCTGCGGCGAAATAAATATAATCATATAAAAGCGGAAATATTACTTTACAAATAGTAGAAAATCGGCTCGTTTTTATTTAGTCGGCAAACTATCCTACAATACATAGTACAGTTCCTTGGAATAAATATAGTTTAAATATATGTGTTTGTCAATACCTTTTCGGCATAATTTTTCAAAAAGTGATTTTTTTCTTAAAAATTGAGAATTTTATAATACACTCGTTATCTTACGGATTACGAATGACGTTTCGGTGACTGTTTAAATTACAAATATGTAATATACGCGAGCGCAAAAAAGCCCCGAAGTTTTTTCGGGGCAAAAATTTGTTTTTTGTGTGTCAAAAAGGTCAAGCGTTCAATGCTTTCAAAAAGGCGGTCGCGTCAAATATATCAAGAACAAGCAGCGTTATGAATACGGCGGCCAAAACCGCAAACAGCACGATTTTTAAGGTTTTGTTTTTTGTTTCAAAGGCTTTGCCGCAAACAACGGTGGGAACAACGGCCAAAGGCGCGAGAGCGCTGAGGATTATTGAGTAAACAGAAACGCTGATTTCGTTCAGATTTACGAAACTGCTAACTATATCGGAGACAACGGGGTTGCAGAAAACCAAAATATAGGGCCAGTTGCCGCCGATGACTTCCGAAAGGGCATAGGAGCCGAAGGCAACGCCCCACAACAGTAAAACGGTGAATACTACGGAGGATATACGAATCGCCTTACTGCTTTCCTTTGAGTAAAGGAAACCCGCCGCGGTATAAAAAACAAAGGCGACGGAACTCATGACAGCTAAGATCAAGCGCGAGCCCGGTACGCTTTCAAAGCAAAACAGGCAAATCGCGCACAAGCCGATTACAACGACTTGCGTAAGCGGCAAAGTTAAAAAATGAAGCGCCTTTTTCATAAAAAATCTCCTTCTCAGTAAGGTACGCGGCAAAGCCGGTCATAATCAGCCGCCGCTAAAAACATTTTAATATCATTATCGTTTCCTGTCAATAGCAAAACGGCGCGAACGGGCCGATAAAGCGCGGTCGCGGCCGCAAAAAAGAAAAACCGGCAGCGATAAAAGCTGCCGGAATATCTAGTGACCCGGACGGGAATTGAACCCGTACCTATAAAAAGGTTATGGCATACTGTTTTAGAAAACATTGTATGTTTTTTTGTGGATGCCTATTCCCTTTTCAAGGTTCTGAATAGAAGCTCACAGCCGAATACAAACAAACTGTGAGGGTTTCTTTTGTATTCCATTATATTGTAATGGAATAATTATCCTTTGTCAAGGTTTGAAATAAAAAAATAATAAAACAATGGTGCACTCGGTGCACTTTTTATTTATGCTGAAATTATATTCCACTTTGTAAGCAGGGTAGGATCCTTTTTTACTACACTTAAAAATCTTCTTGCCGAGCCTACGGGTTTATTAGTTCCGGCTTCCCAGGCTTCGACTGTTTTCTGCGAAACGCCCATTACCTGGGCAAAAGTAGCCTGAGTCATACCTAAAGAGTTTCTTACTTCCTTAATTTCCGTGGCATTAAAATCAGGAACAGGATTCACTGTGCATTTGGCGACACGTGCAGTGCCGCGCCCGTTTTCGTATTCTATTGCTTCGTTAAGTCCATTCAATATGCTTTCATATACACTCATAACAATTCTCCTTTTTGCGTCTTTTTCAGAATTTCTATCAGCTTTTTTACTTCGTTTCTTTCTTCTTTTGTCAGATTGTCTTTTTCATTCTTAGTATATGCCGTAATTAAATAAATTTTTTCAAAAATTGCGAAGTCCACATAACATACGCGTGCGCTTGAGCTCTTTCCTCTGCCTTCAAAGGCAACTCTAATTTTACGCAAACCTCCGGTGCCTTGTATAATGGCTCCCTTTGCGGGGTTGACGGTAAGCTCCTCCTGCAAAGTTCTCAACTCTGAATCGGTAAGACCGATTTCCTTCCACTTCCTGTCAAATTCGGGAAGCATAATAAACTCTCTTTCCAATCTAACACCTCTTTTTATCATTATACCCTATAATATAGGGTGCGTCAATATCTATTTTTAGAAAAAGAAAAACGCGGATTTTTAATTACAAACAGGCGCAATAATCCCATATGTATATTTTAATAGAATTTCAATCTGCGATCTGAAGATGATGTCAGCTGATCTTTTATATGTAAGTTTACGGAATGTATAACTTTACTTAAGGTGTTTATCTTATTTCTAACGATGTTTTTAAATGGTTCTAATAACGTTGCCCAAAATTTCGAGTACCTATAATTATTAAAAAAAGAAAAAGCCTTTTTTTGAGATACTTTTTCTTCGATATGCTTCACTTTTACTGTTGTTTCATCAAACAGAATATAATTGTTATGACCATAGCAACCACACTTGCGGATATAATGTTTGAAAACAAGAAAGCCTTTAACGCACAACTCACGAACTGCGGTTATCACGGTATCAATACATATATGTGCTATCCTCGATATTTGTTTAAGTGACGGATAAGCGCGGTTTGATTTGTTGCATTTGCTTTTTATTGCTACGTAGGCGGCGAATTCAGAAGGCTTAAGATCCTTTTTAAAAATCTCATATTCTATTTTGACAAATTTTCCGCCGATATTAAGCATAGAATAGCCGTTTGAGGCTTTTTTACCGTTTTTAATGTAGTTTGTCTTGTTTACCAAACCAACCGATACAAGGGCGTTTACGGCAGTATAAACGCTGTTGACACTCATTCCGCAACGCCTTGATATTGTTTTTGCTGATGCAATGGTAAAGTTATTTTTTGATTTAAGCGAAATAATGGCTGCATAAACCAATAGCTGGGCAGGGGAGAGATCAAGCTCGAAGACTCTGATCGGCAATTTAATAAATCTTTTCATAGTGTTCTCCTTAAAGTGTTCTAAATTCAACGGCTCTGATGCACTCGGTGCACCTGAGCCGTTGCTTTTTTTATTTAGTCAAACATACCTATGGTAAGTTTGTTTTTTTGACGCGCACCTAAAAGGCGTATTTTGTCACCGTTGAGGTAGCTTATTTCGGTAAATTTTATTTTTTTGTTGTTTTCAAATGGTGGATAGATACGGCAATAATCCGTAAACAATGGCAAGTGTGTTTTCATTGCTGCCTGTGAGCTCGTTCCTCCCGTGCGCACAACTACGTAGGTGCCGATCGGCAATGACATTATTTCGTCGGGGAACATTAGCGGGCGCTTCATCATTTGATAGGTGTTTGTGCTGTCGTGAGATATGATTTCAAGAGTATTAGTTCGCCGCGAAACGGTTCCTGATAACACGGTTTGTGAGCCGAGTATATCAGACAAGCGTTTAGCTGTTTCATATGCAGCGGGTGCAAGATAAGTGAACATTAAGATCTGCGAGGCGTCAAGTATAATTTCCTCATAAGTTTTGTTATAACTTTTTTTAAGTTGAGAAAACGATTGTATGCTATATAGAAATCTAATGCCTCTTGACCTTGCCGCCGTAAATAAAGCGTCAACATCTTTGACTGCCGGCATATTTCCGAACTCGTCCCATAGGCAAAGAACTTGCCTTTGCAATATCATATTTTTACTGTGTTCCGCAAGGTCAATAAGCTGCGTTGTAAAATAGCGGATAAAAAGGCTTGCAAAAAAATGCCGTGAAGAATCCTCATCGGGGCAGACTAAAAAAATTGCAGTCGGCTTTTTAATGAAATCTTCTGCGTTGATCTCCGGGCTGTGACTGCATATCATTTGTTCTAACTCTGCATCGATGAATTCAAGCAGTTTTGCAAGTGCCGATGAAAATACATTCATCGAGGTACGGACATCAGCGTTTACGCTTGCTCCAACATAGTCGGTGATCCTTTTGTCATCAATATACTGCAAAAGGTCTGTAAGCTTGGATCGTTGTTGTCCGGTCTCAATATTGCTGTTATCAATAAGACCGTTCAATTCGACGATAAGTTTGAAAACAGAAATAATATGCCTTTCCTGTTCGCTGCCATACTGTGAAACCAATAGAATAAGACCTGTTATGAGTCCTTGCGCTGTGTTGTTAAAGAAGTCAGAAGCGCTGTCTTTAGTCTCGCCCATAATGTTCTTTATAATGCTTGTCGAAACCTGCTTAGCATACCTTTCCGCTTTAGCGTAATGTATTAACTGATCTGATTTTGAATTCGATTTGAAATAATCGTCAATCTCGCGATTTACACCATTCATAAGATTGAATTGATAACTTTCAAGCGGCTTGCGAAAGTCGAGGTAAAAAACATCATATCCGCTATTCTCAAGAAGCTTTCCGGTTGTCGCTAAATTTTCGCTTTTTGCGTCCAAAAGGAGCAAGCTCGCGCCTGCCCCTTTGGTGTTTTTATTAACCGCAGCATTATAATAAATTGTAGGAATGAAAACGCTTTTTGTTTTACCGCCGCCGGGCGGAGCGATAAGGCATAATGTTTTATCTGTCGTTTCGGTTATCCAGGTGTTACTATCTCGGCCAACAACAAAGCCCGACAGTTTTTCTTTTCCTTGCTTAACATAAGTGTAATTATCGTGCATTTCTTGTTCGGTCATAAACCGTGCCGAACCGTGCTGCTTATTACCCACTTCCTTGTTTTCTATATAATCAAGTCTGTTTTGTTTTCCGGCAACTGCAACAAGAAAACCGAAAAGCACGCTTATTAAAAGCTTAAGCCAAAGCAGCTTTGGAATTGCAACAATATATGCGGTCAGACCGTTACTGATTATTTCAGGCGAGGAAAACAGAAAATTTAGAAAAAGAAATAAAATAAGCGTTACGAAAGCAGCTAATATTATTCTTCCTGATGACGGCTTTTTAATTTTTCTCACTCCTTTTACTCTTAAATTTGAATTTGCGCTCTGATAAAACAGTAGAGTCAATAGACGGCTGCTTTACAGAGCCTGCATAAAATTTTGGCTGATATTAGACACATCGACCGCTTTGCTCTGCGCCTGTTGTAAGTTAATCGATTGCTCCCTGTCAAGACCATAGCCGGCTTGTGCTATAGTTTCGTCTATTCCGGTGGATATGTGTTTAAAAGCCTTGGAAAGGCGGTCAAGAGTCGCGTTGCACTCGAATTTCGGATTTTTGGCGATTGCTTTCTTGTAATATGAACTGATATATCGCTTACTTTCTTCAGAAACGGGATAACCCATTTTTCGCTTAAGCATTGCAGCGAAGCACTCGGCTTCAAACTCCTTAATCTCAGTTGGCTGCGTGGAAGTCTTATGTAATACTCCGTGGGCGAGCTCGTGACACATAACTTCAAGTCGCGCACTGTCGTTTAATTTATTTGATAGATGAATAGTATCATCGGCGCGGTTGTAATATCCCTTAAGAGAGATTGAAGTTAGATCTTCTTCAGTTACAGTAAAGGAAAGCTCATCTACTGCAAATAATATTTTGTCTTTCCTTTGGGCGATTCTATTCCATACATAGGTCATAATATTGAATATTACGGCCTGCATTCTGTTTTTAGAGCCCATAAGCAAAGAATTGATGTCAAAATCAATAATAGAGCTGTTGCTAATGTTGGTAGTGCCGTTAAGAATATATCCGAGAGATCCGTCATAGGCGTCGCGCAGCATAAGCAAAAGATCGTTAATGAGTTCAGAATTGAAATGCAGCGTCTCATCTTTGCCAAGAGGGTTTACGCTCTTAAAACCTTCCTTCTGCTCGAATCGCAGACTTTCGTAAGTAATTTTATTGCCGGCAAGAACATTTTTTATCTTTCTTTCAAGCGCATTGAGTGATTTTTCATCTTCTGCGTAAAATTCAATGAAGATATTTGTTAAAAATATCTTGTTGTTACTCTCTTGAAGTCCTCGATAAAAATCTTCAATGTTTTGCTCATCAATTTCTGCGTCTATTTTTTCAGTTACTCTTTTAGAACTTTTGCGCTTCGACGACTGATTATTGAACTGATTGTTAATAAGAGTCGAGGCTTTAGATTCGCTCATTTGCTCCAGCCGCGCAGAAAATGTTGTCGATTTTATCTTAGAAAGAGAAGATAAAATATGTGGAGCAGATATGCTGCTTGGAAAGTTTTTAATCATAATTACTTTACGATAAAAATCGTTCTGTAAAATATAGCGCGGTAAAAAATCAATACGCTGCGGCGTAAGTCGTTGCCGCAGATTGAAATCGGCATATGCTTCAAGTCCCATTTTCTTGATTGATTTTTTCTTCGTCGCAGCATATTCGCTATTTGTATCTTTGTCAAAAGTATAAAGATCAAAAGACGAAAACTCCCTTAAAAAGTAATTCCTGAAGATCGTCACAAGCTCATCGCGTTCAACCGTTGCAAATTTCAAATTCTGATTTCTCAATGCGTCAACAAAAGTTTGATTTTCCGCTTCCGCTTTAATACGAACTACAAAATAATACGCTCTTTGTACGGAATTTGTTTTGCCGTTTGTTGTATCGTGTGATGAGATCTGCTCAACAATTTTTTCGGTATATTCAGAATACTTATCCGAAAGACTTTCAAAAAAAGCTTTGTTTCCGCTGAGATCTTCCACCTTATCCATAGCGAATATTTGTATAGGTATTCCGGCGGCTTCGATAAAGCCTCCGAAAGATGATATTTCATTTTCTAACTCTGCATCGGTAAGTATTGATATATTTGGCGGATAAAACCTATAAAAAAAGATTTTTATATCGCCGATCTCTACATACTTATCTTTGATAGAAAATGAAATCAAACTGTTTATGTTTTCTGTTTTTTTTGCCATATCAATCATCTCCTAAGGAACTAAAAGATTGGGTTTTGAAAAAGTAATTATATACTTTTTTACCATAAGTCAAGATGTTCATTTCTCCGTCCACAATGCGAACAGACAAAACAAAAATCACCGCCGGTACGAAAACCAAAAAATAGAGTTTTGCAACAAATGCAAAAACAAAAGTTACAGCGATAAAGAGCATTTCCGTGAATGTCAATCCGTAATATATCAGCTTTTTCGTGAGTCGCGGCGGCACTAAATATTTATCCATTTCTTATCCTCCTTTATCTTATTAGCATTGCGCCGGTTTGAATAGCTACTGCCCCAAAAGAGCCTTGGCTTCCGCTGCTCCAACCGAATTTATTAAGTACTTTAGAAACCATTGGCATAGCGATCCAACAGGCTATGCACATAAGGCCGTTATTCTTATTAAAAAATGCGGCGCCGAGGAAGAACAGAAAATAGATAAATGTATATGTTAAAACAATGGAAATCATCTGTCTTAGCCATTCACCCATTTTGGTGGTATCCCCGCGCATTATATCCGGTATATACAGCGCAGAAGATAAAATGTGAATGAACATCGTACCAAATCTTTTAAGCGCAGAAACTGTAAACACAAGCGTGGCGATTATTACAATAAGTATCATTAAAATATCAAATGATACATTAAGTTGGCTACCCACCAAATGCTGCCATATGCTGTCTATATGCGATTGGATTGTTGCCGAATTAAGTTCTATCCCAAAGCCGGTTGTTAAAAGATTGGAGAGCTCCATACTCCACTCTGCCAGCCACCGCGCCAACAAAGCAAAAGCCAACGCTTTCACAATGTTAAGAAAAGCAATACCGGGATAGATCGGCTTTTCGGAAGTTTTTTCTTCCGCTAAATCAACAAGTACGGCAATAAACGCAATCGAAAATACCAATATGTTTATCCAAGAAGAAAAATTCAGGAACGCCGTTATTTCCGGCAATTCAAAGAAGTCTGCTACATAATTATTGATAAAATTGACTATTAATACCGCTAAATGTACTAACTGCTCGTTAACCCAATCAAGAACAGAATCCATAAAGGCAGCGCCTAAACTGTTAATCATATTACGCTATAAGATCCCAAATCCATAGTGGAGCTGTTGAGATTAGCAGGATAACTATAACGATGACAACTACAGCAGCAATCTTGCCGCTGTAGTCTTCGCCTTGCCTTTTAAGTTTGATCAATCCCACGATCGAGAAAATCAAAACACCGATTAACACGGTATCAATGATAGGTATTCCTATATTGTTTACGGCAAATTTTACAAGATCGATTACTTGATCTTTTGCACTTGTAAGTCCCGATTTAATATCAAGCAAAATAAAGCTTGTAATTAACGGTTTTGCAGTCGTTAAAATACTATTAAGAATATTCATAATTGTATTGTCCTTTCTATATTTATTGTTTTTGATATATTGTTTTCGGGGGATATAACCCCGTTGTGCTGCGATACAGCTTTTAAATCCTCATTAAAATCTTTTGTCAGAGGTGGTTTGTTTACAATGTCACCTTTATATCCCTTGTCCTTGAGTATTTGTGCAGCCCTAAGACGGTATTTATCACCAACGGCATCGTTATCAAAGCCGAGATATATGCGATTGATATTCGGGTGATTATCAAGATAATTCACAAGCGGTCTCAACGATGGACCGCAGGTGGCGAGATAATCACAGTCATTAGGATTTCGATTGTGCAGCTCAAACAATGTCATTGCCGACATCGAATCAATGCACGCCTCGGTAACAAATAGTTTGTTGCTGTTATTACATACGCTCCAAGCAAAATCGAAATCGCTGCCTGTGATAATCTTAGTAAACGCACGATTGTGCCCTTCGGGTATCTTGTCGCTTGATCCTCGCTGGAAGCAAAAACACGCCTTGTCATCATTGTTAAATCCAACGAATGTTGAATTACCTCTGATATCCTCGTATAAATAGCCGCGCTTTATCATATCGGTAATTACTGTCTTCGATATGCAGCGGGTTTTTATCAAGTAAGCGTAAATATGCTTGTAATTGCCCGTTGTTTTTTCGGGCAGCACAAACTCTTGTTTTTCTACTGTAGGCGTCTCTCGTTTAACTTTGCTTGTCAGATATTCAGGCTTGTCACGCAAACCTTTTACAAGCATATTGATAGCCTCATTGTTTGATATACCGAAATGCCATTCGGCAAAGTTAATAACATTAAGCCGACGCGGATCGCCGTTGCCGGAACCCGGATGAAAATAGGTATTGGTATCAGGATATATTCTTACGCTGTTATATTCCTTGAGACCATAATATCGTCCGTTACCCATAGGGTAGGGGGTATATCCGCAATTTCGCATATACTCAATTAAGTCTATTTCTTTTAAAATTCTTTCAACGGCTCTGCTGCTTTTAGCCATAAATCTTCACCTTCTTAGAAAAGAAAAAGTGCACTGAGTGCACCTTGTAATAAAAAGTTTAATCCATTAAGCGGAGTACAAGTTAAGAGCGTGCATCGGTCTTTGTCTGCCCTCGTTTATCATATATTACTCCGTGACTGTTTTCATAATATGTTTCTATGCCGTTCGCATCGTATTCCCACTTTGCCCATTCGCCATCACTGTTTTCGTAATATGTTTTATTGCCGCGCTCATCGTATTCAAATCTTACCCAATATTTGTGATATTTACAAAACGTAACTTGACCTAATGCATTTCGTTTTTCTTTGACTACACTTGCCACCGTTGTAACCTCCTTGTAAATGATTTAATCCACTCTGTCGCCCTGCACAAGAAGGCGGTAAGAGTTAGAGCCAAGCGGTGTGCAGGTTATCAGAGTACAGCGGTCTTTACCGCTTTGAATTGCAAGATACGATGACTCGCTCGGCGCAACCGTGTGAATTTCGGTAACGCGGTATGTTAGTTTTCGGGTGAGTACCGTGATATAGAACAGATCGCCTACTTCCATTTTTGGAAGATCCGTAAAAAATCGGTTAGCTGCCATACCGGTATGACCAGCTATTACGGCGTGCGTTGATGCTCCGCCAATAGGCAAAGAGGAGCCGATCAAATGACCGACTCCTTTCATTAACACTTCGTCCGAAGTGCCGTGATATATCGGAAGATTGACGTTAATTTTTGGAATCTCAACATAACCCATTATTCCGTCGCCGTTGAGATTAAGAAGATTGTTGTAATTCTCCCGCGCGAAGGCGAGGTTTTGTTCAAAATGAATAGGCAACAGCGCCTCGTTATACTTCCTCGCTGCCTCAAACATTTTGAGTATTTCTTCGCTTTCTAATTCCTCTACCGTACTTGTATAGGCAGCCTGCACCTCAGAGCGGTAATTATCATTGAGATACGACCGAATAGCAATCGCGGCGGGGATTGCCGCCGCCGCGATAAATGATATTATTGCAAAAATCAGAACAATTTTAGAAAATATATCTTTCTTACTCCGCTTCATTTGCTTTTTTTCTCTTGTAGACTGCAAACATAATCACTCCCGCTGTAGCAAGAATAATAATCGTCCCGTAGATCCACGCGCTGTCAACACCGGTCTTCGGTATTAACGGAACGCGTGTATTGACAACGGTTAGCGGTACTATGGCGTGCGCAGAGCTGTTGTCTTGCGTCATTGCAACGGTATCACCGTTTACGGTCGCAATCGCCGTTTTAAGGTGGTGCACCGTTCCCGGCTCATTGCACACAGCTTCCGTATCAACGGAGGTTATAACTATATCAATATCGTCCTTAAGGAGCGAATAGCCGCTGTCGGTCGTCGTTTCGGTAACGATATACGCGTCATCTTCAAGGCCTTTAACGATTACCTTGCCGTCATCGTCGCCGGAAGTTACAGGAACAAACGCCGTCGCGTCCTTTTCGGCCGCTTCGTGATCGGTTACATAATATACGCCTTCAGACTCGTTGAGCTCAGCGGTTACCCAATAGTTGTCTGTATCGTTGTAAATCAAAAATGATACTTTTGCAAAGTTTCCAAGCTCGTCGGAAAATTCCTTTGTAAGGTCAATGGCGTATGTGTAGAAATGACAATGATCTCTGAGCGTATCTTCGTATTTTGTGTTTGTTCTGCTCCAAGTAAGCGTTACTTCGTTCGGATTTCCTTTGTCGCCGTAAACTACTTCCGCATTAGAGTTTACCGTGCAGGCATATGTTATGCGAATAGTGCAGCTCGAATATCCTCTGAACAGCGTATCTGCTCCGCTATATACTGCCGTCGAGTTATTTATCTCATTCAGACCGGCGGCGGTCATCGCAATCGTCATTGTCGTTGCCGAATCTGCGGCGTTGCCGTATGTAACGCTGAATTTACCGCTATCTTCGTTCCAAGTGGTAATGAGATCCTTGCACGCTGCATCCTTAAACCACTCGATCTTAACATCTTTCTTGTTATACTCAATACCCTTTGAAAGCGTATCAACAAATGTATATTTGGTGAGTGCCGTTGCATTGGAGGTTATTTGCGGCAGAGTAGATATTACCTGATAATCGACTATATCGCCGTCGCTACCTGTGGCGGTGTCGGCATAGCCGTCTTTAATATCGTTGGTGGAACCGTTGTGGATTCCTGTATCGGCTTTGCTCTCTCTAAGTGTTTTATCAAGATTCGGTGAATCTGTTTCGTTTTTCGGATATACGGTAACATCGTAATTCCATTCCTCGCCGTCTGAAGTTGTCATAGGAAGACTTACAAGGAACGGGGCGGTCGTTGACTTAACATTTTCGGGAACTCTCGTCTCAACGAGAATGTAAAGACCTAAATCAAGGTTAGAAACAGATGAATGACCGTTTGCGTCGGTTTCCGGCATTGCCGTTCCGCCTGTTGCGACGAACTGCTCAAGATTATTCTTGAGAATAGATGAATTATCTTCCAATTTCTGTGCGAGCGCGTCAATCAGCGTATCGCTCTTGAATCTGAGCGCCGTTGTGCTCTTAATATATGCGTCCTTGTCGGTAAGACCGAGAGCGTTCAAGAATTCGGTCGTAGCGGCGTTATTCGCTGAGAAGTAATAAAGTACCATATCCGTATATCCTTTGCTCTCCAGCGCCGAATATGTGGATATATCGGCTACTTTCTTGTAGGTGAACTCAACGCCCTTGATCGCATATTTGGCAAGAGCACTTTCGGCGGCCGTGTCTCTGCTGCCGTTGGATACATAGCTTTCGCCGGTGAGAACTCCGTCCTCACTGGCGGAAGTGAAATCATACTTATACAAGTTAAGACTTGCTTTGGCACTCGTATCGATCAGCGCCGTGGTTGAAGTGGCGGCATATGCCGCAGAGGTAATGCTCAGGCATATGATGAATGCAAGAGCGATTGCTAAGATCTTTTTAAATTTTTTCATTCTTTTTACTCCTTTTCTAATTTAATTTTTTTTGGATTTTTTGTTTTTGCGCTTGATAAATATAATCACTGCGGCAGCCGAAAGCGCCAATAGCGCTGCTGCGCCGCATCCGGCATAAATTATGCCAACCGTACCGGCGGCGGGCAAATCATATATGTGTGAATTTACAACAGTAAATTCGGCTTCCTCGCCGCTGCCGTCAGCGTTGATTTTGCCCTCGAATGCCGGTTCTTTTAGAAGCTGGTATCCTTTGGGCGCTTTTATTTCTGTTATGCGGTATATCACGTCCTTTCCGTCTGCGTCATAAATTCGCAGACCTTCAAATTTAACTACTCCGTCGCTGCCGACAGTGAGCGTACCGTCTTTAATTCCTTTATTAGTGCAGGTGCCGACGGCTGCCATATTGGCAAAAATGCCTCGATCTCTGATCGGGCTAAATGTTTTACCGTCCGTTGACCACTCGCACAAAAAAACGGCTCCCGCAAGGGCGTTGCCGTTTTCGTTCGCCTTATGGACTGTTATACTGCCTAAAATCGGTTCGTTGATCCTCGTAGCTTCGATTAGAATGTTTTTTCGTTTTTTCAATCGTTTTTTGTTTCTTGCGAAAACAAGTATAAGTGCAAAAATATTGTGATCCTATGCGATATACCCACTGCGACGGATCAGGTATATTTACTTCCTTTCCGCATTCGGAACATTTTGTCAGCGTCCCGAAGCCTATGATTTTGTATCTTTTTTGCATTTTTGCTCCTTTCTAATCTTCAAAAAGCCATTCGGGTAATATGATTTCATAATCGCAAGCCGCTTGAATTCGCATATCTTGTGGAGAGCTAAAAACATTCGCTTTAAGCAACAACTCTGCTGCTTGTTTCAGATCTTCACGAGAATACCCAAACTCAATATACTCATTTAGAAAATCAAAAATTTTTTCATTTAATTTTTCCATATAAAAATCACCTCTTAAAAATACGATGCACCGAGTGCACTTTACTCAAAAAACAAAAAGTGCACCTTTATTTTTTATCAAGTATCTTCTGAATAGCTTTAAGCTGCTTCTCAATCATCTCTTTAGCTTTCGTGAATTTAATGTATTCAGTTTTTGTCAATACTGTACTGTCAATAAGCCGCCGGCAAGAACAGATGTCTGAGATGCCGGATTTAATGTCGGCTACCTCTTTTGTTCCTATGATATAGGAATCATATTTGTAGTTATCTTCTTTTTTCCCTTTACCCTTCAAGAACAGGGCACATAAATAGGCATCTGATGTATAGCCTACATAACGATTATTTGCTGCAATATTGTCGGCCTCAATTTCATCAATTTTTTTAATTTTGTTTTTTATGATAAAATCGAAAACCGTTTTTTGTGAGGCATTGTCAAGTATAGAAAGTTTTGCGCCGGCTTTAACAGTAATTATTTTTTGATCAACAAGCTCAAGCAGTTGCTCAATAAGGTTATTAAGTTTTATGTAATACTGTATCATCCTTTTAGACGAACCGGTATCACTTGCCATTTGGTCAAGAGATTTGTTTTCTTCCTTATAGCCTTCTTGCTGTAGCTTATAAGCCTTTGCAAGCTCGGACGGCAAAAAATTCTCGCGCTGCGGCAAATTAGTATTTACAATTATTAACTTTTCGTTCTTTTTGCCATTTTGGATTATGGCCGGTACTGTTTCTTTTCCTGCGAGTCGGCTCGCTGCCGTTCGGCGATGCCCGGCAAGGATCCTGTACTTACCGTTTTCCGCAATTACAAGTATGGGCTCTAAGACGCCGTTGATTTTAATATCATCAACAAGAATCTTCATACGTTCATCGTTGACAACTCTAAAGGGCTGATTTTCAGTGGCGACAAGATCGTCAATCGGAATATCAACAATTCTGTTATTTTTGCCGCCCATTAAAGCCTCAAAAGAACTGTTCGCAGCGTTATGTGTTAATTTACCCGCTTCAATTTTCATTTTTCAAACCTCCTTAAAAATTCTTCGGTAAAGCTTATATACTGTTTGCCGAGTCTGCTGCTCTTGCAGGATACAAGCGATTTTCTTTTATAAGTTGAATTAGTTGCCTCAACACTTTTTGAAATCACCGTTTTATAAAGCAGCTCTTTAAATTGGTATGACAACGCTTCCATTACCGCTTTAGCCATATTGGTATTATCGAACATTGTAATAAGGACGCCTTCAAGCTGTAATTTTGGGTTAAGGTTATTTTTTACCATTTGGAAAGCGTTAAGAAAAAGAGAAATCCCGTCGAGCGCGAATTTTTGAGCTTGGACGGGAACAATTACGCTGTCACTTGCCGCGAGTGCGTTTACCATTAAAATACCGAGAGAGGGGAGACAGTCAATGATAATATAATCATAGAGATTTAATTCGTCATTTTTTAAAATTCGTTTAAGTACCGTTTCTCGGCTTAACGCGTTTATAAGGAATATTTCTGCGCTTGAGAGTTGAATATCCGACGCGATGTAATCTAATCCTTCTGAATTAGAATATATAGCGTCTGATACAGATACTAACGTACCGTTGGCAGCAGCGCTCATCAGTGAGCTCAATGTCGGTTTGCTGTGTGACTGCTGTTCATATCCAAGATATTCACTGAGGTTTGATTGCGGATCGAGATCTACCAATAATACTTTTTTGCCTTTTTCTTTAAGCGCTGCGGCAAAATTCAGCGCGGTTGTTGTTTTTCCGACGCCGCCTTTTTGGTTGGCTATCGAAATAATTTTTGTCGTGTTCTCCATAATTTTTTATCCTTTCTGTGCACTCAGTGCACTTTAAAATTATTTGTAACTGTTCTAAGGTTATCACTAAAAGGCTCAAAAAAATGCCGCCCTACTCCTGCTATCCTGCGAAAAATGTCCGGCGCAAAAACCGAGAATTTCATAGGCGTATGAAATCTTTCCGGCTGACTATTTCGGGGATTTTCGTGTCGGAAACTCCCGAAAATGATTTACGCCTTGCCTGCGTAATAGTTGTGCCGTCTTATCATGCTCTGCAGGTCGAGTAAAATCTCCTCCCGAAGCGACAGCGGCTCGTCGTCTCCTCCACGCCAGCAGGCTATCTTCCGGGCGATTGCCTTTGCTGCCTCTGTGCGTTCGTCCTCGTCAAGTACGCTCATTCGCTCCGCCAGCAGGCGGCTGAAATCCTCCTCGGTCAAGCTGTCAACATTCCTGTCGAGTGCTTCCCTCTCCGCCTCCGTCTTGAGGCCGTCAATGAAGCCTCTGCCTATCATGTCGAGCGCCGTGCGTAATGCTGCCTCTGTTTCTTCTTTCGTCGGTCTACTCATAGCTGCCTCCTGCCTCGGTAATCATGTCTTTCACAATACCGTCGTAATCAGAGAAGTATTCGTAGACTTCCTCAAGCGTCCAGCCCGGCTTTACAACTGTCTCGCCGCCTGCCTTGTCCGTGAATGTCCCTTTGCTGCCGTCCTCCGTCTGCCAGCTCGCCCATGTCTCCGCAACAATTCCGTCTTTGTTCGTGTTGTAGCTGTTTACGTCGAAACGGGCCAGCGTAACGCCTGCGGCCTCTGCTGCCTCCTGCGCAATCGGCAGGTACAGCTCCGCCGTGTAGGGTATGGTATAATCCATAAAAGCCCTAACAGATACCGTGGCTTCCCCGTCTTTGCAAAGGACTGTCACCCATTCGTCCACATCATCAAGCAGCGTGGCGTAGCCTTTGGGTATCGGCGTGTCCTCTATCTGCTTTTTGATTGCCTCCTGCGTCTCGTAGTCCGTCGGGGCTTTGCTTTCTGCGTCCTCGCCTCCGGCTGCTCCGCAGCCGAAAAGGGAGAGCGCAAGTCCGGCGCACATAAGCAGGCTGAAAAGCCTCTTTCGAGCGGTTAGGTTACGCTGTACCCCCCCGAAAATTCGTTCGATTTTCCTATACATTTCCGTGTTCCTCCTGTTCTTTTCCGTCGAGATATTCCCGTAGTCCCTCTCGCAGGACGGCGGCTCGTTCCTTGCCCGTGCTGTCGCAGTACAGGCACAGTCTTGCAAATGTTTCATCATCAAGGCGCACTTTGACATCATGGGACAGGTTGGTCGCCTCCTTTAGCGGCCTACCCATTTTCTTCACTGTACCAGCCTCCTCCTCTTGCCTTTTTCGTTCGGGTGTGCTATAATTGATATACCATTGAGGAGAGCGGCGGCAAGTACCGCTCCCTCGTTGGTCTCTCGAAGCCTTGCTTATTTATTGAGCAGGGCTTTTACCTTTTCCTTTGCTTCCTCAAGTGTCTCGCACTCGTTGAGGATTTCAAGGATTTTCCGAGTTTGATTTTCCTCGGCTTTCTCTACAAGGATTTCGCCTACGTTCATCTCGTCGTCCATTTCGGTCTCCTTTCCGGCACCTGCCACCTTACTCGTTTTGGCTCTCGCCTTAACTGTAATTTAATTATAAACTTTTGGAACTCAAAAGTCAAGGCATTTCAGAAAATTTTTTAGGAAATCTCGAAACTTTTTTCAATGTCCTCAATGAGGGTGACAAACTCCTGTATCTTTCTTTTCGCCAGCTTTCTCATATAGCTGGCTGCTTTCTTCTCTGCCTCTGCGAAGTCGTCCGTATGGAGGTCTACCATATCGCAAAATCCCCTGCACGTCAAAAACCAAGTATCGGGATTGTCGAGGTGTCTGTGTACCTTGTAGCTTACGCCTCCTGCCTCCGGCTTGTATTCCAAAATCCGGGGTATTCTCTCTGTGTCTCGCTGGCTGTATGTAGTCCTGTCAATTTTCTGCATTTTTGCTCTCCTCTCTTTTCGTCCAGTCCTTGCATTTACAGTTGCCGTGATACGGCAGATAACCGGGTATACTGTCCCGTTCCTTATCGCCGCCGCAAGCTGCTGGCCTGCCCTGCTGCCGAACGTGTCAACCGCAAGAGCCGTAGCGTCTGCTGCGTTCTCCATGTTGGCAATCTCGTTTATGACGCTCTGCAATGCCTCCTCTGCGTCCAGTCCCTCGTCGGAGAAATGATTGACGGCTGTACGCATAGCCGTAATAGCTGTCGTGCTGCTTATTCCTGCAAGTTCAAAATCAGCCAACATCTGAATTGTGCTGTCGAGTGATAGCCCTGCCTGCTGGAATGAAGCTGCGCCCGTAATAAGGGTACTGCTCAAATTGTCTACCGAGGCTCCCGAAATCTGCCCGGCGTATGCCAGCTTGTCGAGAACACTCTCTACGTCGTCCGCCTCTACGCCCCATTGGTTCATAACCTTTGTGACGTTCTGCACCGAGCCGACTACGTTCGTCCCCGTAATGTCTGCGTAATCGAGGAAAAGCCCCGTTACCTCCGTGAGCTTGTCTCCTGTCAGCCCCATACGGGTGTTAATCTCGCCTATTGCTCCGGCTGTGTCGTCGAGGCTGCCGCTCTTGCTGGCCGCATAAGCGTCCATCATGCTTGTAGTCAGCCCGTCCAACGCTTCCCCGGTCGCTCCCGTCGCCTTAACGACGGTACTCTCGGCCTCCGAAAACGCCGTGGCAAGCTCGTAGACGGCCTCCGCTATCTCTTTTACCATTGCGGTTATGCCTGCCGCCGCCAGTGCGCTTGCAACGCCCTCAACCGCCTCTACGCCTTTTTTGCCGCTGTTTTCTGCCTCCTCCGTGGCTTTCTGCGTAGCTTTGGAAAGCTCCTCGGAGGCGTCGCTCGCTTTGCCGTTCGCCTCTGCCAGTGCCTCCGCTGCGTGTCCGGCTCTCTCTGCTGCCGCTTCCAGCTCTCCCAAATCCGTAGTGCCGGAAGTCATTACAGCGTCGTAAGCCTCCATAGCCGCCTGCGCTTCGTCCTGCGCCCGTGCCAGTTCGCTCATGGCCTCCGACGCTTCGACACTCGCTCTCGCCAGCTCTGCCTTTGTTTCGGCGGAGACCTTTTCGTTGTTGTTCAGCTCGTCCATAGCTGCCGAGGCTTCCTCAACCGTCCTTGACAGCTCCGCCTCTATGTCCGCCGTCGCCTCTATGCTCCTGCTTAAACTGCCTGCCGATTGGTCGCACAATTCGAGCATTCGCTCCTGCTCCTCCAACGCCTGCGCAGACTTCAATCCCATTTCCACCAGCTCCTCGGTGGAATAAACTGCTTCGAGTGCGCTCTTGTCGTAGTTGCCGACAGCGTCCGTCCAAAAATCCGTCTGCGACGCTGCTTCTCCTGCCGCCGCCCCGTACCCGTCCAAACTGTCCGTAAGGGAATTAGCAGAGGAGGCGGCACTGTCCGCCGCCCCCTGTATTCCGTCTATGGAGGTCGCCACGCCGTCCGCCGTTGTCGCTGCCGTCGATACTGCGCTTGCAACGCCCTCAAAGGCGGTATTGACCGCCTCGCCTGCCTGCTCCCACTGTGAAATCATGTTCTGACCGCTCTCTGCCATGTTTCCGAGCTTATCAGACATTTCATCTACCAGCTTAAATCTCGCCAGTAAGTCAGCCATTAAATACCGCCCCCTTTCTTTATGGTGTCTCTCCTAACAGGTTGCCTGTCCTCCTCAAGCTCCGACGCAATGTATAAGAGCTTGCCGTCCTCGTCCTTAAAGCTGTCCGGGCCGGGTGCGGTCACGATTTCCGGCTCTGTGTTGCGCATAAAATATTTCAAATCTTTCTTAACGTCTGCCATAGTAGATATTCTTCGTAATACCTATTGCCCACCGCTTTTGTAGCTTGTCTCGACATTTATTTTCGCCTCCTCCTGCGGTAAAATTATTTTAGGCTGAAACAAGGGATTGACGCTATCCGCAGCAATTCCACGTCGCCTTATATCCGCCGTGTCCCGTTTCGGGGCATTTTAGGGCAAAAAAATTTATTTTCCCTTTTTGAGCGGTATTGGCACTGTGGTGTTCTCAAAGAGGTCGTCGTCCGTGTACGCCAACACCTGCTTAATTCTCATTGCCAGTCGCAGGCTTGGGTACTTCTCCCCTGTTTCGATTTGGGAGTAGTGCGAGCGGCTTGTCCCCACCGCTTCGCTGAATGTCTGCTGCGTGAAGCCGTATGCCTCACGGAGCTGCTGCAATCTCGCTCTCATTGGCTGTCTCCTTTCTGATGATGTCCCCATTTGGGCTATCGTAACTCTATTATAGCCCCCTTTTGGGGCATTGTCAACCCATTTTGAAAAAATATTTTTTCTTTTGCCGATTTTAGGGGCAAACACTACACAAAACGGGGCAAATCAAGTATAATAAATTTTTGGAGGTGCTATTATGCAAAGGTTTTCCAACCGCCTTATCGACCTGCGGAAAGAGCGTGGCCTCACGCAGGAGGATTTGGCAAAAGTCATTCAGAAAAAGCGTTCTACCGTGTCCGGCTACGAGGCGGAGGGCAAAGAGCCTGACCTTGAAACAGTCTGCCTGCTGGCGGAGTATTTCGGTGTCTCGTCCGATTACCTCCTCGGTATCTCGAATTACCGAACACACACGGAAACGGTCTTTTTCAACGATAACGTGAATTTCAAAAAGCATTTCGAGGCTCTGCCTCCCGACCTGCGCCCTGTCGTGTCGCAGACGTTCGACAGCTTCTACCTGCTGCTGTCCCGTGATATGCAGCTCTCCCGGCCGGAGCGCCTGCTCCTCTACCGTAAACTGTTCTCCACGGTTCAATCCCTCCGGGCGGAAGTCCGCAAGCGTATTGAAGCGTCCGGCGGTCAAGTCTCCGACGCTGCTGCTCTTTCCGAGCTTATGTCCCTGCAAAGCGAATTGAAGAACAATGTTTCCGCCGTGCTGGACGAACTTATGCAGGCCGATATGGAGGTCGCCTTTGATGTGAAAAAAGGCATTGGCGAGTTATCAAACAAGTCGGCAATGTAATTTACGTCGATTTCCGCCCCTCCGAGTGAGGGGCTTTCTTTTTGGAGGTGATAACTATGCCGTACTGCCTGTACCTGCGTAAATCCCGTGCCGATATGGAGGCCGAAGCCCACGGCGAGGGCGAAACTCTTGCCCGGCACGAAAAAATCCTGCTTGAGCTTGCCAAACGAGACCACTACTCGATAACGCAAATCTATCGTGAAATCGTCTCCGGCGAGACCATTGCCTCCCGTCCCGTCGTCCAACACCTGCTCCAAGAGGTCGAGGACGGTAAGTGGGAGGGCGTTCTCGTCGTCGAGGTCGAGCGTCTTGCCCGTGGTGATACCATAGACCAAGGCGTTATGGCGCAGGCTTTCAAGTATTCCAACACCAAAATTATCACGCCGCTCAAGGTCTATAATCCTGCGGACGAGTTTGACGAGGAGTATTTCGAGTTTGGCCTCTTTATGTCCCGGCGTGAGTACAAAACTATAAACCGCCGTTTAGTCCGTGGCCGCCTCGCCTCTGCCAAAGAGGGGAAATGGGTCTCCGGCGTTGCTCCCTACGGTTATGAGCGTGTCCGTATCTCCGGCGATAAAGGCTGGACGCTCCGCCCTGTCGAGGAGGAGGCCGATATTGTCCGCTTCCTGTTCCGTCTCTATACCTCCGGTGAGGAGGGAGACGACGGCTCAATCCGAAAAGTCGGGACGTATTCTCTCGCCCTCCGGCTTGATGAAATGGGTATCGCTCCTCCCCGGTCTGCTTCCTGCTGGAATGACCGTACCATACAGGCTATGCTCCAAAATCCCGTCTATATCGGGAAAATCCGCTGGAATGTCAATAAGTCCAAAAAGCGGATTATCAACAATGCCGTCGAGGTTGAGTATTACAAAGCCTCTCCCGAAGATGTTGTCCTCGTTGACGGCCTGCACCCTGCTATCGTGGACGAGGCTGTTTTCCAAAAGGCTCAAGAGCTTATGGGACGCTCCGGCCCTCCGCCAGTCCCGAAAAAAGATGTCGTGAAAAATCCCCTCGCCGGGCTTCTCCGCTGCGGTAAATGCGGTCATTCCATTGTCCTGCGCCCGAATGCTTCCTGTGGTATGCTCGGCTGTCCTAACCGTGCCTGCGACAACGTAGGCTCGAAGTATGATATTGTCGAGGAACGTCTGCTGCAGGCTCTTGCGTCGTGGCTGGCGGATTATCGGCTCGAATGGTCTGACAAGCTCCCTGCTGACGAACAGGCCCTTATCGACCTCAAGAGTAAATCCCTCCGCAAGGCCGAGACCGAGCTGGAAACTCTGCGCCGCCAGCTTGACCGCACTCACGACCTGTTGGAGCAGGGTGTCTACGATACCGACACTTTTCTCTCCCGTTCCCGGTCTCTCAATGAGCGTATTGCGTCAACCGAGGCTGATATTGCTTCCCTCTCCGCCGAGCTGGTGGAGGACGAAAAACGTGCCGCCAGCCGCAGGAACATTGTGCCAAAGGTTGAAAAGCTCCTCGAAGTCTACGCCGAGCTTCCCTCTGCGCAGGCCAAGAATGAAATGCTCAAAGAGGTGCTGGAAAAGGTCTCCTACACGAAGCTCCGCCGCTCCGGCAGGAATGGCCCGTTTGATAATTTCGAGCTTACCCTCTTTCCGAAGCTGCCGCCCTCTTTCGGTGAATAAGAAAAGCCGTCCGTATTGGGCGGCTTTCTTTTGTGATAACCTTAGAAGTGTTATTTGTGTTCTTTTTTCTCTATGAAGCATAGAAGCGGCAGGGAGAACACTTAGAACCTGCCGCTATCGGGAAGCTATCCCGTCTATGCTGTTAAAGCCTTTCGGCATTTAACCTATATAAAAAAAGTGCGCACCGAGTGCACACTTAAATTTACGAAAGATATTTATTTAATTTTTCAGCAGTAGCTCTGAACTGCCTCGGCGTGATGTGCATATAAATATTTTTTGTTGTGGATATATCCGAATGTCCGAGCAGCTCCTGTATTTCTTTATCATCAATATCTGCTTCGTGCAAAATGGTGGCGAATTCGTGCCTCAACTGGTGAGGCGTGCATTCAATTCCGGTAAGCTCACGATAATTACTTATTCCTGATTCAACCTGATATCTTGTTAAATAATTACCCTTTTCGTCAGAAAATATAATGCCTTTTTTAGTCTGATCAAGTACTTTTTTAAGAGGATCAAGCAACGGAATTGTTCTTATTCCACTTTCGGTTTTAGGACTTTTTAAAACCGGTCTATTGTGTTTATGATATACTGATTTCTCAATTTTAATTGTATTATTGTTAAAATCAATGTCCTCATATGCCAGCGCAAGCGCTTCACCGCGTCTGATACCGGTATACAATATCAAAAAATAGAACAGTCCAAATTCGGCATTGACATTTGATTTGATTTTTTCAATATCGACCAAAGAGGGAAGAACTCGTCTTGAAGATTTTAAGCCCTTAGGTATCGGAACGTCCGCGGCTGTATTGTGAGGGCATATATCTTTTAATACCGCCGATTTAAAAATGAGACACAATACTATGCGATAATTTTGAATCGTTTTTTTGCTAAAGCCTTTTTGAACTAAAAAATCAAAATAGTCTTTAATTTGTTTGTGATTTATATCTTCTATATAGCAATCATTAAAATATTCTTTAACAGTTTTAAGTGGTGCAGTATAACAGCTTAACGTTCTATAAGCAAGTTGTTCAAATGCTTCTTCTGCCCATTGGTCGGCTATATCGACAAAGCTGTGTTTATCAAAAGTTTGGAAATTACAGAATTTAATTATCAATTTTATTCTCCTTTTCCTTAATTTTAGTAACGTAAATATTTTATTGGTAAAACTTTTTCTTTTCAAGTATTAGCGCACTTTTGTGAGGTTTTGCAACAAAAAAAGGATGTCACAATAGTGAAATCCTTTAACTAAATGAAATATATTGATTTTCTGTCATTTTGCGGCTTAAATCAGATTGCCGGATTCATCCCTCCAAATATCGTTATCCTGCGCCCTGCTCTCAGCCGCGTATTAAGCAAACAGCCTTTGGGGCTGCTTTACCCGCTTTCTAATATAGCAAATAAGACAATAGAAATGCCTATCGTCTTACCTGGTATGCTCGCTTTTCATTGCCAGCCAAATAATGGTGACCCGGACGGGAATTGAACCCGTGTTACCGCCGTGAAAGGGCGGTGTCTTAACCGCTTGACCACCGGGCCGTTGGTGGCTTTAACTGGATTCGAACCAGTGACACTTCGGGTATGAACCGAATGCTCTGACCAACTGAGCTATAAAGCCGTGTTAATGGCTTTTTTCAAGCAAGAAAAATTATATTATATAAAAAAAGGTTTGTCAACACCTTTTTTCCGCCGAAGGCCAAACTTTGAAAAAATATGATTTCGGGCACGAAAAACGGGCTTCGCAAATCGGAAAAAACGAACGACACAAATGTTTGACATAGAGCCGCCCTTGTGATAGTATAATAAATATCTGAAAACCATATAAAAATAATGTGTTGCTATGTTTAACGAAACGCCGGCGGTGAGCATCTATGGAAAAGATAAACGAAACTCAGAAAAAGGTTTTTGAATACATTAAACGGGTAATATCGGAAAAAGGCATCGCGCCATCGGTTCGCGAGATAGGCGCCGCGGTCGGTCTTAAATCCACCTCAACGGTGCAGTATAACCTAAACGCGCTTGAAATGGCGGGCTACATAGTGCGTGATCCGAATTTAAAGCGCACGATACGCCTTTCCGGCTTCGGCTCAAAAGCGGTTTTTGTGCCGCTGCTCGGAACGGTGGCGGCGGGCACGCCGATATTCGCCGATGAGCAGATAGAGGAATACGTTCCCGTCGCGCTCAACAGAGACGGAAGTTTTTTTGCCCTTCACGTCAGGGGCGATTCGATGATAAACGCCCATATTTTGGACGGCGATATTGTTGTGGCGGAGCAGACCGAAACGGCCGAAAACGGCGATATTGTTGTGGCGCTTATCGGTGACGAGGCAACGGTAAAGCGGTTTTACAGAGAAGACGGGCGTTTCAGGCTCCAGCCCGAAAACGACGCTTATAAGCCGATAATAACCGAAGAGCTCACTCTTCTCGGCAGGGTTGCGGCGGTTATCAGAAACTATTGATATGCTTAAATTAATCATTTTATGAAGAAACGGGGTATTGAAATGAGCGAATGCAATCACGATTGCTCAAACTGTTCTCAAAATTGCGCCGACGCGAACGATCCAAAGAGTTTTTTAAAGCCGATGAACGCCGGCTCCAAAATTAAAAAGGTAATAGGAATCGTCAGCGGCAAGGGCGGCGTAGGGAAAAGCACGGTAGCGTGCCTTTTGGCGTCCGAATGCGCCAAGGCGGGGCTTAAAGCAGGTGTTTTGGACGCCGATATAACAGGGCCGTCCGTTCCGAAGGCGTTCGGCGTTTCCCAAAGGGCTATGCAGGATGAGGAATTTCTTTTGCCCAACATAACGGACGGCGGCATAAAAATTATGAGCGTAAATCTTCTGCTTGAGGATGAAAATTCGCCCGTCGTTTGGCGCGGCCCCGTTATAAGCGGAGTGGTTCAGCAGTTTTGGACGGACGTGCGCTGGGGCGAGCTCGATTATCTCTTTGTGGATATGCCTCCGGGAACGGGCGACGTCGCGCTCACGGTTTTCCAAAGCCTTCCCGTTGACGGAATAGTAATCGTTTCCACTCCTCAGGAGCTTGTTAAGATGATAGTAAACAAGGCTATCAATATGGCAAGGCTTATGAATATTCCCGTGCTGGGCATTATAGAAAATATGAGTTTTTACAAATGCCCCGAATGCGGAGCGTGCCACGATATATTCGGAAAATCGAAAATCGAGGAAACGGCGGCGGAGGCGGGGCTGCCCGTATTGGCAAAACTGCCCGTCGATCCTAAGCTGTGCGCGCTTGAGGACAGCGGCAGGATAGAGGACGCTGAGTGCCCCGAGCTTCGCGATTTTATAGACGCGCTGAAATAAAAGGAGAGGCAAAAATATGGCAAAAAGAGAAGATTATATCTCATGGGACGAATATTTTATGGGACTCGCGATGCTTTCCGCGATGCGAAGCAAGGATCCCAACACTCAGGTGGGCGCCTGCATAGTAAACGCCGACAACCGCATAGTCAGCGTGGGGTACAACGGCTTTCCGCGCGGCTGCTCGGACGAGGAATTTCCATGGGAAAGATCGGCGGAAAATCCGAACGATACAAAATATCCTTTCGTCTGCCACGCGGAGCTGAACGCTATACTCAACGCTTACGGCAGGGATATGAGGGGGGCGCGCATATATGTGGCGCTTTTCCCTTGCAGCGAATGCGCGAAAGCGATAATTCAGGCGGGAATAACAGAGGTTATATACATAAGCGATAAATACGCCGATACCGACAACAACAAAGCAAGCAAAAAAATGCTCGCGGCGGCAGGCGTTAAACTGACTCAGTTTGTGAGCGGAAGGAAAATCGAAATAGATTTCGGTAAAAAGGAAGTTTAAACTTATGGAACTTGATATTTATGATTTCGACAAAACGATCGTTCCGTTTGACAGCGGCTCGCTTTTCTCCTTTTACTGCCTTTTCCGCTATCCGTGGACTATTGTATGCCTGCTTCCGATAGCGATAGGATTCGTTTTGATGAGCCTCGGCATTATCAGTTTCACGAATTTCAAAAAAACCTGCTTTATGTACGTGCCACTTATACCGCTCGACAAGGCGGTGAAAAAGTTTTGGGATAAGCACGAAAAAGAGATTCATTCCTGGTTCTTAAATCGAAAAAGGGATTGCGTTGTTATAAGCGCTTCCCCCGATTTTCTTTTGGAGGAGATTGCCGAAAGAACTTCGATAAATCGCCTCCTCTGCACCAGACACAACAGAAAAACCGGTGTGATAATAGGTGAAAACTGCCGCGGCGACGAAAAGGTGCGCCGTTTCAGGGAGATATATCCCGACGCGCGCGTTATCGACGTTTATTCCGATTCCTTCACGCACGACAGGCCGATTTTTTCCCTTGCCCACGGGCAGTGTTATCACGTCAATAATAGCGTGCCGGAGCCTTTCGATTTTAATGAAAAATACGGAGAATCAAAGGTCGGCTCCGCTAATTCTTAAATATTTATAAAATGTTGCGTTTCGCGCTTTTATTTCGGTTGATACTAAACGGCGAAAGTGATAAAATTACGTAAATTCGCAAGAGAGGACTGCTTTTGATGGAAATCGTGATAACGGCGGATTCAACCTGCGATCTGCCTAAGAATATCATTGATGAGCAGAATATCATCATTTTTCCGCTTTCGATACTTTTCGGTGAAAATTCGTATCTTGACGGGGTGGAGATTCACGCCTCCGATATTTACGAGCACGTTAAAAAAACGGGAGCGCTCCCCAAAACGGCTGCCGTTCCGCCCGCCGACTATTACGACGTGTTCAAAAAACTGACGGACGAGGGCAAAGCGGTAGTTCACATAAGCCTTTCCTCCGCCATTTCCTCAAGCCATCAAAATTCGCTTGTCGCCGCTTCGGAATTTGACAATGTATATTGTGTGGATTCCAAAAGCCTTTGCACGGCAATGGGGCTTTTGGTGCTGAAGGCGTGCGATTTGAGAGAAAAAAATTTCGACGCTAAAAAGATAGCCAACCGATTAAAGGGAATGGCTCAAAAGCTGCACACCACCTTTGTGCTGGACAGCTTGGAATATCTTCACAAGGGCGGCAGATGCAGCGGCGTAGAGCGCTTCGGCGCGAACGTGCTTGGGCTGAAAATATCCATCGCCGTAAGCCCCGAAACAGGCAGGCTGGACGTTTCAAAGAAATACCGCGGCAAAATCGAGGCCGTTTACAAGCAGTATATAAACGACTGTATGAACGCCGCCGGCAGAGCGGATAAAACGAGAATCGCCATAGCAAACTCGGGCGGCGTAAGCGGGGATATTATCGCTTACGCGAGGGGCGTGGCTGAGGGCAAAGGCTTTAAAGAGGTTATTATAGCCGACGCCGGATGCACGATTTCTTCCCATTGCGGGCCGAAAACCTTCGCCGTGTTTTTTATGGATAACTGATTTCGGCGGGCAGCTTCAACTGCCCGTTGAGTTTTTTGAAAGGGCGGTCGCGAGCGCCGCCTTTTTTCGGGAAATAATTGTAAACTGTTTGGATTTCGGAGGTTTACTATGTCGCTAAAACGAAATATAATCGACCGCCTTAAACTTAACGAAGGAGAATATGTGAGCGGCGAAGCGCTCGCGCGGGCGGCGGGAAAAAGCCGCGCGGCTGTCTGGAAAGCGGTAAATTCGCTGAAAAAGGAAGGATACGTTATAGAGGCCGTTACAAACAAAGGCTACCGCCTCGTTTCGGATAACGATATTCTGAACGAAAGCAGGATACGCCGCGCTATGAGGCACGGAATAAAAATATTCTGCCTTTCCGAAACGGATTCCACCAACAACGAGGCGAAAAGGCTTATAAGCGCCGGAGAGCGCAGCGTCTTTCTTGTTACGGCGGAAAAGCAGACGGCGGGCAGGGGGCGGCAGGGCAAGAGCTTTTATTCTCCCGCTCTTACCGGAGCGTATATGACGCTGGCCGTTCACCCGAACGCGCTTTTGCAAAACGCTGTAACCGCCACCACCGCCGCGGCAGTCGCCGTTTGCAAAGCCGTTGAAAGGCTCACGGATAAGAAACCGCTTATAAAATGGGTAAACGACGTTTATTGCGGCAAAAACAAAATATGCGGAATACTGACCGAGGCGATAACGGATTTTGAATCCGGAGTGGCCTCAAGCGTTATCGTGGGGATAGGGATAAACATAAGAACAAAGGATTTCCCCGAGGAAGCGGGGAATGCCGGCTCGCTGGCTTCACCGGTAGAGCGCGCCGAGCTTATAGGCGCGGTGGCGGACGAGCTGCTCGATCTGCTTGACGGAGGCAGCGCCGAATTTATAGATTATTACAGAAGCCGCAGTATGATACTCGGAAAAAGAATAAGATTTACGGAAAACGGCAGGGTGGCCGAGGCCACGGCCGTAGCCATAGACGATCGCGGAGGTCTCGTTATAAAAGACGGCGACGGAAACGAAAAAACTCTTCGCAGCGGCGAGATAACCGTAAGGTGGCAGGAGTAAGACCGAACGCGCCTGAACCGCGGTTCAACAACGCGGCAATTATAAAGACAAGGTAAAAAAACGGTAAAATATTTTCGGGGCAATGGAAAAATGCGACGTTTTTTGATAATATCTTCTCAAAGGGGAATATTATGCAAATATCTTTCAGACTTATAAAACCGAATAGGAAAACGGCGGCGATCGCCGCGGTATGCGCGGTTCTGATAATTGCCGCGGTAATGGCGGCCGCGGTTTTCGCTCCGCCGGAAAAGCACAGGTTTTTCGATATAAACGCCGAGTACGCCGAGGGTATAGACGTATCGAAGCACAACGGCAAAATTGATTGGGAAAAGGTTGCCGGAGCGGTCGATTTCGCCATAATAAGGGCGGGCTACCGGGGATACGGCACCGGTCTTGTGAATGAGGACGGAAATTACGCCTTTAACCTTGAAAACGCCAACAAGGCAGGCATACCGGTGGGGGTGTATTTTTATTCGCAGGCGGTAACCCCGGATGAGGCGAGGGAAGAGGCCGAATTTGTTTTGGAAAGGATAGCGCCGTATAAGATAGAACTGCCTGTTTTTATTGATTTTGAATACGCGGTTGAAAACGGCAATAAGCGCATAGGCAGACTTTCCGAGGCAAATCTTACGGGAAAAGAGTCCGCAAAGATTATAAATTCCTTTTGCGACGCGGTTAAGGATGCGGGATATTACGCCGGGGTTTACGCTTCGTCGTCGGTGCTCAATTTTGAAATAAAGGTATCCGATCTTGCCGATGACATTTATATTTGGGCGGCGGATTACAATAAAAAAATGTCCTATTTCGGAAAATACGATTTGCGGCAATATACGAATAAGGGGAAATGCGACGGAGTCGTCAGCAAATATACCGACAGGGACCGCTGGTACATATCCTGAGCGCCGCGCGGCGGATTTTATCTTTTTTCGATGAAAATCCGCAACGCGGTTGTGTTGACCTTTTCACTATAATATGGTAAGATATAATATATTTTTATAATAAACGCGGAGGAAATTTTATGAAGAACACGGAAAAATCACTTGACGCTCTTGTGGCTCTTTGCAAAGGCCGGGGGTTTGTTTACGCGGGTTCGGAAATTTACGGCGGCCTCGCGAACACCTGGGATTACGGCCCTCTCGGTGTTGAGCTCAAGGAGAATATCAAAAGAGCGTGGCGAAAAAAATTCATTCAGGAAAACAAGTATAACGTAGGCTTGGATTCCGCCATTCTGATGAATCCTCAAACCTGGGTTGCCTCCGGCCATCTGGGCGGTTTTTCCGATCCGCTTATGGATTGCTGCGAATGCAAAACGCGCCACAGAGCCGACGATCTTATCGAAAATTTCGACGGCACAAACGTTTCGGGCTGGTCAAACGAGGAAATGGCGGCATATATAAGAGAGCATAATATTCCTTGCCCGAACTGCGGAGCCTGCAATTTTACCGATATAAGGCAGTTTAATCTTATGTTTAAAACGTTTCAGGGCGTTACGGAAGACAGTAAAGACGAGATATATCTCCGCCCCGAAACGGCTCAGGGCATTTTCGTGAACTTCGCGAACGTTCAGAGAACAACGAGAAAAAAGATACCTTTCGGCGTGGCTCAGATCGGCAAATCCTTCCGCAACGAAATAACGCCGGGTAAATTTATTTTCCGGGTCAGGGAATTTGAGCAGATGGAGCTTGAGTTTTTCTGCAAGCCCGGCACCGATCTTGAATGGTTCGATTATTGGCGTTCTTTCTGCCGCGATTGGCTTTATTCACTCAATATCAGTCCCGAAAACCTCAGGCTGAGGGATCATTCTCCCGAGGAGCTCTGCTTCTATTCAAAGGCCACCACGGATTTTGAATATCTGTTTCCGTTCGGCTGGGGCGAGCTTTGGGGCGTTGCGGACAGAACGGATTACGACCTCACCCGGCATATCAAGACGAGCGGCAAAAATCTTGAGTATTTCGATCAGGAGAAAAACGAAAAATACGTTCCGTATGTAATTGAACCGTCTCTCGGTGTGGAAAGGCTTTTCCTCGCGGTAATAACCGAGGCGTATGACGAGGAGGTTATCGACGAGGCGAAGAACGACAGCCGCATAGTTATGCACTTCCACCCCGCTCTCGCCCCGTTCAAGGCGGCGGTGCTTCCCCTTTCCAAAAAACTCGGCGAGCAGGCGGCGGAGATATTCGACGGGCTTTCCAAAAAATTCAATGTGGATTACGACGACGCCGGCTCGATAGGCAAGCGTTACCGCCGTCAGGACGAGATAGGAACGCCGTATTGCATAACGTATGATTTCGATTCCGCAGAGGACAACTGCGTAACCGTAAGAGACAGGGACACAATGGAGCAGGTTAGGATACCGATAGCCGAGCTTGAATCGTTTATAGAAAACAAACTTGAATTTTAATTTACGGAGGGATTGTTATGTATCTAAAAAGATCGCTTATTAAAAAGCAGGCCAAGGAAATTCTTAAAGGAAACGTCTTTAAGCTCTTTATAATCGGGCTGGTCGTTTCTATAGTCTCGGGCGCGGCCGCGTCGCTTGTGAGCGGGATAACCTTAAAAAATTATGCCGAAATGTTAAAAAACACCGTAGGAAATTACGGCGGCGGCGAAAATTTTGACGAAGATCCTTTTGAGGATTTCTATTTTGATGATGACGGAGAAGCGTTTTTCAATTTCGGGAAAATAAATACTTCCCTTGAAACTCAAAGCCTTTCGCCTTCGGCATCGGGAGCCTCAACCGTGATAATCGGCAGTGCCGCTATGAGTTTTCTTTCAGACTTAGTTTACATTGCCTCCATATTTTTGGCTCCGCTGAACGTTGCTCTCGCGGGATTTTTCGTTCTCTATATAAGGGGCAAAAGGTTTGAGCTGGACGGCGGCGTCAAAACTGTTTTCAAAGAAGCATTTAAGGTAAATTATCTCAAAAAGGTTTGGCTCGTTTTCCTTATGGGGCTTATCACCGGCCTCCTTTCGCTTTTGTTTATAATTCCCGGAATAATCTTTTCCTACAGCGCGTATTTCGCCTATCAGATAATGTGCGATTATCCAGAGCTTTCGGCGTGGGAATCAATAAAACTCAGCAAGAAGATAATAAAAGGAAACCGTTTTGAGCTGTTTTTGATGAACCTCAGCTTTATTCCATGGGCGTTTCTTTGCATTTTCATTTTCCCGATAATTTATGTAACCCCGTATTTCGAGCTGACAAACGCGCTGTATTACGAAAACTTCCGCCTGCGCGCCATTCAGCAGGGCAGAGTTACCGAGGACGATTTCCTTTCGGACGCGCAGAGATTAGCGAAATACGCGCATGCTAACGGAGTTCCGAATAAAGTGGATCCTAATTTCGAGGGCGAGAGCCGTCAGGAAAACGAACCGGCGTGGACTCCCGTTCAAAGACCTGTTGACGAAGCGTTTTACCGCCCCGAAAATGCCGACGCGACGCGGCCTTACGGGCAGACTTACACGCCGTATGCCGCTCAGCCGGACGCCGCGCCTTCCGACGAACCGGCGGGTGAATATTACACACCGCCTGCATCTCCGCAGACCGACGCAGAAAACAACGCTCCCGATGCTCAGCCGAGCGCCGCGCCTTCCGACGAACCGGCGGATGAATATTACACTCCGCCTACATCTCCGCAGCCCGACGGAGAAAGCAATGCTCCCGATGCTCAGCCGCAGGACGGCGGTAACGCCGACGGCGAAAGCACCGAGGAATAATACGCTTATCTGTTGACAAAGGCTTGCGCCCGCTTTCGGGCGGTTTGTGTAAGCAAAACTATAGCTGAGGGGAGTCGAACACAATAAGGTTTTTGCGGGCTTATTTACGCAAATACTGCTTCAAACCCCTTGTCAATACGCAAGTATTGACTTCGGTGTTTTCATTGTCTTTGCAAAAATCCTCACCGCAAAAACTGCTTAGAATCCCACGGCGAGGAGTTTTTGAGGGATTTTTGCTTTTTTCGGTGCAGGCGGGCTGGCGCCCGCCAAGAAGAAAAGGGGAAAAATAACCAAAAAGAACCGCCGTGGGACTTATCGGGTTCGACTCTCCTCAGCTATAAATGAAAAAACCTCCGCGATTTGTATCGTGGAGGTTTTGCTTATGTTCGCGGTCGTCGTCCGAGATAACCGTTTTATTTGTTTTGCGAGAAAAATTCTTTGGCGAATCTTACGCTTTCCATCGCGTCTTTGGTATATTTGTCGGCTCCTATCATATCGGCGTAAGTTTTTGTAAGCACCGCCCCGCCGACAAAAACGGCCGCGTCCGTCTGCTCGTGCAGCAGTTTGATTGTGCGCTCCATCGCGGGCACGGTGGTGGTCATAAGAGCGGAAAGCCCCACCAATTTCGCTCCCGTTTCTTTAACGGCGTTTACAACGCTTTCCTCGGGCACGTCTTTTCCGAGGTCTATTACGTCAAAGCCGTAATTTGAAAGCAGAGCCTTTACGATATTTTTTCCTATATCGTGAATGTCGCCGTGAACGGTGGCGAGTATTATTTTATTTTCGCTCTTTTCATCGGAGCCCGAAAGAATCAGCTTTTCTCTTATCACGTCAAACGCCGCTTTTGCCGCGTCGGCGCTCATAAGAAGCTGGGGAAGAAAAAGCCTGTTTGCTTCAAATTCCGCGCCGACAAAGTCAAGCGCGGGAACGATATGCCCGTTTATCACGTCAAGGGGTTCGCTTGTTTCAAGCAGTTTGCGCGCGCAGGCGGCCGCGCCGTCTTTCATTCCTTTTATTACAGCCGTGCGAAGCGAAACGTCCGTTTCCCGCACGGCGGCCTGCTCGAATGCGGAAACTCCGGCTATATATTCCGCGCAGTTATCGTCAAGCCCCGCCAGCGCGTTATAAGCGAGATAGGCGTTTGTCATTGATTTTGACAGCGGATTTATTATCCCCGCCGAAAGCCCGTTTTGAAGAGCGAGGGTGAAAAACGCGGAGTTTACGGCGTCTCTCTCCGGCAGGCCGAACGAAACGTTTGAAACGCCGAGAACGGTGTTTACACCGAGCGTTTCGCGAATGTATTTTACGGCCTCCAGCGTTTTTGCCGCGTTGTTTTTATCGGTGCTCACCGTCATTGTCAGAGCGTCTACAATAAGGTCTTTTTTCTCTATGCCGTATCGGGCGGCGGTGTTGATTATTTTTTCGGCGATCTCTATTCTGCCTTGCGCCGTTTCCGGTATTCCGTTTTCATCAAGGCAAAGGCACACGGTAACCGCCCCGTATTTTTTGGCAATCGGGAAAACCGCCCGCATATTCTCCTCTTTGCCGTTTACCGAGTTTATCATCGGCTTGCCGTTGTAAATACGCACGGCCCCCTCAAGCGCGGCGGTATCGGAGGTGTCTATCTGAAGCGGAGTCGGCAGCACGCTCTGAAGCGAGAATACGGCGCGTTTAAGCATTTTTTCCTCGTTGATTTCGGGGAGGCCGCAGTTTACGTCAAGAATATGCGCGCCGGCGTCCCTTTGGGCAACGCCCTCTCTCACGATAAAGTCAATGTCGTTTCTGCGAAGCGCCTCTTTAAGCAGCTTTTTTCCGGTGGGATTTATTCTTTCGCCTATCATAACGGGCTTCTTTCCGAGCTCAACAGTTTCGCTGTAGGACGAAACAAGGCTAAAACTTTTTTTCGGCGGAATATCGGCAGGAATATCGGAGCAGGCGGAAATCATCTTTTCAATATGCTCCGGCGTTGTGCCGCAGCAGCCGCCGAGAAACGAAACGCCGAGGCGGGCTATTTTTTCAATACATTCGGCAAATTCATCGGGCGAAACATTGTAAACCGTGTTTCCGTCAACGCTTTCGGGCAAGCCGGCGTTTGGCTGAACGATGATCGGCAGGCTTGTCCACCTGCGCATTTCCTCAACAAGCGGAATCATCTGTTTCGGGCCGAGCCCGCAGTTAAAGCCTATCGCGTCAACGCCGAGACCCTCAAGCACGGTCACCGCCGTTTTTACGTCCGCGCCCGTGAGAAGTCTGCCGTTTTCGTCGAAAATCATTGTAACGAAAACGGGAAGATCGCAATTTTCCTTTGCCGCGAGCACGGCGGCTTTTATTTCGTAAACGTCGCCCATCGTCTCAATAAGCACAATGTCGGAGCCGTCTTTTCCCGCCCTTATCACCTGCGAAAAAATTTCAACAGCCTCTTCAAAATCAAGATCGCCCATCGGTTTAAGCAGTTTTCCCGTGGGACCTATGTCGAGCGCAACCTTTTTTCCCATACGCCCCGCGAGTTCAACGCCTTTTCTTATTACTTCGTCACAGTTGCTCATTTTAAGACTGTTCGCGCCGAAGGTGTTTGTTGTTATAAAGTCGCAGCCGAGCGCGGCGTATGCCCTGTGAACGGCAAGCACCTTTTCTTCGTCTGTAATATTGAGAAGCTCCGGCAGTTCTCCCGCCTTCAGCCCAGCCGATTGGAGCATAGTTCCCATGCTCCCGTCAAAAAACTCAATTCTCATTTTCAATCCCCACAAAAGCGGTAACGGATTTGGTAGGTATCATCTGAAACGTATCCGTAAGAGTAATACCGCATCTTTTCGTTATGTCAACAAGGGAAAACAGCTTTTTCTGCTCCGAAATATCAAGGTCGTAATAACCGGGTGAAAATCTGCTTCTTGTTTTAACTCCGTAATTTTTCTCAATCGCGCGCTGCGCCGCGTCGCAGATTTCCTCCGTCTTCGCGGCGAGAGCCGCCTGCATTGCCGCGAGGCGGGCGCTTTCTCCGGAGCAGGCTCTAAGCAGCCTGTCTCCCTCCGTGCCGAGAGTCGCGGCAAGCACGGCGACCTTTTCGCAGCCCGCCAAATTTTCCGCGAGGCGGGCGCTTTTGAATATAACGCCGCCGATTATCAGCTCGTTTTCCGTTACGGCGCAGTCAAACACCCTGAAAAGGCTTTTCGGCCGAACGGTTTTCTCTATCAGCTCAACGGTCTCGTCCACAAGAGCCGAAACCGCTTTGTCGTCAAGTCTGCTCCCGGCACGCATATAGCGCAGGATTTCCTCTTTATTCATCTATTATGTCTGACAGTCCCTTCATTATTAAACTCGCAACGTCGGGCTTGTTCATAGCATAAATATGAATATGATTCTGGCCGTTTGCCACAAGGTCTATTATCTGCTCGGCGGCATAGATTATGCCGGCCTGCTTCATCGCCTCCGGTCTGCCTCCGAAGCGCTCGATTATCTTTTTGAATTTTTCCGGAAAGCGGCAGCCCGAAAGCTCCACGCTGCGTTTTATGAAGCTCGCGCTTGTTATCGGCATTATCCCTGCGATTATCGGCACGTTTATGCCCTTTATTGCGCACATTTCCCTAAAATCGTAAAAAACGCCGTTGTCGAAAAACATCTGTGTTGTAATGAAATCGAGCCCGCAATCAACCTTTTCTTTCAGATATTGCAAATCCTCAACGCGGTTTTTGCTTTCGGGGTGCGTTTCGGGATAGCACGCGCCGCCGACGCAGAAATCCCCGCGTTCCTTAATTATTTCAACAAGCTCGCAGGCGTGGCTGAAATGCCGCTTGTCCGGGAAAACGAAACCGTTCGGAATATCGCCTCTCAGCGCGAGTATGTTTTCAATGCCGTTTTCCTTAAACTCGTCTATGACCTGCGTCACCTTGTCCTTCGTTGAGGTGAGGCAGGTGAGATGAGAAAGCGGCGTTATACCGCAGCTTTTTATTTCGTTTGCTATTTCCGTAGTAAAGCCGGATTTGGTGCCCGCGGCGCCATATGTAACGCTCATAAACGACGGCTTTAATTTCGCTATTTCGCGCACCACTTTGCGCGTGTTATCTATTTTTGCCCATTCCTTTGGGGGAAAGACTTCAAACGAAACGGTAACCTTATTATTTTTAAGAATATCGGATATTTTCACGGCTACTGCCTCCTTTGCCCTGCGTAGGATTATAGTTTAGCAAATTCGCGCCGTAAATTCAATAGATTAACCGCGCGCAGGCAGGCGCCAAACGAAAAATTTTTGCTTTGATTTTTCGTGTATTTCATAAATTAAAAGTAAGAAAAACCGATAAAAAATAAAGAATAGATTAGAAAAAAAGAGATATTCCCGATTATTTTAAATTCGGTGTTGACTGGCAAAATATCTTGTGTTATTATAATACAGCATTAAAAAAAGTAAATAAATTTTCACGGAGGAAAAAGAAAATGTCAACATTTATGCCAAAAGCAGACGAAGTTGAACGCAAATGGTATGTTATTGACGCGCAGGGCAAGCCCTTCGGCAGAGTTGCGGCCGAAGCCGCCGTTCTTCTTCGCGGCAAGCACAAGCCGATTTTCACACCCGGCGTTGATTGCGGCGATTTCGTTATTATCGTAAACACCGATAAGGCTGTTTTCACGGGCGATAAGCTCAATAAAAAGCTCTATCAGCATTCCACGGGCTACATCGGCAACCTCAAAGAGGTTAAGTACGGCACCCTTGTTAAAGAAAAGAGCGATTTCGCGATGCGGCTTGCGGTAAAGGGTATGATACCGGATACCACTCAGGGCAGAAAGCAGCTTACAAGATGCCATATCTATAAGGGCGAGGAACACAAGCACGAGGCTCAGAAGCCTGAAGCTTGGGAAATGTAAAGGAGGTTATGAACAATGTATGAAACTAATCCTTATTTCTACGGCACGGGCAGAAGAAAGAGCTCCGTCGCCCGCGTGCGCGTTTACGCCGGCACGGGTAAAATAACCATAAACGAAAGGGATATAGACGATTATTTCGGCCTTGAAACTCTCAAGCTCATCGTTCGCCAGCCCTTAAATCTTACGGATACCGCCGAGAAGTTCGATATCGTCTGCCGTGTAAACGGCGGCGGCGTTACCGGCCAGGCCGGCGCTATACGCCACGGTATCTCAAGAGCTCTGCTCCAGTATGACGAAGAGCTCCGCCCGACGCTCAAAAAGGCGGGATTCCTTACGAGAGATCCCCGTATGAAGGAGAGAAAGAAGTACGGCCTCAAAGCCGCACGTCGCGCTCCTCAGTTCAGCAAGAGATAATTTTCGGTATTCGCGCGTCGGCTCAGAGCCCTTACTCGCGGGATTTTTGAAGCCGCCAAACGGAATGAAAATAACGGTTTTTCGCGCTTTAGGCGGCGGATTTATATGTATAAGAGACGTTTTTCCGAATAAGAAAAACGTCTCTTCAGTCTGTCAAAGAACCCCTGTTTAGATTAGGTAAAAGCAGGGGTTTTGTCGTATTTTGGGGATAAGAAAGAGAG
>CANQGT010000014.1 GCA_947623505.1 uncultured Clostridia bacterium | reverse complement strand
TGGAAAATACCCACGAAGCCATTATTTCTGAAGAAGTGTTCCAAAAAGTTCAGGAGCTGATTGCAAGCAGACGCAGGAAACGCAGAAATGGTACAACACAGATTTTCGCAGGATTGATAAAATGTGCAGACTGCGGATGGTCTTTAGCCTATGGGGAAAACAAGCAGAATAAGAACCCATACGGGTACTACCATTGCAGCAAGAACGGACAGGGATTACGCCAGTGTTCCATGCACTATATCCGTTATGATGTACTGTATGCCTATGTGCTTGCAAGACTGCAATACTGGTCTATGTTGGCACAGAAAGACGAGGACAAGCTGCTGAAACGGCTGCTCAATGCCAGCGACAGAGAAAGAAACTCTGCGAAGAAAAAGCAGGCTGCGGAGCTGAAAAAGGCGGAAAAGCGTAAAGCCGAGGTTGACGGGCTGTTTGCTAAAATGTATGAGGACTGGTCTGCCGGACGCATAACCGAGTATAATTTCAATATGCTGTCCGAGAAGTACCAGAACGAGCAAAAGGAGCTTGAAACAAAAATAAGACAGCTTCACGAAATGATGGAAGCCGCCGTACAGACCGCAGCGGATGCTGAAAAGTGGATTGCCCTAATGAAACAGTATGTCAACCCTGTGGAGCTGACCGCCGAACTTCTGAACACTCTAATTGAAAAAATAACCGTCCACGAAGCTGTCAAGGGCGAGGACGGAAGTCGTGAGCAGGAAGTAGAAATCTACTACCGCTTCATCGGCAAAATCGACTGACCTTTCTTTTTTTACCCAACAATATCTTTAATTAAGGGAAACGGGCGAAAGCTATCCTGACATTGAGCTGCTTCCGACTATTGCAGATTTCTTTTCCGTTTCAACGGATGACCTGCTCGGCGTTGATAAGGCAAAAAAAGAAGAAGAAATTCTTGCGCTTTGTGAAAAGTTTGATAAAAAGCAGTATGCCGGTTCGGAAGGCCCATTTGGTTATTTTATGAAGGACGCATACAAAAAATATCCTGCTGATTTCAGAATATCCGTCAGGTATATGCAATATCTTCAAGCGATCAGTGATTCGCCTGAAAAGACAATGGAATACACGGGAGAAATCACAGCCATTTATAACCGTATTCAGAATTACTGTACGGATGACGTGATCAGAATTCACGCAAAGTATCTGATTCTCCATCATTACAGAAGCTTGGAACAAATAGAGAAATGCCCGATTTGTTATGAGGATATTTATCAACTTCTTGACACGATGCCGACGATCAAAGAATCAAAGGATTATTTGCTTTGCTATATGCACGATTTTGAGGATAAGGATAACATTAGAAGCGGATGCAGAAATTTGATTGACAAGCTGATTCCGTGTCTTGATGATGCCGTAAAACACTTTGTCATTTTCCCGTCACGAGATAAAACAAACCCGTCGATAGAAGAATTACAGGAAATGGTTGAATCGTTAGAAAAGATGAAAGCGGTATATCAACTGTTTTATCCCGATGAGGTGTTCGGAGAATCTTGGAGAAGAGTGATTTATACTTACGGCTATTTAGGGCAAGCGTATCAACGACTTGGCGATGATGAAAAAGCCGTGTTGAATTTAAGAAAATGCGCCGAGCTTTCAAAAAGATTCGACACACTTCCCGATGAAATAGAACGGCATAATTTGTTTTTTGAGGGAACGGTGTATAAAAAGAGCAATGACGCTTCTGTATTTTCGGACACAAGCGTTTGTGCGCAAATGACAAATTATATGCTTCATAATTATCCGCTGTCGGATGCGTTTAAGGCAAAACCTGAATTTCAGGAAATTATCAATATTATGAAATAACTTATGCAAAGCAACAGTCTTTAGAATTCACCGAAGGCTGTTGTTCATTTTTTCTTCAGCTGTGTTTGAAAAATATTGTTGAAATTTATCACTTTTTCAATATAATAAAAATATATAAATATTTGGCGTTGCTTGTATAATTCGATTAATTATCGGAGTTTTAGATGATATATTTTTTAATTGAAACGTGATGTATATGCGCCGTATTCTGAAATTTAAAGATACACAAATTGAATATATTCTTGAGCGAAAGAAAGTAAAAAACATAAATCTGCGGATACGCCGCGACGGTTTGATCTCTGTTTCTGCCCACGAGTGTGTGCCTCTTTGCGTTATTGACGGGTTTGTTTTGCAAAACGCCGAAAAAATTTTGATGGCGAAGAAAAAACTTTCCGAGCTGCCTGTGCATACTTTTTCTCTTGAAGACAAAAGCAAAATATATATTTTGGGCAGGGGATACGATCTCAGGCTCTTCGAGGGAAATAAAAATTTTGCCGCCGTGGAAAAAAACACCGTTATTTTGCGTGTTCGCGGCAGTGAATTATATGAAAACAGGTTAGCGGCCTACGATTTTTTGCTTACCGATACCGCCAAGCGTGTTTTCCCGATGATTTTTGAGGAATGCTGCGCCCGTTTCTTCGGCGAAAGCAAAACGCCGCCCGAGCTCAGAATAAGAAAAATGACTTCTCAATGGGGAAATTGCTATCACGGCAGAAACATTGTTACCCTCAATTCACGGCTTGCGGCTTACGATGAAGAAATTATACGTTCGGTAATATACCACGAGCTCTGCCATTTTGTTTATCCAAATCACTCAAAAGATTTTTATAAACTTTTGACCGAGGTTAGCCCGAATTGGAAAGAATGCAAAGAAAAACTGAAACCGACGAAATATGCGCTGTTTTAACCGAATTGTAACTATTTGTAAAGTCGTATTTTGTTGAAATATGAATTGCTATGTGTTATTTTTAATTAGATAATTACGAAAGGGTGTGCGATTATGGAAAGAAAAATAATCATTATGGATCATCCGCTTATTCAGCATAAGCTGAGTATTTTGCGAAATGTTGAAACAAGCACCAAGGATTTCAGAGAGCTCGTAAATGAAATAGCGATGCTTATGATTTACGACGCCACAAGGGATCTTCCGCTTCAGGATAAGGAAGTGCAGACTCCGTGCGGTGTTGCCCACTGCAAAAAGATTTCGGGCAGAAAGCTCGCTTTCGTTCCTATACTCAGAGCGGGACTCGGAATGGTTGAAGGCGCGCTTATGCTTGTTCCGTCAGCGAGAGTGGGGCATATCGGCCTTTACAGAGACGAAAGCACCCTTGAGCCGGTTGAGTATTACTGCAAACTGCCCAAGGACATTGAGCAGAGAGACGTTTTTGTTCTCGATCCTATGCTCGCAACGGGCGGTTCAGCGATAGACGCTATCAATCAGATTAAAAAGAGAACTCCGCGTTCCGTTAAATTTATGTGCATTATCGCGGCTCCCGAAGGCCTTGAGGCTCTTAAGAAAGCACATCCTGACGTTGATATTTTCGCGGCAGGTCTTGACGACCACCTTAACGAAAACGGTTATATCGTTCCCGGTCTCGGCGATGCCGGAGACAGAATTTTCGGCACAAAATAATTAATTATAAATCAATAAAAAGAAAGGAAGTATAAATCCAATGGCTAAAGAAAAGAAAAAGAAAATAGCCGTAGGCACCGAGGGTATTTACGATGCCCGCAAGCTCGGCGCTCCGCGTATGATAATACTCGGGTTTCAGCATATGTTCGCTATGTTCGGCGCAACGGTGCTTGTTCCGCTTCTTACAGGTCTTTCGATTTCAACAACGCTTTTGTTCGCCGGTCTCGGCACTCTGCTGTTCCATTGCCTAACAAAATTCAAGGTTCCGGCATTTCTCGGCTCATCGTTCGCTTTCCTCGGAGGTTACGCGGCGGTCACCACCTTGAGCGACGGCACTACCGATCTGGAAAGGCTACCATATGCCTGCCTCGGTGTTGCGTGCGCCGGACTCGTTTATCTTGTGCTTGCCGCGGTTATTAAAATCGTGGGCATCAACAAGGTTATGAAGCTGTTCCCGCCGATCGTAACCGGCCCCATAATTATGGCGATAGGTCTCGGCCTTGCGCCTTCGGCGATTTCAAACTGCCAATCCAACTGGACTCTTGCGATAATCGCGCTTGCTCTCGTTATAATATTTAATATTTTCGGCAAGGGAATGGCAAAAATAGTTCCGATACTTCTCGGCTTGCTCGGCGCGGTTGCCGTTGCCGTTATTTTGGCTCTTACTCTCGGCCAAAACGTTACCGTTGACGGCGCGGAATATATAGCCGTAAACGGAAGTTCGAGTATGCTTCTCTTCTCAACCGATAAACTTCAGGCGCTTAAAGACGCGGCTTGGATCGGCTTCCCGATTGACTGGGGATCAACGGTATTCGGCGGAGTTAAGGATTCGTCGCTTGCCATTTCAGCAATAATTGCCATAATTCCGATATCTCTTGCGACAATGATGGAGCACATCGGTGATATTTCCGCGATTTCCGCCACCTGCAACAAGAATTATATTGAGGATCCCGGACTTCACAGAACGCTTTTGGGCGACGGTCTCGCAACGACGCTCGCGTCGCTTTTCGGCGCTCCCGCAAACACCACTTACGGTGAGAACACCGGCGTTCTTGTGCTTTCAAAGGTTTATGATCCCAGAGTTATAAGAATCGCCGCGTATTTTGCCATATTCTTCTCGCTTTCTCCCAAATTCGCGGCCGCGATAAACCTTATGCCCACCGCAGTTATCGGAGGAATTTCGTTCGTGCTTTACGGTATGATTTCCGCAATAGGTGTTCGCAACGTCGTTGAGGCGAAGGTCGATTTTTCAAAATCGCGCAACACCATTATAGCGGCGGTCATTCTTGTTCTCGCGCTCGGTTCAAACGGCATATCGTTTTCGCTCGGCGGAACGGCTATCAGCATTTCCGCTCTCGCAACGGCTTCCGTTGTCGGCATTCTGCTGAACGTAATTTTCCCGGGAAAAGATTATGTGTTTAAGATTAGCGGCGATAACGCCGATGATAATTCCGCTGAGGTTTCCGAACAGTCATAAAACAGTTATGAAAAAAGCAGGATCGTCGATCCTGCTTTTTTAGTTATCGGTTTAGCGGTGCTTTACGTTTCTTCGTCGTCGCTTATTTCGCCGCCGTTTTTAACTTTCTCTTTTAACTTCTCTTTCACGTTTTCGTAAACGGAGCGCAAATCGGGATCGGGAACGTACCTGAATACGTCTATTGAACCGATAAGGCTTTTTGCCAGCGTTCTCAGTATTTCGTTTACCTCGCCGCTCACGCCTTCTTCGTTTTTGTTGCGTTCCAATATATTTGCTATAACGGCGAGCACGCTTGCTTTGTTTACGTCGTCGAGTTTATCGATACCGCTGCTTTTGGCTATGCTGTAAATCGCCTGCACGGTTTTTTTCATAACGTCCGGCGGAAGTTCCGAAAGGCTTTCCGTAAACGTATCTTCAAGATATTCCGAAAGAGGGCTGAATTTTTCGGCCTTTTCAAATTCGTTTCCGTTTGTCAGCCAAGTGAAAACATTGTGCTGCGCGATTCCCGCGGAACTGCTTTTGACAATGATAAATTCTCCCTTTGATTCGAGCATTCTGCCGACTATTGAGCTTTCCGGCGAAATATTTACTATCTTTTTTACGTTGCTTTCGGTAAACAGCTCTTCGGCGTATTCTTCCGGGAAGCCCGGGCCGTCGTTATTATAAACGGTTACAACCCGTTCCTTGTTTTCGTATTTTGTAAAAACAAAGCTGAAAAGTGCAAGATTGCCGCCCTTTGAATGGCCGCCGAGATAAAATCCGCCGCCGTATTTGTCAAAAATACCGTTTGTGTAATTCAGAGCGGCAATTTGAGCCTTTATCGGAAAAGAATACGCAAGCTCGGCGTCCTCGTAAAAGCCGAGTATCTGATCATCCGTTCCTCGGTACGCTATGTACCGGAGCCCGTCTGAAATTCTGAATGTTACGGCGCTGAACGCGGTTTCATATGTTCCTCCCGCTATATCCGTATAATCCTCTATGCCGATATTTCCGTATCTTACGGTGCTGCCGAGCGTTTTAAGAAGCTCCTCGGTTTTTGCGAGCGTCTTTGTGCGGGCGTTTATTTCCTCCTCTTTCATATAGGAAAATTCGGCCGCCGCCTCGCGCATTGTTTTGCCGTCAAGTCCCGAAAAGTTAAGATATGACAGGCGGCTGAAAACAACGTTGTCAACCTCGTTGAGCGGCGCTTCGTCAAAAGAAATCCCGCAGTTATTTTCGGCGTATTCGTATATATTGCTCAGAATAAATCCTCCTATCTTATTTTTGTTATATTATACATTATATTGAATGACTTTTCAAGAAAAATACATTATATTGTAGAAATCCGCGCTTTAAAGGAGTAAAATGGTTAAAATTTGGTGTCAATTTTTAATATCTTATTGAAATGTTTTATTATATAGTATATCATAACTGCGTAAAAAGTGATTGCGGCGGTATTTATGGAGCTTTTAAAGAAAAAAATTATTGAAGAGGGCGAAGTTTACGAGGGCAACATTCTTAAGGTAGACTGCTTTCTCAATCATCAGATAGATATTCCTTTTCTTAAAGAAGTCGGAAAGGAATTTCACCGCCTTTTTAATGACTGCGGAGTAAATAAAATACTTACCATCGAAGCGTCGGGGATAGCCATTGCCTCGATGGTGGCTGAAGAATTTGAATGCCCGCTCGTTTTTGCCAAAAAAACAAAGACCAAAAATATCGCGGGCGATGTTTATACAACCCCTGTTGAATCTTTCACTCACGGCACAACCTACACCGTAATGGTATCGAAACGTTTTCTCGGTAAGGGCGATAAGGTGCTTATAGTGGACGATTTTCTTGCGATAGGCAACGCGCTCAACGGTCTTATTTCACTTGTAGAAAGCAGCGGCGCGGAGCTTGCGGGCTGCGGCGTTGTTATTGAAAAAGGCTTTCAGGGCGGCGGAGACAAGCTGCGGAAAAGGGGAGTTAATCTTCAAAGCCTTGCCATCGTTGATAAAATGGATTGCGAAACGGGCGAGATAGTTTTCCGCAATTAAGGTCGATTATATAGCCTCAGGCTTTATAATATAAAATTTATGGAGGTTAAAAAATGAAAATCACCAAGAAGATTATTGCCGTCATTCTCAGTATGCTTATGATTGCGGCAGCGTTTGCAGGCTGCTCGGGCGGAACACAGAATGATGGCGAAGAAGGAAATGCAAACGAGTCTCTTAACCTTAAAGCGGGATTTATTTTCCTGCACGATGAGAACTCAACTTATGACAAGAATTTTATTGACGCCGCTAATCTTGCTTGTGACAATCTCGGAATAAGCGAGGAAAACAGAGTTTTTAAGTACAATATTCCCGAAGGCAACGAGTGCTATGAAGCCGCTGCCGAGCTTGTTGACGCGGGCTGCAAATTCATTTTTGCGGACAGCTTCGGTCATGAATCCTATATAATTCAGGCAGCTAAGGAGTATCCCGATGTTCAGTTCTTCCATGCCACGGGCACAAGAGCTCACACCGAGGGTCTCGCTAACTATCACAACGCTTTCGCGTCTATCTACGAGGGCCGTTATCTCGCGGGTATCGCCGCCGGTATGAAGCTCAATGAAATGATAGAGAAAGGTCAGATCAAAGCTGAGCAGGCTAAGATGGGTTATGTCGGAGCGTTCCCATATGCCGAGGTTAAATCGGGTTACACTTCTTTCTATCTCGGCGCAAAGAGCGTTTGCCCCTCGGTTACTATGGATGTAACTTTCACCAACAGCTGGTATAATGAGGCTCTTGAAAAGGAAGGCGCTGAAAATCTCATCTCCAACGGCTGCGTTCTTATCAGCCAGCATGCGGACTCAATGGGCGCTCCCACCGCTTGCGAAAACAGAGGCGTACCGAACGTTTCCTATAACGGCAGTACTGTAAGCGTTGCTCCCAACACATTCATCGTATCATCCAGAATCAACTGGGCTCCCTATATGGAGCTTGCTATGAAGGCTGTTGCCGAGGGCAAGACGGTTGATCCCGACTGGACAGGCACTATCTCCACAGAGTCTGTTCTTCTTACCGAGGTAAATGAAAATGCCGCCGCTCCCGATACTCAGAAGGCTATTGATGAGGCAAAGGCAAAGCTTGTTGACGGAACTCTTCATGTTTACGATACTTCAACATTTACCGTAACGGTTTCCGATTCCAAAAATGTAAACGCCAAGGTTGACGCCGACGGTCATCTTACGTCCTATATGGCGGATGTTGATTCCGATGAAAATTACACGGCTGACACAGAGGTCGTTAAGGACGGCTATTTCCATGAGTCCGAATTCCGTTCCGCTCCCTACTTTGATGTGGATATTGACGGCATAAATCTTCTTGGAAATGTTGAATAACTGAATCGCGTTATTTTAATTTAATTCGTGACCGTGCGGAAAACACGGTCACGATGTTTTTAACAATCAACTCGGAGGTAGGATATGGACGGCGTTTATGCTGTTGAAATGAAAGGAATTACCAAAAGTTTCGGAAAGGTAATTGCGAATAAAGAAGTCGACCTTCAGGTTCGCCGAGGTGAAATTCTCGCGGTGCTCGGTGAAAACGGAAGCGGAAAAACGACGCTTATGAATATGCTTTCGGGTATATATTATCCCGATGAGGGCGAAATTTTCATTGACGGAAAAGAGGTCGTTATCCGCTCTCCGAAGGACGCGTTTGACCATAAAATCGGAATGATACACCAGCACTTCAAACTCGTTGACGTTTTCAACGCCACCGAAAATATCGTTCTCGGCGTTAAGGGTGAAAAGAAATTCAATTTAAAGGAAGCCGAAAAGCGAGTCAAAGAGATAACGGAAAAATACGGTTTTTCCATTGATCTAAATAAAAAGATTTATGAGATGTCCGTTTCCGAAAAGCAGACTGTGGAAATAATCAAGGTGCTTTTCAAGGGCGCTGATATTCTTATTCTTGACGAGCCCACCGCTGTTCTCACACCGCAGGAAACGAAAAAGCTTTTCGATATTCTCCGCCGTATGAAAAAGGACGGCAAGGCGCTTATCATAATCACCCATAAGCTCAACGAGGTGCTTGAAATTTCGGACAGGGTGACCACTCTGCGTAAAGGTGAGCTTGTAGGCAGTGTGAATACCGCCGACGCCACCGAACAGTCGCTCACCGAAATGATGGTTGGCGAAAAGGTGGATCTCAATATTCATCGAGACGAGCCGAAAAGTCCGAAAGCGGTGCTGACTGTAAAAAATCTGAATGTTATTTCACCGGACGGCAAAAAGGCTCTCGACAATGTAAATTTCACCGCTTACTCAGGCGAGATACTCGGCATAGCGGGCATTTCGGGCTGCGGTCAAAAGGAACTGCTTGAATCCGTCGCGGGCTTGCAGAAAGCGTCGGAAGGCTCAAGCATAATCTACACTCCCGACGACGACACCACGAAAGAGCTTGTGGGCAAATCGCCGAGGGAGATAAGAAAGCTGGGCGTTGCCCTTTCCTTTGTCCCCGAGGACAGGCTCGGTATGGGTCTTGTCGGCAATATGGATATTACCGACAATATGATGCTCAGAAGCTATAAACGCGGCTCTACTGCGTTTCTTGACCGCAAGAATCCGAAAGGTCTCGCGGAGCGCATCATCAAAAGCCTTGATATAGTCACTCCCGGAACGTCAACACCCGTTCGCCGTCTTTCGGGCGGTAACGTGCAAAAGGTGCTCGTCGGGCGTGAAATTTCGCTCAATCCCAAGGTGCTTATGGTGGCTTATCCCGTTCGCGGCCTTGATATAAATTCTTCCTACACTATCTATAATCTGCTTACAAAGCAGAAAGAGGAGGGCGTTGCCGTTATCTTTGTCGGCGAGGATCTCGATGTTCTCATTGAGCTTTGCGACAGGATAATGGTTATAAACTCAGGCAGAATCACGGGCATTGTTGACGGCAAATCGGCTGTCAAGGACGAGATAGGACTGCTGATGACTAAGAGTACGGACGAGGAGGCTGCTGTAGATGAATGAAAAAGAAAAGGTGCGTGAGCCTCTTTTTCACCTTGTGAAAAGGGACGCTATGCCGTGGCATACGGCGTGGCTTATACGTCTCGGCTCAATAGTTGCCGCGCTTATAGTCAGCGGTATTCTTACTATGGTGCTGGTGCACGAAAATCCTTTCAGCGTTTATGCCACTATGATTGACGGCGCTTTAGGAACAACAAGAAGAATTTGGAATCTCGCTCAGAGCATTGCGATGCTGCTCTGCGTTTCTATCGCCGTGACTCCGGCGTTTAAAATGCGATTTTGGAATATCGGCGCCGAGGGGCAGGTTCTTATCGGAGGTCTCGCTACTGCGGCGTGTATGATAATCCTCGGCGATAAGATCCCGAACACGCTGTTGATTCTTGTTATGATAATCGCGAGTATTTTAGGCGGCGCGATTTGGGCTGTTATTCCCGCTGTTTTCAAGGCAAAGTTTTACACTAACGAAACTCTCTTTACCCTTATGATGAACTATGTGGCGATTCAGCTTGTTTCATATTTTGCCATACTTTGGGAATCACCTAAGGGTTCGGGTATCATCGGCATAATAAATCAAAATTCGCGCGCAGGCTGGCTGCCTGTTATCGGAGGGCAGGAATATTTTCTGAATATTCTGATAGTCCTTGCGCTGACTGTGCTTATGTATATATATTTGAAATACAGCAAGCATGGTTATGAGCTCGCCGTTGTCGGCGAGTCGGAGAATACGGCGAGATACATAGGCATAAATGTTAAAAAAGTTATCATCAGAACTATGCTTCTTTCAGGCGCGGTTTGCGGAATAGCGGGCTTTCTTCTTGTGAGCGGAACAAGCCACACAATTACTTCCGCGACTGCCGATAACCGCGGGTTTACCGCCATTATGGTGGCGTGGCTTGCAAAGTTCAATCCGCTGTATATGATAGTCACGTCTTTTATTCTCTGCTTCCTTGAAAGGGGAGCAAACGAGATTTCAACGGTCTTTGGCTTAAATCATTCGTTTTCGGATATTATTACGGGAATTATCCTGTTTTTCATCATAGGCAGCGAGTTTTTCATCAATTATCAGATAAAACTCCTCGGCAAGCATAAGGAGGAGAAGTAGTATGAATTTTACAGCATTGATTACTTTTATCCAGCGTGCCGTATGCCAGGGCATACCGCTTCTTTACGGCTCAACAGGCGAAATACTGACCGAAAAATCGGGGAATCTTAACCTCGGTATTCCCGGAATTATGTACGCGGGCGCTATCAGCGGCGTTATGGGCGCGTTTTTCTATGAAGAATCACTCCCGACGAGGGACGCCATAAATCCGTTTCTCGCGATATTGATACCGACACTCTGCGCTCTTATAGGCTCCGCGCTTCTCGGGCTTGTTTACTGTTTCCTGACCGTAACGCTCAGGGCAAATCAGAATGTAACCGGTCTTGCCATCACCACTTTCGGAGTAGGTTTCGGCAACTTTTTCGGCGGTTCGCTGATTAAGCTTACCAACAGCGACGTGCCCTCCGTTGCGCTTACCAACACAAGCCGGTTTTTCAGGGCGACGTTTCCTTTCGCCGATTCATTGGGATGGTTTGGAAAAATATTTTTCTCCTACGGCTTTCTTGCGTATTCGGCGATAATTATCGCGTTTCTCTGCGCCTTTTTCTTAAAGAAAACAAGAGGAGGACTTCATCTGCGCGCCGTGGGCGAAAATCCCGCGACGGCAGACGCGGCGGGCATAAACGTAAGCAGAGCAAAATATCTCGCGACCTGCATAGGAAGCGCTATCGCCGGGCTTGGCGGACTATACTATGTTATGGATTACGCCTGCGGCGTATGGTCTAATGAGGGCTTCGGCGACAGAGGCTGGCTTGCCATCGCGCTTGTTATATTTGCTCTTTGGAAACCCGATATGGCGATTCCCGGCTCAATTCTTTTCGGCGGACTTTATATCGTATTCCTTTATATTCCCGGGCTTGCGCTTCGCACTCAGGAGCTTATAAAGATGCTTCCGTATGTAGTTACGATAATCGTCCTTATAATCAGCTCCGTTAAGAGCAAGAAAGAAAATCTCGGCCCCGCGTCTCTCGGTCTTTCCTATTTCAGAGAGGAGAGGTAGATATGAATCCCGATGTTGAAAAAATCCTCGTTTCCGAGGAACAGTTAAGGGAAATCAATATGCGGCTCGGAAAGCAGATAACCGAGGATTATAAAGATAAAAACCTTTTGGTGCTCGGAATTTTAAAAGGCTGTGTTTTCTTTATGACGGATCTTGTCAGGTGTATTGATTTGCCGCTTTCCATTGATTTTATGACGGTTTCGTCCTACGGCAGCGGCACGCGTTCATCGGGCAGAGTTAAAATAACCAAGGATATTGATATAGATCTCGACGGTTATGACGTTCTTATCGTTGAGGATATACTCGACAGCGGCAAAACTCTGCATTACGTTTCGCAAATACTTAAAACAAGAGGCGCGCGCTCAATAAAAATAGCGACGCTTCTTGACAAACCCGAAAGAAGAGTTGCGCCCATAACTCCCGATTATGTGGGCTGCGACGTACCCGATGAGTTTGTTGTCGGCTACGGTCTTGATTATGACCAGAAATACAGAAATCTTCCGTATATAGGACAACTTAGGCGAAGCATATATGAATAAGAAATATCCCACTCGGCAAAATTTTAATGGCCGTGTGGGATTTTTTTAACATTAGCGCCTGTTTTCTGTAATTTTTTTGTATATTTCGTCAAATTATATATGCTAAATCGCCTCATTTGTAATCTTTAAGTAAAATTCTTTAAAAAAATGTTTATTTTGTAATCTTATAATGTTATAATATTACAAATAAGTGTGCGGCTCAACCGTGCCGCGGCCGTCGAATTATTCATTTTTCGGAAAAGAAATTCTTTTTTGATTTTCCTATATCTGTTTTGGGGAGGGAGCGGTATGAAGCGAATACTTGCATTTCTGCCCTTGCTCGTTTTTGTTCTGCTGTTTTGCGGCTGCTCCTCAATTTTGGGAAATTCCGCCGAGAGACTGATCGAGCCTATTGCGCTGCCTGAAAAAAATCAGGGTATATATAATGCTTTGCGCAGTTTTTGCGACGGCGATTTCTTATTGAAAACTCCCGTAAGCGGAGATTACAAAACCTCGTTTGTTTTTTATGATTTTGACGGCGACGGCGGCGACGAGGCTCTTGCGTTTTATGAATATGAAGATTCCGAAAGCGCGAGTATGGCCGTTCTTGACGAATATGACGACGGGTGGAGCGTTATATGCAATATTGACGGCGACGGAAAAGACGTTTTTTCGGTAGATATGCGCACGCTTCTCGCCGATGGAGGAACTCAGCTTATTGTTCTTTGGGACACTTCCGTTGATTCCGCCGTTCACTATCTTTCGGTTTATGCTCAGACCGAGTCAAACGGCTTTTCGGGTTTTAAAAAGATTGGAACGTCGGTAAGAGCTTCCGCGTATGCGCCTGTTGATAACGACGGCAGGGGTTTTGACGAACTGCTGATTTTCAACGTTGGCAGCGGCGGCGACACCGCTTCTTCCGCCGCGTTGTTTACAGTTAGCGAAAGCGGATTGAAATCACGCTCCGGAACAAAGCTTGACGGCCATATCACCTCATACGTTAACGTTGTAAGTGAAAGCAAGGATAAGGGATTTAAGGTCTTTGCAGACGCCGTAAGAGCCGATGGCAAGGGTATGCTTACAGAGCTTATAGTTTGGTCGGATTATTACGGCGAGATACTTGCCCCGTATTATAATTATAACACGGGAAGAACGGAAAACACTTCGCGCAATGCTTTTGTTTTCAGCCGTGATATAAATAGCGACGGATATATTGAGCTCCCCACCGACACCTCTGTTATTTCCGCCCCAAAGGGTGTTAAGGCGTTTGATTGGAAACGTTACGGCTCGGTTTTGCAGCACGCCTGCTATTCTCTGTTCATAGAAAAAGACGGTTATCATATTTTATTGCCCGATAAATACGCAAGAGAAATAAACGCTTCTTATGACGCGGCCTCCGGATTGCTTGAAATAAAGGATAAAAGCGGAAAAACCGCTTTCAATATCGAAAAGCTCGCTTTATCCGAATATCAAAAGAATGCCGAAAAATACTCCGACCTCACTGAAATCTACCGGGACGACGCTTATATTTATTTTGCCGGTCTCGGCAGTGATTCGGATATTAAAATAAATATGCAAACCCTGAAATCAATGATAATAATCGGAAAAGGAGAGTAGAGTATGAAAAAGGTACTTGTTGCCGAGGATGAAGAATCTATCCGCGAATTTATCGTTATTAACCTTACGAGAAGCGGATATGATGTTGTTCAGGCTGAAAACGGAGCCGCCGCTCTTGCGCTTTTCAAAAAGGAAAACGGCGATTTTGATGTTGCGATCCTTGATATTATGATGCCTGAGATCGACGGGCTTACTGTCTGCAAGGAGCTGCGCAAGCGTTCATCAGATCTCGGTATAATTATGCTTTCTGCCAAAACGCAGGAAATGGATAAGGTGACCGGTCTGCTTGTCGGTGCCGACGACTATGTTACAAAGCCGTTTTCTCCGAGCGAGCTTATGGCGAGAGTGGACGCCGTTTACAGACGCGTTGAGATGACAAGGGGTTTCAGGAAAAACGACACTACGGGCGAAACTATAAAGCTTGACGAATTTGAACTGAATCTTCGCAACCGTACTCTTTCAAAAGCGGGAACGCTTATTGAGCTTACTCAGGTTGAATTTCAGATAATAGAATATTTCTTTAAAAATCCGAATGCCGCGCTCAACAGAACCGATATTCTTAAAACCGTTTGGGGCAGCAATTATTTCGGCGATGAAAAAATCGTTGATGTCAATATCCGCAGGCTCCGTATGAAGGTGGAGGATAATCCGTCGAGCCCGTCAAGGCTTATCACCATATGGGGGCTCGGTTATAAGTGGGTAACCGAGAATAAATAAATCATAATCGGAAGTCGCTGAAATGGAAAAAGCTCTGGGCGAAAAACTGCATAAAATGAAACTTCAGGGTATCGCCAAGCGTTGGTTCGTCAACGTTGTCGGCCTTATCGTCGTGTTTCTGATTATCATATTTGTAGCGGTATCCGTTTACGTTAAATCGTATTATTACAATTCCGTTGAAAGCCTGCTTTACAGCGGTGCTTCTACAACGGCGGCAAGTTATTTTTCAACGAATCTCGATTTGGGTGTTTCTTTTGAAAATTCCGCCGCCCGATTTGTAGACAGTTACACCTATAAAGACAAAACTACCGTTTGGATTATTGACAGCAAGGGGAAGATCATATCTTCAACAGACGGCTTTTTGCAGGATTCGCCTGAAATGCCCGATTATTCCGATGCCGTTTCACGCGAGGACGGCATAAGTGAATTTATAGGCAAGGCAAACGGCGAAAAAATTATGTCCGTAACGAGAGTGATTGAAAATTCGCGCGGAATCAGGATAGGCGCCGTTCGCGTTATGGCGTCAATGAAAAATGTTGATTTTAAGATTTTCGGAATAATCGCCGGCCTTTTTGCCGCGCTGTTCGCGATAATCGCGATTATCATTTTTTCAAATATGCTCTTTATGCGCTCTATCATAGTGCCGATTAGGGAAATAACCGCCACCACCAAGGAAATTTCCAACGGAAATCTCGACGTAAGAATAGAAAAAAAATATGACGACGAAATAGGACGGCTGTCCGATTCGATAAACTCTATGGCTTCGGATATTGCGGACGCGGACAAACTGAAAAACGATTTCATATCCACGATTTCGCATGAGCTTCGAACACCGCTGACATCTATCAAGGGCTGGGGTGAAACTCTCCTTTTCGGAATAGACCAGGAAAGGGATCCGGTTACAAACAAGGGGCTTCAGATAATCGTAAACGAATCGGGCAGACTTGAGGGATTTGTTGAGGAATTGCTTGATTTCAGCAGACTGCAAAGCGGCAGAATGAATTTAAGGCTCGTTAAAACCGATATTTTTGCAGAGCTTGACGAAACTGTGTTTACATTCCGTGAAAGAGCGATGCGAGAGGGAATAGAGGTAAGATACAGCATACCTGATTTTCCCGCGCCCGCGAATGCCGATCCGAACAGGCTGAAGCAGGTGTTTATGAATGTGCTTGACAATGCGCTCAAGTATTCCAAAATGCAGGGCAAAATATTTGTGAAGGCGGAATTTTCCTCATTAAACGGGGGCGACGCCGTTAAAATTTCCATTGCCGACCAGGGCTGCGGAATATCCGAGGAAGATCTGCCCCACGTTATGGAAAAATTTTATAAAGCAAACGTTTCCGTGAGAGGTTCGGGAATCGGCCTTGCAGTTACAAATGAAATAATCAATCTCCACAACGGAAAACTTGAGATAGACAGTAAGCAGAACGTCGGAACTCTTGTTACGATTTATCTGCCGATTGAAAGTAAACCGTCGGAGCAGGAAATAGATATGTCCGAACCTAAAATCGACGAGGTCTCGGATGAAGATATAAATTTGAAAGGATATAATTCCTGATGTTTCAGAAAAAAACTCATAAAACGTCGGTCGGCGGTCAGGCTTTGATTGAGGGCGTGATGATGCAGGGCCCCAAAGGAGTGGCCACGGCGATAAGAAAAACGGACGGTTCCGTTTTTGTCGAATACCATTCGGTTAAGCATATTAAGGATAAAATCAAATTCCTCGGCTGGCCGATAATTCGCGGAATAGTGAATTTCATTGAATCCATGATACTCGGCTACAGATTGCTTATGTATTCCGCCGAGGCTTCGGGTATGGAGGATTTTGAGGAAGAAGAGCTTTCAAAATTTGAAAAGTGGCTGAACGGTAAATTCGGCGGTAAATTTATGAATTTTGTTACAGGCGTTGCATCGGTTTTGGGAGTGCTTCTCGCGTTTTTGCTGTTTTTCTACTTTCCCGTTCTTTTTTTCAATAAGTTAAACGAATGGACCGCAGGCGCCGTTACCGATTATCAGGGTCTTATAGAGGGCGCGCTGAAAATTATTATTTTTGTCTGCTATTTGCTTTTGGTAAGCAGAATGAAAGATATAAAGCGGCTTTTCAAATATCATGGGGCCGAGCATAAATCTATTGCCTGCTATGAATCCGGCGAGGAGCTCACCGTTGAAAACGTGCGCAAATCCTGCCGCTTTCATCCGAGATGCGGCACTTCGTTTATATTTGTTATTCTGATATTCAGCATAATTGTGTATTCCGTTGTTGCCAAGCTGTTTCCCGCCATTGCGGTAAACCGAGTGCTTTGGCTCCTTTTAAAGCTGGCTTTTCTTCCGCTCGTTATGGGGCTCGGCTATGAATTTATCAGGTATGCCGGAAAGCACGATAATCTTTTCGTAAAGATAGTTTCCGCCCCGGGTCTTTGGATGCAGCGCATAACCACCAAAGAGCCGGACGACGATATTATTGAAGTGGGAATCGCGGCTTTAAAGGCGGTAATCACCGATGATCCGAGGGACGATGAGATAAAGTGAAGCTGAGGGACGCGTATAATTACGGCGTGTATTTTCTGGCTTCAAACGGCGTTGACGAAGCCGAATTTAAGTCTTTGTGCCTTGTCTGTGATTTGGACGGCATAAATAACGGAGAGTATAATTTTCATAAAGACGATGAAATAGTTATGAAGCGGTTCGCCGATATGCTTTGGCGGCTGAAAAGCGGCGAGCCTTTGCAATATGTGCTCGGAAAATGGGATTTCTACGATTCCGTTTTCAAGGTTGGACAGGGTGTTCTTATTCCGCGCCCCGAAACCGAGGAGCTTACCGAGCTTGTGATTAAAAGCGCGCGTAAGATTGAAAACCCCGTTGTTTTGGACTTGTGCGCCGGCAGCGGCTGCATCGGAATAAGCGTTGCGAAGGCCGTGCCGTCTGCGGAGGTTTACTGTGTTGAAAAAAGCGACGAGGCTATGTCGTATCTTTCGGAAAACTGCCGAATGGCGAAAAATGTTTTTCCCGTAAAGGGAGACGTTTTTGAACCGTCCGGCCTGCCGAAAGCGGATATAATCGTCTCTAATCCTCCGTATATAAAAAGCTCGGAACTGCCGTTGCTTCAAAGAGAGGTTCTTGCGGAACCGAAAGAGGCGCTCGACGGTGGGGATGACGGGCTGGTTTTTTACCGCTCTATATGCGAAAGATTCAGGCGTTATCTGAAAAACGGCGGAGAGATATTTTTCGAGGCAGGAAACAGTCAGTGCGGCGACGTTAAAAATATTCTGCTTGATAACGGCTTTAAAAACGTGCGTATAATCAAAGATATTTACGGCAATGAGCGTATGTTGCGCGCCGTTTATCAATTTTAGGACTGGAGAGTTCATATGTCATTATTCAGCATTTTAAGAAGCGGAGATACGGTTCAGATAATTTCCGTAATATTATCAAGGATCTTTATAGTCTTTTTCTGTATGCCGATTCACGAATTTGCCCACGCTTGGGCCGCCGATAAGATGGGCGATCACACCGCGAAGAATCTCGGAAGAATGACTTTGAATCCTTTTGCGCATCTTGATTTGATAGGTTCAATTATGATATTCCTTTTCGGTATAGGCTATGCGAATCCCGTTCCGATTAGGGAAAGAAATTTTAAAAATCCGAAAAAGGGAATGGCTGTAACCGCTTTGGCGGGTCCCGCTTCTAACCTTGTTATGGGATTTTTTGCCGTGTGCGTTTATTACGGCCTTATGCTTTTGCCGGAAACTACCGCCGTCAGCCTAATTGCGCTTATTTTTTACTATGCCGCTTCCATCAACGTAACGCTTGCGGTTTTCAACTTGCTTCCCATTCCGCCGCTTGACGGTTCTAAGGTTGCCGCTATGCTTATACCCGATAAATATTACTTTAAGTATATGAAATATGAACGCTATATTATGCTTGCCCTTTTGCTGCTTTTGTTTACAGGTATTCTAAGCGGACCTATTTCTTTTATTGCCAATATTATGATGAGAGTAATATCGTTTATACCGAGCCTTGTTTACGGCTTGTTCGCGTGAGGTTTTATGGAAAGTATAAATTATAAGCTTGAGGTTTTCGAGGGCCCAATGGATTTGCTCCTGCACCTCATAAACAAGCATAAACTGAATATAAACGATATACCGATTGTGGAGCTTGTTAATCAGTATCTTGATTACGTGCGCCAAATGGAAAGCGCCGATTTCGATATAGCGGGCGATTTTCTTGAAATGGCCGCAAGGCTTATATATCTGAAAACAGTTTCTCTTCTCCCTCGCCACGAGGAGGCGGAAAAACTGAAAGCAGAACTCACCGGGGAGCTTATCGAATACCGTGACTGCAAGATTATGGCGGAAAAGCTAAGCAGGCAGACGCAGGGCTTTGACCGTTTCGTGCGCGCCCCGCAGGAGGGGTACATAAATTACGATTACGAGCGTTTTCACGAGAGCGAGGAGCTTTTGAACGCTTATATCTCAGTCGCGGGAAAGGCTCAGCGAAGACTGCCGCCGCCCGTTGATTCGTTCAGGGATATTGTGGCCAAAAAATTCGTTAATGTGGCGACAAAAATAAACGCCGTTGTCAGCAGACTTCGCAGCGGTAAAAAAATAAAATTTCTGAGGCTTTTCGAGGGCTCCAAAAGTAAAAGCGACATTGTTGCCGTTTTTCTTGCGGTGCTTGAGCTTGCGAAATCAAAAAGAATAACGCTTGAGGGTTCTGTCAATAACCCCGACGTGCAAATTGCTAAAGAGGTAGAAACAGTTGAACTCTAACAAAAACATAATTGCGAAGCTTGAAGCAATGCTTTTTGCTTCCGGAGAACCGGTTGAAGCCGTCAAGCTGGCTGAACTTTTGGAACTTGATATAGAGAGCGTTACAAAAATGCTCGCGCACCTTTCGGATATTTACGATGAAAACAAAAGCGGACTTCGCCTTGTGAGAATGGACGGTAAGTACCAGCTTTGCACAAGGGAAGAATATGCCGACGATATAAGGGCTCTGCTTGAGGTGAAGAAAAACACGCCGCTTTCGCAGGCCGCGTTTGAGGTGCTTGCGATAGTCGCCTATAATAAAGCGGTTACAAAGAGCTTCGTTGAGCAGATAAGAGGCGTTGATTGCTCCGGCTCTATCGCTAATCTTGTTCAAAAGGGGCTGATCGAGGAAAAGGGCAGGCTCGATCTTCCCGGCAGACCTCTCGTTTACGGTACGACCGACCGCTTTCTCAGATGTTTTTCTTTAAACAGTCTTGATGATCTGCCCGATCTTCCGTCCGTTGACGAGGTGGAAAAAATTGCCAAGGACAACGGCCAGACTTCTCTGTTTGAAGATGAAAAGAGAGAATCTGATTCCGACGACGACTTATCGGAATGAATTTTGAAAGGATGATTTGATTGACTGTATTTTTAATAGTCATCGGCGTTTTCGCCGTCGTTCTCGCAGTCGTGCTTTCTCTTTCTGCCACTTTTACCGTTACATACGAGGGCGGTTGGAGCACCACCGTCAGGTTGCTCGGCAGGGATAGGGAGATAAAGCTCACACGGATCCTTTCATTTATCCTTTTTCCCGAAAGATCGGCGCAGGAAGTCAAAAAAGGCAAAAACAAACCCGCTCCCGCGCAAAAGCCGAATAATGAAAAAAAAGACGGCGAGGGCGTTAAGAAAAATAACGACAATGAAAAAAATAAGGAAAAACCCAAAGAAAAGCCTAAGAAGCCTCCCAAGCCGAATTATATTGAGCGTGTTTTGAAAGAGGACGGAATAATCGGAATACTGCTTCTTATATCGAATATGCTCCAATCGGCGTCTTCCGCTGTTAGCACTTTATTTAGGGGCTTCCATATTTATCTGATTTATGTTAAAATGATTATCGGAGGCGGAGATGCTTTTGATATTGCAAATAAATACGGCTCCGTCAGCAAATATTATTTCCCGATAAAGGGCTTTATTCTCAACAGCAAGAATGTTGACGATTACGACGAAGTGTTTTACGCGGATTTTATCGCTCCTTCAAGCGAATACGGCTTTCGTTTTATCGGTTCGATAAACGTAGCGACGCTTTTGAGAGTGGTTCTTTCCGCGGGAAAAACCTTTTTGGTAAATCTTATAAAAAACAAATAACAAATAATCTTTTGATAAGGAGATAAAAAGATGAAAGAAACACCGGTAAACAAAATAATGGAAAACACTTTGCAGAAGATGCGCGAGATGGTTGACGTTTCCACCATCATCGGGGATCCTATGGTTACTGGGGACACCACGCTCATACCCGTTTCAAAGGTTACTTACGGCTTTACGAGCGGCGGCACCGATCTGCCCTCAAAGCAGGGCTCCGAACTGTTCGGCGGCGGTGGCGGCGGCGGCATTTCCATAACTCCCGTTGCGTTTATTGTTATTCAAAACAATAAAGTAAGGCTTATGCAGATAGATAACTATACTTCTTCCGCCGATAGGGCAATCTCAATGATACCCGAGCTTATCGATCAGATTTCAAGGCTTGTTAAAGCCAAGGAAGACGATGAAGCATCAACGGACGGAGAAAAAACCGAATAATTTAATTAAAAATCCGATCACCCGCATATATTTAGATAAAGCGATTTTATATAAGCAGGTGGTCTTTTTTGTTTAAAAGAATATTCGCTTTTTCGGCGGCGCTCATCATTTTTCTTTCGGTCGGCTCCGCTTATGTTCAGGGGCAGGATTGCAGCGCGGCTTCCGCCATAGTTTTGGATGCCGCGTCGGGCGAGATACTTTATGAAAAAAACATTTTTGCCGAAAGAAGTATGGCCTCAACAACAAAAATAATGACCGCGCTTATAGCCTGCGAGAGCGGCGGGCTTGACAGTATCGTTAATATAACAGACGATATGGTAAACACCGTCGGCACCTCTCTCGGACTGCGTTCGGGGGACTCGATTTCGCTTTACGATCTTGTTGTGGGTATGCTGCTTGCGTCCGGCAACGACGCGGCCAACTCAACCGCCGTTTATCTTGCGGGAAGCGTTGAAAATTTCGCGAAAATGATGAATGAAAAAGCCGTGAGTCTCGGAATGGAACACACGCGTTTTGTAACTCCGTCGGGACTTGACGAGGGAAATCACCACTCCTGCGCTTACGATATGGCTGTTCTTACCGCCGCCGCGCTTGAAAACGAAATATTTGCATCCGTTTGCAGAGCGCAGAGTATGGAAATAACCATAAGCGGAAAAAAGCAGACTCTTTATAATCACAATAAATTACTTTATCAGATTGACGGCTGTATCGGCGTAAAAACGGGATTTACAAGCAAGGCGGGAAGGTGCCTCGTTTCCGCCGTCAGAAAAAACGGTTACACTATGATCTGCGTTACCCTTAACGACGGGGACGATTGGAACGACCATAAAAAACTGCTTGCTCAATGCGAAAAATCATACGGTAGAAAATCCGTTGAGGGTAAGGTGAGTATAAATATCGTCGGCGCGGGTAAAAATACTTTGGCTGCCGAATATAAAAAGGAAATCAGCGTTGTCAATCCTCAGTATTTGACCGTTGAAGTGTATCATTTTCCGTTCATATACGCTCCTATAAGCGTGGGCGATGAAGTCGGGGAAGCCGTTATAAAATATAAAGACAGGGAAATCGCCCGCGTCGCTGTTGTCGCGGGTGAAAGCGTAAATTACTATGCCAAACAAAAATGAAGTGAGACTGCAAAAATATATGGCCGACTGCGGCGTCGCCTCAAGGCGCAAATGCGAGGAACTTATCGCCGACGGTAAAGTTAAAATAAACGGCCATATTGCCGTTATCGGCTCAAAAGTTAATATAAAAAAAGATATTGTAACGCTTCGCGGGAAGAAAATAACCAAGGAAACGCGGATGCGGTATATTATGCTTCATAAGCCGCGCGGATATGTGGCTACCGTTTCTGACGACAGGGGAAGAAAAACGGTTATGGAGCTTGTCAGAGGCGTTGACGAGCGCGTTTATCCCGTCGGCAGGCTGGACAAGGATTCCGAAGGTCTCCTGCTGTTGACTAACGACGGCGCTTTTGCCAACGCCCTTACTCACCCGCGCCACGGCTTTGCGAAAACATACCGGGTAACCGTTCGCCCGTCCGTCGGCGAAGAAACGCTTATGAAACTTCGCAACGGCGTTGTGATAGACGGAAAGGAAACCGCGTCGTGCGAAGTGAATATAATAACAAGCGAACAGGGGAGAGTTGTGCTCGAATTTGTTCTTCGTGAGGGAAGAAACAGGCAGATACGAAAAATGTGCGAAGCCGTCGGACTTGAGGTGGCAAGGCTTAAGAGAACGTCCGTAGGCTCCCTCAAGCTTGGAATGCTTCAGCAGGGCAAATGGCGCGAACTGAGCGAAACGGAAGTAAAAAGACTGCTGAAAAGCGCCGAAAAGAAAGCCTTAGCCGAGGATAATTTTGACGGAGTGTGAATTGTATGCGTGAAAATTGTTTTGCGCTTCCCGATGATTACAGGCCGGTCGTTATACAGGAGTTTTCCGACGGAGAACCGATCGGCTCGCATTGGAATTTTATGTCAGGTCAAAGGCACGGCGGGTATTGGTCGAAAGATCAGGCTTTTGTTGATGACGGAAAGCTTGTGATACGCACGGAATATAAGAATATTTCCGGCGCTCGCGGATACCATACCGGAGCCGTTATTTGGCGTGAGAATAAATTTACATACGGTTATTACGAGGCGCGCTGCAAAGTTGATTTGATAAAGGGTGTTTGGTCCGCGTTTTGGCTTATGCCCGATCATATCGGCCGCGGTCAGGGATATGAAATCGATATTTTTGAATCCGCTTGGAATTATTTTGCGGAATCGACGCTTCACTGGAACAGTTATAAAAATCAGAGCAAAAAGCGCGTTTTTATGAAAAATCTGCACCGCGGCTATCATACGTTTGCCCTTGATTGGAAAAAGAACGGGCTTGTTTTCTATTATGACGGCGCGCCCGTATGGCGGGTGGATGATCCCGAGGGAAAAATAAATTTTCCCGTTTCTCTTTGGCTGAGCTGTGAAATAAACGGTTCAGTCGGAAGAAACGGAAAACCCAAGGTCGGCCGTAAATGGATAGGCAACGGAGTAGTTACCGATAAAAGGAACAGGCTGCCGTTTGATTATATCATCGACTACGTTAAAGTTTACGATAACGGAGATCTTATTTTGAGCGAGTTTTAAAATTATTTTACCTATCTTACCGCCGTTTAGCCGAGCGCCGATAAGGCAGTATCTCTTTAAAACACGAAATTTTTTCACAATAACGCGTTAAAAACCGCCGATATGCGTCAGCATTATCGGCGGCTAACTTTTTTCAGTCTTTAAAGTTATTTTAAATTATATAAAAAACTGTTGTAATTAAAGCATCAAAGTGTTAAAATACCTAAAAATGGTTTTTTCTGGAATTTATTTATTCAAATCAAAATACAAGGAGGGGATTTTCAGTGAGTGAATTTATAGCTGAACCGTCCGTAGCAAAAAAGAGGCTTTTATCGTTTTTTGACGAAGGCACATTTACGGAGATAGACGGCTTTGCCAAATCCGCCGACAGAGACGTTGAGGCCGTCGCGGGGTTCGGAATGGTAAACGGGGTTTGCGTTTATGCTTTTTCTCAGGATTCTTCGGCGGACGGAGGAGCGGTCAGCGTTGCTCAGTGCGCGAAAATTAAAAAGATTTATGAGCTTGCGGTCAAAACAGGCTGCCCCGTGATAGGAATTTACGATTCAAACGGAATGAGGTTGAACGAGGGCTTTGAGGCCCTTACGGCTTACGGGGAGATACTTAAACTGTCTTCATCGGTTTCGGGTGTTGTGCTTCAGATTTCCGTAATTGCGGGCTCCTGCCTCGGTACAAGCGCTTTAATGGCAAATATGGCCGACGTTGTTATCGCCGCCAAGGAAGCCGATTTTTACGTCACCGTTCCGAGTGATGTCACCGCTGCTCAGTCCTATGAAGAGGGGACGGTAGATATTCTTGCCGATGACGTTCAAAGCGCCCTCGAAGCCGCAAAATCTCTTGTCTGCGTTCTTCCGTCAAATAATCTTGAGGCTTCGCTCCTGTTTGATTGGGACGAAAAAGTTTCTCGCTGCTCCGAGGATATGAGCGCGAAAGAAATTGTTGAATCCGTCGCTGACGTCGAAAGCATTATTGAAATAAAAGCGGGTTACGCGAAAAATGTGTTCACCGCTTTCGCGAGGATAGGCGGCGCTCCCGTCGGCGTAATCGCTTTTGATGGTAAGGCTCTTTGCCCCGCCTGCGCTTATAAAGCGGAATCGTTCGTTAAGCTGTGCGACGCTTTCAACATTCCGATTGTTTCGTTTGTAAACGCCGACGGGCTCAAAAGAGATAAGGAGAACGCCGTTTTGACCGCTGTTACAAAGCTCGTTTCCGCTTATTCTTCCGCGACGTCGCCGAAAATTTCGGTTGTTACAGGCAGCGCCGTGGGCGCGGCTTATATTGCCCTTGCGGGCAGAGGCTCCAACGCCGATCTCGTTTTCGCTTGGGACTCCGCTGTTATTTCTCCGCTTGAGGCCGAATCGGCAGTTGCGTTTCTTTACAACGACCGATTGGCCGCGGGGGAAGAAAGAAGCGCTCTCGTTAAAGAATACCGAGAAAATCTTGCATCTCCGTTTACCGCTGCCGCCTGCGGCGCGATCGACGATATATTCGCTCCGGCTCAGACAAGGGATAAGCTTATAAACGCTCTTGCCGTGCTTGAGGGCAAAAGAGAAAAGACTATTCCGAGAAAGCACTCGGTCAAATAATCAGGAGGACAATGCTATGAAAAGATATACAGTTACAGTAAACGGAATCCCTTATGAAGTTACCGTTGAAGAAAGCGGTGCAGCCGCCGCTCCGGCTCCCGCTCCCGTTTCGGCTCCGGTTCCGGCCGCTCCTTCGGCGCCGGCACCCGCGGCAAAACCCGCCGCCGCTCCGGCCGCGCAGGGCTCGGTTAAAGTTGAATCCCCTATGCCTGGCACGATACTTGACGTTAAAACCTCGGTGGGCGCTTCAGTCAACGAGGGCGATACGCTCATAGTTCTTGAGGCTATGAAGATGGAAAACGAGATCGTTGCCCCATCTTCGGGCACCGTTGCCTCCGTTGCCGTCAGCAAGGGCGACAGCGTTGAGGCCGGTCAGGTTCTTGTTACTTTAAATTGAGGTGGCGCAGATGGCTAAAATAGGCATTACCGAAACCGTTTTGCGTGACGCACATCAGTCGCTTATCGCAACTCGTATGCGCACGGACGAATTTTCGGATATTCTTGAAAAAATGGATAAGATAGGATTTTATTCCCTTGAATGCTGGGGTGGAGCCACTTTTGATTCCTGCCTCAGATTTCTCAATGAGGATCCTTGGGAAAGACTTCGTCTTATCAGAAAAAAATGCCCGAATACTAAGCTCCAAATGCTTTTCAGGGGTCAGAATATGCTCGGTTACCGCCATTACGCGGACGATGTTGTTGATTATTTCGTTAAAAAAAGTATCGATAACGGCATTGATATTATGCGTATTTTCGACGCTCTGAACGATGTGAGAAATCTTGAAACGGCAATAAACGCTTCCAAAAAATACGGCGGCCACGTTCAGGCGGCAATTTCATACACTACAGGCCCCGTGTTTGATATAGATTATTATTGCAATTACGCAAAGCAGCTTGAAAACGCGGGCGCGGATTCCATCTGTATAAAGGATATGGCCGGTCTGCTCACGCCTTACGGCACTTACGATCTTGTTGATGCTTTAAAGAAAACCGTTTCTATTCCTATCCAGCTTCATTCACATTACACATCCGGCCTTGCTTCAATGGTTCATCTTAAAGGCATTGAGGCGGGTGTAGACGTTATAGACACGGCTATGAGTCCGCTTGCTATGGGAACTTCTCACCCCGCGACGGAGTCTATGGTCGCGGCGCTGCGCGGCACTCCTTACGACACCGGCCTTGATATAAAGGCGCTGTCGGAGATCCGTGATTTCTTTATGCCTCTGCGTGAAAAGTATATTGCCGAAGGGCTGCTCAACACAAAAATGCTCGGAGTTGACGCAAACACGCTGCTATATCAGGTGCCGGGCGGTATGCTTTCAAATCTGCTTAATCAGCTTAAGCAGGCGGGAAAAGAGGATAAACTCGAAGACGTGTTGAATGAAGTTCCGCGCGTAAGGAAAGACAGCGGTTTTCCTCCGCTTGTAACGCCCACTTCTCAGATCGTCGGCACTCAGGCTGTTTTCAATATAATTACCGGCGAACGCTACAAAATGGTCACAAAGGAATTTAAAGATCTTGTTGCGGGAAAATACGGAAAAACGCCTTGCGAGATAGATCCCGATTTTCAAAAGAGGATAGTCGGTGACGAACCCGTTATAGACTGCCGCCCGGCTGATCTTCTTTCCCCTGAGCTTGACCGATTCAGAAAAGAAATATCCGAATATTACGAGCAGGAGGAGGATGTACTCTCTTATGCTCAGTTTGATCAGGTCGCCGTTAAATTCTTCCAAAAGAGAAGAGACGCGAAGTATCATCTTGACGGAAAGCACGACGATATAAAAAATAAAGTACATCCGGTGTAAATTCATCTTTGTTGAGTTAGGCATCGGTAAACGCCTGCCTTTAATTTATATTATCGGCGGGCGTTTTTTTCTCTGATTTTATTTTGGCTGTTTTAATATTTCTCTTTTATATAAATGTTCCATTTGTTTTGAATGTTGTTAAAAATATCGCTTACAATATATTAAACGCATTCGGGGCTGAATACGGTTTTTGGAAAACGCTTTTAAACTGATTTCGCCCTATATAAAACAGGAGGCATTTATTATGGAAAACGCAGTTAAAAGTATCACAAAAGAAAGTATCGAGCAGTTCGGCAAATGGCTTTGCGGTGAGGAACGGGTAAGCGGAACGGTTCAGAAATATCTGCGAGATATTACGGCTTTTTCCGAATGGCTTGACGGCAGAGAAATTGCCAAAGAAACGGTGTGCGAATGGAAAGAGCGGCTGCTCGAAAAAGGATATAAGCCCGTTACGGTCAATTCCATGCTCGCGGCCGTCAACACTTATTGCCGGTTTGCAGGGATTTGCGTGCGGGTAAAATTTCTGCGTATCCAGCGCAGGCTTTTTCAGGAAGAAAGCAGAAATCTTAAAAGAAACGAGTACGAACGATTGATTGCCGCCGCCGAAAAATCTGGTAAGGAAAGACTTTCGCTGCTGCTTGAAACAATAGGAGGCACGGGAATACGCGTATCCGAAGTGAAATATATCACAGTTGAATCGCTGAAAGCCGGCAAGGCTGATATTTCGCTGAAAGGCAAAATACGCACGATCCTTTTGCCTAACAAGTTGTGCAGAAAATTACTGAAATACGCCAAAAATAAAAAAATCGCTTCAGGCGAGATCTTCATCACCAAAAGCGGAAAGGGAATATCCAGAAAGCAGATATGGGCGGAAATGAAAGCGATATGCGGTAAAGCCGGAGTTGAATCCTCAAAGGTGTTTCCGCATAATCTTCGCCACTTGTTTGCTCGGGTATATTATAAAGCGACAAAAAACGTCGCCCAGCTTGCCGATTTGCTCGGCCACAGTTCGATAGAAACAACACGCATTTACTTGCTCTCCACGGGCGAAGAGCACGCAAAACAGCTTGAAAGGCTCGGGTTGATACTATAGACAAAATTTTTATTTCGTCCATAACCTTTATAAAAAAGACTCAAGTTAATTATGTTTTAGAATAATAACACATATTTCGACAGAAAGCAATATTTTACTTAAAAAAATTATTACATAGGTTTGCAACAACAGCGACGTATGTTTTCACACATTTTGCTTTATTGCTGGCTTGAAGAATTATATTTCCTCGAAATTATAATGGCTTAATTCAGAATCTTTTTTCATATAGGCAACGAAATAAAAATTTTGTTGCAAAAATATTTTGTAATATATCTGAAATTCTTTATATGTTGACTGAAAATACCAAAAAATGGTATAATATTACGTGAAACCGATAAGTTTTTTATAAATGTGAAAAAATTTTTGTAAATTAAGCTTTTTACCCTGCGTATTTGCTTTTCAATACGAAAGTATTTACAAATTTTGGTGATAGCGTAAATTATTACTCTGTAAATAATTAAGGTGTTTGTTTTTGGGTAATAATATTGCTGTTTTGGCTTATTATGGTAATATTTTATTGACGGAATGGGAATGCTATGAAAGTATTTATGATTGGCGGAACCGGTCTCCTCGGCTCCGCGGCGGCAAAAATTTTGATAGACAGAGGTAATTATGTAAAATCGCTTGCGCTTCCTCCGGTGCCCTCCGGCGCCGATATTCCCGAGGAAATGGAGCTTATTCTTCGAGACGCAAATAAGCTTGAGGACAATGAAATAGTTTCTTTAATGACAGGATGCGACATTTTTGTTTTTGCCGCGGGAGTTGACGAAAGAGTGGAGTTTCCGGCTCCGGTCTATGATTATTATTATCAATATAATATCGCTCCGCTCAAGCGTTTTTTGCCCCTCGCGAAGAAAGCGGGAATGAAAGGCGCGGTAGTTTGCGGCTCGTATTTTTCTTGGCTTGCGAAGCAACGCCCCGATATGAAGCTTTGCGACAAACATCCGTATATCAGAAGCAGGATAGCGCAGGAACAGGTCTGCGAGGATTACGCGGATTTGAATTTTGCCGTTTCCGTTCTTGAATTGCCGTATATTTTCGGAACGCAAAAGGGCAGAAAGCCGGTTTGGACGATACTTGTGGAGCAACTCAGCCGTTTTGAAAAAATGCCTTTCACGATGTATCCCGCCGGAGGCACCGCTATGCTCACCGTTCGACAGGTTGGCGAGGCTTTGACCGGAGCTTGCGAAACCGCTTGTTTAGCCGCAGAAAAGCGGCAGGGGAGCTTTAGGGCTTACGGAATATCCTGCTATAATTTAACTTGGCGGGAATTTTTGAAAATAGTTTACAGAGCTATGGACGGCACTCCCGACAGGCGCATCGTCGATATCCCGAAATGGATGTTCAAAGCCTTTGGGCTTACAATGCGTTCCGAATATAAAAAACGCGGAACCGATCTCGGAATTGATCCCGTCGGTCTTGCAGATATAATGGGAATGAATCTTTTTATACCTACTTCGGACTGTGAGGAGCTTGGCTGTACGAATGACGATATTGAAAGCGCCGTTTTCGATTCGGTAAGCCTTTCCGTTAAAGCGTATAAAGGCGAATCTGAGCTTATCGGAATGAAAGGCGAATAAGCATTTTTGAAATTTTCGTATATTCTGAAAATATTTCTTGATTTTGTGATTGCCCTATTGTATAATTGTCACTGTTATACTCGGTTATATATTATAATATATTAATTTTGCTTATTTTGTTTTAAACTGATGTGCGGTGGTGATTTGTTTGGCTAATCGTAATGAAGGTTTCGGAAGAATTGTTGACGTGCATTGCCATATTCTCCCGGGGCTTGATGATGGAGCCGAAAGTCCGTCCGTTTCTCTCGATATGATGCGCGAAGCGGCGGGCAGCGGAATTACCGATATAGTCGTTACTCCGCATTTCAACAATCGCAGAGGCGCGCCCCCGCAAACGGTTTATCGGGTGATGACGGCCGCTCAGGAAGCCGCGGATAAGCACGGTATTTCTCTTCGCTTTTATCCCGGAAACGAATTCTATTATTTTGAAGATTTACCGCAATATCTGAAAGAGCGGCGAGCGTTTACTATGAACGGCTCAGATTTTGTTTTGATAGAGTTTTCGCCGATAGCGCCTTTTCACGTTATCGAAAACGCGATGGACAGCGTTATGTTTGCCGGTTTTCATCCGGTGATTGCTCATATAGAGCGTTATGAATCGCTTATTAAAGATTTTGAAAAGGTTTACCGCCTTTCCGATTTAGGCGTTCGCATTCAGGTCAACGCCTCCAGCGTTACCGGAGGCAACGGCAAAAGCGTAAAAAAATTTGTTCACGGTCTTTTGCAAGAAGAACTTGTTGATTTTATCGGCACGGACGCACACGGAAATAAACACCGCACACCGGAAATATCCAAATGCAGAGATATTCTTATAAAAAAATACGGTTTTGAATATGCCTCGCTGCTTTTAAGAGACAACGCAGTGGAAATGTTCTGCTTAAACTAACGGAGGGAAAGCAAAGATGTACGAAAAAGAAAAAGATACTAATGAAACAATCGAAATAGATATTATTTCAATGCTCAGCTACTTTTTAAAGCGCTGGTATTATTTTGTGTTTTCCGTTTTAATTACTACGGTTGTCGGTCTTGCTATTTGCTTGACTGTAATCACGCCGCAGTTTCGTTCAACCACAAAAATTCTTATATTGAACAGGCAGAACAGCGATGCGCTTCAGTACTCCGACTTTCAGATTTCAAGTCAGCTCACCAAGGACTATGAGGAGCTTATCGAGAGCAGAGACGTTATTGAATCGGTTATAGAAAAATGCGGTCTTGAGGATACTTACGAGCAGCTCGTTTCCCGTGTGTCCATTTCAAACACCACGGATACGCATATAATTTCAATATCCGTTGAGGATCCGGATCCTCAAGTCGCGCAGACTATCGCGAACACATTGAGAGATACCGCCAGTGAGCATATAACGAGCGTTACGGACGTTCAGGCAGTCAATATTGCCGAAAAGGCCAATCTGCCTACAGAGGCCGCTTCGCCGTCAAAACTTATTTGGGCCGTTGTTTCGGCCGGCATAGGCGGCTTGGCTATGCTTATCTTTCTTGTTATCCGTTATATTTCCGATGATTCGATTAAATCGGAAGCAGATGTTGAGCAATATCTCGGCCTGCCCACTCTTGCTCTTATCCCCAAAATGGAAACGGCGGTTAAGAGCGGCAAGAGCAGCGGCAAAAAGAGAAAACATTCTTCTTCAAGTCGTTCGTCAAGTAAGAGCAGCTCCGCTTCTTCAAGGCAAAGCGGCTCAGTTCAAAGGAGGTAAAAAATATGCCGTCAGTAAATGATTTTAACGAAAACCAGGTAAACCCCGCAATCGAAAATGCTTCTCCGAATACCCATATCGCTTATCTCCGCAAAGAGGGCGCTAATAATTTTCAACTTCAAGAGGCGTTTAAAACTCTTCGTTCAAACACTGAATTTTCAGGAGAAGATCTTCATGTAATATGCATTACAAGCGCGCTTCCCGGCGACGGTAAATCCACGGTAAGCTATAATCTTGCCTGCGCGTTCGCAGAAAGCGGAAAAAGCACTTTGCTTATTGACGCCGACCTCAGAAAATCCGTTATGAGAAAATATTGCAGAGGCGGTAATCCCTCAAGCGGTCTTACTCACTATCTTATCGGCCAAAGAAATTTTGAACAAAGTGTTAATATAACCGATATAAATAACTTAAATATTATATTCGCCGGCCATGTTCCTCCGAATCCGAGTGAGCTTTTGGTAAGTAAGCGCTTTAACGCTCTTATTGAGCAGGCGAGGGAAAAATATCAAATTGTAATTGTCGATACTCCTCCCATAGGAAGCGTTATTGATTCCGCTATAGTTTCAAAGCAGTGTGATGGTATTATTCTTGTTTTGAGAGACAGCGAAATCAGTTATCGCATAGCTCAAAAGTGCAAGGAGCAGCTACAGGCTTCCGGCACCAAGATTCTCGGATGCGTTCTCAACAATGTGGATCTTGCCTCAAACAGATATTATGGCAGATACTACGGTAAATATTACGGAAAGTATTACGGTTCTTATTATGGAAAATAATGATAAGATATCAAACGCCGGGGAGATAAAACCAAACCCCAGTTTATGGTATCGCTTTATCAAAAGAGCTTTTGATATTACGGTCAGTATTTTGGGAATAATTTTATTATCTCCATTGATTTTGATTGTGTCTTTGATTATATATATCGACGATCCCGGCCCTGTTTTTTTTATTCAGGACAGGAACGGGATCAACGGCAAAGTTTTTAAAATGTGGAAGTTTCGCAGCATGACAAAGAATGCTCAGAATTTGAGATTTGAGATGGAAGACCAAAACGAGCTTGACGGGCCCGCATTTAAAATGAAAGATGATCCCCGCATAACAAAAGTCGGTAAATTCATCAGAAAAACAAGTATTGATGAGATTCCTCAGCTTATTAATATTTTAAAAGGCGAAATGTCCGTCGTCGGCCCGAGACCTCTTCCGACTTACGAGACGGAACTGCTTACTGACGAACAAAAGCAGAGACTTTTGGTTAAGCCCGGTCTTCTGTGCTATTGGCAGGTATGCGGCAGAAATAATGTAAGCTTTGACGAATGGATGGATATGGATTACCGCTATATTAGTGAAGCCGGAATATTAACGGATTTAAAAATAATTTTTATGGCTATACCTGCTGTTCTCAGCGGTTCAGGCGCTGCTTAATTAAACTGTATTTTATCAAGCGTTACATTTTGAAAAGATGTGGTAAAACATAAACACGGAGTGGAAGGTTTGCTAAAAATGGCTTTTGATTTAAGCTTTTACAACGGAAAGAGAGTTTTTATAACGGGTCATACCGGCTTTAAAGGCTCTTGGCTGTGTAAAATGCTTGCCAACGCGGGCGCTATTGTTACTGGCTATTCTCTTGAGCCGCCGACAAATCCTAATTTGTTTGATATTTCCGGTCTTGATGGCGAAATGAAGAGCGTCATTGACGATATTCGAGATTTTAACAGATTGAAAGCCGTTTTTGCCGAGGCTCAGCCCGAGATAGTTTTTCATCTTGCCGCGCAACCGTTAGTTCGCGAGAGCTATAAAAATCCGCAGCTCACATACGAAACAAATGTTATGGGCACGGTCAACCTTATGGAGTGCGTTAGGCTTAATCGGAGCGTAAAAAGCGTTTTAAATGTTACGACCGATAAGGTTTACAAAAATAACGAGTCGCTCCGGGGCTACCGTGAGGACGAGCCGCTTGACGGCTATGACCCGTATTCAAATTCAAAATCCTGCTCCGAGCTTGTGACGCACAGTTATATCAACAGCTTTTTCTCCGACAGCTCCGTCGCCGTTTCCACCGCCCGTGCGGGTAATGTTATCGGAGGCGGAGATTTCGCTAACGACAGAATAATTCCCGACTGTGTCCGCGCCGTGATGAGAGGGGAGAGGATAGGCGTTAGAAATCCTTATTCGATCCGTCCTTATCAGTATGTTTTGGAGCCGTTAGCTGTATATCTTATGATTGCCGCGAAGCAGTATGAGGATAAGCGCATTGCCGGATTTTACAATGTAGGCCCCGATGAATGTGACTGTGTGACTACAGGCGAGCTCGTTGATCTTTTCTGCAAGCATTGGGGCAAAGACGCGCAATGGATAAACCGGTCTGAGAAAAACGCCGTACACGAGGCGAACTTTTTAAAACTCGACTGTTCAAAGTTAAAAAACACATTCGGCTGGAAGCCTCACTGGAATATTGACGAATGTATGAAATATACCGCTCGATTCTACAAATCTTGGCTCGCGGGCAAAGATATCCCCGCTGAGATGAGCAGTGAAATCGATGATTTTTTGGAGTGATATTAAAAAATGTCTGAGACAGTTCGAATCGCGCATGTCATAGGCAAAATGGTTTATGACGGTATTTCGCGCTTTGTTGCTATTACCGATAACAAATGAAAACCTTATAAAAATATGTGATTACGAAAATCAAATAAAGAATATTTCGCCTGATATTTATACTTTTGCGTTAAAAAAGCAGAACAGGCAAGGTGATAAATGTTTTGAGAAAACAAAATATACTGCAATTTATTGATGAAGTATTGTATGATTGATATATTGTTGAATTTGTCTGATTAATTTAATTACGGTAGGCTCTGTCTGAGAAGGAGTAAACAAGATGCGCCTTAGATTTTCGGTTAATAATTTGATTATGTACTTTATTGCCATATCGCTTTTAACGGGATCATCGTGTATGTGGTTTTTATCAATGCCGATGGCATCGATAGCGGGTATTAAAAATGTTCAATATATTTTTCTAACGATATTTTGCCTAATGGGATGTTTTTATAACGGTAAAATGCGAATCAAACAGAGATCGATATTGGTTTTATTTTTTCTTGTTATATACTTACTTTTTTATATCGTAGTTACAAGATCAAACCCCGGGGCATATCTTACGAAGCATGTGCTGATTTTTATCATTTTTTTCTTATATGCCGGCACATTGATTCAAGACGGAAAGGTTGATGAATTTGCAAAGGTATTTGTTAATGTAGTCAGCATAGTCGCATCTATTAGTTTATTCTTTTGGTTATTCGGTTCTCTTTTAGGCTTTATCAAAGGCGTTTCAACACCGTATATTTGGGCGGGGAATAATCATACTACGGTTAATTATTTTTGGCTTTATTTTGAAAATATAATTCAGTCGACCAAAATATTGGGGCGGACGGTAATCAGAAATACGGGAATTTATGCTGAGGCTCCGGGCTTTAGCGGTTATTTAATAATTGCTTTGTCGATTGCGATTCCCGCGGAAAAAGGAAAATTTCCGCTATGGCAAAAAATTCTTCTGTCAATTACGATGTTTTCGACTCTTTCGACTAAGGGCATTATAGCGGTTATGCTTCTGATCGCGTTGACATATCTTTTTACAAATCCCTCAAAAAGTGCGCAAAAGTTTATTTTGAAATGCGTCTTTACAATAATTATTGTCGCGGCGATATCAATAGGAATATTTTTTCTTCTTGAAGATAAGTCTAATACCCATTCTTTTCTTGTTCGTATGGATGATATTCAAGCCGAAATCACTACTTGGAAAGAACATGTGATATTCGGAGCTGGATATCAAGAATCAGAAGAAATCTTTCAAAATTTCACATTTGATAGGGTTGAAGGCCTTTCCATGGGGCTCACAATTTTGTTGGCACAGGGAGGCATATATATGATCGCGTTTTATTCGCTTTCATTAATATTGGCGTTATATACCTCAAGCCGTATAGATAAATCGCTTTTCATGAAAGTTATGATATTCGGCTTTATGATTGTGTTTAATTTGTTGATTTCATCAGCTCAATATGCTTCTACTACTATTTTTATTATTGCTTGCGGTTATGCTTTCGCGTGTACGGCGCCATTAAAGCACAATTACAAAGCAGAAATTGTTACTAATTGATTTTGCATTTGGATGGTCGTAGTAAAATGCTTGTTGATGTTAGCCTTTTTGATTTGTAAAAAGAAATATTCAGCGAAGAATTAAATCCAAAAACTCTCCTTAAGGAGGAATTAATTTATTGTCACAACCGAGCGTAAAGAAAAATTACATTTATCGTACTTTCTATGAGATTCTTGTTTTAATAACGCCGTTTATTACAACTCCGTATGTGTCCCGTGTTTTGGGAGCAGACGGAGTAGGAATTTACAGTTATACTTTTTCAATCATAACATACTTTACATTATTTGCCGCTCTCGGAACCGTAACTTACGGTGTGAGAGAGATCGCCCAACATAGGAATGATAAACAACAGTCGAGCAAGCTGTTTTGGGAAATAGAATTGATGACTGTGGCGACAACGTCAATGTGTTTACTTGTCTGGTGTGGAGTGATCGCATTCAGCAAGCAATATCGGCCTTATTTTATCGCGTTGATTCCCGTTCTGATGGGTACTATGTTTGACATTTCGTGGTACTTCACCGGTCATGAGAAGATAAAAAATATTGTAATTTGCAATTCGTTGTTCAAAATAGCGGGGATCGTGCTTTTATTCGTATTTGTAAGGCAGCGGGATGATTTGATAATTTATGTTGTTATCAATTCATTGGTTACTATGCTTGGTAATCTCTCTATGTGGATATATCTTCCCAAAATGCTCACAAAAGTTGACATACGAACGTTGACTTTCAAAAATCATTTCAAAGAAACGCTTATTTATTTTGTTCCGACCATTGCGACTTCTATCTATACGGTATTAGATAAAACCTTGATAGGTGCAATTACCCATGATACGTATCAAAACGGCTATTATGAGCAGGCAAACAAAATTATGCGGATGATCTATACGATATCTTTTATCGCGATAAACAGCGTAATGAGTGTTCGTATATCCTATTTGTTTGCGGAAAAGAAATATAATGAGATAAAGGACCGTATCCGTAAAACCATGGATTTCATTTTTTTAATAGGGTGCGGATGCGCTTTCGGGGTTATCGGCATTGCCGGTCGATTTGTGCCCGCTTTCTTCGGGCCGGGGTATGAACCCGTTGTCAATCTTTTATGCTATATGTCGCCGCTGATTATTATTATCGGAATAAGTAATTGCCTTGGCTCAAATTATTATACACCAAGCGGTCAGAGAGCGCGCAGCGCAAAGGTTCTCGTTTTAGGCTCGGTGCTTAATCTTATATTAAATTTCGCGATGATTCCCTTTATTGGTGCAACCGGCGCGGTAATTGCGTCTATTATCGCGGAATCGGTTATTTCAATACTCTACGTTCGTATGAGCGGTGAATATATGTCGGGAAAACTGTTATTAAAAATGAGTTGGAAACGAATTATATGCGGACTTATTATGCTGATATTCGTTTTACTTCTCGGAAAGTTTTTGCCATATGGAAATCTTGTTGTCGTGGTAATTCAGGTCGTTGTCGGCGTTGCCGTATATTTTGGACTGTTGCTTCTTATGAAAGATAATTTACTGCGGGAACTGATATATATTGCTTTGGAAACATTTAAAAAAATTGCTATGGAAATACTAAAAAAAAGGAGTTAGAAAAAATGCTTCCGATTAAGATAGAATTGCCGGAACACTTCTTGGACGAAGAAGTCAGATGCGGTTACACGGTCACGGAGAAGATGAAAAAAATTTGGGCGGTGGAGCTTGATCTTTTATGTAAGCTGGATGAAGTATGCAGACAGATGGGTCTAAATTATTATTTAGAAGGAGGCACGCTTTTAGGGGCAATTCGGGATAAAGGCTTTATTCCGTGGGACGATGATATTGATGTCGTTATGTTTAGGAACGATTACGAACAGCTGGTCAACAATGGACTGATATATTTTGAGAAACCGTATTTTTTGCAAACAGCGTATTCCGATACGGGATATTACCGATGCCATGCTCAGCTGAGAAATTCAAATACTACGGGTATGTTGCAATCTGAAATGAAAAAAGTAAGATTCAATCAGGGAATATTTATTGATATATTTGTTTTGGATGGGATACCGGAAGACCGAAAAACAGCAATCAAAGCAATCAATAAACATAATCGTTATAGAAGAATGATTCGTATTATGAATTCAAAATTTGATAGCAACAAAAAAATAAAAAGTGCCATTAAAATTGTTTTGGGCTATTTACTTAAGCTTCTATACCACTCGCCCGACAAAGTCTATTCTCTTTTAAGAACCGAGGCTATGAAGTGGGAGAATTCCAAGTATGTCGATAAATTATGGTGGAGATACAATCCGAAAACGATCCACTATCTTGAAAGGAAATGGTTTTCACAACACCAAATTGTACAGTTTGAATGGATGCATTTTCCTGCGCCAGCTAATTATGATGACATACTGACGGAATACTACGGTAAGGATTACAATAAGCCGCGTAATCTACCTAATAGACATGGAACAGTGATTTTTGATGCGGAGATTTCGTATCAGGATTATATAAAAAGATACCTATGTTAAGGGATGCATTAAACGCTTAGTCGATTTTTGTAGAATATAAATTGAAAAATTATTTGTGACAAAGATATAGTGACTTTCAAACTATAAAAACAATAATCATAATGTGTTGCAGAAATTCAAAAGTGCGGGAACAAAAATGCAAAAAATAATACTTCCTGCGGATGGTTTTGGTAAATCACATGAGAGAAATATATCGATTGATTATGCTATGAAAAACGGTATGATCAAATCCACTATACTGATAATGGAATTGGAATTTACAGATGAAGCAATCGCATTTGCACGGGGGTACATTAAAGACATTCATTGTCATCTGAATTTGATAACAGATAGTGACAATAATTTTGTTCCCTTAAACGATGAATTTATAAGAAGTAAATTCTGTATAGATGGTCAATTCAAAGGTTATCCAAAAAATTTGAATATATCGAATTTAATAAGATGGCATATAAAGAAATAGAAAAGCAGTATCGGGAATTTTGAAAGCTCACGACGGTACTTGCTTTTATTGGCAATTATGGTTGTTGGGCTGATGAATCGAAAAAAAATCACGGAAATACTGAAAGCATACAAGAAGTCATAAAGAATAAATATTTATATTCAAAATTTGCTCAATATTCACAGCAATTTAGAAAGGTTGGTAAATCAGGCATGGATGCTGAAGCTCTTAAAGAACAGAGAGAATTTCTTGCTCGGAAATTTTCAGGAAAAACGGTATTGATCAGCGGCGCAACAGGGTTGATAGGCTCCAGACTGGTAAACTATATTGTCGGGCTCAATCGTGATTACGGTGCAGACATTAAAATAGTTGCGCTGTACAGAAATGATGCAAAGCTTTCAAAATTGTTTCCTTCGCTTATAGCGAGCAGCGATGTCATATTTGTAAAATGTGATATTGAAGGAGAAATAGGCTATGAACAGCCGGTGGACTATATTGTTCACTGTGCCGGGTTCTCAGGTGGAACCAAAATGCATCTGAAAGACCCTGTAAAGGTGTTTGATACCAATTATGGGGGAACACGCAATCTTCTCCAATGTGCAGTCAGTCACTCATGCACCGGCTTTTTGTATGTCTCTACATATGAGATTTACGGTGATGTCTCGGTAGAGGAGCCTGTTGCCGAGGATCATGTTTGCAGACTTGATCCTCTCATACTGAGAAATTGTTACGCAGAGATCAAGCGTGTATGTGAATCTATGCTGAGTGCGTTCTCGGCAAAATACGGTTTGAACGTTTATTCGGTACGGTTGACATCCACATTCGGCACCGGAGTACAATATGGCGATCCCCGCTTTTTTGCCGAATTTGCAAGATGTGTAATTGAAAATCGCAATATTGTTCTGAAATCATCCGGGGCAACCGTCAGAAGCTATTTGGACGCCGATGACGCCGCTTGTGCATTTCTTTATGTACTTGCAAACGGCGTCAGCGGGAATGCGTACAACTTGACAAATATGAAAAACGAAGTGTCAATCAAAGAAATGGCGGAAAAAATCATCACAATTTCAGGCGCTCCCGTAAATCTTGTTTTTGAGATCGCCGACGATCCGTATAAACTCGGTATGCGCAAAGAAGGTAAAACGGTGATGGACGCTTCAAAGATCCAATCTTTAGGCTGGAAGCCGGTTTATACGCTGAATGAGACGCTGAAAAAACTTCTTGATTCTATTAGAGAAACAAGAAAAAATAATGGAGAATAAATATCATGAAAAAGTACAAAAAGGGATTTACGGTTGGAACATTTGATCTTTTTCATATCGGACATTTGAATCTTCTTCGTTCGGCAAAAGAATATTGCGAGTATCTTATTGTAGGAGTTCATTCAGACGAATGGGTTATGCACTGTAAAAACCGTCCGACGGTCATACCGTATAAAGATCGTGCCGATATCGTTGCCGCCATTCGGTATGTGGATGAGGTCGTGAAAAATGAAACCCACAGTAAAATGGAAGCGTGGGAAAAGTACAATTTCGACGTTGCGTTTATCGGCGACGATTGGAAAGGAACCGAGGTTTGGAACAAAATTGAACAAGAGCTGAATTCAGTAGGATGCGATGTCGTTTATATTCCGTACACGCAGGGCATTTCAACCACGGATTTGCGCATCAGGCTAAAGGATAGTCAGGAAAAAAAGGAGGAAAAATGACCGGTGAAAAACAATGACGCAAAACAGGTTTTTTTGCTTGACTGTACTTTAAGGGACGGAGGCTATATAAATGACTGGGAGTTTGGCAATGATGCCATATGTAGCATCATAAAGAAACTTTCCATATCCAAAGTAGAGTATATAGAGTGTGGATATTTGTCGGAAAAGAGAGGGAAAGATCAGGGAAGTACACAGTTTAAGTCATTTGACTCAATAAGCAGAATAATACCCAAGGGTAGTGCACGGGATCAGAAATTCGCTGTTATGATAAATTATGGTGAGTTTGATATCGATAACATCCCTAAAGCGACATCCGGAAGTCCTATTATCCGCGTTTGCTTTCATAAAAAAGAGAAAGAAGCAGCGTTACATTTTAGCAAAGATTTGCTGGAAAAAGGTTATGAAGTCTTTTTGCAGCCGATGGCATCTTCAAATTATTCAAGTGCCGAGTTTGCTGCCCTTATCGGTGAAGTCAATCAGATACATCCAACATGCTTTTATATAGTGGATAGTTTTGGCACAATCGAAATTGACCAATTCGAAGAAATATTGATATCAACTGATTTTTTGCTGGATTCCGAAATTATGTTGGGATATCATTCGCACAATAACTTGCAGCAAGCGTATGGTAATGCAAAACACATGGTAAATGCTCATCTCCATCACGATATCGTAATAGATGCGAGTGTTTACGGAATGGGCAGAGGCGCCGGAAATCTGAATATGGAACTCTTTGCTTCGTATTTAAATCAGGTTCTTTCGAAGTCTTATAGGATTGATGCGTTTCTTGAAATCGTGGATGAATATCTGAAACCCATTTTTGCCGATCATTTTTGGGGATATTCTCTTCCGTTTTATCTATCGGCGCGGTGTAACTGTCATCCTAATTATGCCTCATACTACTCTGATAAAGGGACAATGTCCAGCAAATCGATGCTTCAACTTCTTTCCATGTTGCCTGATGATGTGAAAAACTCTTTTTCTCCTCAACTGGCAGAAAAGTATTATCTTGAATATCAAAAACATAATATTGATGATCGTGGTGCTGTCGAACAATTAAGAAATGCGTTTGGAAAACGTCATATTCTGCTCCTTGCACCGGGGAAATCTTTAACGGAAAAAAGCGAAGAAATACACACATATATTCGCGATCATAATCCATGTATAATTGCGATTAATTCCGTGATAGCAGGGTATCCTTTTGAATATCTGTTTTGTTCGAACAAAAAAAGGGCTACTCGCCTTCCTTCAGAGTATGACGGAAATCTTGTTCTAACGTCAAATATTATGGAATGGCCGTCAAAAGCAAAAACTATTTTTCTGAACTATTCTTCATACCTTATTGGAAACGGTTTGATTACGGATAATCCGGTGTTAATGTTCATTAAGATGCTAATTACAATCGGAATCGGTGATGTCTACTTGGCAGGATTTGACGGATACAGTTCATTGACTGCGGACAATTATTATGATCCGAGTTTAGCCGTGGGTACGAGTATCGAAAGCAAACTGCAAAAAAATCGTTTAATAGCGAGTGCAGTACATGAGTTATCACAGAATATACAAATTCATTTCATCACGAAAAGCTTGTATATCAGAGACTAATATATAATTAAATTGAATTGAGTTGAATAATTATGAATATCATTAGCATATTGAAGCCGATTTATAAAGGCATAAAATCAGTATATGGAAAATTGAGAGAGCGAAAACATAGATTTGATGTTGTAAACGGGAATCAAACCGTGCTGGCAGTCGATAAAAAGCATGTTGCCGACCATCGGCGGGAGGGTTTCTCTTTTATTGACTCGTATTGCTATGATTTGAACCAAAACGACTATCACGATTATATTAGTTCATGGGAAGAATCTCAGCCGGAGAAGAAGTTTAATCCGTATGGTCGTCTGTCCGGAGATAAATATTTGTTTGCACAGGTTTTTGGGCAGTATATTAAAGTCCCTACGACATGGGCATTAATTGAAAATGGAAAGCTGATTTGGATTGAACAACAGGCTATTTGCGAAGAGAACATCTACTCATTTTTTATACAAAATGGCGGAGGCGTAATTAAAGACAGATTTGGAGCAAATGGATTTCAGGTATATGTTTTTACGGTAGATCGGGAGAAACTGTATTATAAAAACAAACCTGTTTCCCAAAGCGAGCTGCAGGAAATTATCCGGAAGTTCACGCATGGTATCGTTCAGGAACGAATCGTACAGGGAGAGTTCGAAAACGGTATTTTCGACAAAAGCATTAACACGGTTCGTGTCCTGTCTGCGAAAAAGAAAGACGGAGAAAGCCACGAGGTGATTGGCGCGCTGCAAAGAATGGGCAGTATGAAATCGGCGCCCGTGGATAATTTTAGACAAGGGGGACTGGTCGCGCCGATCGATATTACTACCGGTCGTTTGGGCAAGGTGGCCGGAATGTTTTTCGTCGATGAAAAGGGTACTCATATGCATTCGGAGCGTCATCCGGACACCGGCACACTCATTGAGGGAAAGATTATACCTCGATGGGAGGAAATTGTTGATTGTGTTTCGGAAACAACACGAAAGCTGCCGTATTTTGATTTTATAGCTTGGGATTTTGTAATTCAGGATGAAACCTGTATGCTTGTGGAAATAAACAGAAAATCAGGTTTGGATGTGTTTCAGATTCATGGCGGTATGCGGCATTCTCTGCTGGGAGAAAAATATCGTGAACACGGATATCTTGTGGAGCGGTGGGACTAATTTGGCGAGCAAGTAACGTTTACACTGAGTGTATAGAGGGCGTCAACGTACACAAATACGGCTCCGCATCTTCCGCACAAACGACAAAGTCGTATGGAATCACGAATCCGCAGAACCCGAATGAACAAGCGGTTTCCCTTCTCAGCTTTATTGAAGTCAAATGCTCGATAGGCGCAAGGGCGGATCTTGGCAGACCGACTACTACGGCGGTCGAAAACAAAACCGCCTTTATGAATGCCATATCGGATAATTAAATCATATACAAATTTTGTCAAATTAAGGAGAAAAAATGGAAACAAAAAGAGTCTTGATAACTGGAGGAGCCGGATTTATCGGTTCGCACCTCTGCGAAAAACTGCTTGCTCAGGGTAACGAGGTTATTTGCCTTGATAATCTGTTCACCGGCCGTAAGGACAATATCCGTCATTTAATGGGCGATCCGCATTTTGAGTTTATTCGCCACGACGTACTCGATCCCGTCTATGTTGAGTGCGATGAGATATATAATCTCGCGTGCCCGGCAAGCCCGATATATTATCAGTACGATCCGATAAAGACCGCAAAAACAAGCGTTATAGGGGCCCTTCATGTGCTCGGTCTCGCGAAACGCTGCCACGCAAGGGTGCTTCAGGCAAGCACAAGCGAGGTTTACGGAGATCCACAGGTTCACCCTCAGCCCGAATCATACCGCGGATGCGTAAATCCGCACGGAATACGCTCCTGCTATGATGAGGGCAAGCGTATGGCCGAAACGCTTTTCTTTGATTATAACCGCCAGCACAATGTTGATATAAAGGTTATCCGAATTTTTAACACCTACGGCCCCCGAATGAGGTCCGACGATGGGCGTGTTGTCTCAAATTTCATCGTTCAGGCGCTCAAAAACGAGGATATAACGATATACGGCGACGGGAAGCAGACAAGAAGCTTCTGCTATGTTGACGACCTCGTGGAAGGTATGGTTCGTATGATGAACAGCAGGGAGGAATTTCACGGCCCCGTCAATCTCGGCAACCCCGGAGAATTTACTATGCTTCAACTTGCGGAGCTGATAATAAAACTCACCGGCTCGAAATCGCAGCTCGTGTTTAAGCCTCTGCCTTCGGACGATCCGCTCCAGCGCAAGCCGGTTATCGATCTCGCGAAAAAGGAGCTTGATTGGGAACCGACCATACCGCTCGAGGAAGGACTCAAAAGAACGATAGAATATTTTAAAAATAAATAAATTTATGTTAAAAGCTTGAAGGAGGATCAAGTTATGTCGGATGAAAAGAGGAACGCAAAAAAGGGAAAGAAAGGCAAAAAATCCGTTATAATAATCGTTGTTGTGGTTATAGCACTGATTGCCGGAGTGTTCGGCGGCGGATATGCCTTGTTCAGCCATTACTACGGATTGATAGACAATGATTTGGATACTGAAAACGTTCAGCCGGGCGATGAGGATTACCTTGATGAGGACGATAACGGGAATTTCGACGAGATTTACGGAATAGACGAGGAGTTAAAGCAAAATCTTCTTAAAATGAGCGAGAATTCGGATCTCTATTCCACAAACGCGTTTAATATAATGCTTTTGGGAGTTGACTCACGGGGTCAAAACTTTTCCGGCAGATCGGATTCAATGATCCTTTTCAGTATAAATAAAGAGACCAAAAAGGTCACCATGTGCTCCTTTTTGAGGGATATATACGCATCGATACCCGGTCACGGCAACACAAAGCTCTGCCACGCCTACGCTTACGGCGGAGCCGAATTGCTCAAGGAAACAATGAAGGCGAATTTCGGAATTACAATTGATAAATTCGTAGTAGTCAATTTCAGAATCGTTGCCGATGTCGTTGACGCGGTGGGAGGAGTAGATCTCGACCTTTCCGCAAGCGAGATAAAGGTGATGAATTCGTATATCAATCATCAAAACAGGCTTTGGGGCAATCCCGCCGGAACGGATATAATATCGGAAAGCGAAGCGGGAACCGTTCATTGCAACGGAAACAGAGCGCTCGCGTATTCAAGGGTGCGCTATGTAGGTACGGACTTCGCCCGCACCGGCAGGCAGCGCACGGTTATAAATAAGTGCATAGAAAAGGGCAGGAATATGAAATTCAGCGAGATATTGGATCTTACCGAAAGGTTTTTGCCTCAGGTCAAGACAGATCTTTCTCAGGGCGACTGCGCCTCGCTGCTGCTTCTCGTTCCCGACGCGGCTAACTACAGCGTGGAATCGATGGCCGTGCCCGTAGACGGAACATGGAAATATGATCAAGTTCGCGGAATGTCCGTTATTTCCGTTAACTTTGAAAAGAACTCACAAGCTTGGCACGACGCCGTTGAGGGTACTTCGCAAAACGGCTAACAGGCTCAGTAATACAAGCTTTTGTTAAAAAAAGTTTACGGCTGCGCATAAAGCGCAGCCGTTATTTATAAATACATCCGCACATCCGCCGAGAGCTGAAGATAACCTGCCGTTAAAATGCAGGTGGGCTCCGTCCGCGATATTTTGTGCTCCCAACGTCCGCCTATAGGCGGGAGGTCTGCATACCCGTAAAGCGAGTACAGATCCCTATAAAATAGTTGTTCGGGTTATTTAAGCTCTCGGTTGTCGAGATGCACAGACTGATTCTGTTAAATTTTGCTTACTGTTCGGGCTCGAAGTAATCAACGTCGTATTTTTGCTCAACCATACCCATAAGGATTTCAGAAACCTGTTCGTATTCCTTTTCGTCTTCGATCTCTTCAAGATATTCCTCTCCGTTCTCTTCAAGGACTTTAAGGATTATTACCTCGTAATCAGCGTCAACGATTTCTTCCGCGCTGTCGTGATATTCCGTAATCGCCACATAGACGGCGTCTTCCGTTTCATATCTCTCAAGAAGCTCAAAAAGTATCTCGTTTCCGTCCTCATCCGAAACGGATAAAATGTCGGGCTCATAGAATTCTCTATCGTTATCCATTGCTACCACGATCCTTTCAACTGTCATTCATATTATATCCTTTTCCTTTGCCGCAGTCAATAGAAATATCTGTTTGTAAAAAATATCTAAGAAATTGAAAAAATGTTAAAAAAAACTATTGACATTTGATAAAACCTATGCTATCATTAAGTTGAACTTAAGAGAGAAACAAATATAAAAATAAATCTACGGTCATTCTTCTTAAGTTCAGGCTACGAAAGGGGGCTTTTGCCAATGGTTGATTTTGAACCCGGTTCGGCAAACGCCTGCAGGTATTCAGGTAAATAACGGAGAGGCAGTCGGCAGAACTGTTTAACGGAAAAACAGTTACGGGCAGCGGCATTAAATGCAATTTATAAGTTATGGCAGGAACCTTTAAACGAATACCGGGGCGTTACACAATTTAATTTCACATATATTTGTGTAGTGGCTTTTCCTGCAAAGGCTTAAAGAGAAATCTTTATTATTTATTTTCTTTAGAGGTACGGTCCGATGAACTAACAAATAAAAACTCAACTTAATTATTTTTAAGAGGGTGATACCCATGATCGGGAAATTCATTGTATTTAAAAAATAATTTTGCGAGGTTAGTCCAATGTACTATTCAGAATAACCGATAAGGTTATAAAATTAAATATGGAATTAAGGCTCCCGTTTTTTGCGGGAGCTGTTTTTTGCAAAACACACTTTTATACGGGCGAATATTGCTCTCGGCTATAAACAAAACTTGACAAAAACGGCGTTTTCTGTTAATATATCCTCAATGATAAACGGCGTTGACGTTGAGGAGTATTTTTTCGATTGCCTTGCAGAGAGCGGCTGTTCGGTGCGAAGCCGCAGGACGGGAAAAAGAAGGTAGCTTCCGAGCCGGAAAAGTGAAATTTCAGTAGCTTTTCCCGTATGCCTGCGTTAAAGGCAAGAGCGGCGCTTTCGGCGCAATTTGAGTGGTACCGCGGAACAGTATGCTTTCGCCTCATACGGGGCGAGGGCTTTTTTTATTTTGGAGATGATAAAATGGCAAAAGAACTCGCAAAGCAATATGATCCTAAGGAAGTAGAGGATCGCACTTATCAATTTTGGTGTGATAAGAATTACTTTCACGCCGACGTAAATTCTAAGAAAAAGCCTTACACTATAGTTATTCCTCCGCCAAACATTACCGGGCAGCTCCATATGGGCCACGCTCTGGACAATACTTTGCAGGATATTCTTATCCGTTATCACAGAATGAACGGGTACGATACTCTTTGGCTTCCCGGCACAGATCACGCTTCTATAGCCACCGAGGCGAAGATAGTTGAAGCTATGCGCAAGGAAGGCTTGAGCAAGGAGGATCTCGGCAGAGAAAAATTTCTTGAAAGAGCTTGGAAATGGAAAGAGCAGTACGGCGGCCGAATTATTGAGCAGCTTAAAAAGCTCGGTTCTTCCTGCGATTGGGAAAGGGAACGTTTTACTCTTGACGAGGGCTGCAATAAGGCCGTTATCGAGGTATTCAATAATCTTTATGAAAAAGGCCTCATTTATCGTGGCGAGAGAATTGTAAACTGGTGCCCGCACTGCCTGACTTCAATATCGGACGCCGAGGTTGAATACGAGGATCAGGCCGGTCATTTTTGGCATATAAAATATCCGTTTTCCGACGGCTCCGGATTTCTTGAAATCGCTACGACACGCCCCGAAACATTATTGGGCGATACGGCCGTTGCCGTTAATCCTAATGACGTTCGCTATAAGGACTGCATCGGGAAAACTCTTATTTTACCTATAGTCCACAGAGAAATACCGGTTATCGCGGATGATTATGTTGATATTGAATTCGGAACAGGCGCGGTAAAAATAACTCCCGCGCATGATCCAAACGACTTTGAGGTGGGACTTCGCCACAATCTTGAAGTAATAGACGTTATGACCGATGACGCCCATATAAAAGACGGATGGGGCAGGTACAGCGGTATGGACCGTTATGAGTGCAGAAACGAAATAGTCAAGGACCTTGAGACTGAGGGAGTTCTGCTCGAAGTAGAGGATTATTCGCATAACGTTGGCACCTGTTACAGATGCGGCACAACGATCGAGCCGAAGGTCTCTAAGCAATGGTTTGTCAAGATGGCTCCGCTCGCGGGTCCCGCTATAGACGCCGTTAAAAACGGTCAGACTAAATTTGTTCCCGCACGATATGAAAAGATTTATTTCCATTGGCTTGAGAATATCCGCGATTGGTGCATTTCCCGTCAGCTATGGTGGGGTCACAGAATACCCGCGTGGTATTGCGACGATTGCGGCGAAATCACCGTAAGCCGTGATACTCCGCATTGCTGCTCCAAATGCGGCAGTAAAAATATTCATCAGGATCCCGATACGCTTGACACATGGTTTTCCTCTGCTCTTTGGCCGTTTTCCACAATGGGCTGGCCCGATAAAACGGCCGATTTTGAAAAGTATTATCCTACCGATACGCTTGTTACCGGCTATGATATCATTCCGTTTTGGGTTATGAGAATGATGTTTTCCGGCATAGAGCAAACCGGCGAAGTTCCGTTCAATACCGTTCTTATCCACGGTCTTGTGCGCGACGCGCAGGGCAGAAAAATGAGTAAATCCCTCGGCAACGGTATTGATCCCCTTGAAATAATCGATAAATACGGGGCGGACGCTTTAAGATTTACTCTCGCAACGGGCAACGCTCCCGGCAACGATATGCGTTTTTCCGATGAGAAGGTGAAAGCGTCGAGAAATTTCGCCAACAAGCTCTGGAATGCCGCGCGCTTTGTGCTTATGTATTTGGACGACGGCTTTGAGTATAACGGTCTGCCGAACGAGCTTGCCGTTGAAGATAAATGGATAATAAGCAAGGTCAATTCGCTCGCAAAAGAGGTAACCGAAAATCTTGATAAATTTGAACTTGGCATCGCCATTCAAAAGCTTTACGATTTCATTTGGGACGTTTTCTGCGATTGGTATATTGAGATTTCAAAAATAAGACTTCAGGGCGGCAAAGACTCGCGGGAAGCCGATACGGCAAAATCAGTTTTGGTATTTGTTCTTACGGATATTCTCAAACTTTTGCATCCCTTTATGCCTTTTATCACCGAAGAAATATATCAGGCGTTGCCGCACGACTGTGAATCTATAATGGTTTCAGAATGGGTCAAATACGATGAGGCTCTTCATTTTTCCGTCGAGGAAACTGAGACGGAGCGTATTATGAACGCTATAAGAGCTATCAGAAACCGCAGAAGCGAGATGAATATTCCTCCGAGCAAAAAGGCAAGCGTGTTTATCGAAACATCTTATTGCGATACTTTTGCCTCCGGCGCAGAATTTATAAAGCGCCTCGCGTACGCTGGCGAAGTAACTGTCGCGGACAGCTTCGGCGCGCTTGGTGATACCGTGACCGTCATTACCGACGACGCGAAAATATATATCCCGCTCGGTGAGCTGATAAATTTCGATGAGGAAAGAAAACGCCTTGAAAAAGAACTTGCCGCCGCGTCCGATAAACTCGCTTTCATAAATAAAAAACTGTCTAATTCCGGCTTTATAAGCAAGGCTCCGGAAAAGGTTGTCGCTCAAAACAGGGAAGAAGCCGCAAAGCTTTCGGAAAAAATTGAAAATATTAAAATTTCAATAGCTAAATTAGGCTGAGGTCGCCATATGAATTATATTGAGGCGTTGAACGTTATAAAAGAAAAGCAAAGGCTCGGTTCCGTACCGGGCCTTTCGCGCGTAAGCGCGCTTTTGACTAAAATGGGCAATCCTCAAAACAGCTTGAAAATTATCCACATCGCCGGAACAAACGGTAAAGGCACCGTCGCGCATTCCGTTGCCGACGCTTTGCGTAAACAAGGATATAGAGTCGGCTTATTCACTTCGCCGTGGGTAATTGATTTCAGAGAGCAGATACAGATAAACGGAAAGTTTATTTCCGAAAGCGATTTTTCCGATCTCGTTTTTACTTACGGTGATTCTGATACGACCGAATTTGAGTTTATAACCGCCGCCGCGTACAAATATTTTGCCGATAATTCGGTTGATTTTGCCGTTATTGAGTGCGGAATGGGCGGCGAGGGCGACGCAACGAACGCAATTAAGTCTTCGAGAATATCGGTTATAACTTCCGTTTCAATGGATCATACGGATTATTTGGGCGATTCGCTTGAAAAAATCGCGCGTCAGAAGGCAGGAATTATCAAGGAAAACGGCGTATGTATTCTCTATCCGAATCCGAAAACCAAGGCTGTCTTTGAGCAAAGATGCCGCGATATGAGCGCAAGACTTGTTAAAGTATCCGAAACAGGCGATTATTTAAAAAATGATGTTGCGGTAGCGAACGCCGTTTTAAAAGAGTTGGGAATTTGCGCGAAAGCCGATAAGCCCGATATACCCGCAAGGCAAGAAACTGTAAACGGTTTTATGCTTGACGGAGCACATAATGTTGACGGAGCGATCGCCCTTTCAAAAAATCTTCCGCAAGAAAAAATCTCCGCCGTTATCGGAATGATGAAAGACAAGGACATTGACGGCTATCTTTCGGTAATCGCGCCGAAATGCGCTAAAATTATCGCGGTTTCGCCGAATATTCCGAGAGCGCAGAACTGCGAAGCCTTAGCCGAAATCGCGAAAAAATACTGTTCCGACGTTATTGCGGTTAAAGAGCCGCTAAAAGGTATTGTCCTTTTGAAAAAAGAAAAATGCTTTCGTCTTGTCTGCGGATCGTTTTATCTTGCTCGCGAGGTCAGAAAAGAATTATTAAAATAATGCTTGTACTATATTTCGATAAAATATTTAAAACCGCTGTGCTAAAATCAGGCATAGCGGTTTTATTTTAGGAGGAAATTTTATGAATGTCACTTTGGAAGCAAGCGGCGATCTTGTTATAGCGTATCTTATAGGCGAGCTTGATCATCACAGCGCGGCCGATGTAAGGGAAAAAATAGACAATGTGGTAAGCTACAAAAAGCCGGAGCATCTTATACTCGATTTTAAAAATATTACTTTTATGGATTCAAGCGGAATAGGTCTCGTTATGGGGCGCTACCGTCTTATTCAAAGCTACAAAGGAACTCTCGAAATAAGAAACGTGACTCCCCATACCAAAAAGATTATGGAGCTTGCGGGCCTTGGAAGAATTGCGGAAATCAAAGAAATAAAGGAGCAAAAAAATGAAAAATGAAAATGAATTTAAGCTTATAGTAGACAGCAGAAGCATAAATGAGAGTTTCGCGAGAGTGGTCGTCTCGGCGTTTATAACGCCGCTTGATCCCACTCTTGAAGAGCTTGCGGATTTAAAAACCGCGGTGTCGGAGGCCGTTACGAACTGCATCGTTCACGGATATAAAGACAGGTTCGGAAAGATTTACATATCGGGAAAAATTATCGATGACTCGGTTAAAATTACTGTGCGGGACAAGGGCTGCGGCATTGAGGACGTTAAAAAAGCCATGACTCCGCTTTTTACTACCGGCGAGGGCGACAGAGCCGGCCTCGGCTTTACGGTTATGGAGAGCTTTTGCGATAAAATTTCCGTCCGCTCTAAACCGGAACGGGGAACGGCGGTAACCCTGAAAAAGAGGATTACCGGAAAAGCAAAATGGTAACGCTCGAAAGAAACAGAGTCATCGAAGAAAATATCGGTCTCGTTCATTCCATAGCGAAGCGCTTTAAGGGCAGGGGAGTGGACTACGAAGATCTTTTTCAGTCGGGTTGCGTCGGTTTGATAAAAGCCGTAGATAATTTTGACGAATCAAAGGGCTTCAGATTTTCAACCTATGCCGTCCCTGTAATTATGGGCGAAATAAGAAGAATTTTTCGCGACGGCGGCGCGATCAAGGTAAGCAGAAGTCTGAAGGAAAAGTCGATGAAGGCGCAGGCGCTCAGAGAAAAATTTTCCAAAAAGGAATTAAGGGAGCCGACGGTCTCTGAGCTTGCCGAAATGTTGGGCTGCGAAATCGGAGAAACGGCGGAAATACTCAATGTTATAACGCCGATGCTCTCCATAAGCGGTTTCGGCGAAGAGGGCGACTCCGATTTTGATATTCCCGTTGACGAAAGCGAGAAAATGTTTGACAGACTTTCTCTGATTCAGATAATAGAGACTCTTGACGATGAGGAAAAAGCAATCATTGAATATCGCTATTTCAGAGGTCAGACTCAATCCGTAACGGCTGAGCATTTGGGTATTTCGCAGGTTCAAGTCTCAAGAAAGGAAAAAGCCGTTCTGCGGAAACTCCGTGAACGGCTTGAACGCTGATTTACAGGTTATTGAGGTCATACGGCGTTTTCTGATAAACGAAGTAATTGAGCCAGTTTGAATAGATAATGTTCGCCGCCGATTTCCAATTCATTTCCGGTTCTTTTTCGGGATTGTCATTTGGAAAATAATTGTACGGAACGTCAATATCTATACCTTTATTTATATCTCTTATATATTCGTTTTTGAGCGTATTTCTGTCATACTCCCCGTGGCCTGTAATAAAGAAACTTCTGCATTCCATATCGGATATAATGTGTATGCCCGAATAATCGCTGTAAGAAATTATCTGCAAATCCTTTACTTTGGCAATATCCCTTGTGTTGAGCGCCCAGCCGCGTGAATGGGGCACATAAAAAGTGTCGTCAAGCCCTCTCATAAGCGGGTGGGTAGTGTCGAGGCTCCTATGCGGAAAAATGCCGAATTCTTTTTTAGCCAGCTTTTCCGGCTCAATTCCGTATTTGTAATAAAGTCCTGCAAACGCCGCCCAGCAAATGTATAAAACAGAATAGACGTTTGTTTTTGTCCACTCCATTATGTCAACAAGCTCATCCCAAAAATCTACTTCTTCAAATTTAAAATTTTCAAGCGGAGCGCCGGTAATTATCATTCCGTCGTATCTGTTGCCCTTGATTTCTTTAAATGTTTTGTAAAATTTAAGCATATGCTCCTGAGAAGTATTTTTGCTCTTGTGCGATTCCACCTGCAAAAGTTCAATATTTAACTGAAGCGGAGAGTTTGAAAGAAGCCGCAAAAGCTGCGTTTCCGTTTCTATTTTGGTAGGCATAAGATTGAGTATTATTATATTCAGCGGTCTGATATCCTGCGTGTCGGCTCTTTTATTGCTCATAACGAAAACGTTTTCCTGCTCAAGGCTGTGCTTTGCCGGCAGCTCGTCGTCAATTCTGATTGGCATTTTATCATCTCCCGAATATAAATATAATAGTAATAATTATTATATACAGCTTTATGCGTTTACGCAATGGCATTCTCATTTCAGAGAACTAAATGATTATATCAAATAAAAAAGATTTATGCAACCGAAAATTTTTAGTTAAAAAGCACGAATCAAAAAAAATTTCGTATTTTTCTGAAAAAAGCTGTTGACATTTATTTGAGTATTTGATATATTTATAAAGCACCTTTTAAACGGCTTGCGTTTATAAGGCAGCTAAAGAGGACCTTGAGAATTGAACAACGACGAAAGAAAAGGAACCCGATTAGATTCAAGAAGAGTTAAATCGAGAGTA
>CANQGT010000013.1 GCA_947623505.1 uncultured Clostridia bacterium | reverse complement strand
ACTTTCATCACCGTATTTATTTTACCACTTATATGCTAAAAAGCCCAGCTTTTTTACCGGACTTTTTCGACAGACTGAGGCGGGAGCATTGCTCCCGCCATTATTCATTATGCGTTGCTTCATTAAATAACGGACACATTTACCATTCCGATTTAGTATACGAACGGATAATATTGGTGATTATATTGTCGCGCCTGAGGCCCTTGCCTTTTCCGCCTTTTTGCTGGTCCTGTATTTTTCCTGCTCTTATCGTCAGAAAATCCGCGTGGTCAATTATCCTGTCTATAGGCGGGATATTACCGAAGCTGTAATTTTCTTCGGGCAATTCATCGTCGAGCGCCGTCGCAAGCGATGTGTTCGAGAATTTTTTAACCGCCGTCGCAGCGAGAATAATAATTCTGTTGTCCTCCGGCAGAGTGAGCGTCTCCGAATTTCTTATGTCTATATCATATAAGAAAAAGCAGGCTCTGCCGTCTATTCTGTCTCCCTCCGGATGGTGCGTGTGGGTAAATTCTATTCCGAGATCCGCGTTTTTGACGAGCGCCGTCTGCGCAAGTCCCGCCATATCCCATCTGCCTATCGGCTCGCTGAACGAATATATTGTTGCCGGCCGCTCTTTTCCGTCCGCCGTAAATACTGCCTCACGGTCGGAAAGCGTTGAAGCCGCAAGCAGATAAAGGCGAGTCATTCCCTTTGGCAGAGTTATCGTTTGCCCCCTCGCGACGCATACGTCGAGCGGTTTTTCGGGATCAGGCATTCTGAAAGTTATACCACGCACCGTAACGGAGGCGGGGCATTGCTCAGCCGGCAGAGAACAGCCGCCGCCCTGAAGAATTACATGGCGCATATCGCTGTTTGAGGTAAATCCCTTTGCGTTATATTCAAGAGCGAGCTTTTTAAAGCTTTCCTTGCCTTTCTTTTCCGGCTTTTCAAGCTTTATCATAAAGGTTTTTACCTGATACGGCTCTATATCAAAAACAACAGAATTACCTTTAAATTTTGCATTTTTGATTATTTTTTCACTTGCCAAAGCCTCGTGCGCTTCGGTGATTTCGGCAAAAAAGCTCAATTTAACTTCTTTTTGAGCCTTGCCCGCGCCCTCATTTACTCTGATCGCAATATATTCGCCGTTCTCCGATTTTTTAATTGCCCTTATCATAACGCCGTCGCTGCTGATATCGGCAAAAGAAAAGTCGTCGCCGAGATCGCCTTCACGCCTTGCAGATGTTTGAAAGGCGATAAGCGGTTTTTGGAAAATTTCGCACTGCGTCTGCGTTTCGGTTTCAAAGCCGCCTCTATGGCAGAGAATGCCGAACGAGAAAATATTTCTGCCTATATCCTGAAGATCCTGCCTCGTTTCTTTTGTGAAAGCGCCTGTCGGCGTATGCAGGCAGGTGAGGCGAAGCGTATTTGACGACGGTTTATCCCAGCCGTATTTGCAGTCCGAAAAAATCGAAACGCCGAAATTGCCGTTGTCCGCCGTAATATCAGCCCATTTTTGAGCAGGCACCTCATAAAGCGCCTCCGTGTTATTTCCGCGCTTGATAACGCCGAGACCGAGATCGTATGTCGCCGTCTCGTTATAGCAGGAAAGCGGAAATACCGCCTTGAGCATCGTCCTGCGGCATTTCCAGTCCACAAAATTATGAACTCTTATAAATCTGCTTTCGCTTGACAGGGATATTACCTGCGTTATCGTTGAATAATCCGCCTCGCGGGTGATTTTTATCGCCGCTCTCGCCGGGCCGTTTTCGATTATTTCAAATTCTGGCGTATTTGCGTAAGCGCGTGGCTCCTTGTCAATGTCCTCTTTTCTTATCTCCCAACTCGGGTATGAAAGGGAACCGGTATCGTTTATAAGCGCCATTCTTATGGGAGCGTTTAAAAGCTGGATATTGTACTCTTTATCAACTATCGAGGCAATATCGCCGTTTTTGTTGAGAGCTACCTGATACTTGGCGTTTTCAAGAATATGCTCGCTGACTTTTACGTCGGTTTTTATCGTGCATCTCTCGTTTGCCGCTTTAATATCATAAACGCGGTAGCCGAGAGGCTTGACGTCCGCAAGGAAAATCAAATCAAACTCCTTGCCTTTTTTTGAAATTATTTGGCTGGGGACTTCGTTGCCGTCTTTGTCAACGACCTTGATGAAAGTGCCGTTGTGGCGCAGTCTCACATGGGCCGTGACCGCGTCCTTAACTCTTTGCGCGGTCGGATTGTTTACGATAAGCGCGCATTCGGACACCCATTTCGTGTCAAGCTCGTTTGCTACCGCTCCCACCGCTCCGATATATTCGTTTTTGAACTGGCTTAAAGATAGGTAATAATCGTTGTAACTGTCGTTATATACCTCCATAAGCGAGGTGCCGCTTATGTCATCGTGAAAATGATGACGAATAACGCGTTTCCACGCCTGATTCAGAATGCTTTGCGGATATTTGTAAACGCCCGCGGAATCCGCGAGCACGCAGGCTTTTTCGGCAATGTCCGCAAGATTTTCGTTTTGCGCGTTAAGCCGCTTTGCCATTGAACGGGAAGTGTACGCCCCCGCGCCGTGGGAGGTCATAAGCAACTCGTTATCCCAAACGGGCAGACGGCTTTTTTCCTCCTCAGGCAGTTTTTCAAGGTCGTTGAAAAATTCATCCGTTGACGCCGAGATGACCTCAAAATCGCTTTCACCGTTTTTTTCAACGCTTTCTTCGACAGCCTTAACGCTTTCTTCGTTTGGCGCGCCGCCCTTGTCGCCCGTGCCGTAAAGGTGCATCGTCTGCGGCAGACCGATATTAAAAGCGTTTGACGAAACCTTGTCTATAACGCTTAAATCGGCTCGTATGTCGCCCGAAAATTTATATCTGTAAGAGCGCGCGTCAAGGCAGGCGAAAATCCGTGAGCCGTCAACGCCTTGCCATATTCCCGTGTCAAAAGGTTTCCCGAACGCGGAACCCCAACTGAGCTTTTGGGTGGAAAATCCGTTTAGGCCCGAATGTTTCATTATTGACGGCAGAGCATAACCGAAGCCGAAGCAGTCGGGCAGAAAAATATCTGTGCTTTCCCTGCCGAATTTTTTCCTGAAATATCCGTTTCCGAACAAAATATTTCTGAATATCGCTTCGGGGGAGGGGATATTCACGTCGCCGTTTTCGTAGCTTGAACCCGAAACGCACCATCTGCCTTTGTCTATAAGGTCTTTTATTATCTCAAAATGTTTGGAAAAATATTCCTCTATCAGCTCATAGCGGAAAGCGCCCTCAAAATTAAAACGGTAATGAGGGTATTTTTCGATAAAATCAAGATTCTTCGCGATGGTGTCGGGTATGTAGTTTTCAATAGTTTCGGCAAGTCTCCAGCGCCACACGGTGTCAAGATGAGCGGTGGCAACGGCGTAAACCTTTTTCTTTTCCATTTTATCGCCTTATTTCTCTATGATTTCGTATGTAAATTCGTAAATTTCCTGTAACGCCTTAACCTTGTCCTCGTTATCCTCAATAAAAGTCTCCGTGTAAACGGATTTTCCGTCAACGGAATAGTCCTTTACGATTTTGTTGAGCGCCTGCCACGCCTCGTCCTGCTTGTCGTAGCCGTCCTCAAACTTGATGAGAAATTCCCTGTGTTTGGGTATTCTTACTTTCATATCGGTGCTCCTTACAAATTTTTCTTTTATTATATATTCTTAATTTCCACTTATCAAGAGTTTAGTGAAATTCTGCCGCCGTTTGCGCAAATTTTTTTGTTCGACGGGGTGCGGAGCGTCGGTATTTTACGATTTCCGCCCGCCGGAGCGTCTTTTCCCGAATGCCGATATAATGCCGTTTGTAAAAGTAACGGCTATGGAAACGACTACCGCGCCGAGAGCTATGCCGAGCCCCGCCAGCACGGTTTCCTTTGCGTAGTGAGAAAATCCCGAACCGTCCCCGCGTATGAGGCAGCTTAGTGAATAATAAAGATTTCCGCCAGGTAGCAGGGGAATTGTGGAGGGGATAAGTATCACGTTTGACGGAGTTTTTGTCGCCCGCGCAAAGATTTCGCTGTAAACGCATATACATATCATCGCGAAAAAGGTTGCCGTAAATGTCGAAGCGCCTTTTTGAAATAAAACATAGTAAATGACGGCGGAGATCGTCCCTCCGATTACGGAAAGTATAAGCTTTCTGCGCGATACTCTCAGAATTACGGAAAAACCGAGTGTGCCGAGAACGCAGGTAATTATGTCAAGCAAGCGCGTCACTCCCGAAAATTATAATGGCAACGGCAAATCCGAGCACTATCGCGAACGCCACGATGACAGCCTCCGTAAGCTGTAAAATTCCGGCGATAGGGTTGCCGCTCATCATATCTTTCATAGCCGAGCCGATGCTCATACCCGGTATAAGCAGCATTATCGTGCCTATCATTATTTTGTCGGGGTGCGTTTCCATTCCCAAAAGGGACGGAATAAAAGAGATAAGACCCGCCGCGGTCGATTCAATCAGCGTTTTTGAAAAAATGTTGAATTCTGCCCTGTCATAGGGGATATAGGTTATAAGTGTTCCCGCGATACCCGAAAAAAGAGCGTCCGCGAAATTGCCGCCGAAATATACGCAGAAAGCTCCGGTGGCAATGAAAATACATAAAATCGTGATTGCCGTCGGATAGTTTGTGTTTATGCTTTTTTCAACGGATTTTTCGCCGCAAAGCCTGCGCGAACGATCGTTTATTTCCTCAAGTCTGCCGAGGTCAAGGTCGGTTCTGTAAATGCGTTTGGTGGCGGTAATCACTTCACCGCCGAATTTAGCGCTTACGGAAATCAGCGATGGTATTATGAAAACCTGTATATCAGTTGCTCCCGCATTGCGGCACAGCCTTTCCACCGTTTCCTCCGCTCTCGATATTTCTCCGCCGTTTTCAACGGTTTCAAGCCCCAATTCAATCGCTTTTTCAAATTCCGCGTTCATTTGCCTCACCGCCGTTTTTATTATATGGAATTGTTTTGAAATAAACACTTGCAGCCGAAAAAAGCGCCGTAAAGACGGCACACTCAAATTTATTTGAAGCGAAACGCAAAAAGCTCTTGACATATAAAACTTTTCTGCTATAATAATTAAGCACAGAGAAATATCGCGGGGTAGAGCAGTTGGAAGCTCGTCGGGCTCATAACCCGGAGGTCGGTGGTTCAAGTCCATCCCCCGCAACCATTGTGATAGAGCCAAATTTTTATACTTGGCTCTATTTATTTTTGTGATTTTCTAACACTTTTTCTAACATTTTATATTAATGCGCTTGATATGGAATTAGATATATTTTCTTTTCGCTTAGTATCTAAGTGCAAATAGATATTAGCAGTAGTTTGTATATCAGCGTGACCGAGCCACTCTTGAATATCTTTTAATGTAAAGCCTTGCTCATTCAAAAGACTGCCACAGCTATGGCGCAATCCGTGAAATGAAATATGTTTAAATCCATATTTTTTAAGTGTTTTAGAAAACTTATGCGTAATATAATCGGGGTCATAAGGTCTGCCATTTTCCCATTTGAATACATAATTGTTTGATACATAGTCTTTACCGAAAAGCTTTTTATTTCGGTTTTCTTGTAACTTAAGCTTAACAATTAAATTAACAACATCATCAGATAAAGGAAAACTACGCAAGCTTGATTTTGTCTTTGTTTTATCCTTTTCAATTATTTCGTTGCACCTTGTTCTTGTATGCTGAATAGTTAGCCTTTTAGCGTTTATATCAATACTATCCCATTTTATCCCCAAAACTTCACTACGGCGCAAGCCATAGAGTGCAGTGAATAAATATAGCAGATATAAAGGCTCGTTTTTAACGGCATTAAGAAATTGTTTTATTTCCTCTAAGTTGAAAAACTTGTATGTGTTTTTTTCTACTTTTGGAAGCGTTATATTATTGCACGGATTACTTAAAATGATTTTATTCATTACAGCAAGTTCAAGTGTCTGATGAATTATGTTTTTATGGTGTCGCAGTGTTTTTGCAGATAAACCGCCTTTGCCGTCTAATCTGCCATTTTCAAATTTTGTGTTAAAGTAATCTTGTAAAATTTGTCTGTTAATATCAATTACTTTAGTTTTTGAATTCTTAAAGTATGGTATTATGTGATTGTTAGCGTCATTTTCGTAATGTTGATATGTAACTGTATCAACTTTGATTTTTGCTTCTTTTAACCACATAGTTACATATTCGGAAAACAAAACAGTTGAATTATTTAATTGCGGGTTTATTTCATATTGATTAAGAATATCTCTGAATTTTTTGTCACGCTCTTTTTTTGAGCATTTTTCAGATAAATTCATATTAACCCATTTTTGTTTTCTTTTTCCGTCAACTTTAAGATTTAATACGGCATAGTATTTGCCGTTTTTTATTTGCAGGTTTCCTGTCATTGTTACTCCTTTCCGACAGATAGATTAAACCGATACAGTTTTATATACAAATTCAATCAAATATATTTTCGGAATTCTGTAAACACTTCCGATTTTAATACTTTTTATTTGATTTTGTTTAAGCATACTATATGCTTTATTTCGCCCTATATCTAAAGCCCGCATAATGTCTTGTACGGTTAAAATATCGGGGTATTCGTCAAACATCGCATTTCTCCTTACACAGTTTTAATAATCAATCTATAATTTCAAAATCTACTGTACAGGTTTTAATTTGTACGGGCTGTTCCCGTATCTCTTTAATTTCGTGAATACGCCTTAAAAATGCCTTGTATGTTTCAGGCTCAGATGACTGTATATTTTCGTATTGTTTTTCAATAGGGATATTTGTTGCAAAATAAACAGTATCAAATAGTGCAACTCTATTTGAATATCTACAGGGCAGCATAACGGGATAACCATCAAGATATGTAAGCATATCGCTGATTTTTAAACTGCTTCTGAATTCGTCAAATAATATAACTTTTTCGCCTTGGTAATTATCAAATGGGTGTTCATAGTTTGTTATTCTGTAAACATTTTCGTATCCGTATTTTTCCATTATTGTGCGAGTTTTTCCTGCCCCTGTTTTGCCCCAATAATAATATACTTTCAAGTTTCTAAATGTTTTCTTTCCTTTTTCTTCTTCGACAACTTGTCTTGCCTTTCTAATAGGCTCTATGCTTTTTAATGCGCTTGGAAATGTAGTCAATATTTCATAGTCACTGCTTCCGTTTTCAATCATTTCAAATATTTCAGCCGTCAATGAATTACCAGATATTCTATCGGCAGGAAGCGTGCCGAATTCTTCAAAGGTATCAGATAAATTTGTTTCCTGTTTATCTGAATATTTTTCACCGATTTTGCGGATATAATTGTAGTTATCTTCGTTACTGCCTTTAACAGCTTCTATATGTGCACCATAAAAGCGTTTTTGTACTGTATCAAACATAACTCCGTTTTTTGCAATAAAGAATATATGTGTATGATATGTGCCTTCTTTACCTACTTCATCACACATACACCAATATACAATGGAGAACTGTTCCATTATTAGTTTTATCGTTTCGTGCGAATAACCTTTATCAATAGGGTTGTTAATTGTAAGCTGATATTTACGACTTGATTTTTTGCGTGCTATTTTTCACATCTCCTTTCAACAAAATTCTTGTACGCTGTACACTTGTACGCAAGAGGTAATACTAACTCTTGCGTTTACAATTTGTAGACTCTACAGCAGATTGTAAAACCATAATAATCCATAAAATTTTGTGTGTCAAGAGGTAAAATGTAAATTCTACATTTTGTATTGATTTTTTTGTTTAAATCTGCTACACTACTTAACGAGGGGCGTAGTTTAAACAGTTAGACCGCTTAAACGCTCAAGGGCGTTGCCCCTGAACGCAACTTAAACAGTAACGCGCTCATATGTTGTATAAAGCAGTTTAAACAACGGCACACTTTCAGTTGCAATTATGGGAATGCGGCATACTTTTAACCACAGCGTATTTTTTTGAATTGACAAGTTTAAAGGAGCAGGAATATGGGGAAAGAAAAGAAAAAAATAGAATTACATCTTGAAGAATTAAAAACATACGGAAATGTATTTGATGTTTCTGAGCGAAAAGTATTAATAGGAGAAATGCTTGGAGCATTAAGGCGAGCAAGTGGGTTGACACAGTCTGAAATCGCAAACTATATAGGAATTAAACCTGTAACATATAGTGCATATGAAAATGGAACAAGAGAAGCACCTGCTGAAATAATAGTTAGGTTATCAATTCTTTTTGGAGTTGCAACAGATGTTATTTTACAGACAAAAAGGATATCCAAAGCTAATTTTGACGCACAAAAACAAATTGATGTAATGAATAATCAATTAGCAGAATTAAGAGAAATGATTACAGATAGAGAAAATGAAATTAATCCGCAATTTGCTGAAATGATACAAGCAATGACAGATGCTTTTTCAAAAATGGGAGAACAACTCACAGAGTATAATAACAATAAGACTTAGAGCACCTATGAAAATCATAGGTGCTTTCAACTGTATCGTTAATCTTGAGGTGTGAGATTAGGGCGGGAGCCCCAAAAACTTTTGGGGCCCCGATACGCCCGAAATCTGCACACACAATATTCTGTCTCTAAGTTTTTCTAACACTTTTCTAACATTTTTAAAATTTTACTTTCTTTACACACATTTTATCAATGTAAGCAAACACTCAAAATATCGCATAACCACGCAGAATTCAAGGCATTATATAGCATTGAATAAATCTAATAGGGAATTCAATCAATCGCCTCATAACCCGGAGGTCGGTGGTTCAAGTCCATCCCCCGCAACCAAAAAGCACCGCAATTCTTATGCAAAGTTGCGGTGCTTAATTATTAGAGAGGTCAGTATTATTTTTCAAAGAATTATTTCCTCAATACACAGTAGAGTTATATGCAGAAAATGCTTCTGAAAGGGCATAAATCAAAAATCAAGCGTTTATTGATTTGATAAAAGTTTATTATGACCCGGAAGACTTCGAGATATATTGTTTGGCTTTCGACACACAGCATATACACATTTTAAAATTCACAGTAATAATCGAAACGCACCGAAAAAATCCCGAAAGGCAAATAACACGCCTTTCGGGATTTCTCCAAAAATTAACCGATTTTTTATTTCAAAACGCTTTTCTTTACTGATAAACGCTTGTTATTCCGAAATAGTCCTCCATTGTTATCCAATCGCCGCCGTTATAGAGCTTTTCGGCAAGCTCCGTTCCGACATAGCGAAAATGCCACGGCTCGTACTTATATCCCGTTTCGTCCGTTTTGCCCTTGGGATACCTTAAAATAAAGCCGTATTTATAGCAGTTTTTGTTGAGCCATTTTGCCTCGGGCGTTCCCGCGAACTCATCGCCGATTATATTCAGATCTGCCGCAAGCCCCGACTGGTGCTCTGAATGACCCGGCCTCGCCGAATAAGTGTCCGCCTTTTTGGCGCCGTCCTCGCGGACGTATCTGTTGTAAAGCTTTTTCTGCGTTGAATAAGAGCGGTAACCGCTTGAAATATAAATATTCAGCCCATCGCTTTTCGCCGCCGCACGCATTGATTTAAACGCCGACTGCATTTTTGAGGTGAGCCCGTTTCCGTAACTGCTCGGAAGAGAATAGGTTTTGTTGGCAATCAAATAACCGTCTATATAGGTTACGCCGTTTTTGGTCTCGCCTTTAAAACCTTTTGAAGTGGTAAAAGTTCTGTCCGGCGTATAGACGGGGGTTTGCGTCTCTTCTTCCAAAACACGCACGGTAAACTGTTTTTCCGTTTTGTTTGATGAGGAATCGACCGCAACGTATTTCAGCGTGTATTTGCCCGCCTTGTTTATGTCGCAGTTTCCCTCAACGGAAACGTCAACTTTGCCGTCGTAATTGTCCGTTGCCGAAACTCCGGCAAGCAAATCTATTTTTTTGCCGACGGTGGTTTCAATATAGTTCTTGAATTTTATCGTCGGACCCTCTCTGTCAACTACCGATAGCACAAACTCTTCCTCCGCTTTATTTAAGGAGGAATCCACAGCCGTATATTTAAGCCTGTAATCGCCGATTTTATTAATATCATAGTTTCCCTCCACGGCGGGGATTATCTTTTCGTTTGAGTTATCCGTAACAGATATGTTCTGAAGCAAATCGATTTCTTTTCCGACGTCGGCCACAACAGAAGCGTTAAACTTTATTTTCGGGATTTCGTTATCCACTACGTAAACTTTGAAGGAAAATACTTTTTCCTTTCCCAAATCGGACTTTATTTTAAGAGTTACCTCCCGTTCGCCGAGCGATGAAGTGTCTATCGCCGCTTTTTCCGTAATGATTTTACCGTTTTTCAACTTCTTTACAAACTGATAATTGTCTGCCGTTTCATTTATGTTTACAACGGCGTTTTCCTCTATTTCAACAACAAGCGCCTTTGAATTTATAACGATAACGGAAACGATCACCGCGGCGCACAGCAAAATTGCCGCGGTCAATGCGATTATAATTATTTTTTTACGTTCGGGCTTCCGCTTCATTTTGATACTTCCTCTCTTTTCAACAAAATCATACAACTTTTTTAAACGGCAGTCAATCGGTGAAAAAACAAAGGCAAAAAAAATTACCGCCCGCAATAAGCAGGCGATAATATTTTTCCCGAAATATTTGATTTTATCGCAGAGGTTTTCCGACGAGAGAAAGCCGAAATCAATCGTCAAAATCTTTTTCGTAATGAAGAACCTTGCCGGAAACCGCGTCTATTTCATAGCTGTATTCGTATCCCGCGCAGTCAAATTCAACTTCGTAGATCTGCTTTCCGTTTTCCCATTCGAGGCTGCATTCCACTTTTGAAGCGCTTCCCGAAGAAACGCCCGCGTGCTTGAACGCCGCTGCCTTTGCCGCGTCCGCGCCTACAAGTTTTGTGCCGCCGGAATTACTCGGCGCGGCGGGAGCCGCCGTGGTGGATTTGAAATAATCGTCGTCTCTCTCTTTTTCGTGCGAAACGACCTTTCCTGTCGATGCGTCTATTTCATAGCTGTATTCATATCCCGCGCTGTCAAATTCCACTTCGTAAACCTGCCTGCCGTGCTCCCATTCAAGGCTGCATTTTACTTTTGTGGCTTTTGATGATGAAACACCCGCGTGCTTAAAAGCGGCCGATTTTGCGGCGGAAGCGCCTATAAGATTACCGCCCGTATTGCCCGAATTTGCGGTTGTGCCGGAGTTGCCTGAATTTGCCGTTGTACCTGAATTGCCGGAATTACCCGAATTATTTCCGCCGGATTTACCGGTCGTTGTTTTTGCGGAGGCGGGCAGATAATCATCGTCTCTCTCTTTTTCGTGCGAAATTATCTTTCCTGTTACTGCGTCTATATCGTAGCTATATTCATATCCCGCGCTGTCAAATTCCACTTCGTAAATCTGCTTGCCATTTTCCCATTCGAGGCTGCATTTTACTTTAGTGGCTTTTGATGAGGAAACGCCCGCGTGCTTGAAAGCGGCCGATTTCGCGGCGGAAACGCCTATAAGATTACCACCGGAATTACCGGAATTTGCGGTTGTGCCGGAATTACCAGAATTGCCGGAATTTGCAGTTGTGCCGGAGTTACCAGAATTGCCGGAATTGCCGGAATTACCTGAATTACCGCTTCCCGTATTACCGCCCGAAGTGTTACCGGCGGGAGGCATATAATCGTCGTCGCGTTCCTTTTCGCTGCTTAAAATTTTGCCGGATAACGCGTCAATATCATAACCGTATTCATAACCCGCGCGCTTAAATTCTATCTCGTAAATCATTTTGCCCATTTCGTAATCCATTTCGCATCCGTATCCGTAAATATCAGACGCGGAAACGCCGGCGTGCTTTAACGCGGTTGACTTGGCTTTCGCCTCGCCGATATATCCCTTGTCGCTCGCGGAACCTACCGATTCAACGTCCGCAAGTTCGGAAGCGCCCGGATTCGCTATAAGATTAAGTTCATTTATCGAAAGAGGAACAAGCTCCTCAAATGTGTAGCGCGGATTTTTGCCCGCTATTTGAGAAATAAGCTGCGCTTTTCCCTCGGAAATACCGTATTGCTCGGCAAGGTTTTTTACATTATCGTCCTGCTGAATGGTTTGGCTGAGCACGGCTCCGCTGAAGGAATCCGTCTGAAGAAGCGCGGATATTTCCTCCGAAAGGCGCTTTTGCATCTGCGCGCTTCTTTCGGGATCGTTTCCGTCCACGCTTACAAGAACGGAATTTGAAATATCGCTGAGATAACCGTTGCGCAGCATTGAACCGATAAGAGCGTTTACGGACACGTCAAGACTGCTTCCCTTTAAATCCATATCTCCCAAAACTATCTTTCCGTCCTCATTGAGCGGAGTGACTTCAAGAACCTTTTCGCCTCGGTTCACCTTAATTTCAATGCTCGGATTAACGTCAAGAGATACGGTTGAATCCACGGCGTAATTCATAAAATAATAGCCGAAGCCGAATATGCCTATCAGCACCGCGACGCAGGCGGCTATAAGGCCGGTGTATCTGAATTTGAATCTTGTCTTTTTGTTTTCTTCCATAATTTCAAAACCCCCGTTTCGTTCATTGCAATCCGCCATAACGGAATCAAAAGAATCAGGCGCGGCATTTTCAAATGCGCGTTTGATATTCGCTTCGATTTCCTTGTTAGTCATCGTTTTTCCCTCCGTTAAACAGCTTCTCTTAATTTTTTTAACGATCTGTTGTATTTTGAAAGAACAGTGGACAGCGGCATATTGAGCATTTCGGCGATCTCGCGATGCTTAAAGCCCGCCACGGCATGGAGCGTTACGATTTGGCGCTCTTCGTCGGAAAGCAGTTTCATACATTGCTCAAGCGTGAGCCTGTCCTCCGAAGAAAGCTGCTGCGCCCCCTCAATATAAGGCTCCCAATCCTCCTGCGGCAAATCGGAAGTTTTGCTTCTTTCCCGAATCCGCTGAACGCAGAGATTATGGGTGATGGACATTATCCACGAACGCGCCTTTCCGCGTCTTTGATACGCGGGCGCGGCCTTGTAAATGTTCACGAAACAGTCGTGCAGCACGTCCTCCGCGTCGTGCGTATTTTTAAGAATCGAAAGCGCATATCCGTAAACAGCGCCCTTCATCGATTTGTAAAGCACCTCAAAAGCGGCCGAATCTCCCCGTGAAACGCGTTCGAGCAGTTCGTCGGGATCACCGTATTCCGTTTTGATTCCGTTATTGATAACCGACGTCAAGTTAATCATAACAGTTCTGTCCTTTCATATAGTTAACGCACATAAAATGCTTTTTATCGCAAAAAAAATAATTTTTTTGCAAAACGGCTGATTTTTCATATTGAAGCGCCGAACGCCAAAACTGCTGTTTTAACGTCCGGCAATATAGATTTATTTGTCAAAAAGTAACTCGGTGAAAGCGAAAAGTTATTTCTCTTCGCCGAAAATTTCGCGTAAAAGCTCAATCATTTTAGGTAAATCGATGGGCTTTGCCAAATGCCCGTTCATTCCGGCCTCAAGCGCCTTTTCCCTGTCTTCATCAAAAGCGTTTGCCGTCATCGCGATTATCGGAACCGAAGCAATATCCGGATTGCCTAAGGAGCGAATGGCGCGAGTCGCGGAGTAGCCGTCCATTATCGGCATTTGAATATCCATCAAAACAAGGTTGTAATATCCCGGCTCGGAGCCGCTCACCATATCAAAACATTCCTGGCCGTTCTGAGCGGTATCAACCTCAAACCCCGCCTCTTTAAGAAGCTCGGAGGCAATTTCACGATTCAGTTCATTGTCCTCCGCAAGAAGAATACGCTTACCCGCAAAGTTCTTATCAGGTTTTATAGGATTTTCTTTGCCCGAATCATCGGTATCCGTCCGACCGAGACTGCGCTCCAATGTTTGGTGAAGATCGGAAGCAAAAAGCGGTTTGCTGATAAATCCGGTAACTCCCGCTTTGCGGGCTTCCGGCTCTATGTCCGTCCAATCATATGCGGACATAAGTATTATAGGCGAATCGTCTCCGACGATTCTGCGTATCTGCCGAACGGTTTCGATTCCGCTCAACTCCGGCATAGACCAATCGACGATATAGACCTCGAACGGATCGGCAAGATCGACCGCCTCTGTTGTTCTGGCGATTGCCTCGCGCCCGGAAAGCGCCCATTCGGCTCTCATACCTATTTCACGAAGCATTTTTGAAACGCTTTGGCAGCAGACCATATCGTCGTCAACAACAAGACCTCTGAAGCCGCTTAACTCCGCAATGGGGTGCATTTCCTGATGAGCGGCGGAAAAACGCAACTCAAGATTAACGGTAAATGTTGTTCCTTTTCCGAGCTCGCTTTCAACCGATATTGTGCCACCCATAATGTCAACAATGTTTTTGGTTATGGCCATTCCGAGACCGGTTCCCTGTATGCCGCTGACGGTGGAGGTCTGCTCGCGCGTAAACGGATCGAATACCGTTTTTGCAAATTCAGGGCTCATTCCTATTCCGTTGTCGCTTACCCGAAATTCAAACAGACCTCTGCCCTTGGATTTAGAAGGTTTTTGCGTAACGCGGACAGCGACCGTACCGCCCGACGGCGTAAATTTTATCGCGTTTGAAGTTAAATTGAGCAGAATCTGATTAAGCCTCAGCTTATCGCAGTATATTTCCTCGTCAACAACGTCGACCGTATCTATAAACAGTTCCAAACGTTTGGCGTGAATATCGGACTGAATTATATTACGCAGGCTCTGAAGAATATCCGCAAGGTTTTCGGGGCGTTCATTTATCGTTACCTTACCCGATTCAATACGGCTCATATCAAGAACATCGTTTATCAGCGAAAGCAGATGGTTTGAAGCCTGCGCTATTTTCGCCAAATAATCCTGCGCGCGCTCTTTATTGTCAAGATGAGTGGTCGTAAGAGCCGTATAGCCGATGATGGCGTTCATCGGGGTGCGTATATCGTGAGACATATTGTTTAAAAACGTTGTTTTCGCTCTGTTCGCGGAATCGGCGGCCTGAAGAGCGAGCGAAAGTTCCTGCGCTTTTTGCTCAAGCTCCTGAGTGGCCGAAGCGATTTTTTGCTTGAGCAAACGCTGATTGCGCGTCCTTACGGCAAGCATAGCGATTGCGAAAAGAAGCAGCAACACAAACAGAACCGCGAGCGCCAAATAAATTGGATTGCTGTAAAAAAAAGCAACAAGACTTATGCCTTTTTCACGCCCCTCGTCTATTTCCCTTGACATAATCTCATCAAGCTCGGCATCCGTAAAGCTGTCCGCTCCCTTATCGAGAATTGACAGAAGATAACGCCCTCCGCTGACATTTTTTCCGACGGCGTATGATAGAGAAGTGTTGCCGAACGAAACGGAGGCCAACTTGTTGCGAGCGTCCTGGCGAACATATTGCTCGGCGGTGTAAGAATACATTAAAGCCGCGTCCGCCTTACCTTCCAAAACCGCGTCAACACATTCATCGGTCGTTGCGCAGCGGATAAGGGAATCATCCGAATAACGGCTTGCTATAAGGCTGTCAAGCGCTTCGTCCTTCATCGGCACGGCCAGCTTTTTGATTTCTCCGTCAAAATCATCAAGCGTAAGCCTCGCAAAAGTCGTGTCAAAATAAGGAACGGTTATTTTATAGCCTTCTTCCTCCGCCAAATAATAATCTCCGGCAAAATCAAGCACTATATCCGCGGCGCCCGAAGCGCACAGGGAATAATATTCTTCTCTGTCCTTAACCGGAATATATTCATATTTAATACCGAGGCGTTTGGCAAGCGCGTCAAAAAGAGACGGAAGTATTCCTTTTGCCTGCCCGTCGCGAAAATAGCAATAAGGTATTCTCTCGGGATTGATAAGCAAGCGCAGAGGCTCGCCGGACGAAATCAGATCATCTATATAAGCGCGTTCGCCCGAATTCAGAATTACGGAACCGTCACGGTCGGTCGCGTAATATTCCTCGTGCAGATAATCTCTCCAGTTCGGATCGTGAAGATCCATATCGTTTATAGCGGCGTTTATGCGCTCCATAAGCTCCGCCCTGTCTTTTCTTACGCATATATAAAACGGGCTTGCGTCAAACGATTCCAAAAGCCATTCGTTTTCCAACAGGCGCAGGCTTCCGGTTACCGCCGCGTCCACCTTATTCTCCTGAAGTGCCTTGGAAAGCTCATCCTGCTCTTTAAAATAAACCGGTGTATATGTAAAGCCGTGCTCTTTCGCGAATTTCTCAAAATTTCCGTTTTTGGAATTGCCCTCAAGCATACCTACTTTTTTACCGTCATATGTGGAATAATCGCCCTCTGTTATGGACTGATTTCCGGATTTAACGGTAAATATTGTTGAATTTACGCCGATAGACTGATCGGAAAACAAAAATTCTTTTTCGCGTTCGGGAGTTTTTGAAACGGATGTAACAATATCAACTTCTCCGTTTCGCAGCATATCAAGCGATTCGGCATACGAACCGTCGTAACCGATATATTCGTAAAACCAGCCTCCGTGGATAGCAAGACGCTGAAGAAATTCATAGCCGTATCCGCTTCTGTGGCCGTCCTCATCAACTATATGATAACCCGAAAAGGCAAAAAATCCAACACGAAGCACCTCCGGGCTTTCCTCCTTTTCGGCCGCGTATGCGGCAATACCGGAAGAAAACGCGAAAACGGCCGCAAGCATAAAGCATAATACGCGTATTTTCTTCATTTAGCAGCTCCTCCTTAATTACAGCGGCAAACGCTAAGAAAACCGAAAGCCGCGCAAACAAAAAGTATGTATATTATACAGCGAAATATCCTTAAACGCAAGAAAAAACATATATAATACCTCTTCTAAGATAGAGAAGGTCGGCAATTCGGTTCATCCAAAGCCCTCATTTTTGTGGCACGGCATTTATTTTAGTCGCCATGTTGGCGAGTGTGGCTAATTTAGATGCCGTTTAATTTTTTTAAAAAGAGAGTAGTTAAGGGGTTACCCGCAGTTTATACTTTCTTGCAAAGGTAAAATCTTTTTGTCAGCATATAGGGCATATGGTAGTAAAGTACACTTTTTTGATAATCCGAATAGAATGTCCTGTAGATAAGTGAATTTATTTTTTGTCTGTTTTGCGGATAATCGGCTCGCTTTACTGATGACGAATGAAGGAAATTTGCGGCTTTCGCGGGTTGATGATTCGCTTTTTTGGTTTTCTCACCGAAAGAACTCGCTGCCTTATATGCGGAAGGTAGATGTGTTTGGTTTTGGACAGTGAAAAAATTCTTATTGTTGACGATTCCGAAATGAATCGCTCCATTCTTGCTGATATGCCGGGCGATTACGAAATACTTGAAACCGAAAACGGCTCTTCCAAGGTTGAAAGAGCCTATGATTTGGGAGCCACCGATTTAATTGCCCGGCCGATTAATCGACGAGGAATTTGCGACAATGAAGACTCATGCCGCCGCCGGTATGCGGAGCTATCTGCACGGCCATCTGCGGAAAATGCGAGCATTATAACGTTTCGATTTCAATGGGTATAGCGCTTACCTGCGAGGAAGGTATGTCCTACGATAAGCTGGCTAACTCAGCCGATCAGGCGCTTTATATTTCCAAAAGAATGGGCAGGGGAAGATACAGCTTTTATCACGATTATAAGCTCCACTCCACAGGCGAAAGGTAATAATATTTATTTGGATTAGGTGATTTTTTATGACTTTACAGGAATGTTATGCCCGATTGGGCGGCGATTACGAAGACGTTTTCAGCAGACTGCGCAGCGAAAGGCTTATTCAGAAATTTATAATAAAATTTCTTGATGACGGCAATTTCGATTTGCTCTGCCGTTCCGTTGAAAGCGGCGATGTAAGCGAAGCTTTCCGCGCCGCTCACACGATAAAGGGAATGTGCCAAAACCTCAGCTTCACGGCTCTTGCCGAGTCCGACAGCGCCCTTACCGAGGTTCTCAGAAAAGTGGAGATGGAAAACGGAGCTCTTTTCGCGAAAGTGAAAGAAGATTATGAGCGCACCGTTTCGGCTATCCGTGATTATAAAGAGGTCGTTCAGGCATAAAGCCGCGTAATTTTAAAGGTGATTTCAGATGAAGAAAAAAGTATTTCGTGGCGGAACTGTGGCGGCAACGCTTATAATGACTCTTGTTGTTGTCGCCTCGTTTTTGTCTATGTTTTTGATTTCAAGCTCAGCCTTGCGCGACCGCTCAAGGGGCCGTATGGAGGAAGGCGTAAATACCGTAATCGAAGAGGTTAAATCAAAGCTTGAAAGAGACAGCCGTATTCTGAACTCAACGGCGGATATTATTTCATCCGCCGATAATTTCAGCGTGGAATCCACTCTCTCCGTAATGCGCGAGGTGGCTCCTCTTCTTGAAACGATGCAGGTTCGGGTTCTGCTTTCCAACAATAAAATCCTTATGCCTGACGGAAAAACGGCCGATCTTTCCGACAGCAGCGTTCTTGATTTTAAGACCGAGTCCTCTCTCGGCGAGCATATTTCCGACCGTATTATTACTCCGACGGGAAATCAGGTTTTAAGGCATTATGTGCCGATAATTCAGGACGGCAAGCCTGCCGCGATTCTTTTCGGCGTAACTTATCTTGACTCTCTCGCCGATTCCCTCAATATCGATAATATTTACAATTCCTCTGCAAACGTTTATATTATTGATTCAAAAACAGGCGATTTTATTCTTGACACTTTTCATAAAAATCTTGGCAATATAAAAGATTTTTCCGATAATCAAAGGGAAACGAAAGACGGGCAGGACTGGTTTTCCTTCTTGAAGGATATAGTTTCACTGAACAGCAATTATATAATTTTCAGATTAGACAATACCGAGGACTGGGAGTATATGTATTACGCTCCCGCAGGAATAAACGAATAGGTAATAGCCGTTTCGGTTCCCGAAAAAGAAGCGTTTTCAAGCGTTTACGCTGTCAGAAATATATGCTTTATAACGGGCTCGATAATGCTCTTAGCGCTCGTGATGTATTATCTGTTTATCTATATAAGCTATAAGCGGAATCTCAAAGACGTTGTTGAGCGCGCCGTTTTGGAGGAAAAACTGAAAAAGGCGGAGGCCGCCGAAAAGGCAAAATCCACTTTCCTTTCAAATATGTCGCACGATATACGCACTCCGATGAACGCGATAATCGGCTTTACCACTCTTGCCGAAACAAATATAGACAATAAGGCGAGGGTTCAGGAATATCTTGCGAAAATCCTTTCCTCAAGCAATCATCTTTTAAGCCTTATAAACGATATTCTTGATATGAGCAGGATTGAATCGGGCAAGCTCAATATAGAGGAAAAGCCTTGCTCAATCTCGGATATTTTCAAGGATATGCGCAACATTATTCAAACGCAGATGCAGGCAAAGCAGTTAAATTTCTTTATGGACACAATGGATGTTGTTGACGAGGATATTTACTGCGATAAGCTCCACGTAAATCAGGTGTTGCTTAATCTTCTTTCAAACGCCATCAAATTCACGCCCGCGGGAGGCTCGGTTTCGCTTGTTATCCGCCAGAAGCCCGGCGCTCCGAGCGGCTACGGCGAGTACGAGATACGGGTAAAAGATACCGGTATAGGTATGGACGCCGAATTTGTAAAACGGATATTCGAGCCTTTTGAGCGCGAACGCACCTCTACCGTAAGCGGTATTCAGGGCACGGGTCTCGGAATGGCGATAACGAAAAATATTATAGACACGATGGGCGGCACCATTGCAGTTGAAACGGAGCAGGGAAAAGGCACCGAATTTATAATTACGTTCAATTTCCGCCTGCAAAACAACGACAAAAAGGTGTCTCATATTCAGGAGCTTTCGGGCGTTAGAGGTCTTGTTGTTGACGATAACTTCACGACTTGCGACAGCGTTACAAAAATGCTTACGCAAATCGGTATGCGCGCCGAATGGAGTATGCACGGCAAGGAGGCCGTTCTCCGAGCGAAGCAGGCGGTTGAGATGGGCGATGAATTTTTCACCTATATAATCGACTGGGCGCTTCCCGATTTAAGCGGCCTTGAGGTAGTCAGGCAAATAAGAAAAATTGTCGGCGAACGCGTGCCGATAATTATACTGACAGCGTATGATTGGACCGCGTTTGAGGAAGAGGCGCTAAAGGCCGGCGTAACCGCTTTTTGCAATAAACCGATTTTCCTTTCCGAACTGAGAGATACTCTTATATCGGTGCTCGGTAAAACGGGCGCGCCGGAAACTGCTCAGGTAAAATCAAATCCGATAGATCATTTAAAGGGCGCGCGCCTTTTGCTTGTTGAGGACAATGAGCTGAACAGGGAGATTGCGCAGGAGCTTTTGGAAGAAAACGGTTTTGCGATAGAAACCGCCGTAAACGGGCGAATCGCCGTTGATATGATAAAAGACGCCGAACCGAACCGCTACGATCTTGTTTTGATGGACGTTCAGATGCCCGTTATGGACGGCTATGCCGCCGCGCGCGCGATAAGAGCGCTCGACGATCCCGAAAAGGCGAATATCCCTATAATCGCTATGACGGCAAACGCTTTTGACGAGGACCGCAGGCAGGCGTTTGAAAGCGGTATGAACGACCATGTGCCGAAGCCTATAAATATAGACAATTTGATTCAGGTAATGATAAAATATCTTGAGGGCAACTCCTTGGAATAAGGGGCTGTCCTTGCGGCACTTTTCGCCGTAAGGAGGTGTGAGCTTGAATAAGAAACTCAAAACGATAATGCCTTTAGGTCTTATAGTAATATCCTGCGTTGCCGTTATGTTAATCGGATATCTTTATCTCGGATATATATCCGACCGTATAAATAATGACAGTATCGGCCATTTGCGTGAAATATACGGGCAGGTCAATCACTCTTTCAGTATGTTTACTCAGCGCAACTGGGGGCTTCTTGAAAGCTGGAATGAAACGATTTCCAAAACCGACAATTCAAACGGTGAAATCAAAGAGCTTATAAAAAAAGAAAAAGAACGCTGGAGTATTACGGGCTTTTATTTTCTTTCCGAAAATAAAACCTACAGAGAAATAGACGGCACCGAGGATACGATCAATCTCGGCGATGACTGGGATATACTTATGAAGCGCCGTGAGCCGATAATGGCGGGGCTTGATTCTTCCAAAAACGGAGAGGTCACCGTTTTCGCGATTCCTACATCGGGCGGTGTTTTTGACGGATTTTCCTATAACGCTCTCGCGGTAAGCTACACAAACGACAGTATAACCTCCACTTTGAATGTTGACGCTTTTTCCGGAAATGCCAAATGCTTTGTTATCCGCCGCAACGGCAGGGTGCTTATTTCAACGCAGGCGGGCGGCAGCGTTTTCGCCAATTATCTCACTTATATTCAGAACGCGAGCGATATGGACGCGAGCGAGATCTCAAGAATAAAGAACGATTGGAACAGCGGCAACGAGGGTCTTGCGCGCTGCACCATAAACGGCGAGGAATACTGCATACTCTATCAGCCGCTCACTTATTCTAACTACATACTTGTAAGCTCCGTTCCTCAAAGCACGGTAAGCGCCAGCTTTATGCAGGCTCAAAGAGCCACGATGACGGCTCTTATAATAATCTTTCTTGCCGTAAGCGCGGTCGGAATTATACTTTTTGTAATGCGCAGCCGCGAGCAAAGGAAAAAAAGCGAAACAGAGCTTGCGTACAGGGACAGAATGTTCGATGTGCTTTCAAATAATGTTGACGATATTTTCCTGATGATAGATCCCGATACTTATAACGTAAACTATGTAAGCCCGAACGTTAACCGTTTGCTCGGGATTTCCGATCAGGAAGTTAAAAACGATATACGTTCGATAACACGCTGCGCCGTTGATTTCGACGTTGTTATTCCGCAGGAGAAGATGCGCGAGATACCGCTTAACGGTTGCATCTTTCAGGAATGCGAATTTCTGCACCAAACAACAGGGGAGCGCCGCTGGTACAGAATGACGGTTTACCGAATGGACATAAGCGGAACCGAAAAATACATAAACATTCTTTCCGACCGCACTCAGGAAAAGAAGATGACGGAAACGCTTCAGGACGCGCTGCTGGCCGCTAAAAGCGCGAATGAGGCTAAAAGCAATTTCCTTTCAAACGTTTCTCACGATATACGCACCCCGATGAATGCAATCGTCGGTTTTTCAACGTTGCTTGAAAAGGATTATGTAAACCCCGATAAGGTGAGAGAATACACTCATAAGATTATGGCTTCGAGCCATCATTTGCTCAGCCTTATAAACGAAGTCCTCGATATGAGCAAAATCGAAAGCGGCAAAACTTCGCTGAACGCGGATTTGTTCAGCCTTCCGGAACTGCTTGAAGAGCTCAGCATAATTATGATTCCTCAGGCAAAAGCCAAAAATCAGGATTTCGCGATACACGTTTCGGGCTCCGCTCCCGAGCATCTTATCGGCGATAAATTGCGCCTTAATCAGATACTTATCAATTTGCTTTCAAATGCCGTAAAATATACTCCTGAGGGAGGCAAAATTGATTTCAGCGTGCGCGCTCTTCCCGAATCCACGGCGCAGATAGCAAAGCTTGAGTTCTTTGTTAAGGATAACGGAATAGGAATGAGCCGCGAATTTCAGAGCCGCATTTTCAATCCGTTCAGCAGAGAGATAAATTCCGTTACAAATAAGGTGCAGGGAACCGGCCTCGGAATGGCAATAACCAAAAATCTTATAGATTTAATGGGCGGCGTAATAAACGTTGAAAGCGAACCCGGCAAAGGCAGCGCGTTTACCGTTGAACTTTCGTTCACTCTTCCCGAGGAGGATTCCGCGGATAAGTGGTATCTTCAGTATGTAAAGCGCATTCTTGTTGCCGACGACGAGGAGGACGTTTGCTTTACAATTCGCGAAATGATGAAGGATTCGGGCGTTGAGGTGTGCTGCGTAACAAACGGGTACGACGCCGTAAGAGCGTCCTGCGAAGCGAATAACGCGGGGAACCCGTTTGACGTTATTTTGCTCGACTGGAAGATGTCTGAAATTGACGGGGTGGAGACCGCGCGCCGTATAAGATATGAAATCGGAACAAAGGTGCCGATACTTGTGCTCACTTCGTTTGACTGGGAGGATATAGAAATGGAGGCGCGTCAGGCCGGCATTCACGCGTTTATGGCAAAGCCGTTTTTCGCGTCAACATTCTGGCAGACGATAAAGCCTTTCTTTGTAAATTCCGAATCGGAAAGAAATAATTCCGTTCCGAAAGTATCCTCTGTTTTGGACGGTAAGCGTTTTCTTATTGTTGAGGATAACGAGCTGAATGCCGAAATACTTACCGAAATGCTCGGGCTTGAGGGCGCCGAATGCGATTTGGCCGTCAACGGACTGAAAGCGGTTGAAATGTTTGAAAAATCTCAGCCCGATTATTACGATATGATATTTATGGATGTGCAGATGCCGGTGCTCAACGGATACGACGCCACCCGCCGCATACGCTCCGGCAATCATCCTAACGCGAAAACAGTGCCGATAGTCGCGATGACCGCGAACACGTTCTCGGAAGACGTTCGCGACGCTTTTGACGCGGGAATGAACGGCCATCTCGGTAAACCGATTGATATGGACGCGGTTCGTGAGACCGTCGCGAAACTGCTCGGCAAATAATTTCTAATCGGAGGTGAAGTAACGTCTTGAAAAAGTTCAAACCGTTTATTCTGCTTGTTGCGTTGGCTTTGTTGCTTTCCGGCTGCGGTTTTTTGTCCGCCGGCCGAAATGATTTGACTATAATGGGCAAAGAGAGCGACCTTAATAAAACATATATGACAAGGATCTTTGAAAGGTATGAAAAAGCCACCGGTAAAAAAATTAAATTGATTTCTTTTGAGGATTCTGAATTTGAAACACAAGCGTTGAACTCTTTTAAAGAGGGAAAAGGTCCCGATGTTATTCTGCATTTTAATAATGCCGATTTGAATATGTTTAACGTTTCCGAAAATTTCTGCCGCCTCAATGATGAGGAATGGGTGGGAGAGCTCACGGATTCGTCTCGGGCTTATTGCGAGGACGACGACGGAAATCTTTTAGGTCTTCCGTTTTGGGAAAGTTCCGTTTCCGGCTGCTATTACAACAAAACATTGCTCGACAGTCTCGGGCTCAAACCCGCCGCCACTCAGGATGAATTTAACGTATTGTGCCAAGTGCTGGCGGATACGGGATATACTCCGATATGCTGGCCCGCTAACGGTTGCTCGTGGATGTTTCAGTTCGCGCTCGATCCGCTGTTTGACGGCTACCCCGAAAGGCTTGAAAAGCTCAACACTAATGAGATTACATACGCGGATATTCCCGAAATTAAAGATATGGTCAACTGGATAAAATCCGCCGCCGATAAAGGCTGGTTCGGCTCTAACTATCTTGAAACCGGCTGGAACGAAATCAGCCCCGCGATAAGCTCCGGCAGCGCCGTTATGACTTTTATATGGGACACTTGGTTTGATACCGATTTTGTTGCCGGAAAGTATTCCGCCGATGATTTCGCGTTGATGCCCGTTTTTATGAATACCGTTAAATCGGGCACTTACGAAGGCGGAAATCTCAATATGATGCTCGTAAACAAAAATGCCGAAAACAGAGAAACGGCGCTTGATTTCCTCGCTTTTTGCGCTCAGCCCGATAATTACAACGCGGCGTTTGAGGGTATATCCACGGTAAGCTGTTTTAAAAATCAGACCTCGAATATACAGTCAAAAATGGTTACGGACGCGGCCGAATCAATTTCCGAAAACGAGCGTGTTTCCACCGCTTCAACAAGGATAATCGGTTACAGCGCCGATGACGTTGCAAACGCTTTTGTTACTATGCTCAGAGAAGAGACCGATGCGGACGGCTGTATTAAGCTTATGGATTCACGCAGAATATCAAAGGCAGGATTTTAATTGTCCGCAATTAAATTTAAAATAAAGGGGTTAAATTTATGAAAAAAACGATTTTGGCGCTGATTATTATAGGGCTGCTCGGCGCGGCTCTCGGCGCGTGCGCAAAGGCCGCGAAGAGCGATCCGCTGCCGTTTACCGGCGGGGATTATTCGATACCCGAACTTGATTTGAGCACTATGCCTGAGGGAACTGATAAGAAATACGAATATCTCTATCAGCTTTCGGTTGTTGACGATTCGCTTGATTATATGGCGCATCCCGATTCGGTGCTTTTGAAAAACGGAAATATACTGACTGTATATCCCGCCGGCCACGGCAAGGGCGCGGTACTGAATAAAATAAGCACCGACGGCGGTGTTTCGTGGAGCGAAACCGTTGAAAACACGCCCGAAAGCTGGAAGGATTCGCGTGAAACGCCGACTGTTTACAGACTCAAATTCACGGACGGCAAAACGCCCGATAAGCTGATACTTATTTCCGCTAATCCCAAGTGGGGCAACGAGCCTACTGACGGCGGTTTTAACTGCTCGATCTCTGAGGACGAGGGGCAGACATGGACTGAATTTGAAACTTTCTATGATAAAGACAGCTCCTGCCCGGTAATTCCGATAGTTGCCATGGCAAGCCTTACCCAGCTAAAGGAAAACGGCAAATTCGTCGATAAGTGGATGGGATTTTTCCACGACGCCGATTTTTACAATTACAAAACGATCCTAACGTTTGACGAAAACGGAAAAATGCAGTGGAGCGAGCCTGAAAAATATTTTTCCGCTTACAGGGATATCGAAAAGAAATCGGGTATGTGCGAGGTAGAAGTCATACGCTCAGAGCAGGGCGAGGGCAACGAGCTGTGCCTTATAAGCAGAAGCAACACAAAGACTATGAATTCGCTTATTTCGCTTTCGTTTGACGAGGGCAAAACGTGGAGCGCGCCCGTGGAGGCTCCGGCGGCTTTAAACGGCGAACGCCATAAAGCGGATTACACTCCGGACGGCAGACTGTTTATAACTTTCCGCTCGATTGAGAGAGGAAAGAAGGCTGAGGAAAACGCCTCCGACAAAATCACCGGCGGATGGGACAGCGAAGGCTGGATAGCGTGGGTCGGAACCTTTGACGACCTTAAAAACGGCAGGGAAGGGCAGTACAGAATAAAGCTTGCCCATATCTACGAAAAAGGGCAGAAGCAGCCGGAATACCACGCATATGCCGATACGGGCTACTGCGGGAACGTAGTGCTTGAGGACGGCACAATAGTCACAACGAATTACGGCCATTTCAGCCCTAAGGAAAAAATCCGCCTCGGCACCGATTTGAGAACATACATTTGCTCTAAGCGGATAAGGCTTGAGGATACGGACGCGCTTGTGGCTAAAATGGGCAAATAGGCAAATAAATTTGCGGGCGGTTTAGCCGCCCGCTTTTTTGACTTTTCATTGTGCTTATCGCCAAAAATCACCGTGTTTTTCGTCTTGAAAGCGTTTTTAGTTAAAAAATGGTAAAAATGGCTTTTCTTTTTAAACAAATTGTAGTATAATACATCTAAACTTAGGCAAGGAGTTGCTATTGTGGATTTTTATATTATTTTATCCTGCGCCGCCGGACTGCTTGCGCTTTGCTTTGCGGTCTATATGGCTTTGCACATTGCGAAAAAAGACGCGGGAAATGAAAAAATGAGGGAAATTTCCTCCGCCATAGCGTCGGGTGCAAGGGCGTTTTTGTTTTCCGAGTATAAAATACTTGTTATTTTCGCCGTTGTTTTGTTTATACTTATTTTCGTTTTGATAAACGTTATGACGGCCGTGTGCTTTCTTGTCGGCGCCGTGTTCTCAACGCTTGCGGGTTATTTCGGTATGACCGTTGCCACTAAGGCGAACGTCCGCACCGCTCAGGCCGCGAAGGAAAGAGGGCTCAATAAGGCTCTGAACGTGGCTTTCAGCGGCGGCGCGGTAATGGGTATGTCGGTCGTAGGTCTCGGGGTTGTTGGCATAGGCGTTATTTTCCTTGTTATAACCAAAACTTCCGATTTAGCTTCCGATACGGAAATACTCAACGTGCTCACGGGCTTCAGCCTCGGCGCTTCGTCTATTGCGCTATTTGCGCGTGTGGGCGGCGGTATATACACCAAAGCCGCGGACGTGGGAGCCGATCTCGTCGGCAAGGTTGAGGCCGGGATTCCCGAAGACGATCCGCGCAATCCCGCGACGATAGCCGATAATGTCGGCGATAACGTGGGAGACGTGGCCGGTATGGGCGCCGATCTTTTTGAAAGTTACGTCGGCTCCATTATTTCGGCAATCACTCTTGCTTTTGCCGCTTCTTTCAAAGGCGATAATCTGAATGCCGCCGTATTTCCGCTTGTTCTTTGCGCGGTCGGCATTATCGCGGCGATTATTTCAACATTTTTCGTAACGCTTTCAAAGGGAAACGATCCTCAAAAGGCGCTCAATATAGGCGAATACGCAACAACGCTCATCGTTCTTGCTTCGGCCGCCGCTTTAAGCTATTTTATGCTCGGCAATTTCAACGGCCTATGGTGCGTGCTCGCCGGACTTGCCGTTGGCACGGCGATAGGAAAGATCACCGAGGTTTACACTTCCGAAAAATACAAATCGGTTAAAAATATAGCTGAATCCTCAAAAACGGGCAGCGCCACAAATATAATCAGCGGCCTCAGCGTAGGTATGAAATCAACGGCGTTTCCGATTCTGTTTATTGCCGTCGGCATTCTTGTGGCTTATAATTTCTATGGACTTTACGGAATCGCGCTTGCCGCCGTAGGTATGCTTTCAACAACGGGTATGACTATTGCCGTTGACGCTTACGGCCCGATAGCCGACAATGCCGGAGGCATCGCCGAAATGGGCGAGCTTGCACCCGAAGTAAGGGAAATTACCGATAAGCTCGACGCCGTGGGCAACACAACCGCCGCTATCGGCAAGGGCTTCGCCATAGGTTCCGCGGCGCTTACCGCGCTTGCGCTGTTCGCTTCTTTCGCCGAAGTCACCGGAATAAGCGTCGGCGGTATGAGCATACTTGACGCTAAAGTTGTAGTCGGTCTGTTTATAGGCGGTATGCTTCCGTTTTTATTCTCCGCTTTTACTATGAGCAGCGTCGGCAAGGCGGCGAACAAAATGATAGAGGAAGTAAGGCGGCAGTTCAAGGAAAAGCCCGGCATACTTCAGGGAACGGAAAAGCCCGATTACAAAAAGTGCGTTTCCATTTCAACGAACGCGGCTCTTAACGAAATGATACTTCCCGGTGTTATGGCTGTAATTTCCCCGCTTGCCGTGGGAATACTGCTCGGCGTTGAGGCACTCGGCGGTCTGCTTGCGGGTTCGCTTGTAAGCGGCGTTATGATGGCTGTATTTATGGCAAACAGTGGCGGCGCGTGGGATAACGCCAAGAAGTATATAGAGGGTCTTGCGGACGGCGGCAAGGGTTCGGATGCACATAAGGCCGCGGTAGTCGGCGATACGGTAGGCGATCCGTTCAAGGATACCTCCGGCCCGTCAATAAATATTCTTATTAAGCTTATGACTATCGTTTCTCTTGTTTTCGCATCGGCGTTTATGATGATAAACGGCGGAAACGGCCTGATAAACTTCTGATATTAAAACGCTCGATGCCCAAACGCTTCGGGCGTTTTTAAAGGGTGATAAGGAGAGTACACTACTATGAAGAAAACACTCATCAGTGTCCTGCTCGCAGTCCTTGCGGTCTGCCTGCTGACGGCTTGTGCCGCCAGCGCGCCCGCCGACTTGACAGCGACACAAAACGAAACCGAGGTCGCGAAAGACATTACGCAAAGCGGCACAGCCGCCGTTCAGAGCACTGAAAATAAAGACGAGGAAACGACGAAGAAGACCGAAGCCGAAACGAAGAAAGAAACGACCACAAAGAAAGAAACGACTACAAAGAAAACGGTTACCACCACCAAAAAATCGGTTACTACCACCAAGAAACCGACTACCACCAAAAAAGCGGTAACTACCACTAAGAAACCGACAACTACCAAAAAGTCGACAACCAATAATAACAATACTTCCAATAATACTACTGCTGTTAAACATTGTACTAATAACAATAATCACAGTATGGCTTGCGGAAATATGGGTAGATGGTTTAACAGTAGAGATGATATTGATGTATATTGGGAATCTGTTTGTGAAGAAGTGGGCAAAAAGTTCGACAGCGGATTACTAACATCTGACGAATGGGCTAAAAAACGTCCATATGGTTATGAAAGTTGGTCTTGCTCATATTGTGGCAAATGGACAGGCAACTTTTATTATGACTGAATTTGTTAAAATAATTATCTTACGGCTTTTGAGAAATCAAGAGCCGCTTTTTTATCATTTTTTGAACTGTGAAAGCCCTTGCTTTTTCAAAATCGCGTCGCGTTCTGCTTTTGATACGCAAAATGCGACGTTATTTTATGTGAAAAACTACCAAATAATTTTTTGTTTTTTATGAAATAGTGAGAAATCTTTAAACTAATTGTTTAAAATTAACATAAAAATTGACAAAAGATTGAAAGTATTATACAATGTTTACAATAATGATATTTTTTAGTAGAGGATGCTTTATTATGAAAAACCATGAACCGAAAGATATAAGAAACGTAGTAATAGCGGGTCACGCCTCAAAGGGCAAAACAACGCTTACCGAGGCTCTGCTTTATATTTCCGGCGCCACCGAAAGATTCGGCAAGGTTTCCGAGGGAAATACGGTAACGGATTATGACGCGGAGGAAAAAAAGCGCAGTCTTTCAACCTCAAGCGCCGTTGCCCCCGTTGAATATAAGGGAAAGAAAATCAATTATATTGATACCCCCGGCCTTTTCGATTTTGCCGAGGGTATGGCAGAAGGCATAAGGGCGGCAGAAACGGCGGTTATAGTTGTTTCCGCGCGTTCGGGAGTCGCCGTAGGCGATGAAAAAGCCTTTAAAAACGCGGGCTCAAGAAGAATGGCGCGAATTTTCGTTACAACGAAGATGGACGATGAGAGAGCCGATTTTTATAAGGTGTTCAACGAGCTTGTTGCTAAATTCGGCTCCATCGTATGCCCGATAGTTGTTCCCATAATTTCGGGCGGCCACCTCAAGGGCTATTACAATATGGTTGAGGGCAAGGCTTTTTCGTACAACGGAACAAAGGCTTCCCCCTGTTCCGACGTTCACGACGACAGTAACCGATTTGAGGCTATCCAAGAGGTTTTCAATGAGGCTGTCGCAGGGGCGGACGAGGAACTGATGGAAAAATATTTTTCCGGTGAGGAATTGACGAAAGAGGATAAAATCAAGGGTCTTAAAGAGGGCGTTGCCGACGGCTCTATCATTCCCGTTTTCGCGCTCAGCGGAATTACGGGCGAGGCTTGCGATCTTTTGGCTGATTTTATAGCCGACGTTTGCCCCGCTCCCAAGTCGGAATACGCTATATGCAACGACGAGCCGCTTGAACTTACGGCCGATCCGAACGGCCCGCTCGCGGCCGTCTGCTTCAAGACCGTTGCCGATCCGTTTATAGGCAAGCTGTCTTTCTTCAAGGTTGTGAGCGGAAAGCTCACTCCGGGCACCGTGCCGTATAATGCAAGCACCGGTAAAGAGGAAAAAATGGGCAAGCTCGTCACAATGTTCGGCGCAAAACAGCTTGATTGCTCCGAGATTCCCGCCGGCGATATAGGTGCGATAGTCAAGCTTTCGGGCTTCAATACGGGCGACACGCTTTGCGCTTCAAGCAAGGTAGTTAAGCTGGACGGCGTGGCTACTCCCAATCCCACTTACGCTATGGCCGTAAGCGCCGTTAAGAAGGGCGACGAGGAAAAAATCGCGAACGGATTTTCAAGGCTTTCCGAAGAGGATCCGAGTATAAAATTCTATGTTAACAACGAAACTCACCAGCAGATTATTAAGGGTCTCGGCGAGCAGCAGCTTGACGTATGCGTTTCAAGGCTTAAATCAAAATTCGCAACGGACGTTATACTTTCCGTTCCCAAGGTTGCCTACCGTGAGACTATAACCTCCAAGGTCAGCGCGCAGGGCAGGCACAAGAAACAGAGCGGCGGCCACGGCCAGTTTGGCGACGTTTTCATTGAATTTGAGCCGTGGGACTGCGAAAGGCTTGAGTTCGCCGAAAGAATCGTCGGCGGCTCCGTTCCGAAAAACTTCTTCCCCGCTGTTGAAAAAGGCCTCAATGAGTGTATGGAGAGAGGCGTGCTTGCGGGCTATCCTATGGTAGGCGTTAAGGCCACGCTTTTTGACGGTTCGTATCACCCCGTTGACTCAAGCGAAATGAGCTTTAAAATGGCCGCTTCCATAGCGTATAAGGAAGGCATTTCAAAGGCTATGCCGATAATCCTTGAGCCCGTTATGACCGTTAAGGCGCTTTGCAACGACGACGTTATGGGCGATGTTATCGGCGATATAAATAAGCGCCGCGGCAGAGTTCTCGGTATGACTCCGATGGGTTCGGGTATGCAGGAGATTCTTGCCGAGGTTCCCGAGGCGGAGCTTGCCACGTTCTCCACGGCAATCCGCCAAATAACGCAGGGCAGGGGCTCGTTTGAAACCGAGTTTGCCCGCTATGAGCGCTGCCCCGATAATATTGCTCAAAAAATCATTGCCGACAGTAAGGCGGAATAATACCTCCGCCTTTTTCACAAAATCGGCGTTTATAACGAAAGGCGTTTGCTTTGAAAAGATTTCTTTCTTATTTAACTAAATATTCGCTTATCATAATTTGCGCAACGGCTGTTTTGGGCGTGCTCCTCGCGGTGTACCCTGACGTTATGCTTGCCTATGCCGCGTTTTTCATCGGCGGCGCGCTCATTATATGCGGAATAGTCGGCATTATCAATTATTTTACAGGCGGCTCGTCAAAATTCACTTTGGCGCTCGGCATAATATCCGTTGCCGCGGGTGTGATAGTATGCGTCGCTTACAGGCAGATAATATCGATAATAATTTTCCTGCTCGGCGCGTTTTTGCTCGTCGGAGGCATAGTAAATCTTGTCAATTCGGCGTATATCGCGTTCAGCCGCAACAGATCGTGGCTTTTGACGGTGATTTTGTCCATAGCCTCGATTGTGCTCGGAATAGTAAGCCTTACAAATCCTTTCGGCGCGCAGACTAAAATAATTCGCTTTGTCGGAATAAGTCTTATCGCTTTCGCCGTGCTTGATACCATATCGTATATCCAGCTAAAGCAGGCGTTTAAGGAGGCCGACAGACGCATCGACGAGGAAAGAGAAGCTGAAACCGCGCAGGAGGTCGATTTCGAGGAAGTTGACAGCGACCAAAGATTTGATTAAAAAATAAGATTGTGAGGGCCTTTGCTCTCACAATTTTTATATTAAATATTATTTTGAATTATTGAATTATTTATTTTTTGGTAGTATAATTACTTAAAAATTTCGGAGGCGTGCTAAAGTGGGTTACAGAGAAAAGTACGAAAAATGGCTTTCATTTGCGGACGAAAGCACAAAAAAAGAGCTTCTTTCAATCAAAAACGATGAAAAGGAAATTGAGGACAGATTTTATAAGGATCTCGCTTTCGGCACGGGCGGTTTGCGAGGCATTATGGGCGCGGGCTCAAACCGAATGAATAAATACACCGTCGGCAAAGCCACATACGGGCTTGCGAATTATTTGAAATCAAAGTTCGGCGGTGAGATAAAAGTCGCCGTCGCTTACGACAGCAGAAACAATTCCCCCTTTTTCGCCGAAACGGCGTCTCACATATTCGCGAATTGCGGAATAAAGGTCTTTCTTTTTGACACGCTTGTTCCCGTTCCCGTGCTTTCATTTACAACGGCTTATCTTAAATGCAACGCCGGAGTTATGATAACCGCGTCGCATAATCCAAAGGAATATAACGGCTATAAGGTCTACGATGAGCGCGGTTGCCAATTCTGCACGCAGGATGCGAAAAACGCTATCGGATTTATAAATAAAATCGAGGATTTTACCTCAATTCCATTCGGCGGGGAGAATACCGAAAATATAACGATGATAGGCAAAGAGGTTCTCGCGGAATTTATAAATCAGGTAAAAAAGCAGAGCCTATACGAAGAAAAGAGCGATCTCAAAATAGTTTACACGCCTTTGCACGGAACGGGAAATATCCCCGTAAGAACCGTTCTTGAGGGTATGGACGTAACGGTAGTCAAGGAGCAGGAGCTTCCGGACGGCAATTTTTCAACCGTAAGAAGCCCCAATCCCGAGGAAAAGGACGCGCTTAACCTCGCGATAGAAAGAGCAAAGGAAATAGGAGCCGATCTTGTTTTAGGCACCGATCCCGACTGCGACAGAGTGGGGATAGCCGTTAAGGATAAAAACGGCGAATATGTGCTGTTCACGGGTAATCAGACGGGAGCGCTTCTTGTTAAATTCGTGCTCGATATGAAAAAAGATAAGCTGAATGAGCGTTCCACACTCGTAAAAACCATCGTCACCTCCGAATTAGGCGCGGATATCGCGAGAAGACGCGGGCTTATTATCGAGGAAACTCTGACGGGCTTTAAATACATAGGCGATAAGATAAATAAGTATGAGGACAGCGGCAAGCAGGAATTTGTTATCGGTTATGAGGAATCATACGGCTATCTTGTGGGAACACACGCGAGGGATAAGGACGCGGTAGTTTCGTCCATGCTTATTTGCCAGATGGCGGCGTGGTATAAAAATCACGGAAAAACGCTTATCGACGGGCTAAACGATATTTACGCGGAATACGGCTATTATCTTGATAATCTTGATTATTTCATTTTGAAAGGCAAAGACGGAGCCGAAAAAATAAATTCTCTTATGACCGTGTTCAGAGAGCGGGGAAGAGATATTTTTGACGGCATTGAAAAGGTTATCGATTACTCAACGGGAATAGGCGATATGCCGAAGGAAAACGTGCTTAAATTCATATGGGGCGACGGTTCGTGGATAGCCGTAAGACCAAGCGGCACGGAGCCTAAAATCAAGGTATATTACAGCATCAGGGATAAGAGCAGAGAAAACGCTCACACCCGCCTTGCCGCCATTAAAAAGATAATCGACGATACCGTAAACAAGTGAGGGTTATATATGGAAAAATATGTTTCACAGGTGCTTCAGCCCAAGCTTCAGGGTGACGGCGGCTGGATAGAATTTGTCTCATATGAAAACGGCATTCTCACCGTTATTTTCAGAGGGGAATGCTCAAAATGCCTTATCCTGCACCGTTGCGTGGAGTGGATAGAGGGCGAGATAAAACGCGATCTTAAAAAAACCGTTAAGGTAAACGCTATACGCAAAAAGCCCTATTTTCAGGATGTTTAAGGAGGTGCGGTGAATGGCTCATATAAAGGTTGTAAGGCGTTCGATGCGCCCCGAGGAATGGACCGATCTGCGTTTCGGCTGGCTAAAGCGCCATATCTATTCAAGCAAATGGGAAATCAAAAATCTTGAGATAAGAGACGCGCGCCAGGTCTCCGAAATGATTTTTGAATATTATTCAAATGACTACCGCCCGCTCAATAAAGGCGATATGTATTTTACTCCCGACGGCACGGCGTTTATTAAGGCGGACGTTGATATTCCGCAGGAGCTTCGCGGTAAGGAACTTTGGTTTTCGCTTAAAACGGCGGCGGAGATATGCGTTAAGGTAAACGGCAAATATATCGGCGGCGTTGACCCCAACCGCGAGAGAATGCTCCTTTCGCCGTATATAGACGACACAAAAACCCTGCATTTTGATATGATGGGCTACAACAGAAGTAAGCCCGACGATGAGCGCAACCCCGAAAGCCTGTCCGTTCGCGGCTGCCGCCAAATATTTGAGGGCGCGTATATCTGCACCGTTGACCACGCCGTGCAGGATCTTGTGTGGGATTTCGAGCTTTTGCTCGATATAGCGAAGAGTGAGCTTTTCAACGAGGATTACAGGAGCTTTTTGAATAAAGAGCTTAATAACGCAATGAATCTTATAGATTTTGACGACGAAGAGCTTTCGGGCGTTGAGGACGCGCAAAAGTATCTTGACGAGGTGGTTTTCGCCAACGATAACTATAAGGGAAACGGCGATGTTGCCCTTATCGCGCATTCTCATCTCGATATCGCTTATTATTGGCGCAGGATCCATTCCGTTCAGAAAAATCTGCGAACCGTCCTTATTCAGTTAAGGCTTATGGACAGATACCCCGATTTCAAATACACCCATACTCAGCCCTATGTTTACGAAACCCTTGAAAAGTATTATCCCGATGTTTTTGAGGAGTTAAAGGAAAAGGTCAACGCGGGGCAGTTTGAACCCGTTGGGGCAATGTATGTTGAGCCCGACTGCAACATTCCCTCCGCCGAAAGCCTTATCCGCCAGTGCCTTTACGGCCAGCAGACTTATAAAAGAATGTTTGGAAAAACCGTTAACAACGCGTGGCTTCCCGATGTTTTCGGCAACAGTTGGATACTGCCGCAGATCCTCAAAAAGAGCGGCGTGGATTATTTCGTTTCAAATAAAATGTCCACCTGGAACGATACAAACAGATTTCCGCATAATAATTTCATATGGAAGGGGATAGACGGCTCCGAGGTGTTTGCCTGCGTTCCGCCCACCCACTTTATCACATGGAATATGCCGAGCCAGATTCAGGAAAATTGGGAGGCGTATATTGATAAGGACAGCGGCGGTCAGACAATGAATATGTTCGGCTACGGCGACGGAGGCTCGGGCTGCACCGAGGAAATGATAGAGCTTATGCATAGATTTGACAAGCTTTCGATTATGCCCAAATGCACCCATATGGGCGGCGCCGAATTTCTTGAGAAAAATCTTGCGCACAACGATTCTCTTGAAACGTGGGACGGCGAGCTCTATCTTGAAATGCACCGCGGCACTTTCACAACAAAGAGCGACCTTAAAAGAACGAACCGCCGCCTTGAGTTTAAATTCAGGGACGCAGAAATGCTTTCCGCTCTCAGAGGAGAGGATAACAGGGAAAGAATTACCGCTCTTTATAAAAAATTGCTGATAAATCAGTTCCACGATATTTTACCGGGCTCTCATATACACCCCGTGTACGAGGACGCTATGGCGGATTATGCCGAGATAGAAAATGAACTTGATAAAATAATAGGCACGGGCTCAAGGTATTTCAACACACTCAATTTTAAAAGGGACGCATTGACTTTTGTGCCGTCTAAGAACGGCTCATCGACCCGTTACGGCAAGAGGGGTAATTGGATAATCCCGAATATCCCCGCGCTTTCCTCCTCAAATCTGCGCAGAACCTATTTCAACGGCGAATGGCTTGAGATAAACGGAGAAACCGTTGAAACGCCTTATTACACGGTGAAATTCAACCCCGACGGCTCTGTTTCCTCTCTCTATGATAGGGAGCTTGACAGGGAGTGGGTAAGCGGTGATTTCAACAAGCTGAAAATATATACGGATTGCCCGGGAAATTATGACGCTTGGGATATTCTGCCGAATTACCGTGATAAGCAGGTGGAAATCAAGGTGACAAAGCCTCTTACTCTAACGGAAAAGGACGGCGAATGCGCTTCGTTCACCGCCTGCCTCGCGACCGAAAAATCAAGCTGGACGATGATTATCCGCCTTTTCAGAAGAAGCAGGGGCATAGAGGTGGAAAACATTGTTGACTGGAACGAAAAGCACAAGCTGGCGAAAGCGGAATTTGCCTGCAATGTTTTAACGAGAAAAGCTCTTTGCGATACCTCCGCGGGCTTTATTGAAAGAGATACCCACAGAAATACCACCTGGCAGCAGGCGCGTTTCGAGGTCTGCCACCACAAGTGGTGCGATCTTTCGGAAACGGACTGCGGTGTAGCCGTTATAAACGACGGCAAGTACGGAGCGGGCTTTGAAAACAACGTTATGAGCCTTTCGCTTCTTCGCGCCACCATCAGACCCGATGTTACCTCGGATATGGGCAGGCATAATTTCTGCTATATGATAATGCCCCACGCCGATAACGCCGTTTCTGCGGGTATAAATAAAATAGCGTTTCAGTATAACGTTCCGCTTGTTAAAGCCGACGTGAGCTATACCGAAAACACTTTTGAGCCTCTTTATATGCAGGCTTTTAAGGAAAGCGAGGACGGATCTATGACCGTTATTCGCCTCAGCGAGCAGGACGGAAAGCGGGGCAAAATACATCTTGATAAAAAAGTAAAGCTCCTCAATATGCTTGAGGAGGTTCAGGCGGAAACCGATGTTATAGAATATAAACCCTTTGAAATAATAACGGTAGGTATCGACAAGTAATGGAATTTTATCAGATAGCGATAATCGTTGCTGTTGTGCTTCTGCTCGGCGTTGTGATTTTGCCGCTGTTCAATCGCAGGCAGTTCAAAAAACTGCCGGTCGACCAGCAGGTGCTCGCGATTATGAAGCAGGCAAAAAAGCTCGTTTTTTGGAAAAACGTTTCAAACGGCAGAACGGGCAATCTGTTTTTCGTAAAAAACAAGCGGAAAATTCTCGTTTTTCCGTGGTCTTTGGACGAGTTGGGCAGAATGGTGATAACAAAGGAAAACCCGTTCGATAATTGGGATTATCCGGAAGATAAAGCTCCGCTCAACGCAGACGAGATAAAGCAGGCGCGCGAAGAACTTTACAAATATTCAGAAAAATCTCTGGTAAAGATCGCCTTTAACGATCCATTTAAAGAGGATAAAACTGAGCCCGAACCATAACGCCGAAAACGGCAGGCATATCTGCCCCATAAGATTCAGCGGCATATTTGAATAATCCCACACGTTCATATCATATTTAAGATTAAAAATATATCCGAATATAAACTCAATCGCCGTTATTATCACGGTGCCCAAAAGGCATTTTGATAAAAGCGGCGTTTTTTTCATTTGTTCGGCGATAAAAAAGAATATCATAAAAATTATTCCGCCGGCAAAAAACATACTGTAATGTGTTCTGCCGCGCCATATGATTTCAAGCGTGCAGTAGCCGTGCCCGCCAAGCAGAAAGATAAATGTATAAAAAAGCAGATAATTCATATTTGTATTATTTCTGATATTGTGTTAATATATCAACGAAGCGGGGTGGAAATATGTTCCTTACCGAAAATGCGAATAAAATAATCGGCATTTTAACCGAAAACGGATATAGGGCTTACGCCGTCGGCGGCTGCGTAAGGGATTTTTTGCTTAATGTTCCCTGCGGCGATATAGATATAGCCGCGTCGTCATTGCCCGATAAAACAGAAACGCTTTTAAAAAAAGCGGGAATCAAAGTTATAGAAACAGGATTAAAGCACGGCACGGTCACGGCTTTGATTGACGGCGAATCATATGAAATAACCACCTTCAGAAAAGACGGTGATTATAAGGACAGCCGCCGGCCCGACAGTGTGGAGTTTGTTTCCGAAATCGAGAGCGACCTCGGCCGCCGCGATTTCACGGTAAACGCTATGGCTTATAATAATACGGACGGTATAATTGACCTTTTCGGCGGAAAAGAGGATTTGAAAAACGGAATAATCCGCGCGGTAGGTGAGCCCGGCGAGCGGTTTAAAGAGGACGCTTTGCGGATTATGCGCGCTCTGCGTTTTGCGTCCGTTCTCGGCTTTGAAATCGAGGAAATAACGAAAAAAGCGCTCTTTGAAAACGCGAAACTGCTTTGCAATATTTCGTATGAAAGGATATTTGCCGAACTAACAAAACTGCTTACGGGCAAAAATGCCGTCAAGGTACTTTTGGAATACAGAAAGATAATAGGCGTTGTTATTCCCGAACTGATACCTTGCTTTGACTGCGCTCAGAATAATCCGTGGCATATTTACAATGTATATGAACATATCGCGCGCAGCGTCGGAGCGGTAAGAGCGGATGCAGAGCTGCGCCTTACAATGCTGCTTCACGATATAGGAAAACCGATTGTAAAAACCACGGACGAAAACGGAGTAGACCATTTTAAATTTCACGCCGCGGTCGGCGCGGATATCGCCGAAAAGATTTTAAAAAGATTTAAAGTTTCAAACGAGCTTCGTGATAAAGTAACGGCGCTTATACGCTTTCATCAGAGTGTTGAGAATGTAGATGAAATAAGAATAAAGCGCTGGCTTTCAAAAATCGGCGTTGAATATACAAGAGCCCTGCTGGAGGTCAGGACAGCCGATTTGAAAGCGCATAATCCCGCCAAAACGGGCTATGAGCTTAAACGAATGGAAGAGATTAAGCAGGAGCTTGAGGCCGCGCTTAATGCGGGCGACGCGTTCAGAATATCCGATCTTGCCGTAAACGGAAACGATCTTATCGCTCTCGGCTATCACGGCGAGAAGATAGGGGAGAAACTGAAAAAAATTCTTCGCCTTGTTGTGGACGATAAACTGAAAAACGAAAGGGAAGAGATCCTCGATTTTCTCAAAAAAGAAAAATAACTGTAACAGCAATATCGCCCTTTCCGCCTCCCCATATTTTCCCCTCCGCCTTATCATATTTCCCGCTTTTCTCTGCCTTCCCTCACAGGGAAGGCTTGTTTTTGCAGATACAATCTTTCACTTTTCCGGCTCACCTATGTAAGGGGAGCTGTCTGCCGTCAGGCAGACTGAGGGGTTGTCGCTATAATCTTCAACCGCTTTGGCTCACCTGTGTAAGGGGAGCTGTCTGCATTTATGCAGACTGAGGGGTTGGTTAGTTACAATAACGCTTTTTTAACAGTACAACCCCTCCGCCTCACATTCGTTCGGCACCTCCCCTTACACAGGTGAGGCGGAGAGAGGTGGGATTATTCGCTTGCTGCTCAATCTTATACAGTGAAGGCGGGAAAGAGAAAGCCCGTTCGGCGCGGTAATTTTAGTTATTGAACAGCTTATTTTTTATATCTTCGTAAATTTCGACTATTTTAAATCGTATTTCATACTTTTTGTTTTTGCTTATGAGTGCGCTTTCCTCATCGTCAAGAACATTGTTTATTTCATCTTCGGAAACGGCGGAAAGGCATATCGCGGGGAACATAACGCACCACCAGTTATGGCCTTTAGCTTCTCCTATTTCAATTTTAAGAGCATTGTAAACTCCTCCGGGAAGAGTTATGGTTTCATATTCTCTTGTGTTAAAAAATTCCTTGTCCACATATGCTTTTACCGGATAATCGTAACCGTTTTCTGCTATGCACTTGCTTGCGGTGCTTTCAAAAAAATCTATGTTGTTTTCGCACCTTTCTATCGTTTCTTCAAGCGACGTACAGCCTTCAAAAATATCTTTTCCTTTTTCTAGGACGGCATCGCGCACTTTAAGCTTTAACTGTTGGTCGATTTGGTCATCTGAATTTGCGAGAATATGAAGCCTGAATACATCGTTTGAAATTCTTTCGCTTGTTTTTATAAACGGCGCGGTGTACGCGGCGGCAAGCAGAAGCAATACAAAAATCGGAATAAATACTTTAATTTTTTTCATAATAAAAACCTGCCTTTCAAATTGATTTTGGGCAGGTTTCAATTATTTTATTCAGTTATGCGGCAACCGTGGGCAACCGGTGTGCATATCAGAACGTCCTTTACAAATGTTTTTAGTTGAGAAGCGGCGTTTTGAGCGCTTTCCTTATTGGCAAAAATCCCGAAGACCGTGGGTCCGCTGCCGCTCATACAATAGCCGAGCGCACCGTTGTTTTTAAAAATTTCCTTGATCTCAATGCGTTTGGGGACTTCTATAAACTGCTCGAAAACATTTTCCGCTTTTTCGCACACCGCGTTCAAATCACGGGACTGAATTGCCCGCAGCATTCCAAATTTGTCGGGTGTGTGGCTTTTTCCGCAGTAATCAAATTGACTGTAAGCATAGCCTGTATTAACTTCAAAATCGGGCTTTGCAAGAACTATATGGCATTTGCGAAGCGGCTTTACTTTGCTTAGCTTATCACCTATTCCCTGAGCCAAGAGAGTTCCCCCGGTAAGGCAGAACGGCACATCCGCACCGACTTTTATGCCGATCGAGCAAAGCTCGCTTTCGCTGAGATCTGTTTTATACAGCGCGTTGAGGGCAATGATAACCGCCGCGCCGTCCGCGCTTCCTCCGGCAAGCCCCGCCGCGTGAGGAATACGCTTTGCTATATCTATATGTATGCCTTTGTTTTTCTTTTTTGTGTATTCAAAAAACGAGCTTGCGGCTTTCCAGGCAATATTTTTTTCGTCAAGCGGTATTCCTTCAACGTCGCACGAAACGGAAATGCTTTTTGATTTGTTTTCGGTTACGGTCACGGTATCGTAAATTCCCACGCTCTGCATAATCATAAAAAGATCGTGAAATCCGTCCGTCCGCCTGTTGATTATATCAAGCATTAAATTTATTTTTGCGTAAGCTTTAACCTTAATCTGCATATCTATCCCTTTATCTCTCTTACAAATTCGGCAATTCTTTGAACCGCTGCCTTTATGTTTTCTATCGAATAGCAGTATGAAACTCTGATATATCCCTCTCCGCAGTCGCCGAAAGCGTTTCCGGGAATAACTGCAACGTGTTTTTCCTTTATGAGTCTTTCGCAAAACTCATCGCTTGACAGCCCTGTTGACTTAATGCAGGGGAAAGCGTAAAACGCACCTTCGGGTTCAAAGCAGTCAAGCCCTATTTCCCTGAAAGCGTTCACCGTATATCTTCGGCGCATATCGTAATCGGAAAGCATTTTTTCAATATCGGCGTCTCCGTTTTTGAGCGCCTCGATCGCGGCGCGTTGCGAAGTAGTGGGAGCGCTCATAACGGCAAACTGATGCAGTTTCGTCATCTGGCGTATAACCGGAGCGGGGCCCAAAGCGTAGCCGAGTCTCCAGCCCGTCATAGAATAGGTTTTTGAAAAGCCGTTTATTACTACTGTTCGTTCGCGCATTCCGTCTATTGACGCAATAGAGCAGTGCCGTTGTTCTCCGTAGGTCAGTTCGCTGTAGATCTCGTCTGAAATCACAAAAAGATTGTGCTTTTTTACGACCTCGGCTATTTTTTCAAGCTCTTCTTTTCTCATAACCGCGCCCGTGGGATTATTCGGGTAAGGAAAAACAAGCACTTTTGTTTTGCCCGTCAATGCTTTTTCTATTTCGTCGGCGGTGAGCTTGAAACAGTCAGATTCCCTTGTTACAAGGGGGATAGCCTTGCCACCGCAGGTTTCGATTATCGGCTTGTAGCAAACAAACGATGGCTCGACTACAAGCGCTTCGTCGCCGCTTGATATAATGGTTCTGATTGCCATATCAATGCCCTCGGAGCCGCCGACGGTAACGAGGACCTCATCGTCAGGATCATACCCGACATTGTATTTTCTTTTGTAAAAAGCGCATATTTCCTCACGCAAGGGCATAAGCCCCGCATTTGCCGTGTATCTCGTTGAGCCCCTGTCAAGATTATCTATGGCGGAGCGCCTTATATGCCACGGCGTGAGAAAATCGGGCTCGCCTACGCCGAGGGAAATGACGTTTTCCATTTCCTCGGCAATGGAAAAGAATTTTCTTATTCCGCTGGGTTTTACTTTTAAAATGCTTTCGTTTAAAAAATCGCTGTAATCAATCAAAAGGAAACCGTCCCCCTGTCGTCCTTTATCTCATCGGAAAACAAAACGCCGAGTTCCTTATATTTTTTGAGTATAAAGTGGGTGGCGGTGGAGACTACTCCCTCAAGCGGAGAGACTCTGTTCGCTATAAACATCGCAACCTCGTGGAAGGATTTATCGGATACCATCACCATAAGGTCAAATCCGCCGCTCATAAGATAGATGGACTCAACCTCCTCAAGGTCGGCGATCCTGCCGGCTATATCGTCAAAGCCTCTGCCGTATTTCGGCTGCACCTTTATTTCGATAAGAGCGGAGACCGTTTCGTAATCCGCTTTTTCCTTATCAACTATAGCCTTATATCCTTTGATAACTCCTGTTTCCTCAAGGAGTTTTATCTCATCGGTGATTTCTTTTTCGCTTTTTCCGAGCATTACGGCGAGTTCCTTATTTGTGAGCCTCGCGTCGCTTTCAAGAAGCTGAAGTAATTTGTTCATACGATTTCTCCTTATTCTATCGGCACGGATAACGGCTCTCTGTTCTGGTAAATAACGGTGCTGTCAAACCCGCATTCCTTTGCCAGAGCAAGCCCCTGTTCTATTCCCGCGCCTATTTTCTGATGATAATGGCTGTCCGAACCGACGGTGATATATTCCCCGCCTAAATCCCTGAATAGCTTTATAATGTTTTTATCCGGCAACGTTTCGTTGATTTCCTGAAACAGTCCGGAAGTGTTTATTTCAAGCGCCTTTCGGTTTTTAACGAGCAGACCGAGTATGGCCTCTATTTTATCGCTGAATTTTGAAAGGTCAACGTCAATTTTCGCTCTGCCCTTTATGTATCTTAACGGGTATGTAAGATGGGCGAGAGAATCGAATCTGTTCCAAAGGCAAAGCTCGTAAACGGTATCGAAATATCTGCCGAGAAGCTCGTAAACGTCATATTTTCCGTAATCAAGATAATAAAAATCGGGCATATTTTCAAGATTGTGAATAGATCCGAGAATAAAATCATATTTGCGCGCGTTTAAGATACTCTCCGCAAGTGGCTTGTTATAAACGGCCTGCCCTATCTCAAGCCCTTGCATAACAAGTAACTCGCCCTCAAAAAATTTTTTTGCTTTATAGCTTTCAAAATACTGATTTGTGGAAAATGCTCTGAAATCAAGAGTCTTTGAATCGATTTCGCAGTGGTCGGTTATCGCTATCGCGTCAATGCCTTTGCTTACGGCGCTTTCGCAAAGAAGCATGCAGGAATGATTTCCGTCAAATGAATGATCGGAATGAACGTGCATATCCATTATGTATGAAAACCCCATACAAGATAACTCCTCTTTTTCGGCGGAATATTGCAACATCATAAGATGATAACAGCGATGATTTCTTTGTTATAGGTATTTTATCATATTTATAAGATTTTTCAATTATTATTATCGTTTTTATTGAAAAATTTTTAAGTCTTTGATATAATTTCTTTAATATTTTCGGAGGTGATACTATGCGAGCCGTTATTACGGTCATCGGCAGAGATACGGTGGGCATTCTTGCAAAGGTCTCTGCAATCTGCGCTGAAAACGAGGTTAATATCATTGAGGTTACCCAATCTATTTTGCAGGATATGTTCTGTATGATTATGATGGCTGATATATCGAAATGCGCCGTTCCCTTTACTCAGTTTTCGGACTCTCTTACCGAATACGGAAAAGAAAGCGGGCTTTCCATCCATGTTATGAATGAGGATATTTTCAATTCAATGCACAGAATATAGGTGATTTTTTATGATCAACACTTTTGACATACTTGAAACGATACATATGATTCAGGACGAATGCCTTGATATCCGCACCACGACAATGGGGATTTCGCTTTTGGACTGCGCGGATACGGACATTGACAGAGCCTGTAATAAAATTTACGAAAAAATCTGCCGCAAGGCCGAAAAGCTGGTTGAAACGGGAAACGATATAGAAAAGCAGTATGGTATTCCGATAATCAACAAGCGCGTTTCGGTCACTCCCGTCGCGATACTCGCGGGAATAAGCGGCGGCGATCCCGTAAAATACGCTCTCGCACTTGAAAAGGCGGCGAACACCATAGGCGTTAACTTTATAGGCGGTTACTCCGCCCTTGTGCAAAAGGGCTTTTCCGCGGGTGATATAGAGCTTATCAATTCCATTCCTGAGGCGTTAGCGGCAACGGAGCACCTTTGCTCCTCCGTCAACATAGGCACAACCAAAGCGGGAATAAATATGGACGCCGTAAGAATTATGGGCAAGCAGATCAAAAAGGCCGCGGAGCTTACAAAAGATAAAGACTGTATTGCCGCGGGCAAGCTTGTTGTATTTTGCAACGCTCCGGAGGATAATCCGTTTATGGCGGGAGCTTTCCACGGTCTTTCCGAGCCGGACTGCGTTATCAACGTAGGCGTTTCGGGCCCGGGAGTAGTCAGAGCTGCGGTTTCAAAATATCCCGACTACAGTATAAACGAGATAGCGGAGCTTATAAAGAAAACGGCGTTCAAAATAACTCGAATGGGTCAGCTCGTCGGCGTTGAGGCCTCTAAAAGGTTAGGCGTTCCGTTCGGCATAGTTGACCTTTCGCTCGCGCCGACTCCTGCGGTAGGCGATTCCGTTGCCCATATACTTGAGGAAATAGGGCTTGAGCAATGCGGCGCGGCAGGCACTACGGCGTGCCTTGCTATGCTCAACGACGCGGTGAAAAAGGGCGGCGTTATGGCGTCGTCAAGCGTCGGGGGGCTTTCCGGAGCGTTTATTCCCGTTTCCGAGGACGCGGGTATGATAAACGCCGCGCGAAGCGGGGCGCTTTCCATTGAAAAATTAGAGGCTATGACAGCCGTCTGCTCCGTTGGGCTTGATATGATTGTTATTCCGGGCGACACCACGCCCGAGGTCATAAGCGGAATAATCGCCGACGAGGCCGCGATAGGAATGGTAAACGGCAAAACAACGGCGGTAAGAGTTATACCCGCAATCGGCAAAAAAATAGGCGAGGAGCTTGAATTCGGCGGTTTGCTCGGTTCCGGGCCTGTAATGAAAGTAAACGCGAAATCGCCCGCAAAATTCATAAACAGGGGAGGGCGGATACCTGCTCCTCTGCATAGTCTTAAAAACTAAAACGGCAGGAAAAGCAAGTTTACTTGCCTTCGTTTTTGAGAAAGAAGAAAGCCTGAAGCGGATGCTTCAGGCTTTTTTGGAGGCACCACCCAGATTTGAACTGGGGCGTAAAGCTTTTGCAGAGCTCTGCCTTACCTCTTGGCTATGGTGCCGAATATGGGCGCCGATAAATCAGCGCCCGTTGGAGCGGATTACGAGACTCGAACTCGCTACCTCCACCTTGGCAAGGTGGCGCTCTACCGGATGAGCTAAATCCGCATATGGTGCTTCCGGACGGAATCGAACCATCGACACGAGGATTTTCAGTCCTCTGCTCTACCGACTGAGCTACAGAAGCACTTATTGGCGACCCGGAACGGACTTGAACCGTCGACCTCCTGCGTGACAGGCAGGCGTTCTAACCAGCTGAACTACCGGGCCGTTTTGCACGGCAAAAAGCCGCGCGTTGGTGGAAGTTACAGGGCTCGAACCTGTGACCCTCTGCTTGTAGGGCAGATGCTCTCCCAGCTGAGCTAAACTTCCGTATCGCTGTTGCGACGTTGTTTATAATACTATATCTACAGGAAAAAGTCAACACTTTTTTAGTATTTTTTTCATTATGGCAAGCTTAAAAAAAGTTAAACCGCTTTTTCTTTTAGCTCTTTTATTTCCCGCGGTGTAAAGATATAGACTTTATCGCAGAAGTGGCATTCCACGCTTGTATTTTCGTTGCTGTTTGCCATTTCGTCAAGCGCCTTCGCGCCCGTGGAAAGAAGCGCTTTTTCAACTCTCTTGCGCGAGCAGCTGCATTTGTAAGCATTCCGCGTTTCGTCAAGCTTATCAGTTTCAAGCCCCTCGAACGCTCTTTTTGCTATATCGTCGGCGTTCATACCGGACGAAAGCATTTCGGTAACGGACGGAATATCCGATACCGCTTTCTCTATTGCGCAAACCGTTTCATCGGGGCACCCCGGCAAAAGCTGAATTAAAAATCCCCCCGCGCAGTTTACCGAAAGATCGGGCTCAACAAGCACACCGAGCGCGCAGACGGTGGGAATTTGCTCTGAAACGGCAAAATAATTTGTGATGTCCTCGGCTATTTCTCCGCTTACGATTTGCGTTGCTCCGGTAAAAGGCTCTTTAAGGCCGACGTCTTTGATAACGTAAAGATAGCCTTCTTTTCCCACCGCTCCGCCTACATCAAGCTTTCCCTTGGCGTTCAGCGGAAGCTCAACGATTTTGTTTTGAACGCAACCTCTGGCGTTTCCCTCGCTGTCCGCCACGGCGATGAACGAACCCGCGGGCCCGTTTCCGTTTAGGCGGAGAGTAACGCTGTCCTCTTTTCCCTTGAGCATACAGCCCATCATAGACGCGGCGGTCAGAAGCCTGCCCAGCGCCGCGGTAACCACAGCGGACGGTTTATGGATACGCTCCGCTTCTCTTATCATTTCTGTTGTGTCGGCGGCAATAATGTAAGCGCCGCCGTCCTTTGTTATATATCTTACCGTATTTCCCATAATCATAACCTCTTGCAGACGAAATATAGCCTCTGAGAGTCTTTTTTGGCGGGTGAACGTGTAAGCTCATCATAAACTCCCAAAATCTCAAAGCGCCCCTCAAGCGCGGCTCTCAGTTCATTTTCTTCGTAAGCCCTTTCGATAAATTCCTCGGTATATCGGTCGTAATTTTTGCCGTTAAAAATGAAAAAGTCAAGAATTATCCTTACCGCGCCGTAATCAAGCGGCTCGTTATCCCATGCCAAAAAATAACCGTCTTTGTCAAAAACAAAACTGTTGCCGGCAAGTATTTTTTCGTGCTTATATATAGTATTTACGTCAAATATGAAAATACCGTCTTTTTTCAGGCAGCCGTAAACGCTTGAAAAGGTTTTCTTAACTTCTTCAATATCTGTAAGGTGATTTATGCTGTCAAGGCAGCACACGCAGGCGTCGGCGGGATCGGGCATAACCAAATCCTGCATTTTCGCTTTTATAAACGGAATGCTCCCGCAGGCTTTTCTGTCAGCAACGGTGAGCATTTCCTCGCTCATATCAACGCCGATAACGTCATATCCTTTGTTTTTAAGCAAAAGGCTTAAAGTTCCCGTGCCGCAGGCAAGATCGATGACCTTAGCTCCTTCATTCACTCCGCTTTCTTTTAAAAAGCCGGAAATGTAATCACTTCCGGCTTCATAATCAACGTTATCGGTCAAATCGTCATAATAAAGGGCAAAGAGGTCATACATCTTCGTCGCCCTTCAGTCTGCGGAAAATTTTGTCGTAGCCGTCGCAGCCGTACTGCAGGCTTCTGTTTACTCTGCTGATTGTGGCCGTGGAAGCGCCCGTTTCGTTTACTATGTCGGTATAAACGCTTTTTTCGGAAAGCATTTTCGCAACCACTATGCGCTGGCTCAGCGTCCTTAATTCCTGAACCGTGCAGAGATCTTCAAAAAAATCATAACATTCGTCAATGCTCTCAAGCTTGAGTATGGCGTTAAAAAGGAAATCAATGTTTTTATCGTCTCTTTTGAGCGGCATATTATCACCTCAATATTATTTTAACACACTAAAGTTTGAAAGTAAACATTTTTTTATTGTATTTTCTTTTGCACCAAATTAACAAGCGAGAGAACCGTAAAACAAAAAATTTCGCAAGGCATTTCTCTCCTTTGGCTCCCCTGTGTAAGGAATTTGTCCGCCGTGTATTTTCCGCCGCTTCTCTGGCTCCCCTGAGCAAGGGGAGCTGTCTGCCGCAAGGCAGACTGAGGGGTTGGTGATACAATCTTCAACCGCTTTGGCTCACCTGTGTAAGGGGAGCTGTCTGCCACAAGGCAGACTGAGGGGTTGGTGATACAATCTTTAACCGCTTTGGCTCACCTGTGTAAGGGGAGCTGTCTGCCGCAAGGCAGACTGAGGGGTTGGTTAGTTACAATAACGCTGTTTTAACAGTACAACCCCTCCGCCTCACATTCGTTCGGCACCTCCCCTTACACAGGTGAGGCAGAAGAAGTGAGAGATTTGGGAAGGCGGAGAGGAGGTGGGATTGTTCGCTTGCCATAGCTTTGCTCAGGGAAGGCAGAGGGGGTAAAAATAAAGGGAAGCGAAAAGAGGTGGAATTTTTCGTTTATCTCAGTCTTGCACAGTGGCGGCTTGATATGATAACACATTATTCCGAAAACGGTAACAGATTTTTTGTAATCGATTATAATGTAATGCGTACGCTTATTCTTTTTAAATTAGAACGACCGTTTAAAATCAGCGTCTTGATTGCAATGCCGGCGGTTTGTGATTGCTTAAATATAAATTATTTATTTCAAGATTTTTATATTGAAGTTTTGTGCGGATTGTGCTATTATAATTCAGGAGTATTTTTTGTTTTTTTTGGAGGGGCGTATGTTATATTACATAGTTCTATTTATCGGTTTGGTGGTTTCCACAGGCTTTTTGTTCGTCCGTTCAAAGGGCGCAAGCGTAAACAGACTGTTTTTCAAAATGACGTCAAGCCTTTGCTATCTGCTCACGGCCGTTTTTGCCGTCATTCAAAATCCCGATATGTCCAATTACGGCATACTTATTATGATGGGCGGCGTTCTCGGCCTTGCCGGCGACGTTGCGCTTGATTTAAAATTCATCTATCCCAAAGACGCAAACGAATATCTTAAAGCGGGTTTTCTGTTTTTCCTTATAGGCCACATATTTTACATCGCCGCGTTGATTATTCATAATCCGTTTGAATGGTGGCATCTGCTCATTTGCGCCGTCATTTCCTTAGTTCTTGGCCTCGGAACGGTCTTTTCCGCAAATTTGCTGAAGATGCATTACGGAAAATACCGCAGGATCGTTTTCCTGTACGTTGTATTTCTTTCGATGACGATGTGCACCTCAATTTGGGCGGCTTTCACCGTTCAGAGCAAATCAATGATAATTTTCGCGGTAGGTTCGGTTCTCTTCACGCTTTCGGACGCCGTCCTTTCCAAAATATATTTCGGCAGAGGCTGGGAGAAACCCGTTCCGATTTTCCTGAATCATTTACTTTACTACGCGGGGCAGTATCTCATCGCCGCATCAATAATCTTTCTTAACTTGTAAATCAACGCAACGGCGGCTCGGAAAAGCCAAACGGCTCGGAAATTCCGAGCCGCTTTTTTCTTACATTTCTTTTTGTTCTTCAAGCCGCTGAGCGCGGATCTCCGCAAGGGCAACTATCATTTCGTCTTTCAGTCTGCCGTGTATCGGATAGAAAATATAAGATATTCCGTAAAGCAGTCTCGCAAATCCGGGGAGCAGGCAGAAAACCGCCCAAATTCCGCTCAGTATTTCGGGCGCTGTCTGCGGAACGGCGTTTCCAAGCGAATCCGTGAGAGGAACGTAATGTATCCAAGTGAGAACCATTCCGGAAAGCCAGCCGGTGATTGAGCCTGAAAGCTTTCCGAAATAACCCTGCACGGTAGTTACAAGCGCCTCGTTTCTCGCCCCGTGTTTCCATTCCATATAATCGAAAGTTTCGGCGCAGAGAACGGGGCCGACAACCATTATGATTTTATTCGGAAGGCCGCATATAGTCAGGGCGAAGAATATCCACGCAAGGTTGAGAATATAGTTGTCGCTTATAGTCTGCCCGAACGGGTGAAAGCCCACAAAAAACATTGTGATATATGCCGTACCGGCGAAAAGCCCACAGCCTATGGCCGTAGTTCGCGCTCCGAAGCGCTTAACTATTTTAGCCGCTATCGGCACCATTATATAATTCGGCGCGCCCGTGAACAGCCCGCATATTGAGGCGTTCGCAACGGAACCCGTGTTGTTGAGCCAAAAATAAGATTCCGTTGAGCCGCCCACGGCTTTGAAGCCGTTGAAGAAATCGGCGGCAATTATAGCGAAAAGCGGCCTGTTTGTGAATATCTGCTTAATAGATTCAAAGACGGAGGTCTCGTTCATCTTTTCCCTTGATTGAAGCGGTATCCTTTCGCGCATATTGAAAAAGCCGAAAACGGAAAACGCCGCCGCCATTATGAGTATGAAATACGCAAACCACGAATAGATGCCTTGCATCGTAAATTTGGAGCTTATTCTCGGCAGTATTTCAACGAATATCGGCACAAAAGACGGTATCCAGTCGCCGAAAAGCTCAACGAATTTAGTAGTCGTTATAAGATTGTTCCGCTCGTTGTTGTTGGGCGTTATGTTATACATCATAAGCCCCCACGCGCCGAAATAACTCATACCGAGCCCGTAAAGCACTATCGCCGCGGCCGACCAGAACACTCTTTGAGCCGATGTAAAATCGGGAGCGGTGAACATCATAAATCCGCCGATTACCCAAAGCGGCAGGGGAAGTATGAAAAACGGCCTTATTCTGCCCCAGCGGGTGCGAGTCCTGTCTATTATGAGCCCCGAAAGCGTATCGTCCACGGCGTCGTAAATAGACGCAAACAGATTTATGTTGGCGTAGGCGGTGGTGTTCAGCTTCAAAAACTGAATCATAAAAAATTCTTTGTAAACGTTTACATATTGACTAAGATTTTTCTGCCCGAAATTAACAAGCACATACGCCGCTATCTCTTTCGGCGTAAGATAGCGTTTTTTAGTGTACGCAAGCTTGTCAAGCTCTTCCTCAACTGTTTCGGTATCGGTTTTTGTAAATAAATTTTCCGCCATTTAAAACACCCCGAAAGCGCGAAATAATTTTGAAATATTTTTACTACATTAAAATTTTATCATATATTTATCGGTGTGTAAATAAATTTTCTTTCGCTTTAAAAGTAAGTAAGGCGAGAAAATCCGAACTGTAGCAAAATAGATGCTTTACTGCGTTTTTTTGTTATGATATTATATAAGCATGGATTTTTTATTTAACGGCTTTACCAAAGAGGCCTTAGATTTTTTATTCGCTTTAAGGTTTTGCAACACCGTTGAAAAGCAAAGCGAAAATCTCGAAAAATACAAAAAGTATATAACCGAGCCCGTAAATCTGTTGTATCTTGACTTACTGAAAGTGACGGAAGTATTCGATATTGAGTTTGAGACAAAGCCGGCAAGGTGCATTGCCTCGCCGTTTACGGACAGGCGGTTTTCACCGTCCGTTCCGCTTAAAGAATATACTTATCTGCGTTTCAGAAAAGCGGGCGCAAAGGCTGATAAAATAGGTCTTTATTTTGATATGGGCAGTGAGGCTTACGGCTACGGATTTAAAATTTACAAGCCGACCGCAAGCGGTATGGACTCTTTTCGCAAGATAATTTGCGGCGAGCAAAAACGGTTTTCCGAGCTTACTGCCGAGCTTTTGGAAAAGGGCTTTGATATAACCGGCGAACGCTATAAAAAAGATAATTATCCCGGGCTCCCCGAAAGCCCCGCAAAAAGGCTGCTCAATACAAAATGCTTCGGAATATCAAAGACAAAGCCCATCGGCGAAAATGTTTTCGGCGAGGCTCTCGCGCAGGAGCTTTTTGAGGCGTTTCTTGATTTAAAGGAATTTACCGAGCTTTTGGGAAAATGAAAAACGAAAGGTTAATGAAAAATGAAACTTCTGTTTATGATAGGCAACGCCGCCGTCGGCAAAATGACGGTGGGGCAGGAGCTTATGAAAATAACGGGTCTTCGTCTGTTTCATAATCATATGACGATAGAGCCCGTTTTGGAGATATTCGGCAAATTCAACGGCGAGGCGATAAGGCGTTTTCGCCAAGTGGTGTTTGAGGAATTTGCCAAAACCGATAATTACGGTATGATTTTTACATATATGTGGGCGTTTGACCAACAGTCCGATTGGGATTACATCGAGTATATTAAAAGCATATTCGAGCCCTACGGCACCGAATTTTACTATGTGGAGCTTGTGGCTTCAAAGGAGGCACGGCTCGAAAGAAACATATCCGAAAACCGCCTCAAAAATAAAGCCTCAAAGCGAGATATCGAGACCTCCAACCGCAGACTTTTGAATGACGACAGCCGCTATCGCCTTGAAAGCAGAGAAGGGGAGATACCCTTTGAAAATTATATGAAGATAGACAACACAAATCTTTCACCGATCGAGGCGGCAAAAATGATAAAAGAGAGGTTTTCGCTGTAAGGCGTATTACGCGCTTTTATATAAATTATGAAAATAGGAGATACATAATATGATAGCTTCAAGATGCGGGCTTGATTGCAGCAACTGCGATTATAAAGAGCCGAACAACTGCAAAGGCTGCATAGAGACCGACGGGCATCCGTTTTACGGCGAATGCCCCGTCGCCGTGTGCTGCCAAAGCAGGGGATATGTCTTTTGCGGGCAATGCCCTGAGCTTCCCTGCAAGATGCTTTATGATTATTCCTGTGATCCCGTACACGGCGATAATCCTCCCGGAAGCAGAATAGAGCAATGCAAAAGGTGGGCGGCAAATGATAAATAATTTCAGCGACTTTTGCGCCGCTCTTTTGGATTGCGGCTTTTCAATGGGCGGCGGCAATTCCAAAGGGATATATGCCGTTATACCCTATGGCTGGCAGGAGCAGGCTTTTATCGACACTCCCGTAAAATGGCACACGGGCGATCCCGAAACCGATCCGTGGGAATGGCGTATGCGCGTTCTTGAGGAGCGGGACGATATTGCGTATTCAAAGCTCTTTTTTAAAACGAGCGGTTATATCACCAAGGAGTGGTATCCGCTGTTTTATGCCGTTCGCCGTCAGGGCGAGAGTTTCAAAGAGGCGTATGAACGCGGAACGGTGAGCAGAGCCGCCATGCGGATTTATGAGGTGGTAGCGAGCGGCGAAACTCCGCTTCACGATATAAAGCGCATTGCGGGCTTTTCTAAAGAGGATAAATCGCAGTTTGACCGCGCGATTGTGGAATTGCAGAGTGGAATGTTCATAACAATGTGCGGCAGGGCGCATAAGCTGAATAAATACGGCGAGGGCTACGGTTGGCACAGCACGGTGTTCGCCACGGTTGAGGATTTTTGGCGCTTTCGCGGTGTTAAATTGCCGAAACTTGATCCGCAGGAAAGCTACGAGAGGATAAAAGAGCGAATACTTCTTCTCAATCCCGCCGCGGAGCAGAAAAAAGCAGATAAATTTATAAGGGGATAGCGCCGTTAAAGCTGTCTAAAAGGGGAAAGGCGACAAAATGTTTGAAACCGCCGAAAAAAGATTTGATAAATTCGTTTGCGATAATTACGATATGGGCGACGACAGGGTGCGCCGAAAAGTCGAGCACACTCATTGGGTCGTTAAAATGGCGGAGTATATCTGCGACGATTTGGGCATTGGCGGGGAGGACAGAGAGCTTGCGAGACTCATCGCCCTTTTGCACGATATAGGCAGATTTCCTCAGGCAAAGGAGCTTGGCTCTTTTAGGGAGGATACAAATAAATTCGACCACGCCGAGGCAGGTGTAAAAATCCTGTTTGATAACGGCTTTATCAGGGAATTTACCGAAGACGATAAAGACGACGGAATAATAAGGCTCGCAATAGAAAATCACAGCCGCTATAAGCTGAACGAGGCGGGGCTTACCGATAGGGAGCTTCTCCACTGCCGCCTTATAAGAGACGCGGATAAAACCGACAATTTCAGGGTAAAATCCGTTGCCGATATTTATTCAATGGCAAATGTTACGCAAAATGAGCTTGAAAACTCCCTGATAAGCGATAATATTCTTGATGATTTCTTTTCGGAAAAGCTCATTTTGAGCAAAGACAGAAAGACCCCTGCCGACATATGGGTGTCGTACATCGCGTTTATTTTTGATTTTAATTTTACGGGCGGGCTTAAATATATTAAAGAACATAATTATATAAATATTCTTGTAAACAGATTTTATTTTAAAAACAGCGACACAAGGCAAAAAATGGAGCTTATCCGCCGCGCCGCTCTTGATTATATCGACGGCAGAACAGCCGATACCCGCTGATTTAAGCGCCCGCGATTTTACCGACCGTATAAATGCCGCCTTTTTGCGCATAATAAGAATAAAATTCTTATTGGAGGCATTATTATGAACGATTATGTTGGCGCGGACGGCGATACCGTTAAGCTTTTAAGAGAATGCGACGCGGGAATAAAGATGGGGATCTCATCAATAGACGATGTTGTGGGCGATGTTAAGGATTCGCGCTTCAGAGGTCTGCTCAACGAAAGCAGGGCGCAGCACGAAAAGCTCGCCGATGAAATCGAGGTACTGCTCGACGAGCACGGCGACGACGGAAAAGACCCCAATCCTATGGCGAAAAGTATGTCGTGGATAAAAACGAATGTAAAGATGATGGCGGATCATTCCGACGAAACGGTGGCGGATCTTATGACCGACGGCTGCAATATGGGCGTAAAATCGCTTTCAAAGTATCTGAACGAATATAAGAGCGCCGATGAAAAATCAAAGGATATAACAAAAAGACTTGTTGAGATAGAGGATAGGCTTTCAACCGATATAAGACCTTTTCTTTAATAATTTAAAACGCCGCCTGTTCTGGCGGCGTTTGGCTTTTATACGGATGTAAGCTTTATGCGGAATTTTAGAATTTTTCTTGATTGCTTATCTATTCGTTGATATTCGGATTTTTCGTTCTGCCAAGCAGATAATCAACGCTCACGCCGTAATAATCGGCAAGCGTTATCAAAACCTCGGCGGTTAGGGCGATAACGCCCGTTTCATATTGAGAATAGGTGTTTTGCGAAATATTCAGCAGCTTTGCAATTTCCTTTTGCTTAATATCGTTATCAACTCGCAGGTTTTTTATATTTTTAAACACCATAATGAACCCTCCGAAAATATTATGCAATATCTGTAATTCAGATATTGATTTTTATCTGTAATTCAGATATAATGATTGTAATATCCGGAATACAGATAAATTTCGAGGAGTAAGAATTATGAAAAAAAGAACAGTAAAACAATCAAGAGTAATATCCCTGCTTCTCGCTGTGATGATGATTTTGTCGTCTCTGCCGTTTGCGGGCATATCCGCTCTTGCGGCAACAAGCAGCGATTTCGGGTATGAAATCCTTGAAGACGGCACGGCGGAAATTACGGGCTACACCGGCTCGGCGGAAACGCTCGAAATTCCCTCAACGCTCGATGGCTATACCGTAACGCGCATAGGCGCTTATGCATTTGAAAATTGCACCAGCTTAACAAGTGTAATAATCCCCGATAGCGTTACAAGCATAGGTGTTGAAGCATTTGCATATTGCGGTCACTTGACAAGTATAATATTGCCTAACGGCTTAAAAAGCATAGGCGTTGCAGCATTTGGGGTTTGTGACGCTTTAAAAAGTATCGAAATACCTAACGGTGTAACAAGTATAGAAGAACGAACTTTTAGATGGTGCGACCATTTAACAAGTATAATAATACCCAACAGTGTTACAAGCATAGGTGATGAAGCATTTTATGAGTGCAACAGTTTAACAAGCATAAAAATACCCGAAAGTGTTGAGAGCATAGGTGATGATGCATTTTATGAGTGCAACAGATTAACAGAAATAACGGTTGTTGAAAGCAATAAAAACTATGCTTCACGAGACGGAGTATTATTTGATAAGAATATAACAGAGCTTATACAATATCCTGTAGGAAATGCAAGAACATCATATGATATTCCCAAAGGCGTTACAAGCATAGGTTATGGTGCATTTAGAAATTGCAGCTTAACAAGCGTAACAATTCCTGACAGCGTTACAAGCATAGGCTATGGGGCATTTGCAAAGTGCTACGAATTAACAAGCGTAATAATCGGTAATGGCGTTACAAGCATAGGTAAGGATGCTTTTTTTGACACGGGATATTATAACAATCCGTCGAATTGGGAAAACGGAGTTCTTTATATAGGAAATCATCTTATTGATGCAAATTACATTTATGGTGAAGTTCCTTCGGAATACTCAATAAATGAAGGAACAGTAACTATAGCCGATTATGCATTTGAATATTGCGAAAACTTAACAAGTATAACTATACCGAACAGTGTAACAAGTATAGGGGAATGCGCATTAAGGGGTTGCGACAGCTTAACAAGCGTTGACCTTGGAAAAGGTGTAACAAGCATAGGCCATGGTGCATTTTCAGGTTGCGGCAGCTTAACAAGTGTAATAATACCCGACAGCGTTACAAGCATAGATTATTATACATTTCAAGACTGTGTCTTCTTAACAAGCGTAACAATCGGTAATGGCGTTACAAGCATAGGTATGGGCGCATTTCATCATAATTGCGACTTAACAAGCGTAACAATTCCTGACAGCGTTACAAGCATAGGCTATGGGGCATTTGCAAAGTGCTACGAATTAACAAGCGTAATAATCGGTAATGGCGTTACAAGCATAGGTTCGTCTGCATTTGATAATTGCTGGAGATTAACAAGCATAACAATACCGAACAGCGTAACAAGCATAGGATATGGAGCATTTTGTGATTGCTACAATTTAACAAGCATAACAATTCCTAACAGCGTAACAAGCATAGGAGATAATGCATTTGAGGATTCTGACCTCGAAACAATTTACGGATATGAAAATTCGTATGCTCAAACTTATGCGGAAGAAAAGGGATATGAATTTGTTGCAATTCCCGATTTTGAAGACGAAGAAAGCGGAATAACTGTAGATACCGACAAGAGCGAATTGCCGACAGATACAGAACTTGTTGTTACCGTAAAGGAAGAAACCGAAGACAGCGTTACATATGATATTTCGCTTCAGTCCGGCGGCGTTGAGGTTCAGCCGACGGGAAACGTAACGGTTAAAATACCCGTGCCCGAAACAATGGACGGAGAAAGCGTAAAGGTTTACCGCGTAGAATCCGACGGAACGATGACGAATATGAACGCCGTATATAAAGACGGCTTTATGGTATTCACAACGGAGCATTTCAGCGAATATAAATTGACAACTGCTTCCGGCACTCTCGGCGATGTGAACGGCGATGGAAATATAGACCCGTTAGACGTGCTTATTGTCAAGAGATATATCGCAGGATACGATGATGCTAAGCTTGACGGCGATAAGTTTGCGCGTGCCGATGTAAGCGGCGACGGAAACATAGACCCGTTAGACGCGTTGCTCATAATGCAAAAAATCGCAGGAATAATTAACAACTTTGATAAGATCAAATAAAAACAACCCCGCCTTCCTTTATTTTCTCTCCTTTCTGCCTTCCCTGTGTAAGGGAAGGTGTTGAGCGTAAGCGAAACGGAAGGGTTGCATATGATTTCCTTTATTGCCTCACCTGTGTAAGGGGAGGTGCCGAACGAATGTGAGGCGGAGGGGTTGTGCTGTTAAAACAGCGTTATTGTAACTGACCAACCCCTCAGTCTGCCTGACGGCAGACAGCTCCCCTTGCACAGGTGAGCCAAAGCGGTTAAAGATTATATCGACAACCCCTCAGTCTGCCTGACGGCAGACAGCTCCCCTTGCACAGGTGAGCCAAAGCGGTTAAAGATTATATCGACAA
>CANQGT010000012.1 GCA_947623505.1 uncultured Clostridia bacterium | reverse complement strand
TGCTCTCTTTCTTATCCCCAAAATACGACAAAACCCCTGCTTTTACCTAATCTAAACAGGGGTTCTTTGACAGACTGGCACGCCGCGCACGGATAACCGTGCGCGGCGTGTTGCTTAATCTTTATCGTCTTTTCTTTTTTGTGCGCCGAATTGAATATTCAGCAGAATCAAGGCAATAAATATCAACAGCATACCCGCGATATTTACTGCCCCGAGAGTCTCGTGAAATATCAGCGTTCCCGCAAGCGCCGCCGTCATCGGCTCGGCAAATGCCATAACGGAGGCTTTGCCCGCCTCAACGCTTTTAAGCCCCGTTGTGTAAAAAATATACGGCATAAGCGTGGAAATAACGCCGAGCCCCAACGCCGCGAGCGCCGTTTCACCGCTGCCGAAAACTATCTCAGTGGCTTTTGAGGCATTTGAAAACGGCAGCAAGCCTATTGATGAGATTAGAAAAGTATAAAAAACGAGGGTAAAGGAATGGTATTTTTCAAGGGCAAATTTGCCAAAAATACTGTAGGACGCGTAGCCGAGACCCGAGCCGAGACCCGTAAGCAGCACCGTAACGCCTATATCGCCGCCGACAAAGCCTCCGGCGAGCGCGCAGCCCGCAAACGCCGTAACAAGGGCGGTGATTTTCTGAAACGTAATTTTTTCCTTAAATAAAACCGCCGAGGCTATCATAACAAAACACGGAGCGGTATATAGCAGAATGCTCGCCGCCGAAAGCGTTGTGCGTTCAATAGTCAGAAAATAGCATATATTGAAGAAAATTATGCTTATAAGCCCCGTGCCGAGGAAAATCCATATATCTTTTAGCTTTATTCTGAACAGAGACCTGTCCTTAATCAAAAGGAAGATCCCCATTCCCGCCATTACCGTTACGCTTCTTACAAAAGTTGTCTGCACGGACGTCAGCCCCGCCGCGGAAAGAGGGCGCGAAAACACGCCTATAACGCCCCAACCCGCCGCCGCGGTCAAAATCATCAAAACGGCCGAGGTCTTTTTACTTTTTTCCGTTTTCAAAGTATTTCTCCGTTTCCATCAATACCAACATTTTTTATCCGACGTTTAAGATAACACATACCGCCGTGATAAACAAGAGTTTTTCAATCTCAGTTATCAAAAAACTATAAATTCTTAAAATCATTGTTGAAATGAAAAATAAATTATGTTATTTTACTGCTATGAATAAAATTTATGAAAAAGAAAATATAATTGAATACTGCGAAATTGTTAAAGATATTATGAATAATCCCAAGGTTCGGGAAATGAAGCAATATCCGCATCACGGAAAAATAGACACGCATTTCCATACCGTATATGTATCCTACAGCGTTTTCAGAATCGCGAAAAAATTAAAGCGCGAGGATTGCGCGGATATAACGCGTGCGGCTTTGCTCCACGATTTTTATCTTTACGACTGGCACAAAACAAAGCATGAGATCCCCCACGCGTGGTATCACCCCAAGCAGGCGGTTATAAACGCCGAAAAGTATATCGGAAGCCTTACCAAAATGCAGCGTGAAATGATACTTTATCATATGTGGCCGCTTGCCAAAACGCCGCGCTCCGTTGGAGGGTTCATTCTTACATTCTGCGACAAGCACTGCGCCGATATGGATCTTATAGGGCAATCAAAAGCCTTTTTGCCCATATATTACGAAATAAACAGGAGGTGCGAAGCCTATGATTAAAACGATTTGCACTTATTTTTTCTGGTTTATGCTTTACAGTGTCGGCGGCTGGGTTATGGAGACTGTTTTGTTCGCCGTGAGGGACAGAAATTTTGTTAAACGCGGCTTTCTGTTCGGCCCCGTGTGCCCTATCTACGGCACGGCTGCGGTCATACTTTCTCTGCTGTTTTACGGAAAGGTTGAAAACATATTTCTCCTTTTCCTGCTCGGCTTTCTGACCTGCGGAAGTATCGAATATATAACCCATTTTCTTATGGAAAAGCTGTTTCACGCAATGTGGTGGGATTATTCGGGCAGGCGCTTCAACATTAAGGGCAGAGTTTATCTTATGGGCCTTGTCGGCTACGGCATAGGCTCGGTGGTAATAGTTAAGCTGATACAGCCGCTTGTTGTTAAGCTCACCGATATGATACCCGACAATGTGCTTTATATAATCTGCTTTATTGTTTACTCGATTGCGCTTGTGGATATAAGCCTTACTCTTGCCGATCTTAAAAACGTGATAAAAGTTATGAAACAGGCGCAGTATTTCATTTTCTCTAATCTGCAAAAGGGAATGGACAATACTGAAGAGGCGATAAAGAAATCCGTCAACAGCATTAAAGAGACGGAGAGCTTCAAAAGCTTCGCTAAATCAATCAAAAGCGAAAACTCGATAATTCAGCGTATACGCAGAAGATACCCGAATTTCACATTGGAGCGGTTTAAGCATATTTTCGAGATAATTTTCGACGAACCGCAGGAGGGCAAACAGAGAACCGACATCAAGCTTTACGGAACGCCTGAGGCGGTGCAGGGACTTAAGGACGAAATATCCGAAAAAGATAAAACTTCAAAAGAAAAACAGGAAAATACTGAAAAAGCGCCCGAATAAACGGGCGTTTTTTCTTTATTATGCAAGATGATAAAAACAAGCCGTGGCGGAGGCTTTATTCTGCCACACTATTAAACTTTTTTGAGTATCTGCCGTAAACAAAGAGCGAAAGCGCGACGGTGAGTATATCCGCCACGGACTGAGACCAGACTATTCCGTACTGCCCGATCACAGCGTTGAGTATGAACAGCATGGGAATATTGAACGCCGCCCACCGCATAACGCCGAGAAAAAGCGATCTCTCACCCCTGCCGAACGCCTGAAAGAGATAAACCGTGAAAAAGCTGAGAAACATAAGCGGCGTCGCGAGTATCCTTATTCTCAGAAAATCCGTTGCAAGCGCCACGGTTTCCGTGTCGTTTATAAACATCGTTATTATATATTTCGCCGTAAGCTCATAAAAAACTATGCTTGCGGCGGCAAAAATAAGGCCCACTTTTCTTGAATAACGCACGGTTTCATTCATACGCTTATAATTTTTTGAGGAATAGTTATAGGCAACAATCGGCATCATACCCTGACATATGCCTATGCCGACGTTGAGCGGCAGGCGCTCCGCTTTAAGAACTATCCCCACCGCCGCTAAAGCTATATCTCCGTAGGCAACCATAAGTCTGTCCACAACGATATAATCGAGATCGAAAAGCAGCGTCGCGAGCGCGGCGGGAAAGCCGACGTTGAAAATTGAGACAACGCTTTTCTTTTCGGGCATACCGAGCCTTGCGCTGAAGGTGATAACGCAAGACTTCTTTTTCATTTTTACAATAACGACAATAAAATAGACGCAGGCGATGCAGTTTGAAAGGCAGGTGGCTATTCCGGCGCCGAGTATCTCATTGCCCTTTGGCAGAATGGCAAACATAAACAAAGGGTCAAGCGCGATATTTATAAGCCCGCCCATAGTTATGCCGATACCCGCCTGCCTCGAAAAACCGGCGCTTCTTAAAAGATTTGACATAACGTTTGAAAGCACCGTGGGCACTCCGCCCAAAACTATAACGCAGAAAGCATACTGCTTCGCGAAAAGAAAGGTGTTATTCCCCGCTCCGAGCAAAATGAGCATCGGTTTCATAAATATGCCCGCCGACAGAGAAAACACCGCCGTTATTACGATTGACAGATAAACGGCAAAAGCGCTTACCTTTTTTGCTTCCTCGCGCATATTCCGGCCGAGCAGCCTTGATATAAGAGAGCCCGCGCCTGTTCCCGTAAGGCTCGCGAGCGATAGCGTTATATTGAAAACAGGCAATATCAGCGACGTTGCCGCAACCATATACGGATTGTTTGTTTTGCCAACGAAAAACGTATCAGCTAAATTGTAAATAAGCACAATAATTTGGCTTATGACGGTCGGAACCGCCATAAGCCTTAACGCTTTTCCTATCGGCAGGGATTCAAAAATCTCTCTGCTGTCCGTTCTTTTATTCATATATCCGCGTCCGTTCTGATATTAGTTAGTTATTTATTCTGTGATGCACCATAGGCGAGCTGTCGTCAAGCGCGCGGAACGTGTACCCGTTTGAGGTGCCCCATTCAAGTATTTGTTCCACCGCCTCTACGCTGAAGCCGTAAATATCGTGCTGAAGCACAACGGGAACACGGTTTGCCTTTATTCCCCGAATAACATTATTTGCGACTGCCGACGCCGTGCTCACCTCGCCCGCGTCTCCGCTTGTGACATTCCAATCGCAATACTTATAGCCCCTTGCCTCAAGATCCTTTGCGAGCCTTGACATAATACCCCTGCTGTAATTACAGCTTATGGTGTTTGAACTGCCGCCCGGAAAACGAACTATGGTCGGCTTAATTCCGGTCTGCGCCTCGCATATTTTGGACATTTTTTCAAGATCGTTGAAATATGCCGATTCGCTCGCGTACACCTTTTTGTAGCTATGGCTGTAAGTATGTATGGCGACGGTATGACCTCTTCTTGCCTCCTCGGCTATCATACTCTGATATTTCGGAAACTGATTTGTAACGAAAAACGTTGCCTTTACCCCGTACTTGTCAAGTATATCGAGGAGCTTTTTTGTTTTTGAGCTCGGACCGTCGTCAAAGGTGAGATAAACTACCTTTCCGTTCGGCGTTACCGTCGTCACCGGATTCTTATTATCCTTATTCTGCTTTACATATACCAAAACATTTCTTTTAACAGAGGTCTTGTTGCCGGAGCTGTCCTCCACCGTATATATAACGGTGTAATCGCCGGCCTTGTCCGTATTTACGGAGCCCTCCACCTTTACCTTTGAGGTAATATCGCCGTCAACGTCGTCCGAAGCCGAATAACCCGGATCTTTATAGCTTTTGCCCTTTTCTATTTGAACAGTTCCGCCCTTGAGCGTTATTTTCGGTTTTACAACGTCCTTGTAAATTATCGTGCGCGTGACCGTGGCGGTATTGCCTGAACTGTCCTTGACCGTGTAGGTAACTACTCCGTCCTTTTCCTGCGAAACAACGGCCGACGTTATATCGCCGTCGTAATTATCCTTAGCCGAAAAGCCCTCTTCCTCATATTTCTTGGTCGGGCTTGTAAAATGGTTCGGATCCGAAACAAGAGTTATTACGGGGGCAACCGTATCTTTAACCGTTACCTTCTGCTTTTTCGTCTCTGTTTTTCCCCTGTAAGTGGCGGAATATGTAATCTCATATGTTCCGAGCTTTGAAACATCCGCGTCGCCATCGCGGGTTAAATCGACAGGCACGCCTTTTCTGAAAAATATCCGGCTTTTAAAATAGACCTTATCCTCAGGATAACGAAATTCCTCGCCGTATTCAAGCGTTGTATCGTTAAACTGCTCCCCGCTGAAATCAATACTGCCGCTGAGAAAATCCCAAATGAAAACGCCGGCGGTTACGGCAATCAAAGCAACAAGAATTATTATCGCGTTTCTGATCTTTTTCCTGCGCTTTTTTCTTATGTGAAGTTCACGCCTTAAAGTGTCATAGTTATTTAATTCGTCTGAATATTCTTTTTCTTCAACTTCCATAACAGCCGCTCATTCCGAAAATATTCGGCATTTTTTCCTTTCCCGCTTTATTCAAAGCATAATATATGCCGAAAAACTCCCGTTTTCGGCTTTTATCTACAGAATATAATACCATTACTTTTGCCCGAAAGCAATATTTTTACAATTATTTTATATCATAGAAAGAAATCCAAATTTTACACAGATTTTACATTACAGCGATAACAGACTTGATTTTGCGGCTATATAATTCAAGCGTAAGCATAAAACAGAAACCGGCTTACAACAAAAAAGGAGGATAAAAAAATGAAAATTAAAAAAACTATGGTGATTTGCCTTGCGGCAGTTATGATTGCGGCGATTTTTGCCGCCTGCGGCAAAAATGAAACAAAAAACGTTTCGACCGACGGCTCAACGTCAATGGAAAGCGTTATAAATTCACTCGGAGAGGCGTTTGAGGCCGAAAACGGAATTTCATTCACATATAACCCCACCGGTTCCGGTTCGGGAATACAAGCGGCGCTTGACGGAAGCTGTGATATAGGGCTTTCCAGCCGCGATCTGAAAAATGAAGAATTAGATTCCGGACTTGAACAGACGGTTATCGCTTATGACGGCATAGCGATAATCGTTAATCCGGAAAACCCCGTAAGCGATCTTAAGCTTGAAACACTTGCCGAAATCTATAAAGGCAAAATCAAGAATTGGAAAGAGATCGGAGGAAACGACGGCGAGATAGTTCTTATAGGAAGAGAAGCGGGAAGCGGAACGCGCGACGGCTTTGAGAGCATAACGGGTACGGAGAATGCCATAAAGTACAAACAGGAACTCACCTCTACCGGCGACGTTATAACAGCGGTGGCGGGAAATCCCGCCGCGATAGGATACGCTTCGCTGTCCGCGGTAAAAGATACCGTAAAGGCAATAGCCGTAAACGGCGTTTCCCCGAGCGAAAAAACCGTTAAGGACAAAAGCTACGCCGTGCAGAGAGACTTCGTTTTGGTAACTAAAAAAGACAAGCCTCTTTCGGAGTCCGCTCAAAAATTCTTTGACTTCGCGACTTCGGAAAAAGCGGCGGATATTATTAGAAACGCGGGAGCAGTTCCCGTAAAATAAAATAAAAAAAGCCTGCGGTGAGTAACGCCGCGGGCCGAAAGGCTTGAATATGAAGAAGAAACAACTGATTGAAAATATTGTTCACGGAATATTTCTTTTGCTCGGCCTTGTAACGGTTGGCTTCGTTTTGCTGATAAGCGTTTATCTTGTCGTTTCGGGACTGCCCGCAATCAGAAAAATAGGGCTTTTCGATTTTCTTTTCGGCAAGGAGTGGGCGTCCACCGCAAGCGTTCCGAAATTTGGAATACTGCCATTTATACTCTCAAGCGTTTACGGCACCGCGGGTGCGCTGGTTGCCGGCGTTCCCGTGGGATTTATGTGCGCGGTTTATTTGGCAAAGCTCGCTCCGCCTAAGCTTAAAGCATTGCTTGAAACGGCAGTAAGCCTGCTGGCGGGAATACCCTCCGTCGTCTACGGCCTTGTCGGAATGACGGTTCTTGTGCCCGCAGTAAGAAAAGTGTTCGCGCTGTCCGACGGGGCAAGCCTGTTTGCGGCAATAATTGTTTTGGCGATAATGATTTTACCGTCAATAGTCAAGGTGTCGGTAACTGCTTTGGAGGCTGTACCCAAAGAATACGAGGACGCCTCGCTTGCCCTCGGCGCAACGCCTGTTGAAACGTATTTCAGAATATCCGTTCCCGCTGCAAAAAGCGGCGTCGCCGCTGCGGTGGTTCTCGGCGTGGGAAGAGCCGTCGGCGAAGCAATGGCAGTAATGATGGTTTCAGGCAACGCGCCCAATATGCCGTCTCTTTTTGAAAGCGTTCGTTTTCTCACAACAGCCGTGGCAAGCGAAATGGATTATTCGCAGGGGCTTCAGCGGCAGGCGCTTTTTTCGATAGCGCTTGTGCTTTTCCTGTTCATTATGCTGATAAACGCCGTTCTTAATTTCATTTTAAAATGCGAAAAGAGGGATGCTAAATGAAAAAAGGCGTTTCTTTTGCAAGAAAACTGCGCATTGCCGTTATTAAAACGCTTATGTTTTTATGCGTTCTTATTACCGCCGCGCTTGTGATTTTTTTGATAACGTATATTTTTTACAGAGGCGTTCCTAACATAAGCATTGATTTTCTAACAACAAAGCCGAGTTATCTTGACAGGCACATAGGCATACTGCCTGATATACTGAACACGGTATATATCGTTTTCGCCACGCTGTTAATCGCTGTTCCTCTCGGCGCGGGCGCGGCTGTTTATCTCACCGAATACGCAAAGAACAAAAAACTCGCAGGAGCGATTGAATACGCGGCGGAAACACTTTCCGGAATACCGTCAATAATTTACGGCCTTGTCGGAATGCTGTTTTTCAGAAATTTTCTGAATCTTGGAACATCGCTTCTGGCCGGAGCCCTCACGCTTGTGATAATGAATCTTCCGACGATTATGCGCACTACTCAGGAGAGCCTTAAAACGGTTCCTCAAAGTTACCGTGAGGGAGCGTTCGCGCTCGGTGCGGGAAAATGGCATATGATAAGGACGGTTGTGCTTCCGGACTGCGCGGACGGAATTATAACCGGCTGCATTTTGGCGGTCGGGCGCATAATCGGCGAATCCGCAGCGCTTTTGTTTACGGCGGGGCTTGCCCATGCGCTTCACGGGATAGACGGACTTTTCTGCCCGGGCGCTACACTGACCGTGGCTCTTTACATTTACGCAAAGGTGGAAGGCGAATTCTCAGCCGCATTCGCCATTGCGGCAATACTTATGATAATGGCGCTGCTGATAAATTTTTTAACGCTGTTTGTCAGTAAATATTTCAAAAAGAGGAGAAATCAATGAGCGTTTTATCTGTCAAAAATCTGAGCCTTTGGTACGGCTCCGTACAGGCGCTTAAAAATGTCAGCCTTGAGATAGCGGAAAAAAGCATAACGGCTCTCATAGGGCCGTCCGGCTGCGGAAAATCAACATTTTTAAGAACTATTAACAGAATGAATGACCTTATACCCGATGTAAATATAAGCGGCAAAATATTATACAACGGCATTGACATATACTCGACAAGCGTTGATGTAAACGAACTGCGAAAGGAAATAGGTATGGTGTTTCAAAAGCCCAATCCGTTTCCGATGAGCATATACGACAATGTGGCATACGGACCGCGCACACACGGAATAAAGAAAAAGGCCGAGCTTGACGCTATCGTTGAGCGCGCTCTCAAAGACGCCGCAATATGGGATGAAGTAAAGGACAGGCTAAAGAAAAACGCTCTCGGTCTTTCGGGAGGTCAGCAGCAGAGGCTTTGCATTGCCAGAGCGCTTGCCGTTGAGCCGAAAATACTGCTTATGGACGAGCCTACTTCCGCCCTTGACCCGATTTCAGCCTCGCAGGTTGAAGAACTCGCCGTAAATCTCAAACAGGATCGCACAATAATTATAGTTACCCACAATATGCAGCAGGCGGCAAGAATATCGGATAGGACGGCGTTCTTTCTTCTCGGCGAAATAGTGGAATTTGACGATACGGAAAAAATATTTTCGTCGCCCGCCGACAAAAGAACAGAGGACTACACTACGGGGAGATTCGGATAACGCCCGTACATTCGTCGTTCTTAAAATATCGCAAGGCAAAGTCCGAAAGTATATGTTTTAAGGCGTTGAAATATGCAAGTTTTTAAACAGCGATTATGTTTAATATGTCAAAAAGGAGCGATTTTATGATTTACTGCGTTGAGGATGACGCTTCCGTAAGGGGGCTGATTATTTATACTCTTATTTCATCGGGCTTTGACGCACGAGGTTTTGAAAACTCGGATGAACTGTTTGAGGCGCTCAAAGAAGAAAAGCCGGAGCTTATACTGCTTGACGTTATGCTGCCGGGAGAGGACGGGATAAGCATTCTGAAAAGCCTCAGATCAAATCGCGGGTTTTCCGATATACCCGTTATTATGGAAACGGCAAAAACTACCGAATACGATAAGGTAACGGGGCTTGACTGCGGGGCGGACGATTACCTTGCAAAGCCTTTCGGAATGATGGAAATGGTTTCACATATAAAAGCGGTGCTGCGCAGGGCCGGGCGCGCCGAAAATACAGAAACGGTAAAAGTCGGCGGGCTGGAGCTTAATAAAAGCAAGCATACCGTGACCGCCAACGGAAAAAGGCTTTCGCTCACTCTAAAGGAATACGAGCTTCTAAAGCTTCTTATGGATAATATCGGAAGGGTGTTTACAAGAGATCAGCTCCTCGACCTTATCTGGGGAGCGGAACATATCGGAGAAACAAGGACGGTAGACGTTCACATCGGCACGCTGCGTTCAAAACTCGGAGAGCTTTCCGAATATATCGAAACGGTGCGCGGCGTAGGCTACCGAATGGAGGAAAAGCGATGACAAAGCGCATTTTCAAATCCATATGCCTTGTTTCAATGAGCATTTTTCTGTTAGGCGCGGCAATTTTTATGGGAATACTCTATGAATACTTCACCGATTTGCAGACGGAGCAGCTGCGAACGCAGACTTCACTTGCGGCGCAGGGCGTTGCAAAAATAGGAAAGGCATATCTTCAAAACCTTGACGCGGATAAATGCCGAATAAGCTGGATAAGCCAATCGGGTGACGTGCTGTTTGACAGCGCCTCAGACGAAAGTAAAATGGAAAATCACCTTGAGCGCGAGGAAATAAAGGAGGCGCTGAAAAACGGTGAGGGAGAAAGCTCACGGTATTCCTCAACTCTTATGGAGCGTTCCCTTTATTGCGCAAGGCTTTTGCCCGACGGCTCCGTGCTTCGGCTTTCCATATCGCAAAACACGCTTCTTACTCTCTGCCTCGGAATGCTTCAGCCTCTTTGCGTCGTTTTTGCCGCCGCGCTTATACTTTCGCTGATATTCGCTTCAAAACTTGCAAAAAAAATCGTAAAACCGTTAAATGAACTTGATCTTGACAATCCTCTTGAAAACGAGGAATATGAGGAGCTGTCTCCCCTGCTTCGCAGGATAGATGCACAGCAGCGGCAAATATGCATGCAGCGCGACGAGCTTTTCAGAAAGCAAAAGGAATTTGAGACCGTTGTTTCGGGCATTCCCGTCGGCATAGTGCTGCTGAACCGCGGCGGAGTAATACTCAGCTGCAATAAAGCCGCGGCTTCCGTTATGGGCGCGGACAGCGCGGCAGGCAAAAATATTTTAAGCATATGCCGCCGCCCCGAGATTAACGAGGCGATTGAAAGCTCTTTAAAAGGCAGCTTCTGCGAAAAGATTGCAGAGATAAACGGCGCAAGATACAAATTCTCCGCCAATCCCGTTACGATTGACGGCACAGTATCAGGCATAGTGTTGCTAATAACGGATATTACGGAAAAGGAACACGCGGAACAGCTTCGCAGAGAATTTACGGCGAATGTTTCCCACGAGCTTAAAACGCCGCTGCAAACAATATCGGGCAGCGCGGAGCTTATCATGAACGGAATAGTCAAGGCGGGAGACATAAAAGAATTTGCAAACGGTATATATTCGGAATCCCGGCGAATGATAAACCTCATAGACGATATAATAAAGCTCTCGCATCTTGACGAGGGCGCTTACGATATGAAAAGAGAAGATACCGACTTGTATTCGCTTGCCTGCGAAACTGTAAAAAGTCTTTCTCTTGAAGCTCAAAAAGCCGGAGTATCGACCGAACTAACGGGAGAAAGCGCCGTTATAAACGGCATACCGAGGCTTTTGAGCGGGATAATATACAATCTTTGCGACAACGCGATAAAATACAATAAAACAGGCGGCAATGTCACGGTCAGCGTAAAAGACAGCGGCAACTCGGCAACTCTTACTGTTTCCGACACCGGCATAGGCATTCCTCCGGAAGAGCGCGAGCGTGTTTTTGAACGTTTTTACAGAGTTGATAAAAGCCGCTCAAAGGAAATAGGCGGCACCGGACTCGGCCTATCAATAGTAAAACACGCGGCGATGCTGCACAATGCTTCGGTTAAAATTGACGGAGAACCCGGCAAGGGAACGACCTTTACAGTCGTTTTTCCGAAAAGCGGTAAAGCGGCGTTTTAGGGCGTTTAAAAATATTATTAAAATATTTACAAAAAATCCTCAGAAAAATGTTTACTGTCGGCTTTAATTATGTTAGTATAGGCATTTGTAAAATGAAAAGGCGGTTCTTTTTTGAGGTTTTATTATGATTTCGGTAAATTGGACTAAAATAAAAAAGTATGAGAAAAAATCATTTGCGCTTCCCGTTATGATTTTTTTGCTCATACTTTATGTTTTTCTGTTCGCGGCTGGGCTTGTTATAAAAACGGACGCCGTGCTTATAAAATATTTTTGCTCGGCGGCGATTATGTGCGCCGCGGCCCATTTTATACATATAGAATCGCGAATGCTGCAAATTTATATGCTACTTTCCCTGCTTGATATTTTAACCGCGCTTTCGGCGTTTATTCCCCTGCCCAAAACGGCTGTTTATACGATATTCGGCGCGGTGCTTGCCGTAGCGGTAATTATCGCGGCGGCAACGGCGGCCGCGGAAAAATATATTAAATCCGGCACGGTTTACGATTTTCCGCAAACGGACAGGAGCGGCGTTTTTTCGGGGAAAAACGTTATGCTCTTCGCTCCGCACGAGGACGACGAAATAAACCTTTACGGCGGAATTATAGAAAGCTACGTAAAACACGGCTCGACCGTAAGAATAGTATTTTCCACAAACGGCGACAATTACGGCATAGGCAAAATCAGAATAAACGAGGCTCTCAACGTGGCCGACAGCTACGGCATACCTCGTGAAAACATTATTTTTCTCGGTTACGGAGACTGCCTTGTTGACAAAAACGGAAAGCATATATATAATTGCCCGAACGGCAAAGCGATCATCTCAAAAAAGGGCTACCGCCGCGCCTACGGCACAAAAAATCACCCGTCCTATACCGGCCACGAATTTAAAAGGGAAAATATCGCGGAGGATATGAAAAGCGTTATTTTAAAATATATGCCCGATGAAATATTCTGCTGCGATTACGACGGCCACGCCGACCACCGCGCCATAAGCCTTTTCTTTGAGGAGGCTTTGAACGATATACTCAAATCAAAAAGCGACTATCGCCCGGAGGTCTTTAAGGGATTCGCCTATTCGACGGCTTGGAACGGACTTAACGATTATTACGGTACCAACGCCGCTTCCACACATCTTCGCAAACCCTGCGAGCGAATGGCGGAAAACGGCGTTTACGCTTGGGCGGACAGGGTGCGATTTCCGTCCGAATCAACGGCGCTGTCAAAAGTTATGCAAAACAGCTCGTCTTATAAGGCTATGATGAACTATTCAAGCCAGACCGCTACCGACCACGCGAACGGAATACTAAATTCCGATAAGGTTTTTTGGAAGCGCAGAACGGACAGCGTTCTGCTGAACGCCGAAATCCGCGCCTCAAGCGGCGACGCGTCGAACATCGCCTCATTCAAGCTGGTTGACTGCGGCGATATAGCAAAAGCGGAAAAAAAGCCGTTTGACGGGATATGGACGGCGGAAAAAGATGACGCCGCCCCCGCCGTTACGTTTCGACTTGCCGAAAAGAAGCGCGTATCATGCGTTGCGCTTTACGCGAGCCCGATTGAAGAAAACAAGGTGCTGAACGCCCGAGTTGAGCTTGGGAATTTCAGCTTTGAAACGGGCGCCGTTCGGGGGAACAAAACCTCGTTCGTGTACGATTTCGCTCCGATTGAAACCGACGTTATTACCGTTCGCGTAACAGAATGGGAGGGCTTTGCGTCGCTCCTCAAAATCGAGGCGTTTGAACACCCCGAAAGCAAAAAGCCGCAGTTTATCAAGCTTGTTGACGAAAACGACGATTTTTGCTTTGATTACATAACCGATATTTCGGGAAAATGCAGCCTTTCCGTTTACTCATATCCCGAAAACAGCACCCTGCCGGCGGAGCTTACCGTTGACGGCGATATTTCGGCGAAGCGGGAAAACGGAAAAATAGAAATAATCTGCCCGCCCGAAAAGCAGGGCATTCTAACGGTTTATCTCAATGATGAGCCGTCGGTGAGCGACAGTATAAGGATAAGCAATCCGAGCGTGAAAAAGCGCCGCGCGTTTCGCAGAAAGCAAAAGCTTGAGCAAGCGCTGTGGTCTTACCCGATGCAGATTGATTATTATTACGGGCTGATAAAAAGGCTCGCGGTATATAAATGAACCTAAAGGTTCTAAAATATTATGAATTAAGAGGGCAAAAAAGTGCATCTGATCAAACCGACAAAGCACCATTATCAGGGGCAGGCGGATCCCTACATACTGAAATCAAACGGAAAATATTATATTTACGTCACGGGCCACGACGCTGTTTACGCCTATCAATCAAACGAGCTTTTTGACGGCTGGGAATACTGCGGCAAGGTTCTTACAATGCCGCATCACAAGGCGTTTTGGGCTCCCTGCGTTATTGAGCTTGACGGAAAATTCTATATGTATAACTCCATCGAAATATATGATGACGAGCCCGACAAGGGCGGCCACCGCGGCGCTATGCACGTTTCCGTTGCCGATAATCCGCTCGGGCCGTTTACGAATACAAGGCGGATACTTCACCCGTTTTCGATAGACGCTCACGTTGTAAAAAACGAATCGGGGCTTTTCATATTCTATTCCTCCAACAGATTTGACGGCGAAAGAATAGGCACCTGCGTTTACGTGGACAGAATGCTCGATCCGTACACGCCGGAGGGCAAGCCCGTTTTGGTAATTGAGCCCACTCTCGACGAGGATATATACAGGGAAAACCGATATAAAAAGGGTCAGCACTGGCACACAATAGAAGGCGCGTTCTATTTTAGGGAGGGCGACTGGCAGTACGTTATGTATTCGGGCAACTGCTATGAAAAACCCACCTACTACATAGGCTACGCGAGAGCAAAAACCGACGAAACAGACCTCACCAAAATAAAGTTTGAAAAATACCCCGACGATAAAACGTATATGCCCGTTCTCAAAGCAAACGAGTTTGAGGAGGGCACAGGTCACCATTCAATGATAAAAGAAGACGGGCAGTGGTACGCCGTTTATCACGCGAGAGATTACGACAGAAAAAAACTGCTCAGCGCGTTTGACGCGCGAAACGCGAGGATATGCAAGCTTAATGTCAACGACGGTATTATCACCGCCGAACGCTACGAAAATCATATATAAACAATGCCCCGTGCCGAAAAATGATATTTTAGGCATTCGGGGCTTTTTGTTTGATAATGCCCGATTTAAGCCGAAAAAGATGCGGCCGATAATATTCCGTATTACAACTATATATGTGAAAATTCAAAAGGAGTGAAAGCCATGAAAAAAACATCGGTAACGGCATTGATAATTGCGCTGTGCCTGCTGCTCTGCTCGTGTTCCTCCGCGCCCGTTTCCGCAGTCAAAAGCGATAAGTGGAACACAAATTACAAAAACGTGTTCGTTCACGGTCTTTCCGGCTGGGGCAGCTATGACAAAACTAACAGGTATTTAAAATACTGGGGAATGTTCAACGGAGATCTGCTGAAATATCTCGGCAAACAAGGCTTTGAATGCTACGCCGCTTCGGTGGATCCTCAGGGTAGCGCGTGGGACAGAGCCTGCGAGCTTTATGCTCAACTCACCGGTTCAACAGTCGATTACGGGAAGGAGCACAGCGAACGCTGCAAACACGAAAGATACGGCAAGGACTTCGGCGGCGAGCTGCTTATTGAGAGCTGGAGCGCTGAAAACAAAATAAATCTAATAGGCCATTCATTTGGCGGCGCAACGGTCAGAATGCTTTGCGAGCTTATGGCAAACGGCAGTAAGGCCGAACGGGCGGCAACCGATGAAAGCGAGCTTTCCGAACTTTTCAGCGGAGGAAAAGCCGATTGGATTTACAGCGTAGTAACGCTTGCCGCGCCCCACAATGGCACGAGCGCCTATCTTGCCGACGACGGCGTGCAAGAAGAAAAAGAAAACTCAAACGCTTTCAGAGATTTTATGTCGAAAATGGTTTCAAAATATACCGCCGCCCAGCCCGACGGAAGGGACGAAAGCGACTACGCATCATACGATATGTATATCGACAACGCGCTTGAGCTCAACAAAAGTCTGCAAACTCTTGACAACATATACTATTTTTCATACGCCTGCAGCTCCACGGTAAAATCGGAGGACGGCACTTACCTCCCCGACAAAAGCATTACCGAAAGCACTTTTCTGAACAGCGCCGAACGCCTCGGACGGCTTACGGGCGCTACTGAAAAGGGATTTACGGTTGACGAAAGCTGGCTTGAAAACGACGGACTTGTGAATACGGTTTCGGCAAAAGCCCCCTTTGGCGCGCCGTCAAAGGAATTTGACGAAAACGATATCCAAAAGGGCGTTTGGAACATAATGCCGATATACAGGGGCGATCATATGTCTCTTCAGGGCGGGCTTTTTATAAAAAACGACGTTAAGGATTTCTATATAAACCTTTTGTCGATGATAAATAAGCTTTAATATGTAGATTGATTTGCTTAACACGATATGATATAATTTGCGCAGCGCATTTCTTTGCGTTTAAACACCAAAGTAAACCGAAAGGATGATTTTATGAACAAAAAAGCAAAGGCTGTTTTATGCCTTGCGCTTTTCGGCGCTTTTACAATGGGAATCTCCGCCTGCTCTTCGGGAGTTTCTAAAGCGCAGATTGAAAAGCTCTTTACCGACAAGAGCAAGATTTCCTACAGCACGAGATACGAAGAGTTGTCTCCGAAAAGCAACAATACGGATAAATGGAGGCACGGAATGGTTTCCGGCAACGGTCTTCAGGGCTTTGTGGAAAGCGGTTCCCCCTATTCCGATACGTTTATTTTTCAGAATATGCACTTCATTATGCCTAATGTGAACGTGCGTTACTGCCCCGAAACATTCAACGAGCTTGAAACGGTGAAGCAGGCTATAGTAAACGGTGAAAATATCGTTGACAACGCAAGCTACGACGACGTTTACCGTTTCCACCCGGGCGCTCAGCTGAGAATAGATTTGGAGGGCAGCGGAAAATCAAATTACGCCCGATATACCGACTATGAAACCTCGCAGGTGGGCGTTTATTATGAAAACGGCGACGGCGCATGGCAGAGAACTTCATTTACCTCTATGGCGGACGGAGCTGTTATAACAAAGCTCGGCGCGTCGGATACGGGAGCGAAGCTGAATCTTACGCTTTCGTTTGACGATATATCTTCGCTCGCGAATTTCGGGCAGAGCGATGAGACAAATCTGAAATACAAAAAGCTTATAACCGACGATGAAAACGCCATTGCCTTTGTGGCGCACTATCCGAATTATGAAAACAGCGAGCTGAAAAACGGCGGTTATGCAACGCTTACATATGTGGTAACAGACGGCAAAAAAGCCAAAATTGAAATGGACAAAAAAAATAAAGAAAGTCAATTCAAGGGCAGTCAGCACGAGGGTATAAATATAACAGATGCCGATTATATTTATCTCATTACAATGTCTGACAGAGATTATAATATGGGCGAATTTGATGATTTTGACAGTCAACACAGTTTTGCTCTTCTTGATTCATTAAAAGGCAAAACTCAGGCTATCGCTGAAAAATATAAAAATGATAATGGCTTTGATTACGACAAGGCGCTTGAAAATCATCTCGCGATATATAAGCCTCAATTCGACGCCGTAACGCTCACTCTTGAGGACAGTGACGCGTCAAACGAAAAACTGCTAAGCAAACAGCGCGGCAGCGGTAAGATAAATTCCGCCCTTGCGCAGAGAACATATTACGCGGGAAGATACGCGTATCTCTGCTGCGGCGGATATTCCACAAGCCGCCTTTACGGAATGTGGACAGGCGAATGGAACACGGGCTGGGGCAGTAAATACACTATGGACGCCAACGTAAATCTGCAAACCTCTTCAATGAACACGGGCAACATCTCCTCCTCCCCCGTCGGCTACGCGTATTTTATACTGCGCCAGCTTCCCGACTGGGAGGAAAACGCTTACGCCACCCACGGATATAAGGACGCGATACAGGCCCCCGTAAATTCGGACGGCGACAAAGCCGTTATAACGGAAACCTGCTACCCATATCCGTTCAGATACTGGAACGCGGGCACATCTTGGATGATACAGCCCCTTTACGAAACGCTGCAATGCTACGGAAACATAAACATACCTTTGAGCGATGAATTTGACCTCAACGCCCTTAAATCCGTTCTCTCCCCCGTCGAGGAAGATCTGACCGACGCGCAGATAAACGAAATAAGGCAAAGAGGAGCTCTTCGCCTTGAGGAAGATATACTTCTGCCTTTGCTTATAAAATCCGCGAACTACTGGGATCAGCTTATGAGCCCAGAATATTATACGGATAAAGACGGCGGCATCCATTACGAAAAGGGCAAAGCCGCGCTTGATGACGGCGAGAGCTACTGCATACTGCCGAGCTATTCGCCGGAAAACAACCCTTCAAACTATCCGAGCCCGTCGGACGCGAACTGCGCCATAGATATAGCGGCTTGCAGGGATAATCTGAATATGCTTATACGCGTTATGAAAGATGTGACTCCCGACGCCGACGCCTCAAAATGGGAGCAGATGATAAATGATCTGCCGCCGTACCTCTACGACGAAACGGGCGCTTTAAAGGAATGGGCGACAACCGCTTTTGAAGAAAACAACGAGCACAGGCATTTGAGCCATCTTTACTGCGTATGGCCGCTGTTTGAAACGCAGAAGAACGAAGAGCTTACAAAAGCCTGCGTTCAGGCCATAGAAAACAGAGAGAGCGAAAACGAGGCGAGCCACGCGCTTGTTCACCGTTCGCTTATCGCGGCAAGGCTCAAGGACAGGGAAAGCCTGACCGACGCGCTTACAAAGCTGATGAACCATAAAATACGCTATGATTCGCTTATGACTAACCACGATTACGACCGAGGCAGTTGCTACTGCACCGACTTCGCAATAGGCTATCTCGGAATAATAAACGAAAGCCTTGTATATTCAAACGAGGGCGAGATAGAATTGCTGCCCTCTCTGCTCAACAGCGGCTTTGACAAGGGCGCTGTAACAGGCATAAAGGCGCGCACTCTTGCAACGGTGGATAAACTCGAATGGGACACCGATGCAAAGACCGCCACGGCGCGGATAACCTCCGACACCGCGCAGAAGATAACCGTATCCTGTGGGCTTTCGGACGATACCTTTGACCTTGATTTTAAAGCGGGCGAAACAAAAGAGGTTACTTTTTCCCTAAAGTAACAGCAATATAAAAAAGCAATAACCGCCGCGTTTCGGCAACGCGGCAAAACAGACGCGGACGCAGGAAAAATACCTTGCGTCCGCGTATTTTATATTTGATTACGGCTAATGGAGCGCCGCCGTTGAAGCGGTAAATTAAAATAAAATTTTCCGCGGCAGTTTACACGCCGTATTTTGCCTGATTGAAAATCATTCCGAAAAAATATTGACACGGTGTCAGAAATGTGCTATGCTGATTATGTTGACACAATGTCAGCCGAATTCGGCGCCGCACATTATGAAAAGAGGGACTATTATGCCAAAGGGTTCGACGGAGCTCACGAATGCCCGCAGGGAGGAGATAATAAACGCCTGCGGCGAGCTTTACAAAACCATGAGCTTTAAAGAGATAACGATAAAGGAAATAGGAAACGCCACCAGTTTCACAAGAACTTCGATTTACAATTATTTCACCACGAAGGAAGAAATTTTCCTTGCCCTTTTGCAAAGGGAATACGAAGGCTGGGCAAACGAACTGCTCACGGAGGCGGAATCGGGCAAAAGGCTTACCGCATCGGAATTTGCCGCGCTGCTCGCAAAATCGCTTGATAAAAGGCCGCAGCTTTTAAAAATTCTTTCGATGAACCACTATGATATGGAGACGAACAGCCGCCTTGAAAACCTTGTGGAATTTAAGCGCGCCTACAAAAAAACGCTGGACGCTGTAGATGAATGCCTTATAAAATTTTTCCCCGAAATGGACGGGCGTGAACGAACGGATTTTATCTATTCGTTTTTTCCGTTTATGTTCGGCATCTACCCGTACACGGTTATAACGGAAAAGCAGAAAAGCTCAATGAAACAGGCGGATTTGCGCTTTCCCGAAATGACGATATATGAAATAGTTTATCAATTCGTAAGCAAAATGCTGAAAAACCGATAAAGAAAACGGAGGTATTTTTATGTTAGGAAATTTCAGTTACTGCAACCCCACTAAACTCTATTTCGGCAAGGATTCGCTGAAATATCTGAACGACGAACTGCCAAAATACGGCAAAAACGTTCAGCTGATATACGGCGGAGGCTCAATCAAGAAAAACGGCATTTACGGCAAGGTCGTTGAGATACTTCGCGCAAACGGCAAAAGCATTATAGACGACGGCGGCGTTATGCCGAACCCCACCGTGGATAAGCTGAGAGACGGTATTAAAAAAGCGAGGGAAAACAAAGCGGATCTTCTGCTTGCCGTAGGAGGCGGCTCATGCTGCGATTACGCGAAAGCCGTTTCGGTTTCCGTAAACTGCGATGATGACCCGTGGGAAAAATACTATATCCGCTTTGAAGAGCCCGACTGCGAGACTCTGCCGGTAGGCTGTGTTCTCACAATGGTGGGCACCGGTTCGGAAATGAACGCGGGCTCCGTTATCACAAATCACGAAAGCAAGCTGAAAATAGGCCACGTTTTCGCAGACGAAAAAATTATGCCGAGATTTTCAATTCTCGACCCCGAATTTACAATGACACTTCCGCATCGCCAGATGGTTGCGGGAATTTACGATATTTTCAATCACATCTGCGAGCAGTATTTTTCAGGCGGGGACGATAACACAAGCGACTATATAAGCGAGGGGCTTATGCGCTCCGTCATCAACAGCTCGCGCATCGCAAACAAAAATCCTATGGACTACGAGGCGCGTTCAAATATTATGTGGAGCGCTACTTGGGCGCTGAATACCCTTATAGCAAAGGGCAAAACAACCGATTGGATGGTGCATATGCTCGGGCAGGCTGTCGGAGCTTACACCGACGCCACCCACGGTATGACGCTTTCCGCCGTTTCCCTGCCGTATTACCGCTATATACTGCCCTACGGCATCGCAAAATTCAAGCGTTTTGCTACCGAGGTGTGGAGCATAGACCCGAACGGAAAAACAGACGAGCAGACGGCTCTTGAAGGGCTTGCCGCTATGGAAAGCTGGATGAAAGAGCTTGGCCTCGCGATGAATATAACGGAGCTCGGCGCTAACGCGGATATGATAGACGGGCTTGCGGACGCCACCCTTATAATGGGCGGCGGCTACAAGGTGCTTGATCGCGACGAAATCAAAAATATTTTCAAGGCATGCCTGTAAAAAGCCGTATGAAGAATTATTTTATCGGGCTTACCGCGCTCGTGTTGAGCGTTTTTATGCTTTTTGCATTTTCCTCGTGTAAAAATAACGCGGCGGATAATCCGGAAGCGGGGCAAACCGAAGAAAAAACTACCGATGCAACACAAAATGCGGAGAATGAGGCGCCGCGAAAGGAAACCGGTATGATTGAAATTATTGTAAAGGGCAAATCCTTTTCAGCCGTTTTGGAGAACAATGAAACAGCAACGGCCTTTGCCGCTCGCCTGCCGCTTACACTTGATATGAGCGAGCTGAACGGAAACGAGAAGTATCATTATTTAAAAGACGCTTTCCCGTCCGACAGCCAAAGCGTCGGTCAAATACACGCGGGCGACATTATGCTTTACGGAAACGACTGCATAGTTTTGTTTTACAAGGATTTTTCCACCGTCTATAGCTATACCCGTATAGGAAAAATACGGAATCCGCAGGGGCTTGAGGAAGCTCTCGGCAATGGTAATGCTTCAGTTGAATTTAAATTGAAAAACAATTAAGGAGATAATATTATGAAAAAAATAATTCAGACCGCGGGCAGAGAAATGCTCGGCGATTTCGCCCCCGAATTTGCGCACTATAACGACGATATTCTCTTCGGGGAAAACTGGAACAACGGCGACCTTGATGTAAAGACACGCTGTATCATAACCGTAACCGCTCTTATGGCTTCGGGAATTACGGACAGCTCGCTTTCGCATCATCTGCAAAACGCGAAAAATCACGGCGTTACGAAAAAGGAGATAGCGGCGGTTATTACCCACACGGCGTTTTACGCGGGCTGGCCGAAGGGCTGGGCGGTGTTCAACCTCGCAAAGGAAATTTGGAAAGACGACGACGCGCCCGCAAGCCCTAAGGACGCTTTCCAAAATGAGATATTCTTTCCCATCGGAGAGGAAAACCCTTACGGAAAATATTTCAGCGGCAAAAGCTATCTTGCGCCTGTCTCAAAAGAGCAAGCGCCCTGCTTTAACGTTACCTTTGAACCCGCCTGCATAAATAACTGGCATATCCACCACGCGAAAAGCGGCGGCGGGCAGATGCTCATATGCGTGGGCGGGCGCGGCTGGTATCAGGAATGGGGCAAGGAGCCCGTTGAGATGACGCCGGGAACGGTTGTAAACATACCCGCCGAGGTAAAGCATTGGCACGGCGCCGCCGCGGACAGCTGGTTTTCCCACCTCGCGTTTGAAATCGCGGGCGAGGAGACCTCGAACGAATGGCTTGAGCCCGTGAGCGATGAAGATTACGGCAAGCTGAAATAAATTCAATAAGCGAAAAAAATCCGCAAGCGGCAAAGCCGTTTGCGGATTTTGCTTTAAAATTTAAGATTTCTGAATTTAAGCGGCGATATTCCCGTTTCCTTTTTAAAGAAATAAATGAAATTCGACGCGCTGTTGAAGCCTGTTTTATACGCTATGGTTTCGATGGAACAGTCCGTTTGCCGCAGCATTTCCTTGGCTTTATCAAGGCGCACGGTCAGCAGATAATCATAAGGAGACGAGCCGGCTGCCTCCTTAAAAATTTTTGAAAAATACGAAACGCTCATATGCGAGGCATTTGCCATCTCGCAAAGAGATATATTTTTATCATAATTTGAAATTATCAATTTCTTCGCCGCTTCAATATGAGCGAAGCGCCGGCTTTCCCGATTTGCGGCATTTTCGCTGCTTATATCGCAAAGCATGGAATAAAGCCCGTTAGAGATACTGTATTCGCTGTGATCATACTTGATATGCTTAATAATATCAAAAATGTACTCCGCCGTTTGACGGGTGCATTTTATTTTTTGACCCTTTTTGCCCTTTATCTCATCAAACCACGGCCTTGAATTATTGCCGTCAAAATGCACCCACAGCGTATGAGCAACTGAATCGGCAAAATATCTGTGCGCCGTGTAGCAGTCTATCAACAGCAATTCATCCTTTTGCGCGCTTGACCTTATACCGTTTTGCACCAAAGTTATGCTTCCGTCAAGGATATAAATAGCGAGAATACTGTCATAATTATCTCTTTCAACATTATATTCGCCGTTGCAATAAAACTCTCCGACAGCTATCGGATAATACAGCAGCTTTTTGGCGCTCTGCGACGGAGTATAAAAATACATATGCGAGCCCTTGCTGAGCCCATTTCCTTCAAGATCCATATCAAATAAAATAAGATTTCTAAATTTTTTGATAATATATCAAAACAAATCTTCCACAAAAAATACTACAATAAAAGCAAGCAAAAGTCAAACGGGAGATGCTTTTCGGTGAATAATATTTCTAAAGTTAATGTGTGGGAGGAAAATATCGTTATTCCCACATACGAGGCGGGCAAGCCAGACAAAAATCCGCTGTTTCTTGAAAAAAGAGTGTATCAGGGCAGCAGCGGCAAGGTTTATCCCCATTCTGTCATCGACAAAATCAGCGACACTAAGACCGACAAAACCTACAAAGCCGTGTTTTTGGAAAACGATTATCTGAAAATAATGATACTTCCCTCCCTCGGCGGCAGAGTTCAGCGCGCTTACGACAAAACGGCGGATTACGATTTCGTATATTACAATCATGTTATAAAGCCGGCGCTTGTCGGTCTCGCGGGGCCGTGGATTTCGGGAGGAATAGAATTTAACTGGCCTCAGCACCATAGACCGAGCACATTTGACGAGGTAAATTATACGTTCCGTGAAAACGCGGACGGCAGCGCCGAGGTCGTTGTGAGCGAAATTGAAAATATGTTTCACACAAAAGGCGAAACGGAATTTATACTTTACCCCGATAAGGCGTATTTGGAACTTAAAAATCATCTTTTCAACAGGACGGGCGTGCGCCAAACGTTTTTATGGTGGGCAAATCCCGCCGTATCCGTAAACGAAAACTACCGCAGTATTTTTCCGCCCGACGTAACCGCGGTAACCGACCACGGCAAACGCGATGTTTCCTCTTTTCCCATAGCGACCGGCACTTATTATAAAGTGGATTATTCAAAAGGCACGGATATTTCAAAATATATAAACCTGCCCGTTCCAACCTCATATATGGCGGCAAAGAGCGATTACGATTTTGTGGGCGGATACGATGAGGGAAAAAAGGCCGGAATACTTCATATTGCCGATCACCGAATATCTCCGGGCAAGAAGCAATGGACTTGGGGCTGCGGCGATTTCGGCAAGGCTTGGGACAGAAACCTTACCGATAACGACGGGCCGTATATAGAACTTATGACAGGCTGCTTTACGGATAATCAGCCCGATTTCTCTTATATAGCGCCGATGGAGAGCCGCAATTTTACGCAGTATTTTATGCCTTATCACGATTTGGGCACCGTTCACAACGCGAGCAAGGATTTATCGCTCAATCTTGAGGTCGGCGAAAAAATAACCGTAAGGCTTTATTGCTCGGGCACGCTTGGAAAATGCGATATTTCAATAAACAAATTCCACACGGAAACGCTTGATTTGGAATGCGCCAACACTTATGAGGTAAGCACAGAAAATAAGGGGCTGAAATTTGAGGATGTTTCCATAGAGGTTATCAAAAACGGCAAAACGGTATTGGCGTTTGACGGAAATGTTAAAAAGCACAAAATCCCGGAGCCGGCAAAGCCCGCTCCCCTGCCCGAAGAATGCGAAACCGTTGAGGATTTGTATCTTTACGGAACACACATAGAGCAATACCGCCACGCGACACGGCGGGCGGAGGACTATTACGCTGAGGGACTAAGGCGTGATAAAACCGATATTCGCCTGAACAACGCCATGGGGCTTTTGCTTTTTAAAAAAGGGCTTTTGAACGAAAGCGTAAAGCATTTCAGGGCGGCCGCCGAAAAACAGACGCGTTCCAATCCCAACCCAATAAGCGGTGAAATATTCTACAATTTGGGTCTTGCGCTGTTTTACCTTGAAAAATATGACGAGGCATACGACGCTTTCTTTAAAGCGCTTTGGAACGGCGAAACGAAAAGCAACGCCTGCTTCTTTCTTGCGCTTATACATTCAAAAAGAGGCGAATACGAAAAAGCGCTTGATTTTACGAGGAAATGCCTTGACTGCAACGCCCGCAATTTCAACGCGCTCGACCTCAGAACGATGCTTTTGAAAGAGACCGGCGGAGATTATATAGGCAGCGCCGAATACACCCTTTCTCTCGATCCGCTCGACATAATCGCCCTGTTTCTTTCCGGCAGGGATATTTCAAAGCACATAATAAATTCGGATATGCTGATAGATCTTTCTTTGCAGTTTTCGGCGGCGGGATTTTACAAGCAAGCTATATCCCTGCTTAAAAAAGCAAAGGACAGCAAACCGATGACGGATTATTATAAAGCCTATTACTCTTACAAGGCGGGAGAAGAATACGAAGATCATCTCGCCAAAGCAATCGGAGACGATCCCTATTGCTGTTTCCCGAACAGGATAAGCGATATAGCCGTACTCGAATTTGCCATTGAAAAAAACGCGGAGGATTTCAAGGCCCCCTACTATCTCGGAAATCTGCTTTATGACAGGGAACGCCACGGCGACGCCGCGAAATGCTTTGAGCTTTCCGTTGCGAGAGGCTGCGATTTTCCTACTCCTTTGCGCAACCTTTCACTTTTATATTTCAACAGAAAAAACGACAGCGCGAAAGCGCTTGAACTTATGGAAAAGGCGTATGCCGCCGATGAATCCGACGCCCGTGTGCTGTATGAGCTTGACCTGCTGAAAAAGCGAATGGGCATACCTCCGAAAGAAAGACTTGAATTTTTACAAAGCCGTTTGAATAAAGTCAAAGAGCGCGATGACCTATACCTTGAATACATTTCGCTGCTCAACCTTACGGGCAATTACGGCGGCGCACTTGAGATGCTGCTTAAAAGAAAATTTCATCCGTGGGAGGGCGGTGAAGGCAAGGTTACGGAGCAATATATTATTTCAAATATCGCGCTCGGTGCTGAGGAAATAACAAACGCCCGACCGAAAGAGGCGCTCAAATATCTGAAAAGCACATATAAATATCCCGAAAATCTCGGCGAGGGCAAGCTGTACGGTTCTCAGGAAAATATTCAGGATTATTTCTGCGGCATCGCTTTTGAAATGCTGAAAGACGAAAAAAGCGCGAAGGAATATTTTGAAAAAGCGTCAAAAGGCATATCGGAACCCGTATCTGCCGTATATTACAACGACAGACCGCCCGAAACTATATTTTATCAGGGCTTGGCGTTGCTGAAACTCGGCGATACGGAAAACGCGGACGCACGTTTCAATAAACTGATTTCCTATGCCGACGCTCATATAAACGACAATGTAACAATAGATTATTTCGCCGTTTCGCTGCCTGACATGCTTGTGTTTGAAGAGGATTTAAACATTAAAAACAAACTTCACTGCCTGTTTATGAAGGCGCTCGGTCTATACGGGCTGAACAGAATTCAAGAAAGCAAAGCTCTGTTTGAAAAGGCGCTTGAAATAAACCGCAACGCCTTTCAGATAGCAACGCATTATAAGATATTATTTTAATTTTAAGGAGAAAAAAATGAGACACGATATTTCTTTAAACAAATGGGATTTTAAAATTGGCAAGCTGAATTATTCGGCAAAGGTTACAACGCCGCATACATGGAACGTTGACAACGGCGTTATGGACTACCAAGGCGAAGCCGAATACGAAACTTCGGTATTCATAGGCGGCGAACTCAGCGGCAAAAGGGCTTTTATAGCCTTTAACGCCGTTTATCACACGGCCGAGGTTTATATAAACGGCAAATCGGCGGGAAAACATTCGCGTTCGGGCTACACGCCTTTTAGGTTAGATATAACCGACCTGATAAAATTCGGTGATAACAACAAAATAAAGGTGACCGTTGACAACACGCATATCGACGAAATGCTGCCGCACAACGGTGATTTCGACTGGGCGGACGACGGCGGAATAATCAGAAAAGCCGAGCTTCATTTTCTTGAAAACGACGCGATAGAATACATCCGTGTTGAAGAAAACATAAAATCAATAAGCGGCGATGCGTGCGCAGGCAGTCTTTTAATCAAAACCGCGTTTCTTGACGGCAAGCCCCACAGCGGCACGGTAAGCATAATCGACTATTCAAGCAACAAGACCGTAATCAAAAAACATTTTGATGTTATAGAAAACGAAATCACCGTTGATTTTGAGAAACTCAAGCTCTGGAGTTGCTATTCCCCCGCTCTTTACAGAATATCGCTTGAAACAGAGAACGACCATTATGAAATCCGCACGGGTCTGAGAAAAATTGAGGTAAACGGCGAAAAAGTATTGCTGAACGGCGAGGAAATATATCTCAAGGGTTGTGAATGGATGCCCGGCTCGCACCCCGATTTCGGTATGGCGGAGCCGCTTGAACAAAGTATAAAATGCCTTAAACAGTTGAAAAACGCGGGTTGCGTATTCACTCGCTTTCATTGGCAGCAGGACGACGGAATTTTTGATTGGTGCGATGAAAACGGGCTTCTTGTTCAGGAGGAAATCCCCTATTGGGGCTACCCGAAGCAGGCTGCTCCGTTACAGCTTGAAATCGCCAAACAGCAGGCGGACGAAATGGTTTATTATCATTCAAATCATCCGTCTATCATCTGCTGGGGCGTCGGAAACGAGCTTGGAGCGGAAAGCGAACCTACGATAGAATATGTTAAATCAATGGTCGCATATTTCAAGGATATGGACGGCAGAAGGCTCGTAAACTATGTTTCCAACACGCTGAGCAGAGTTGAAAACGCCGAAAAAGACGACGCGACGCTTTACGGCGATATAGCGATGTGGAACGATTATCTCGGCCTTTGGGAGCCGAGCGACGATATAGAAAATCATATGAAAAGAACCTGCGAAAAAGCCGCGGGTATGCCCCTTGTTGTTTCGGAATTCGGGCTTTGCGAGCCGCATTTTAAGGGCGGAGACGAGGAGCGTTCGAGAATTTTGAGAGAACGCCTCGGTATGTATTCAAAAATCAAAAATATCTGCGGATATATGTGGTTTTCGCTTAACGATTACCGCACGCACTGCGGCGAAGAAGGCGAAGGCAAGCTGCGCAGACGTGTTCACGGCTCAACAGATCTTTACGGCAACGAAAAGCCGTCGTACAGACTGCTTCAAAACCTGTAAAGTATTTCTCCTTTACATTCCCGCGTTTTGATTTTCTGAATAAAAACTATAAATTTATACAAAATATACGCGGACGCTGTCGATAACAGCGTCCGCATCATTATATAAAATATTGATTTTTACGAAAATCTCAAACACGCTCGATAAGGATTATCTCGTTGTAATCCACGCCGCGAATATGAAGCGGGAAGCCGACATTTTTGAGATACGCCCCGCTCTTTTCGTAGGTTTTTCCCTGAATGGTGAGGCTGTAGCGCGCCTCGTCATCAAGCCCCATAAAGCAGACGGGAATGCGTTTTTTATAAAACCTTGTGCCGTTTGCGAGCAAGAAAGCGACGCTTCTCGATTTATCGGGCGTAACATACTGATTGAGCAGTACCTCATCCCTGTCGATATCAAGTATGCGATAAAGATCGCCGAACTGAACAATATCGCGGATTTTCTTATAAAGAGCGATATTCTTTTTGCATATTTCCATATCTTCTTTGCTGTATTTGAGCAGATTTCCGCCCACTCCGAGCGAGCCCTGCATTGCCACGGCAAAGCGGAAATCAAGCGAGCACGGCTTATTTATACCCTCGATATCGGTTACCCACGCTCTCATCGCCTTTGCCGGGCAGAGAAGCGAATAGCCCTTTTGGATAACCATTCTGTCGATACCGTCGGTATTGTCGCTCGTCCATACCATATCGTAGTGCTGAAGCGCGCCGAGGTCGGAGCGACCGCCGCCGGAGCTGCAGCTTTCTATCGTCACATCGGGATGTTTTGCCTTGAGCCTGTCAACAATATCATAAACCGCCTTAGTGTGGAGATACCAAAGCATTTTCGGCTCTTCAAGATTTTCGGCGCCCGTTTCCGAGAGCGGTCTGTTCATATCCCATTTGAAGAATTTAATATTGTTTTCGGTGAGCAGAGCGTCAAGCAAGCCGAATATGTATTCCTGAACGTCTTTTCTCGTCATATTGAGCACAAGCTGATTTCTGAGCTCGTGGGCGTCCCTATGAGGATAATGATACGCCCAGTCGGGGTGAGCTCTGTAAAGATCGCTGTCTGGATTCACCATTTCGGGCTCCACCCACAAGCCGAAATCCATTCCCAAAGAATTTACTTTTTCAATCAGCTCCGTAAGCCCGTTGGGGAATTTTTCCCTGTTGACATACCAATCGCCGAGGCCCGCGTGATCGTCCTTTCGCTGACCGAACCAACCGTCGTCCATAACGAAAAGCTCAACGCCGATTTCGGCGGCAAGCTCCGCGAGGGCACACTGATTTTCGCTGCTTACGTTGAAATACGTGGCCTCCCACGAATTGTAAAGAACGGGCAGCGGCGTTTTGTTATACGGCTTCGGAAAAACATTATCTATAGCAAATCTGTTCATCTGCCTTGTCATTTCGCCAAAGCCCTGCGTCATACCGCAGAACACCTCAGGCGTGGCAAAGCTCTCGCCCGCGGAGAGAACGTAATCAAAATCAAAATCGTTCATTCCGAGGATAACTCTTGTTGTGCCGAAAGCGTCCCTTGAGGCCTCGACTTTGAAATTTCCGCTGTATGCAAGGCTCGCGAAATAAACGTCGCCCGTTTTTTCATCGGCGTTTTGATAAGCTATGAAATACGGAGAATTATTGTGCCCCGAAATTCCTCTTCTGCTCTCGAAAACGCAAGAGCCCGCCTCTACCGTATTATTTGTTTCAATAAATTCCGAACCCCAACTGCCATTGGTATTTTTGAAAATGTACGGCTTTTTTGAGGGGAGCGTAAACTCCGCGCTGAACAGCTTTTCAAATGAAATTTTATCTTTTCCGTTGTTTTTTATAACGGCGTGCCTCGCTATTATGTCAAGCCCGTCAGTCACCTTATAGCACAGGTGAACTTCAAGCGGATAATAGGAATCGGCAAATTTCAGCACAAGCTCCCTTTCGCTTGCGTCATAGCCGAGAAACTTCAAATCGACCTCGCGGCAGCCGTCGGAAAACTCCGCTTTCAATGCGCAGCCGCGATACATTGTGGAGCCGAAAACGGTGTATTCCTGCGATATTTCATCAAGAAACGTGTTTTGCGAACTTTCGCCGCCGTTAAAATCGATAACGTAATCGTCGGCGCAGCATTTTCCTCCCCAATGGATATGGCGGCTAAATCCGCTTTTGTCAACGCCCAAAACATAATGGGTGTTTTCCGTTTCAAGCACGAAAATATCGCCCTTTGGTATAATTCTGCTCATAAATCCTCCTTGATACTGTTCGGCGCTCGCCGAAGATTATGCGTTTTATTTGCGAAAACCGAATCTTCCGCCTCTTGAAAACGGCATCGTTCCCGATTTAAGATAAGAATATCATTTAATAATTCCGAATGTCAATAGACTGCAGAAAATAATATAAAAAAGCCTCCGATTTTAATCGGAGGCGGCTTTGCGAAATCATTTTTTTACATAAGCGAAAGATAAAGCTCTTTTATTTCCTCAACACTCGTCTCCCTCGGGTTGCCGGGGCGGCAGGCGTCGTCATACGCGGACTGCGCGAGGAAATCAACATCTTCGGGCTTTACGATTTCTTTCAAATCCTTCGGAATGCCCACGTCCAGCGAGAGCTTTCTCACCGCGTCAACAGCGGCTTTTCTCGCCTCGTCAAGAGTCATCGCGTCAACACCGTCAACGCCCATGGCTTTTGCTATGTCTCTGTATTTTTCGCCGGTAGCGGGAGCATTGTATTCCATAACCGTAGGCAGAATTATCGCGTTTGCCACGCCGTGCGGAGTATCATAAACCGCTCCGAGCGGATGAGCCATTGAATGAACTATACCGAGCCCGACATTGCTGAAGCCCATTCCCGCGATATACTGACCGAGAGCCATTCCCTCTCTGCCCTCGGGAGTGTTTTCGACCGCGCCGCGAAGGTGCTTTGCAATAATTTCTATCGCCTTGAGATGGAACATATCGCTCATTTCCCACGCTCCCGCGGTGATATAACCCTCAATGGCGTGGGTAAGAGCGTCCATACCCGTTGCCGCCGTAAGGCCTTTCGGCATTGTGCTCATCATATCGGGATCGACAACGGCGACTATCGGAATATCGTGAACGTCTACACACACCATTTTTCTGTTTTTCTCGGTATCGGTTATAACGTAATTTATCGTTACCTCTGCCGCTGTGCCCGCCGTGGTGGGAACGGCGATTATCGGAACGCATTTATTTTTTGTGGGAGCAACGCCCTCAAGCGAACGAACGTCGGCAAATTCGGGATTTTTGATTATGATGCCGATAGCCTTAGCCGTATCCATTGATGAACCGCCGCCTATCGCGATAATGCAGTCCGCGCCGCTCGCCTTAAACGCGGCAACGCCCGTCTGCACATTCTCGATTGTCGGATTAGCCTTGATTTCGCTGTATATCTCATAATCGATACCCGCATCGTCAAGAATATCCGTAACCTTTTTTGTAACGTTGAATTTTATAAGGTCGGGATCGGAGCATACAAACGCCTTTTTAAAGCCACGCCCTTTTACCTCCGCGGGAATTTCTTTTATCGCTCCCGCGCCGTGATAACTTGTTTCGTTGAGAACAAAACGATTTGCCATTGATTATTACCCCTTTGCTTTAAATTTAAGCGGCGAACCGCTCCGTATTTTATTTTACCATATTTTACGCCCGCGGAAAATAATTTTTTTGTAAATTTTTGCCTTTGCGCAAAATAATTTAAAAATCTGCAAATTAAGGCAAAAACTCAAACGGCAAAAATTATTTTCATTATTTCGCTTGCGGCTGTATTATTCTTCGCTGTCGGGCGCCTGCCCGTTGTGCGCGAGCCATTGACATTCGCAAATTTTAAAATCGGAAAATACCGCTTTAAACGATGAATTTTCAGGCGAGCAGGCATAGATTCCGAAATTGATTTTATCCTGCGCTTTTGCCAGGTGGCAAATCCTCATCTGTGAAAAAGTAATTCCGTCGCGAGAGGATTCTATGCAGAAATCGTCCTCGCGCCTGCTGAGCCTGTACCACATTGACTTGACAGCCGCATCTATCTCGGTTGTAGCCCAATCGGAATAGCCGTTGTTTGTCACAACGCTTCCGAGATGCTGAAAGCGGTCGTTTTCATATTCAATCGAGCCCTTTATCCAATTTTCACTGTCAAGATAAACCACAACGCCGCACTGGTCAAAACGGCGTTTGCTTTCAAATTCCGTTTTAACGGTGAACGAAAAGTATTTTTCGGCCGTTTCAATTTGGAGCACGGGCGCGTTGTCGTTGCAAAAATGATAATAAGTTCTCTGCCACAAATCCGTATGCGGCTCGGTTATTATTTCTATTCTTTCATCGCCGATAAAATATTTTTCAGGCTTTCGAGTCCATTTCCATAATTTTTTATCTATGTTCATAATTGATCTCCTTCAAAACCGCCGTAAAATATATTTTGCAAAAATTTTATCCTTTTGTCAACACTTTCAATTACCGTTTTGCTTTTCGCCGCCATATCGTAGCCGTGGACGGTACCCTTCGTTTCATTGAGAAAAACGCGGTTGCCCGCTTTCTCAAGCGCCCTCGCGTATTCGACTCCTTCGTCGTGCAGGCTGTCGAACTCCGCAATTTCGATATATGTATTCGGCAGGCAGGACAAATCCGCCGCCTCGATAGGAGACGCGTATCCGATATTTGCACCGTCGGAATTTGGCAGATATATTCGCCACATTTTTTCCGAAAGCCTGCCGTTCCATATCGGCGTGTCGGTATATTTTTTCATTGAATCGCTTTTCATACGCCTGTCTATAACGGGATAAACGAGCATCTGCCCGCAAAGCTTTACAAGTCCCCTGTCCCTCGCTGCAATAGCGACGGACGCGGCAAGATTTCCGCCGGCGCTGTCGCCCGCAACGGCAATTTTTGATTTGTCTATCCCAAGGCGTTCGGAATTTTCAACAAGCCATTCCAACGCGCGAAAACAATCGTTGAACGGCGCGGGATAAGGATATTTATAAGCAAGGCCGTAATCGACAAGCAGAACCTTACAGGGTGTTTTAACGCAGTATTCCCTAACAAGCTTAAATTGATACGGAGCCGCTTTATACACAAAACCGCCGCCGTGATAATAAACGACCGCCGAAGAAACGTTTTCACGGCCTTTCGGCTGATACAAAAGCGCGTTTATATTCCTGCCGTCTGCATTTATTTTGCAGCACGTGACGGTTACCTTTTTATCGGAGCGTTCCCTTTTAAAAAGCGCTCCCAAAACCGGCTCTGCGATATGCGCGAGCGGCTTGGACAGCGGAAATGTAAGCATGCATATATGCTTAAAATCTCCGTTTATCTCATATTTCATCTTCACGCCTCCTATCGCTTAATCCCATAACGTCAGCAAAATACATGCTTATGCGGTGCGCCTTTGCGGATTTTTATATTGCCTCTTTTTTGAAAGCGTTTTTTTATTTATATTCTTCTTCCCAAAAATTCACTGCCTCGGCAAACCACGGCTCGCATTCGCTGCCTTTTCCGAGCCCTATTCCGTGCTCAACGGATTCAAACTCGCGGCAAATGTGACGCACACCGTTTTCGGCAAGCGCGTCGGCAAGCATCGTGCTGTTTTTCGGATCGACCGTTTTGTCGGAATCCGAAAACCAGATATACGTTGCGGGATAATCCTTGTCAACAAGCTTTTCCACGCTTGTGCTTTCCTCCAACTCACGCGAGGCATTCAGGCCGATAAGATTTATTTTGCTTCCCTCGTGAGTGAATTTTCCCATTGTGACAACGGGATAGGCAAGAATAACGGCGGCAGGCTTAGGCAAGCCGTATTTTTTATAGCCTATCGTTTTAGAAGCAAACGCGCCCGCGAGATGCCCTCCTGCCGATGAGCCCCAAACGGAATAGCCTTTTACTTCTACTCCCAGATTTTCGGCATTTTCCGTTATATACCGAACCGCTCTCGCGGCGTCGTCAAGCGGGGCGGGAAATTTCGCCTTTTTCCTCACTCTGTAAGACAGCACGAAAGCGGAATATCCCAATTTATTCAACTCTTCGGCATACGGAACGCCTTCGTTTTCGGTGCAAACCGCCTCATATCCTCCTCCGGGCAGGATAAGAGCAAACGGCTTTTTCTCACCGCCTCGTATGAGGAATGCTTCAAACTCATATCTGTTTGGATTGAAAAAATCCTTTACAACGCGCAAAACCTGATTTATGTTCATTCTTCCGTCCTCCCTTTCACGCTCGGGCAACTACATATATGGCAGTATTTTACAAATAAAGCAATTTACTCCGTTTTTCCTTATTTCAACTTATGTAAACATTTCATTAACAAATTTTGCAATATTGGTTTATTCCCTATTCCGTTTGCTTTTTATAATATCTGTAATAATTAAAATCTTTTCTTTCATTTGTAATATGAATCAAAAGCGAACGCGCCTCAATGAACCGATAGCCGCACCTTTCTAAAACATGCTGCGATTTTAAATTATCTATGGCAGCCGTACCTATCAGATATTCAATATCATAATTTTCAAGTGCCCATTCGGTTATTTTCTCGGCGGCTTCGGTGGCAAAGCCTTTTCCTCGCTGTTCCGGTAATAAATGATAGAAGATTTCCGGCTCATATAGGTCGTCATGGTCGCCGACACCTACTATGCCGGCAAATTTTCCGGTTTGCCTCTCAAAAATTCCGAAAGAGAGGGAGCCGCCTGAAATATCCATATCGGCATATTGCGATATTAACCATTTAAGAAATCCCTTTCCGCTTCCGAAAGCCGATTTCTGCGCGTCATTAAGTATTCGCTCAAATTGCGGATAATCGGCTTCGCAGAGATCTCGAATAACAAGCCTTTTCGTCAACAGTTTCATAAAATATCCTCCTCAGCTATAATATCTCAAACGGACGTCATATTCAAGTATGGAAGAAGTATAAAAATTTCAATTTAATTGAGGCGCGCCATATTATATAATTTAAAATACAAGCTTTACATACTGTTGACAAAATTTTAAGGGATAATATATGGAAAAAAGCGGCGAAAGACATTCGTTCACCGGTTCTGTAGGTTTTGTTCTTGCCGCTGCGGGCAGCGCAGTCGGGCTTGGGAACATATGGCGGTTTCCCTACCTTGCCGCGAGAGACGGCGGGGGAACTTTCCTTTTCATTTATATTATTCTTACACTTACCTTCGGTTTTACCTTGCTTATAACCGAGGTGGCGATAGGCAGAAAAACAAAGCAAAGCCCGCTTACCGCATACGGGGTATTAAACAAAAAATGGAAAAATCTCGGCATCGCGGCCTGTGTACTTATGGGCTAAGTATTAAAGCCTAAAACGATTATAGACGAGGTTGAAAAAACAGGCAAAAAAATGGGGAGAAAAACGCTTTACCGCGTAATGATAAAATATATAGCTCCCGCGATGCTTGCGGTGCTGTTTGTAAAATCGATAGGCGTTTTTTAAAAGCAAAAAATTTAAAGCTTCGTACAGCCGTGCGAAGCTTTTTTCAATTAAAATTTTTTCAAAATTTATAAGGAAACGGACTCGGTTCGATTGTATAATAGATGAGGGGGCAAGATCCCTCGGAATTGGAGGAAACCATATATGGACAACGGCGCCGGTAGCTACCGCCGTTTCCTCGACGGCGATGAAAGCGCTTTTGACGAAATAATAAAGGAATTGTTTGACAGCCTTGTTTTTTTCATTGAGCGTTATGTTCACGACGCTCAGATAGCCGAGGATATCGCAATAGACGCTTTTTCCGATTTGATAGTTCACAAACAGCGCTATAATTTCAAAGTCTCGCTGAAAACCTATCTCTTTATGATAGGGCGAAGCCGTGCGCTTAACTGGCTCAAGCACAAAAAGAAAATAGAATTTGTTGAGCTTTCGCAGGCGGACTTCATAGCCGACGGCGGAATGACTCCGGAGGAATTTGTCCTCGCAAACGAGCAAAAGCGTTTGATAAACGGCGCGTTAGATTCCCTGCCGGAAGATATGCGTCTCGCAGTACACCTTGTCTGTTTGGAGGAGCTTACTTACGAAGAGGCGGCAAAGATAATGAAAAAAAGCAAAAAGCAGGTTGACAATTTACTTTATCGCGCCAAAAAGGAACTGAAAGCCATACTTGGAAAGAACGGTGATTTTGAATTATGAGAGATTTTAAAAGCCGCCGCGTGGAAATTTTCCGCCGCAGCGAGCAGCGAATAAGGGAAATAAAGAGAAACAGAAAAAGGATTGCGGCGATATGCCTTGTTCTTTTGCTGAGCGTCGGCAGCGTTTCGGCGGCGGTTTATCAGCCGCGCAAAAATAATGATAACCCGCATTCGCAGACGCTCGAATATGAGAATGGCGCCCAACAGCAATTCGTCAAAGCCGTTATCACCGATTCAAGCTCAAACAGCTATGTCTGCGATGACGGTGAGAGAATAGCCGAGCTTAGCGTTTATGCCGAGTATTCGGGAGAAAGCACAAAGGATACTCAGGATTATGACGAGATTCTTGAAGAAAGCGTAATTTCAAAAGACGAGTCCAAAATAACGCTCACGATAGAGCTCATAAAGGAAAACGGCGAAAAGTCCGTCTTTGCTCTTATCGGAAATAAGCTGTATTATGAAAACGACAATAAATCTGTCGCTCTATCGGACGAGCAGTTATCCTCATTTTTAACGACCGTTGAAAAAATCAAAAACAAATAAGGCGTAAATAAGAGCGTGAAAAAGATTTTGCTCTTAATGACGCGGAAAGGATTACATCAATGAAAAAGCTAATGACAAAAAGAAATTCTATTATAACGGTGCTCATCAGCTTTGCGCTGATAGTGTCAATGATTTTGGGGGTGTCGGGCTGTGCTGTTGAGGCGCAGGCGGCCGACCTTATGGAAAACATCAAGCCGAACAGCGTTTCGGGGATGGCTGCGGATAATAAATTCATCGCTTCGCAGGACGCGCTTGCCGCGGAGCTGTTCAAAGCCTGCGCAAAAGAGAAAAGCGGAAAAAATGTGCTTGTTTCACCGCTTTCCGTTGCCCTCGCGCTTGCTATGACCGCTAACGGAGCAAACGGAGAGACAAAAGCCGAAATGGAGGCTCTGCTCGGCGGAGGAATGGATATAAGCGAGCTCAACGAATATTTTTACGCTTATGCCAAAAGGCTTGCGGGCGGCGAAAAAAGCCCGTTAAAAATCGCAAATTCGATTTGGTTTCGTGACGACGGCAGGATTGCTGTTAACGGTGATTTTTTGCAGACAAACGCCGATTATTACTCCGCGCAGGCATATAAAAGAGCGTTTGACGGCTCTATGCCCGAAGATATCAATCGCTGGGTAAAGGAAAAAACCGACGGTATGATAGGCAAAATTATTGACGGCGTTGACGGCGATGAGCTTATGTATCTGATAAACGCGCTGGCGTTTGAGGCCGAATGGGAAACACCTTATGAAAAAAACAGTGTTACCGACGGCAGCTTTACCTGCGAAAGCGGCGAAAAAACAAACGCAAAAATGATGTATTCTGTTGAAAATTCGTATATCGAAACAGAAAACGCGGTAGGTATCAGAAAAAATTACAAAGGCGGCGAATACAGCTTTGCCGCGCTGCTTCCGAATGAGGAAACGGACATATACGATTTCATAAGCTCGCTTTCGGGAGACGGCATAAAAGCGACGCTCGGCGGGGCAAAAGCGGAAAAGGTCGTTGCCGCAATTCCAAAATTTTCCGCCGAATACGGAGTAGAGCTTCAGAAAATACTTTCCGATCTCGGAATGAAAACGGCTTTTGACGGCGAAAAAGCCGATTTCGGAAAAATGGGTTCGTCGGATAACGGAAAGCTGTTTATCGATCGGGTAATTCACAAGACCTTTATCGAGGTAGATGAAAACGGCACAAAAGCGGCGGCCGCGTCCTCGGTCATTATGAAGGAGAGCGCGGCGGAAGAACCCGTAAAATCCGTCATTCTTGACAGACCCTTTGTATATATGATAGTTGACAATTCAACAAATCTTCCGCTCTTTATCGGCACGGCGCTCGATATAGGCGAATAAACAAATAAGAATAAGAATGCCCGAGAGGTCAGACGACTTCTCGGGCGCTCGCCTATATAAACTAATCGAGTTCATAATCCACCGCTACGGAGCTTTCCGTTACGGCGTGCATATATTTTTTTACAACATTGCAGTGGTAATCGTCCTGCTGATAGGCGTCAAGCGCCTCCTTGCTGTCAAGCGTCACCTGAATAAAAACGTCGTAAGAACGGGGTGAGCCGAGAAAATCGGTTCCAACCTCCAACGCCTTAACCGTCTCTACCCTGCCGACCATTGAAAGAATAAGATTTTTTGCTTCCCGCTTTTTCTCCTCGCTGTTATCCTTCAATTTAAAGCAAACAATGTGTTTTATCATATTTTTATTTCCTTTCCGTGCAAAAATAATAGGCGGAAACACCGCCTATTTTAATTGTTATTTTGCGACATCGTATGCGCGCGATTCGCGAATGATATTAACCTTGATCTGGCCGGGATATTCAAGATCGTTTTCGATTTTCTTGGCTATCTCGTGCGCAATGAAAGGCATTTTTTCGTCGCTTACCGCGTCGGGCTTAACCATTACCCTGACCTCGCGGCCCGCCTGAATGGCATATGCCCTTTCAACTCCGTCAAAGCTTTCGGAAATTTCCTCAAGCTGCTGGAGCCTCTTGATATAGCTTTCTATATTTTCGCGCCTTGCGCCCGGGCGCGAAGCCGAAACGGCGTCCGCCGCCTGAACAAGGCAGGCAACGATCGTTTTGCATTCGATTTCGCCGTGGTGCGCGGCGATAGCGTGAACTACCTGCTCGTTTTCCTTATACTTGCGGGCGTACTCAACGCCGAGCTGAATGTGAGAGCCTTCCATTTGATGGTCGAGCGCCTTGCCTATATCGTGCAGCAGACCCGCGCGGCGGGCAAGCTTTTCATCGGCGCCGATTTCGGCGGCCATAAGCCCCGCGATATAGCTTACCTCAAGGCTGTGCTTAAGCACGCTCTGGCCGTAGGATGTGCGGTATTTCAGCTTTCCGAGGAGCTTTACAAGCTCAGGGTGTATTGAGCCGCAGTTGGCGGAAAGCACCGCCTTTTCGCCCTCCTGCTTGATGGTGGCGTTTACCTCTTTTGTGGATTTCTCAAACATTTCCTCAATGCGGGTCGGGTGAATCCTTCCGTCCTGAATGAGGCGTTCAAGAGTAAGCCTTGCGATTTCTCGCCTTACGGGATCAAATGAGCTTATCGTAATAGCCTCCGGCGTATCGTCGATAATAAGCTCAACGCCCGTAATTGTTTCAAGGGAACGTATGTTGCGCCCCTCTCTTCCGATTATTCTGCCTTTCATTTCATCGTTGGGAAGGGCAACTACCGAAACTGTCGTTTCTGCGGTATGGTCTGCCGCGCAGCGCTGAATGGCAGTGCTGATTATCTCTCGTGCGAGCACTTCGCTTTGGTCTCTGACCTCCTGCTCGTATTCGAGTATCTTCCTGCTCTTTTCGGTATCAAGCTCTTCCTCAAGAGAGCTCAAAAGCTGAGCTTTTGCCTGCTCCTGAGTAAGCCCCGAAATGCGCTCCAGCATATCAAACTGGCTTTTCTTGATGCTATCGATTTCATGTAAATTATCTTCTGCTTCCTTGAGCTTCGCGCTCAGGTTTTCACTTTTTGCCTCAAGGGAATCCGCTTTTTTGTCGAGATATTCTTCACGCTGATTAAGTCGGTTTTCCTGCCTTTGGATCTCGCTTCGCCTTTCGCGTATTTCTTTATCCGCGTCGGAGCGCAGCTTGTGAATTTCATCTTTAGCCTCGATAAGGCTTGCTTTCTTTGTAGCTTCTGCTTCAGACAATGCGTTATTTATTATCTTCGTTGCTTCCTGCGTGGCGGAGCCTATCTGCTTTTCGCTTGTTTTCATTCTTATGTAGGAGCCGACGGCAAAACCCACACAGAAAAACAGAACGGAGCAAACAACGGCGATGATAATAACGGTTCTTGTTTCCATAATCAATAGCACCTCCTTCTGTTTTTAATTTTTTGGGCGAAATATCGAAACGCCCGATTTGTCAATCATCAGAAAAGGTACAGTTTAAATGCAAAATAAAATTTTGAAATTCCAAAAAACACTTACGCGCTTTGAAAAAACGGGCGCGAAACTTATGTGTTTTATTCACCATATAGAACTTCTAAAATATAATACACCTATATCTTGTATCTGTCAAGTTTTTATATATTTTAATTAAATTTTTGCCGAGTTTCAGCGCCTTTTTCGGCGGATAAAATCGCGCATATTTTGATTGACATATCGAAAAAAAGTGTTATAATATTTCTGTTAAACGTAAAACGTTGACGGGAACAAGACTGCGGAGAGTTTTATTCAGAGAGCGCTTTGTTTGCTGAAAAAAGCGCATAAAATGCCGCAAGCCACCATCCCCGAGTGCCGCCAATAACGGCCGTTTCCCGCGTTAAGGGCTTTGAGCGGCGCTTTTGCGCAATTCAGGTGGAACCGTGGAATTTTTTTCACCCTGTTTTTTGCAGGGTGAATTTTTATTTTATCCGTCTTTCGGCGGAAATTTGGAGGAATTTTTATGAAACTTACTTTAAAAGGCGGAGAAAAACGCGAATTTGAAAACGCTCTTTCCGCGGCGGAGATTGCCAAAGAAATATCTATGGGGCTTTACAGGAACGCCTGCGCCTGCAAAGTAAACGGCGAGGTAAAGGATCTAAGAACCGTAATAGACGGCGACTGCGCGCTTGAGATACTCACTTTCGATGACGAGGACGGCAGGCACGTTTTCAACCATACCGCTTCTCACATAATGGCGCAGGCCGTAAAGAGGCTTTATCCCGAAGTGAAGCTCACTATCGGCCCCGCCGTGGACAGCGGCTTTTACTATGATTTTGACTGCGGCGATTCCCCGTTTTCTCCCGACGACCTCAAAAAAATAGAGGGCGAAATGAAAAAAATAGTAAAAGAAGGGCTTGATATTGAGCGCTTTGAGCTTTCCCCCGACGAGGCCGCGGCTCTTATGAAAGAAAAAGACGAGCCCTATAAAGTTGAGCTTATAGATGAGCACGCGCAAAAAGGCGAGGCTATCAGCTTTTACAGGCAGGGCGAATTTACGGAGCTTTGCGCAGGGCCTCATCTAATGAGCGTTTCGCCTGTAAAGGCTTTTGCCCTTACGCAGACCACAGGCGCTTATTGGCGCGGTGACTCAAGCAAAAAGATGCTCTGCCGCGTTTACGGCACGGCGTTTCCTAAGGCTTCTATGCTTGAGGAGCATCTTGCGGCGCTTGAGGAAGCAAAAAAGCGCGATCACAACAAGCTGGGGCGCGAGCTTGAGCTTTTTACCACCGTTGATTATATCGGCCAAGGCTTGCCGATTATGCTGCCCAAGGGCGCGAAAATCATTCAGATAATGCAGCGCTGGGTGGAGGATGAGGAAGCAAAGCGCGGCTGGCAGCTGACAAAAACTCCGTTTATGGCGAAATCGGACTTATATAAAATCTCAGGCCACTGGGATCATTATAAGGACGGTATGTTCGTTCTCGGCGATGAGGAAAAGGATAAGGAAGTTTTCGCTTTAAGGCCGATGACCTGCCCGTTTCAGTATCAGGCGTATCTCAACAAACCACGTTCATACAGGGATCTGCCTTTGAGATACGACGAGACCTCAACTCTTTTCAGAAACGAAGCCAGCGGAGAGATGCACGGCCTTATACGCGTCCGCCAGTTCACCATTTCCGAAGGTCACCTTATGTGCACGCCGGAGCAGCTTGAAGACGAATTCAGAAATTGCCTTGAGCTTTGCGAGTACATGCTCAAAACTCTCGGTCTTTATGAGGACGTTTCGTTCCGCTTCAGCCAGTGGGATCCCAACGACAGGGCAAAATATATCGGCACTCCCGAACAATGGGACGAAGCGCAGGGCGTTATGAAAAATATTCTTGACGACCTCGGCCTCGATTACAAAATCGGCATCGGCGAGGCGGCGTTTTACGGCCCCAAGCTCGATATTCAAATAAAGAACGTTTTCGGCAAAGAGGACACGCTGATAACCATTCAGATAGATCAGATGCTCGCCGAAAAATTCGGTATGGAATATACGGACAGAGACGGCTCAAAGAAAAATCCCTATATTATCCACAGAACATCCATAGGCTGCTACGAGAGAACGCTTGCGCTTCTTATAGAAAAATACGCGGGGGCTTTCCCGACGTGGCTCGCCCCCGTTCAGGTAAAAATGCTGCCGATTGCCGACAGGCATCTTGACCGACTGTATGAAATAAAGAAAGAGCTTGAAAAGGCGGGCGTGCGCGTTGAGGTTGACGACAGAAGCGAGAAGATAGGCTTCAAGATTCGCGCCGCGCAGCTTGAAAAAGTGCCCTATATGCTGATAGTCGGCGATAAGGATATTGAAAACGGCACCGTTTCCGTCCGTTCAAGAAAGGACGGCGAGCAGGGCGCCGTTACGGTTGAGGAATTTATCTCTAAGATAACCGAAGAGATTGAGAGAAAAGCGTTGTAACTAAAACCGCCTTCCCTGTGCAAGGTTATGGCAAGCGAACATTCCCTCCTATCTCCGCCTTCCCTGTGTAAGGGAAGGTGTTGAGCGTAAGCGAAACGGAAGGGTTGCATATGATTTCCTTTATTGCCTCACCTGTGTAAGGGGAGGTGCCGAACGAATGTGAGGCGGAGGGGTTGTAGTTTCTGTTACAATAGCGTTATTGTAACTGACCAACCCCTCAGTCTGCCTTGCGGCAGCCGGCTCCCCTTGCACAGGTGAGCCAAAGGAGTGAGCGTATCTGCAAAAGCAAGCCTTCCCTGTGTAAGGGAAGGTGTTGAGCGAGAGCGAAACGGAAGGGTTGTTCTGTTCTGTTGCAACAGCGTTATTGTAACTAACCAACCCCTCAGCCTGCCTTGCGGCAGCCGGCTCCCCTTGCACAGGTGAGCCAAAGCGGTTGAAGATTATATCGACAACCCCTCAGTCTCCATAAATGCAAACAGTATTACTTTGAGCAAGATTTCTGAATCATATCTTTTACGACCTGTCCTGCTTTCATTAACGGCAAGATATTTTTTAGGTCGATATTCTCGTTGGTATTTACTTTTTTTCACAATTATATTATACAAAATTGACTGCAAGCCTACCTCTTCGGCCGACTTGCAGTCATCTTTTTTTCGGCTGTTTTTTACAGCCCCTTTTTTATATCTTAAACGCTTTTAACGCATGCGAAATAAAAATCAACAAAATCATTGCAAGAGAGGAAAAATGTGATATAATATAATCGCAACACAAATTTCATAATTTTATCTGCCGCTAAAGCGTGTATTTTTATTTTAGGTAAAAATACAGGCTCTATTTTCGCATGCTTTCGTGGTAGATGTGAAATTTGTGTTGCAGCAACGGAGCTGTGTTTTTCATGCGCGGCTTCGGCTGCGCACTTTTTTATTTTACGGAGGAAGAATTATGAAAAAAAGAACATTAAAACAATCAAGAGTAATATCACTGCTTCTCGCGGTGATGATGATTATTTCATCAATTCCCCTTGCGGGTCTGACTGCTTTTGCAACAAATTCAAAAATAGAGCAAGCAATACAGTATGCAATTAATATTGCAAATGATAATTCACATGGCTATAGCCAACGAAGAAGGTATGGAAATCCGGATTATGACTGTTCATCGTTAGTTGCAGCGGCACTTAACTCAGTTGGATTTGGCGTGGGGTGGTTTACAACAAGTACAATGGGTAATATATTAACTTCCAAAGGATTTACCCGGCATAGCTTCACAGGCCTGTCGAATTGTCAGAGAGGAGATATATTATGGAGAAATGGTCATACCGAGATATATATAGGTAATAATCAAAGTGTAGGTGCTCATATGGGTTATATAGACATATATGACGATAATTATCCTGGTGATCAAACAGGTAGAGAAATAAATGTTGCAAATTGTGGTTCAAATTGGACTTATATATTTAGATATGGAAGTGATAACAATAATGACCCAATAGGTTCCTTTGATGAAATTAACGCAGGATATGGATATATTCATATAAGAGGCTGGGCATTCGACCCTGATGAAAAATCAAAGAATGTTGCTATTCATGTTTACATTGGTGGAGGAGCCGGTCAAAGCGGTGCAGAAGAACATCATGTGGATATAAGTGGTAAAACAATTTATGCCAATGCAACAAGAGCAGATGTAAACAAAGTTTATGGTTGCGGTGACAATCATGGATTTGATGTTAAAATTCCTACAAATAAAACAGGAAATCAATCTGTTTATGTTTATGCATTAAATACAGTTAGCGGAAACAATCCTTGTATTGGCAGTAAAATTGTCAACATACCAAAGGATACAACAAAACCGGTTATCAGTAATGTAACGGTTACTAATAGCCATAATGGATATACGGTTTCTTGTAAGGTTACCGATAATGATGGCATAGACAGAGTACAATTTCCTACATGGACATTATATAATGGTCAGGATGATCTATTACGGGATTGGGGAACTTCAACAAAAGCATCAGGCACAAAAGAAGGAGATACATATACATTTACTGTTAAAACAAGTGACCATAAAAATGAAACAGGGGTTTATGCTACCCATATTTATGCATATGATAAAAGCGGAAACACAACTTGTTATGAAATAAATGCAATAACAATTGCAAATGCAATTACCCACACATGGGATTCCGGCAAGGTCACGAAAGCCGCCACCTGTACGGATGCGGGCATTAAAACTTACATCTGCACTGTGTGCGGAGAGGAAAAGACCGAAGAAATCCCCGCGACGGGGCATCAGTTTGAGGTATATGAAGCAATAGAACCTACAGAGACCGAGCCCGGCAATATAGCATACAATCATTGCACGGAATGCGGCAAAAACTTCCCCGCGAATGCCGATAAATTTGCCGACGATTCGGAAGCGATTGCCGATGTAACGCTCCCGCCCGTTAATATTTTCAGTGACGAAGAAAGCGGAATAACTGTAGATACCGACAAGAGCGAATTGCCGACAGATACAGAACTTGTTGTTACCGTAAAGGAAGAAACGGAGGACAGCGTTACATATGATATTTCACTCCGGTCGGGCGGTGCTGAGGTTCAGCCGACGGGAAGCGTAACGGTTAAAATACCCGTACCCGAAACGATGGACGGCGAAAGCGTAAAGGTTTACCGCGTAGAATCCGACGGAACGATGACGGATATGAACGCCGCATATAAAGACGGCTATATGGTATTCACAACGGAGCATTTCAGCGAATATATGCTGAAAGCGGAAGCTTCCGAATTCAAGGGCGAACTCGGCGATGTGAACGGAGATGGAAATATAGACCCGTTAGACGTGCTTATTGTCAAGAGATATATCGCAGGATACGATGATGCTAAGCTTGACGGCGATGCGTTTGCGCGTGCCGACGTAAGCGGCGACGGAAACATAGACCCGTTAGACGCGTTGATCATAATGCAAAAAATCGCAGGGATAATTGACAGCTTTGATAAGATCAAATAAAAACAACCCCTCAGTCTGCCTGCGGCAGACAGCTCCCCTTGCACAGGTGAGCCAAAGAAGTTAATGAGCGTATCTGCAAAAACAAGCCTTCCCTGTGTAAGGTTATGTCAAGCGAACAATCCCTCCTCTCCCAATGCCTCCCCTGTGTAAGGGGAGGTGTTGAGCGAGAGCGAAACGGAAGGGTTGTAGTTTCTGCTACAATAGCGTTATTGTAACTGACCAACCCCTCAGTCTGCATAAATGCAGACAGCTCCCCTTGCACAGGTGAGCCAAAGAGGTTAGAGATTATAGCGGCAACCCCTCAGTCTGCCTGCGGCAGACAGCTCCCCTTACACAGGTGAGCCAAAGCGGTTAAAGATTATATCGACAACCCCTCAGTCTGCATAATTGCAGACAGCTCCCCTTGCACAGGGGAGCCAAAGCGGTTAAAGAACATATCTGCAAAAACAAGCCTCTCCCGTGCAAGGAGAGGCTTACATTTTGTTATTCTACCTTGTGGAATACTTATCCATAAACGACTTTATCGAGTTTTCGTAAAGAGCGGGATTTTCAAAATAGCTTCTTGCGTGAACGGCGTTTTCCACCGTTACCATTTCCTTTTCCGTGCGGCAGGCGTCGTAAAGAATTTTTTCCATATATGACGGCACAAAATCATCGGCTCCGCCGTGAATAAACAGAATAGGCTTTTTCGCGCGCTTTACGGATTCAAGGGGCGACGCGTCCTTAAAAGAATACCCCGCGAAAACGCGGCAGTAAATATTGCAGATGTGCATAATCGGAAAATCGGGCATATGAAATGAAGTTTTTAACTGATAAGAAAATTCATCCCACGCGGAGGTGTAAGAGCAGTCGGCAATAACGCCCTTTATGCAGGGATCGTCCGCTTTTTCGCTCATCATAAGCACCGTCGCTCCGCCCATCGACACGCCCAAAAGGAAAATATCAAGCCCGGGGAAACGCTTTTTCGCGTAATCAATCCAAAGGAAACCGTCTTTCGATTCGTGGGTGCCGTAGCCCATAAATTTTCCTCCGCTTTCGCCGCAGCCCCTATGATCCGGCATAACTACCGTGTAGCCGTTTTCGTAAAAATAATGCGAGATAAGGCAAAATTCACCCAAACCGCTGCTCCTCGCGCCGTGGCAGGCGAGGATAAGACGGCCGTTGCTTTTTTCGGGCGTGAGTATATGCCCGATAAGTTTTTCGCCGTCCGGCGCGGTCATCTCAACACGCTCCAAGGGCAGTTTTTTCAGCTTTTCCATCGCCTTTTCTGCGGCCGCGTCGTATTCGTCGGGCATTTCGCTGCCCGCGAGCGAATCCATAATAAATTTCGGCACGGGCACGGTTTTTTTCCACAACAGTTGATTGAAGATAAATCCGCAGCCTGCAAACAGTATAAGTATCAGCGCCGCGGCTGCCGAAAGAATCACAATAACAAAGGTATTCATTTTGCCCTCCTTTTGCAAACAAACACGTTCCAGCCGTTATCCTCGCGGTTGGAGACAATCTCAAAACCGTTTTTCTCAAACGACGCGGCGACTTCATCTTTTCTGCTTTCAATAATGCCGCCGGTAATATATACGCCGTTTTCCTCAAGAAATTCGCCTACCTGAGTATTAAATTCCATAATTATATCAGCCACGATATTCGCCGCGATAACGTTGTATTTTCCGCTGACTTTATCCGACAGATTGCCCTCAACCGCGTTAAAAACGGGCGGATAAAAGCCGTTTTCCGCGGCGTTCGCGAGCGCCGTTTTCACGGCGAGCTTATCTATATCAACACCGAGCGCGGATTTTGCGCCGAGCAGCAGAGCGGCTATGGAAAGTATTCCGCTGCCGCAGCCTATATCAAGCATTTTTGAATTGCCGTCTATGTATTCCTCAAGCGTTTCAAGGCACAGCCTTGTGGTGGGATGGCTCCCGGTTCCGAAAGCGAGCCCCGGCTCAATGTTCAGCACGGCGCGCCCGTCCGGCGAGGGGCCGCTTTCCCAAAGAGGGCGGATAAGCAGCTTTTTACCGATCGTCATGGAGTGGTAATACTTCTTCCAGTTGTTCACCCAATCCTCGGTTTTGCAGTCCGCCGTTTCGATGCAATAACTTAATCCCTCGGCTTCGAGCCGTTCTTTTATAAAAGAAACGGCTTCAAGCGGGTTTTCCTGCGGGTTAATATAAATATGGACTATGCCCTTCGTTCTGTCCTTATTCAGCAGTTCCTCGCCGATAAGGTCTATATGGGCAATCTCAAGCGTTTCCTCCTCAAGAGCCGAATAATCCTCAATATATATGCCGTAAGGCACAGTCATATTCGCTATATTCCCCGCCGTTTCTACGTCTTTTGACGAAACGGTTATTTTTATCTCCGTCCAGCTTTCGTAAACGTTTTCCATACCCTATTCCTCGATATTTACCTTATGCTCCGCAGGAGAAAGCCCGTGGTTATAGAGCTTTCTGTTGTCCAGCGCCCATTGCCTTTCGGAAAAGCCTCCTACCTGCGTTTTGGACGAGGCGTCGTTTATTTCATATATTGCCGCGTCAAGGGAATCGAGAGCCGAAAGTATCTCCGCCTCAAGGAACATAGGCTTTACGGGCGAACCGTATTCCGGCACGCCGTGGTGGCTTAGCAGCATATGCTGCAAAAGCGTTGCTTTTTCACTTTCTATGCCAAGCTCTTTCGCCTTTTCCTCTATCATATAAGCGCCCATAACAAGGTGCCCTATCAGCTCGCCCTTTACGGTGTAGCTCTTTACAAGGCCGGATTTACTGAGATTAAATTCCTCTGTTTTGGCAACGTCGTGAAGTATAGCGCCGGAAAGCAGAAGTTCCCTGTTGACGTTAGGATATATTTTGCAAATCTCTTCCGCCATTCTCACTATGGACACGGTGTGCAGCATAAGCCCGCCTATCATCGCGTGGTGAAGTCTGAATGCCGCGGGGAAACAGATAAGATCGTCTTTTTTATCTTCCATAATACCCGAAACTATACGCTTCAGATCATCGTCCTTAAATTCCGAAACACGCTTCATAAGCAAACCGAATATCCGCTCTCCGCTCACCTCAGACGCGGGAACGAGATCGGATAAATTATAGCTGTCACTTTCCGCGGCGGGACGCATCTGCGCTATCCTGAACTGATCCTTTCCGTTGTATTGCTCAACAACGCCCCTAACCTTCACTATCATTTCGGCCTCAAACGCAGAAGAGCCGTTGTAATCCCACAGCTTTGCGGGAATTTCGCCGTCCTTATCTCCCAAAATGAGATCAAGATAAACGGAGCCGTTTTTCGCTTTCTTTTCCTCGCACTTTTTCAGCAAGGCAAATCCGTCGCACATACCGTTTGGCAGATTGATGAAATTCATAAGCCACACCTCAGATTTTAAAAGTTTTTTCTTATCCGTCTTAATTATATAACATCTTTCGTTTTAAATCAAACAATTTAAAGTTAAGACCGTTTTACCGTTCTTGACAAATTTATTTATCATTGATAAACTATAATCTGTATTAAACAATGGCAAAGCCCTGACATCGGAGTTTACCGAGGGCGCTGCCGGCTTCGGCGGAATATCGCAGATCCCGCCGTAAGGAAAAGGCGTACAGCGCCCTTTCAAATGTTACAATAATACGGAGGCAAAAAATGGATTTCACGGATAACTTGTGTATGAATTGTTTTGAAAAACTGACCGCGGGATGCGTTTGCAGAAACTGCGGGTTTGACAACGATACCATAAGGGACGCGCTTTATCTGCCTCTAAAGGCGGTTTTGATAAACAGATACGTCGTCGGAAACATAATTTCATACGAGAGCGACGCCGTCACATACATCGGCTACGACACGGAACGTATGGCGGTTGTTACCGTTCGTGAATTTCTGCCCAAAAATATAACCAACCGCCTTGAGGGAAATTACGACGTCCACGTCAGGGAAAGATACAAGAAAAATTATCTGAAATATAAAGATTCTTTCATAAAACTGTGGAAAACTCTCAAAGAGCTAAATTCCCTTTCCGCCGTTATACCCGTTCTCGACGTTTTTGAGTCAAACGAAACGGCATATGCGGTTTGTGAAAAGATGGACACGGTAACCCTGCGTGATTTTCTTATCAGGAATACGGACAATAACATTCTTTGGGATAAGGCGAGGCTTATGTTTATGCCGATCCTCACAACGCTTGAGAATCTGCACAAAAGGGGAATAATCCACGGCGCGATAAATCCGGATAATCTTGTGCTTTGCAGAGACGGAAAGGTGCGCCTTGCGGGCTTTTGCATAAGCGAATGCTGCGAGGCGGCCGGCGAGCTTGAATTTAACCCCGTTCCCGGATACAGCGCTTTGGAGCAGTATCAAAACGCTCACAAGCTGTGCCCCGCGACGGATATCTACGCCTTTTCCGCCTGCATTTACCGGGCTCTCGTCGGAACGAACCCGCCGGAGGCTCCCGAAAGAGAAATAAACGACAAGCTTATGATACCAAACAGCATAGCGGAAAAAATACCCGCCCACGTTATAAGAGCTTTGGGCGGCGGATTGCAAATCTACCCCGAAAACAGAATACAGTCCATCGAGGATTTCAGAGAACTGCTTTCGGCCGCTCCTTCCGTAGTCGCTCAGGCGGTTGCCGCCGCTGCTCCGATAAAGGAAAGACCGAGAAATCCCGTTGAAGATGATGAAGACGATGAATTTGAAGAGCATTCATCAAAAAACAAGTTTTTCGCTAATAAGAGAAACGTTATAATCGTGGGGATAATCGCGGCCGTTGTTCTTATTGCCGCCATAGCCGCGCTTATAGGCTTTTCCGGCGGTGGAGGAGCGGGAAACGAAACCACGCTGCCGTCTTCCTCAACGGTTACGGTTCCAAATTTCTGCTCGGCCGGTTATTTTGAGGAAGATATAAGCAACACCGCTTCTTGGAATTCTCAATTCAATATCACTTTCACATATGAATTTTCTTCGAAGTTTGAAAAAGGAGTGGTTTTCAAACAGAGCGTAGCGCCGAAAACCGAAGTGAGCAGAGGCTCCGATATAGTGCTCACCGTAAGCAAGGGCGTTGAGATGGTAGACGTGCCAGACGTCGGCGGCCTGAGCAGAACCGAGGCTGTTTCTCAACTTGAGAAAGCAGGATTCAAGGTGAAAACCGTAACCGTTTATAACGACGGCTCCGGCACTTACGACAATGTAAAATCAAACGGCGGTATCGCCCCGCAGGAGGGCAGTACGGTTCCGAAGGGAGAAGAGGTTATAATTCAGGTTTACGGCCGGGTTGTGACCGAACCAGAGACAGAGCCTTCCACGCAGCCCGAAGCCAATCAGCCGTCGGCAACTCAGTAACGGATTTCATAATAAAGCTTATCTAAAAATATGTTGTTAGACAAAATAAAGCTCCCGGTTCAGACGTCAATTTCATTGTCCGACCGGGGGCTTTCATTTTTTATATTCGATTTTAATTACGGATTTATGTATCCGCCCATATCCATAAGCGCAAGCTTATGCCCCGATTTTCTTGAGGAAATCTTCGGTATTTACATATAATTTTCACCGTACCAATGTGTAAGATATTCGGCAAACCGGGAGGAATGGGCAGCTCTGTATCCTCAAACGGAACTGATTTTTTCCGCTTTTTATATGATAATTTCATATTCAAAAGGTTGTGATATTCGGGCTTTTCATTTGAATTAAGAGTAATATTGAATTTCGCGCCGGGAAATATTTTGCAAATCATCGAAATGACGTCAAGAAGAAAAGGGGGAAAATAACCAAAAAGAACCGCCGTGGGACTTATCGGGTTCAATATACCGTAGACGTATTTCCCGAACAGGCATTTTTCTATACAGCGAACCGCGGAACATATATGATTTAAAAAATGCCGTTTCTTCAATCAATTTGAAACGGCATTTCTGAACATATCGGAAATTTCATCGGCAAGCGCGGCGTTCTTCGGCATATCAAGCCCGAAATCCTCTTCAAGAATTTCTTCCGCCGCCTTTCGGCAAACGGCGAGCGTTTTCGTGTCGGCAAGCATATCCGCGATTTTTAAATCGGGCAGTCCGTGCTGGCGGTTCCCGAAAAAATCACCGGGCCCGCGCTGCCTCAAATCCTCATCGGCTATCATAAAACCGTCGGAATATTTTTTCATTATGGCAAGCCTGTTACGCGCGGTTTCGCTCTTACTGTCCGAAACAAGCACGCAGTATGACTGCGCCTTTCCCCTGCCCACTCTGCCGCGAAGCTGATGCAGCTGCGAAAGCCCGAAGCGCTCGGCGTTTTCTATAATCATTACCGTGGCGTTCGGCACGTCCACGCCGACCTCGATAACCGTTGTTGATATGAGTATTTTAACGTCTCCGTCGGCAAAGGCGTTCATCACCCTGTCCTTTTCCCTTGCTTTCATCCTTCCGTGCAGCAAACCGAGATTATAGCCGCGAAACGCCGTCTGCGAAAGCTTTTCGGCATACTGCGTCGCCGGCAGCAAATCGTTTTCGCCCTCCTCCACAAGCGGGCAAACGATATATGCCTGTTCCCCTCTTGCCACGGCCTTTTTGACAAATTCGTAAATCCGTTTGTGATAACTTGAATCAACAACGTCCGTGCGTATTTTCCGCCTGCCCGCCGGCAGCTCGTCCAAAACCGAAATATCAAGATCGCCGTATATCATAAGCGCAAGCGTTCTCGGTATCGGCGTGGCACTCATAACAAGAGTGTGCGGATTTTCGCCTTTCATTGCGAGATTGGCCCGCTGATTTACGCCGAAGCGGTGCTGTTCGTCCGTTATAACAAGGCCGAGCCTCGCAAATTCAACGTCGTTTTGAATAATAGCGTGCGTTCCTATAACAAGATCGACTGCGCCCGTTATGAGCCTTTCTTTTATTTCGCGCTTTTCCTTTTGCGAGGTGCTGCCCGTGAGCAGTTCCGTTTTAATGCCCGTTCCCGAAAGCAGTTTGTTTACCGTTTCGCAATGCTGAGATGCGAGTATCTCTGTCGGAGCCATCAGCGCGCACTGAAACCCGTTTTTCACGGCGGAATATATCGCCGCCGCGGCAACGGCGGTCTTTCCGCTGCCTACGTCGCCCTGAATCAGCCTGTTCATCGCGCTTCCGGAGCTCATATCTTTAACGCAGTCCGCAACGGCGCGCCTTTGGGCGTTTGTGGGCTCGAACGGAAGCAGCGAATAAAATTCATCGGTAAAGTCTTTTTTAAGACGAACGTGCGTTTCGGCCCTTTTGTTTCCCTTTAATTTCAAAAGTCCGAGCTGAAGAGTGAGCAGTTCCTCAAAAATCAGGCGGTATCTCGCTTTCTCAAGGCTTTCGGAATCGCTCGGAAAATGTATCTGCCTGACAGCGAAATCGCGTGATACAAGCCCGTATTTCAGGCGAAATTCCGTGTCCAGCGTCTCCTCAACGGGAGGCAGAGCCTCAAGCGCCGTTTTTACCGTTTTGCCGATGGCCTTTGAATTAAGCCTGCCCGTGGTGTGATAAACGGGCAATATTTCCGTAAAGCCCTGCGCCTTTTCAATGCTCGGGGCGCTCATATCGGCCGAGGTGAGCCTTTTTTCCACCTTTCCGCAAAGCATATATTCTTCATACTGACACAGCGATTTCGCAAGATATTTATTGTTGAAAAGAGTGACGTGTATAACTGTCTCCCCGTCTGAAAAATCGCACTTGTAAATGGCTAAGCCTTTACGGATAAGATGTTCCTTTACAGGAGTCATCATCATAGCTTTTATCGCCGCCGTCTCGCCGTTTTCACATTGAGAAACGGTTTTCGCGTGGGATCTGTCGTCATATCTGCGCGGGTAAAATTCCAAAAGCCCGCGAACGTCATAAAGGCCGAGCTTATTGAAAAGCTCGGCTCTTTTTTCTCCGACTCCTTTAATGTATTTTATATCGCTGCCGAAATTCAACATTTTTTATTCCACCGAAATAATTAAATAGTATATCGGCTGGCCGCCGTCGACAATACGTATGTCTATATCGTCGCCGTGCTTGGCGCGCAGTTTTTTCTCAACCTCTTTGGCCGTTTTTTCGTCGGTATCCTCGCCGTAAATTATGGTGATTATGCTGCTTTGATTTTTCTTGAATATCCTGTCGGCGGATCTGTAAGCAACGTCGGCTATATTTTTCCCTATGAAACGTATCTTACCGTCGCAAAGGCCCATTATTTCGCCCTGCTTTATTGTTCTTCCGTCAATTTCACTGTCGCGCGCGGCAAAGGTCACCTGAGCGGTTGAAACATTTTCCGCCGCCTCCATCATATTCATCTGGTTTGCGTCGGCGTCCTCTCCCTCGTCAAACATCAGCATCGCGGATATACCCTGCGGCACCGTTTTTGTTTGAAGAACGCGAACGTCTCTGCCCTCGGCAAGGGGTATCGCCTGCTCCGCCGCCATAATTATATTTTTGTTGTTCGGCAGCACGAAAACCGTTTTTGCCGGCGTTGCCATTATCGCGTTAAGTATATCGTCCGTTGAGGGATTCATCGTCTGGCCGCCGCTCACCACTATGTCGGCGCCTATATCCTTAAACAATTCGGTAAGCCCTTCGCCCGCGCACACCGCAACAAAGCCGTATTCGTTTATCGGCTCCGCCTCGGGAACTATCGGCTGCTCGCCCTCTTTAACTCCCTCCTGCGCGTTTCTGTGCTGATAGCGCATATTGTCTATTTTTATGTTTATGAGCTGGCCGTATTTCAGCGCCGCCTGAATAACGTTTCCCGGCTGATTTGAATGAACGTGAACTTTTATTATATCGCTGTCGTCCACAACAACAACGCAATCGCCTATTGATTCAAGAAAAGCGCGGAGCCTTATTGCGTCCTTTTCCTTGGCGGACGGATCCTTTTCAATCAGAAATTCCGAACAGTAGCCGAATTTTATATCGCCCGAAGCGTTTGCCACGGTGCTCTTGTCGGGAATCGAAACGGGGGTAATTTCGCTGCCTTTAACAGGCTGAACAAGAGTGTTGTTATCAAAAACGCTTTCAAAGCCCTGAAGTATCAGCACAAGACCTTGACCGCCCGCATCGACAACGCCGGCCTTTTTAAGAACCGGCAGCTGTTCGGGGGTTCTGGCAAGAGCCTCTTTCGCGGCTCTGAGCGCCATATGGCAGACCTCTATCGGGTTATCATCTATCTTAACACGCTCCTGCGCCGCCTCCGACGCTTTGCGTATAACGGTGAGAATTGTTCCCTCCGTGGGCTTCATAACGGCCTTGTAAGCCGCGTCAACGCCTTCGGAAAAGGCTTTTGCCACCGCCTTTCCTCCCGCTTCGTCAAGCCCCTTGAACGCCTTTGAAAAGCCTCTGAAAATAAGCGAAAGGATAACGCCGCTGTTTCCCCTTGCCCCTCTGAGAAGAGCGGACGCGCAGCGGTTAGAGGCTTCCCCGATGGTGCAGTCGTCGGGCAAAACGCTCATTTCCTTTGCCGCGGCGCCGATAGTCATACTCATATTTGTTCCCGTGTCCCCGTCGGGTACGGGAAAAACATTAAGCGCATCCACCGCCTGGCGGCTGTTTGCGATATTGTTTGATGCGGAAATTATTCCGTCACGAAACATTTTACCTGTAATCATATTACGAATAATCTCCTTTAATTTATGGCGTCAACAAACACGTTGACCTTTGATACTTTAAGATCCGTTGCGGATTCAACGGTGTATCTCACTTTATTTGTGATACTGTCCGCAATGGCGGCAATATTAACCCCGTATGAAACGGAAATGTGCAGATCGACGAGCAGACTTCCGTTAAAACTCTTTACAGTTACGCCCTGGCACAAATTGTCCTCGTCGTTTCGGCTTTTGATTATCGTTTTGATGCTTTGAAGAGGATTTGAACTGACCATACCCGTAACGCCGAAGCAGGCTTGGGCGGCTTTGCCGACGAGCGTGGCAAAATAGTTGTTTGTGATTTCAATGTATCCGTTCGGATTTTCAAATTTAACCATAAACGAACCTCCTGTCTGTTGAATTTAATAATATAATAATACATTTTTATCGACTTATCAAGACGAAGTATCGCAAATCGTCCGTCGCAGAAACCCAAAACGGCAAATAATGCGCTTATTCGGCAAAATACCAGTTTTCTATATTTTTAAAGCAATCGGTAAACGAGCCCTGAATATCGCCTTTCATAGCGTTTGACGCGCATATCATTCCGTTTCTGTAAACAAGTGGAATGTACGGCATTTCCTCAGAAAAAGCGAGCAGGAAAGCCCCCATATCCGTTTTTCCGTTTATATAATTTTCATATTGCTTTGCCGTTTCGCTGCCGTTCGTGTCTATACCGTACGACGTTGCCCCGTCTGACGAAAGAAACGTTTGAAGCGACATATCGGGCGATATGCGCGTCTCCCCGAGATAAAGGTCGAAGCTCTCCTCTTTTATTCTTTCGGCATATTTTTCATACGAAGAGACCTCTGTAAGCCTGACGTTGAAGCCGACTTCCTCAAGCTGCATTTTTATCAGCTTTGCGCAGCTTACGCGGTCGGCGTTTTCCGCGTTTACTATAAGAGAAAGAGACGGCGAGGAATATGAGCTTTTTTCAATGGCCTGCTTTGCGGCGCTTATGTCAGCGCTCAGGGAAAATATTTTCGCCTGCGAAAGCTCGAATTTCGGATTGAAAACGCTTTCGGCGGCAACGGCATATTCGTTATAAGGGCCTTTTGCGAGAGCCTCGCGGTCTATTGCGAGCGAAACGGCTTTTCTGATTTGAGCGTTTCGGGTAATACCCTCTTTTCCGTTTACACCCAAATAAACAAGATTATTCATATTCACGGCTTTGCTTTTGCAGGTCATTTTCATATCGGAGCCGCTGCCGAGATCGCGGAAAGCAAAGCTTATGTTCCCTATATTCACCGCATTGTCGATTGATTCATAGGAAATAATGTTTTCAAGGCGGATAGTCGTTATATGCGGATAAAAACCGTTTCCCTTGACGGCCTTTAAAACCGCGGAGCCGTCTCCGTCCTCAAAGCGGTATCTTCCGCTGCCTATCGGATAGCCGCTTTCGGTTTTATCGCGGCTCAAAATCGGAAAAGTAAGCAAATTTTGGGCATATGCGTTCGGATAGCGCAAATTGAATATAACGGTATCGTCCGACTCTTTTGAGCAGGAGCGAATCCCGGCAAGCGAATTTTCCCAATAATCCGAATCGGCGGCCTTATTAAACGAATAAACCACATCGTCCGCCGTAAGAGGCTCGCCGTTTGAAAAAAGCACTCCGCTTTTCAGCTTTACCTCAATAGTTTCCTTGTCGGGATAGCGGTAGCTTTCCGCAATTTCTCCGCTTGCGGCAAAGCTGTCGTCCAGCGTGAACAGGCCTGAAAAAACAAGCTGCGCGAGTATATGATTGTTGAGAGTTTCCGCCTCATACGGATCAAGGCTGTCCGTTTGAGTGTAGCTGAGTTTAAAGGAACTGTCGTCCTCGGGAATATCGCTCTCGTTTACGAATGTGTTGAGTTCTTCCTCGTTTTCGGACGGAGCTTCCTGTGAGCAGGCGGTGAGCGAAACAAGCGTCATAACAAGGCATATAATAAATGCGGCCGTTTTCTTTGCCATTTTTACCTCCTGAATATTTCGGTTTTCAGCGTTTTTCCGGTTTTATCGTCAATTTCAAAAAAACAGCCCTCTATTGTGCATACCCCGTCGCCGTTTTTAAATCTCACCGGAAGACCGGTGCGCATTTTTTCTATCGCGAGCTCCGGCAAAACCCCCAAAACCGAATGAAGCGGGCCTGTCATTCCTATATCGGTTATATATCCCGTGCCCTTGGGCAGTATCTGATTGTCTGAGGTCTGAACGTGTGTGTGCGTTCCGAAAATGACGGATACCCTGCCGTCAAGATAAAATCCCATACCTCTTTTTTCGCTTGTAGCCTCGGCATGAAAATCCACTATTTTTATTTTGCAGCCCTCTTTTTCGGCCTCTTCGATAAGCGAGTCGGCAACATCGAAAGGATTGCGTATGGGCTCGGAGAACACCGCCCCCTGAAGATTTATCACGGCGGCGCGCACATACCCCTTGTCTATAACCGTCATACCTCTCCCCGGGGCGCTCGGGTGATAGTTGGCGGGGCGGATTATATATTTTTTCTCGTCAAGATAATCGTATATCTCAGGCCGCTTCAGAGCGTGATTGCCGAGAGTTATAACATCAGAGCCGCTCTCAAAAATAAAGTCCGCGCTTTGCGGAAGTATTCCGTTGCCCGGCGCGGAATTTTCGCCGTTTACAATAACGGCGTCCGCTTTGTATTCCCTTTTAAGACGCGGCAACATTTCCCTCAGATATTCGCACCCGGGTTTTGAAACGACGTCGCCGATGGTAAGTATTTTCAATTCAAACACCGTTTTCCGCACATAATTTAGATAATTATACAATAACTTTGCCTTAAAAACAACAATTTATAAATTGTTTATTCAAATTTTACGGTAAATTAAAATTCCGCTTGACAAATGCGAATAATAAGGTATAATAAAAAAGCGTTGAAAAACGAATATAGAGGTATAGTGTAACGGTAACACTCCGGACTCTGACTCCGTCATTTAAGGTTCGAATCCTTATACCTCTGCCAAACGAAAAACAGCCGGCTTTACGCTTGCTGTTCTTTGTTTAATATGATTGTAAAAGGATTCGAAGAATCCTTTAGCCGAGCGCGCAAAGGCGTGCGAACGCCAAGGTTCTGCCTTGCACCGCAAGGCAGGTTCTTATACCTCTGCCGACACTAATCAGTTATCAAAATATTAAACTATGAAAAAAGTGTTTATAAATTAAATAGATATGAAAAAATAATTATAATTTTAATGAATGTTTGACGGGATAAAAACAAAATTATAGAATGTATTGAGAATCAACATTGATTTAGTTCAAATTTCTTTTTGTTTATTGAAAGGATAAGTTAATGAGTAATATAGAATTACACATACCAAATGAAAATGAACTTGAATATCGCAGGCACTTAATTTCTGATAAGGAAACGATGAATTATAATATCGGTTATGGTGACGACGGAACAGGTTGTTATTATCAAACTATGGAGCAAATGAAAGAGTGGTATAAGAATTGGAATAACGGAACTAAGAATTATTATGCTTACATAATTCATAAAAACGATAATATGCCTATTGGTGAGGTCGATATTCATTGGAGTGGATACTGTCAAAAGCATATTATCGGAATAGTTATTGAGGCAAAATATCGTGGTAAGAGTTATGCAAAAGAAGCGTTGAATTTATTGTGTAATGTTGCATTTAATGAATTGAAACTTGATAAAATATATGATGATTTTCCTGCGAGTCGCATAGCAGCAGAAAAGGTATTTTCAAAAGTCGGATTTATTCGTGAGGATGATGCATTTGTTGTTTTGACAAAAGATAGATACAATAAAATACACAAAAAGTAATGCAGCCGATTCCTCGACTGCAGGGTTTGTCAAGTAAAGTGTGTAAGTAATTTTTCAATGTTCGGTTTTTGAAGAGGATATTTTCGGTAGGAGTGAGG
>CANQGT010000011.1 GCA_947623505.1 uncultured Clostridia bacterium | reverse complement strand
CCCTCCGCTTTTCGCGGAGGGATTTTTCTGCCCTATTCGCCACTTATTATGCCTCCCCAATAATCCCTCCTCTCTCCACCTCCCCTGTGTAAGGGGAGGTGCCGAACGAATGCGAGGCGGAGGGGTTGCATATGATTTTCCTTATTGCCTCACCTGTGTAAGGGGAGGTGCCGAACGAATGTGAGGCGGAGGGGTTGTACTGTTAAAACAGCGTTATTGTAACTGACCAACCCCTCAGTCTGCATAAATGCAGCCGGCTCCCCTTGCACAGGGGAGCCAAATTTTTTAAATATATTCCTGATAGCATAAGCCTCACCTGTGTAAGGGGAGGTGTTGAGCGGATGCGAGGCGGAGGGGTTGTGCATATGATATTCCTTATTGCCTCACCTGTGTAAGGGGAGGTGCCGAGCGGATGCGAGGCGGAGGGGTTGTGCTGTTAAAATGGCGTTATTGTAACTGACCAACCCCTCAGTCTGCCTGACGGCAGCCAGCTCCCCTTGCACAAGAGAGCCGAAGAAGTTGAAAAAATAAAGTAAAGTATCAGAAAATATTATGCGTAAAACAAATCCCGCAAATCGTACGATTTGCGGGCTCTTGTTTTATTGCACGATGTCGTTATTGTTTTTCTTCGCTTGCTCAATTTCGGCAATCTCCTTATAAAAAGCGTTGGCGCGCATATAAACCATAATTATGTCGTGTATATGCTCATAAAGCTCGCCCTCTTTATAGGGATTCGCGATTATCCGTTCGTCGTCGTCGATGCAAAGGGGGCCTTTTTCCCAATCGTTAAAGGTGGGCATAATTGAATAGGTATTTTGCGTTTTAACCAGCGATATAAGCGTAAGCTCGCTTGTAGCCTCAACAAATCCTTTTTTCTTGGTGTATCTCTCAATGGTGGATACGGGATTTTCATCATTGTGCTTTTTTGTGAAGCAGGCGTCAAAAACCTTTTCTATGAAATCCTCCGCCTCTTTCGCGGTGTAGGGAGCTTTCAGCAGCAAAACGGTGTCTATATCCGCGATTCCGTACTGTTCGCTCTCTCCGCAGGGTATTCCGATAAGGTTTTCGTCCTTATCCACGTAAACAGATATGGTGTAAAATTCCCTTTCCATATTATCACCCGAATTTAATTACTAAAATGAATAATAACATATACGATTGAAAAAAACAACCTCGCGTGGTAATATAGAATCGGTGATATGATGAAAAAGGTTCTTATTACGGGCGGCGCTACGGGAATCGGCAGAGAAACGGCGCGGCTCTTTTGCGAAAAAGGTTATGACGTGTATATTACTTATCACAATGCGCAGCCCGATCTTGACGGAGTTACGGCGATAGAATGCGATCTCGCGGATATTGAGGAGATAGATGAACTGTTTTCAAACTTCTCCTCGCTTGATATTTTGGTGAACAACGCGGGCGTAAGCCTTATAAAGCAGATAAACGACGTTACGCCGGAGGATTACGACGGCGTTATGAACGTAAATTCAAGAGCGGTTTATTTCTGCTGCAAGCACGCCGCAGAGCTTATGCTGAAAAAGCACAAGGGCGCAATAATAAACGTCGCCTCTATATGGGGCGAGGTGGGGGCCTCCTGCGAAACGCTCTATTCGATGAGCAAGGCGGGCGTTATCGGCCTTACAAAGGCCTTGGCAAAAGAGCTTGCCCCGAGCGGCATAACCGTAAACTGCGTTTCACCCGGAATAACGGACACGCGCATGAACTCAATGTTTTCTAAGGAAGAACTTGCCGAAGAGGTGCCGCTCGGGAGGCTCGCGAAAGCGGAGGAAACGGCGCGGGCGATATTTTTCCTCGCCGAAAGCGAATATATAACGGGGCAGGATATTTCCGTAAGCGGCGGAATGGTGTGAGGCTCTATGGAAAAATGCGAATTTTGCTCTTTGACCGAGCTTGATAAAAAATATCTTTTATACGAAAATAAATTTTGGTATCTTTTTTTGGCGGATAGGCAGGATTATCCCGGCAGGTGCATATTGGTGTGCAAGCGCCATTGCGCCGGCATAGCCGATCTTGGAAAAGACGAATGGCTCTCTTTAAAAGAAGTGATGACCGGCGCGGAGAATTTACTTAAAGCGGTTCTTAAAGCGGACGCTTTTAACTGGACTTGCCTTATGAATAATGCGTATAAAAACGAAAAACCGAATCCACATATTCATTTTCATCTGCGCCCGAGATATTCAAAGCCTGTAAATATCGGCGGCATACAATTTGTTGATGAAAAATTCGGTCATCATTACGATAACAAATTGCCCCTGTTGGGAGATAATGCGGCGCGGGAGCTTTTTGAAATGCTCGTTGCAAACATCGGCGAGCATTTCTGAAAATCAAAATCTGTAACACTTCTTTTTGCTTTTCATAGTATGACTTAGAAAAGCGAAGGGAGGTCTGGCTATGGGTTGCGGTTGCAATAACGGTTGCAATGGTTCTTCTTGGGTTATTATCCTTATCATAATCCTTCTCCTTTGCGGAGGCTTTAACAACAACGACGGCTGTGGCTGCGGTTGTAACTAATAGTTAAAAAAGAAAATGCACTTGGGTAAAACCGAGTGCATTTTTCTGTTTGGGCGGGCGTTAAATTCTCCGTGCCGAGGTTTTGAAAACCGCTCCGTTGAGCGAAAATTACGCAGTTTTTATAAATCTGAAAAAATTTTTCAAAAAAGTATTGACTTTCTTTGACCTTTGTGCTAATCTGTATTCAGAAAGTCAAAGAAAGTCAAAGTCAAAAAGAAATTTGGCGTTCAGAGACTCTCAAACAGAAACGGAAGTGATCTGAAAAATGAAAATGACAGACATTATCGCCGATATGATCCTTGATATGTTTGACGAAAACAACAGCACGGTTCAGATACAGCGAAACGATCTTGCGTCTCAGCTCGGGTGCGTGCCGAGCCAGATAAACTACGTCATAACCTCTCGTTTTACTCCCGAACAGGGATACAGAATAGAGAGCAGACGCGGCGGGGGCGGGTGCATATATATTACAAGGGCCCAAACCAAAAGCACCGCGATAGTGGCGTTTATCAACAGTATAGGTTCGTCGATAGACGAGCGCTCGGCAAAGGCAAATATATATAATCTGAATTATCACGATTATATAGACGATAAAACGGCAAGACTGCTTATAGCCGCCGCGGCGGACAGCAATATGCAGGGGATAGACGCCGAAACGCGAAACGCCGTGAGGGCAAGGCAGTTAAAACAAATGCTTATGGCATATATTGATTGATTTATTTTGAAAGGATGATTTTTTATGAAATGCGAACATTGCAACAAAAGGGAAGCAACTACCTTTATCAAACAGAACATAAACGGTGAAAAAACGGAGATGCATCTTTGCAGCGAATGCGCCGCCGAAATGGGGCTGCTTGATGAGTTTAACCCCGAAAATTTCTTTGCAGATACTTTCTTCGGCAATTTCCTCGGAGCGGGCATACCCGCGATGAACGTGCTTTCGGGAGTGGACAGATGCGAATACTGCGGCTCGTCTTTTAACGATATAGTCAAAAACGGAACCGTGGGATGCTCGCACTGCTATTCAAAATTCGCCGATAAGCTTGAACCGTCGATAATCAAGGTGCACGGCAAAACAAGGCACGTCGGTAAAAACGTAAGCTACACGGAGGAGCCGGAGCAGGAGGAGGAAAAACAGGAAAATCCCCTTGAAAAGCTAAAGGAAGAACTGAAGCAGGCGATTAAAGAGCAACGTTTTGAGGACGCGGCTGTTTTAAGAGACAAGATAAAGGAAATCAACGGGGAGGCATAAAAAATGGGCAAGTGGTATAAAGACGAATGCGCCGATAACGACGTTGTTCTTTTCTCAAAGGTAAGGCTTGCGAGAAATCTGAGCGGCACGCCTTTTAAAAGCAGAATGAGCCGCGAAATCAAAAAAAGCACGGTAAAAAAGCTGTACGCCTGCGTTAAAAACTCGGAGCTCGGCAGAGAATTTGAAATGATAGACCTTTCAGGCGAGAGCGACGCCAAAGCCGTGTCTTACGCCGAAAAGCAGATAATAAGTCCGGAATTCGCAAAGGAAAAGGGCGTGTTTCTCTTGTCGGCGGACGAGGCCGTTTCCGTTATGCTTTGTGAGGAAGACCATATCAGAATAACCGCCTTCGCGGGAGGACTTGCCACGGAAAAGGCGTATGAGAGGGCTGATAAAACGGACGATATTTTCATAAACAATATGAAAATCGCTTTTGACGAAAGACTCGGCTTTTTAACGGCAAGTCCTATCAACATCGGCACGGGAATGAAGGTTTCGGTCGCGCTCCACTTGCCCGCGATAAAAGCGAACGGCGCCGTTGCCCGCCTTGCCTCAATGGTGGGCAAGCTCGGTCTGTCGCTCAGACCATTATACAGCGAAAGCGGAGCGTTTTATATGCTCTCAAATCAGATTTCGCTGGGAATAAGCGAAAAATCGGCAATAGATAATATAAATGCGGTTACAGCGCAGATAATAAGGCAGGAACGCAACCTGCGCGAGGTTATGAAAAACAGCGAGGCGTGGGAGGACAGACTTTACAGAAGCTACGGCACCCTCAAAATGGCAAGAAGACTTGATTACGATGAATTTATCGAGCTTATATCCGATGCCCGCCTCGGCGTTACGCTCGGGCTCTTCGACGATGATCTGTTCGCGATAGAGCAGCTTATAAGGGAGCTTGCCGACGCCTCCGTGCTTTGCGAGGCAAAAAGTGAGGATTCGCCCGAACTCGCTTCTAAAATCAGGGCAAATATCATAAGAAATAAACTGTAACGCGAGAACGGCTCTCCCGTTCATATATAGCGTTACTGTAAAGGTATAGTACTTTACATAAACTTTTGGGAGGGAAGTATAATGTATAGATTCAACAGTTTTACGCAAAAAGCAAACGACGTTTTGAACATTGCGATAAAAGAGGCGGAAAATTTCGGACACACCTATGTCGGCTCCGAGCATATTCTTATCGGCCTTTTAAAAGAGGGTACCGGAGTTGCGGCAATGCTGCTCGATTCAAAGGGTGTAACCGCCGATAAAGTGGAGGAGCTTATGGAAGAGCATATCGGCAAGGGTAACCCGACGCGCCTTTCACCCGACGATTTTACCCCCACCTGCAAAAGGATAATCGAGGTAAGCTTTCAGGTGGCAAGGGGAATGCTCAATTCTTTCGTTGGAACGGAGCATATACTTATGGCGCTGCTTAGGGAGAGCGATTCCTATGCCGTTAAGTTTTTGAACGCCTGCGGAGTTGACGAGCAAACCCTTTTGGAGGAAACCGTTTCCTCTCTCGGCAAAAGCGAATCCGATTACAAAAGCGGTTCCCGAACGGGGAAAAAGGGCAAAAGCTCTACGCCCACTCTTGACGAATTCGGAAAAAATCTTACGGACGCGGCAAGGGACGGCCAGATAGATCCCGTTATCGGCAGAGAAAAGGAAATAGAGAGAGTTATCCAGATACTTTCAAGAAGAACAAAGAATAACCCATGCCTTATCGGTGAGCCAGGCGTCGGAAAGACCGCCATTGCCGAAGGGCTTGCGCTGAAGATAATAAAGGGAGAGGTGCCGGAGCTTCTTACGGGCAAAAAGATAGTGGCGCTTGATCTCACTTCAATGGTTGCCGGCACAAAATACCGCGGCGATTTTGAGGAACGCATTAAAAAAGCTATGGACGAGGTGAGAAACGCCAAGGACGTTATTCTGTTTATTGACGAGGTGCACACGATAATGGGCGCGGGCGCCGCCGAGGGAGCGGTAGACGCGGCGAATATCCTTAAACCCGCTCTCGCGAGGGGCGAGATACAGGTAATAGGAGCCACTACTATCGACGAATACAGAAAAAATATTGAAAAAGACAGCGCGCTTGAGCGCCGTTTCCAAAGCGTTATGGTAGGCGAGCCCACCGAAGAGGAAACGGTGGAGATATTGAAAGGGCTTCGCGACAAATATGAGGCTCACCACAAGGTAAGAATTCCCGATTCCGCCATAGAAACGGCGGTTAAAATGAGCTCCCGCTATATTGCCGACAGATTTCTTCCCGACAAGGCGATAGACCTTATCGACGAGGCGGCTTCGCGTGTAAGGTTAAAAGCCTTTACAGCCCCGCCAAACCTTAAAGAAATGGAAAACGAGATAAAACGCCTGAAGGATGAAAAGGCTTCCGCCGTAAGGGATCAGGATTTTGAAAGCGCGGCGAAAATTAGGGATAAGGAAAAGGAATTGCAGACTCTTTTGGACGGGGAAAGGGAAAAATGGAAGAACCTGTCCTCGCGCGAAGTTAAGGAAATATCCACCGAGGATATAGCCTCTGTTGTTTCTTCCTGGTCGGGGATACCCGTAAATCAGCTTACGCAGGAGGAAAGCCAACGCCTGCTGAATATGGAAAAAATAATGCACGAAAGAATAGTCGGGCAGGATAAGGCCGTTTCCGCCGTTGCCAAAGCGATAAGACGCGGCAGGGTGGGGCTTAAAAATCCGAACAGACCGCTCGGCTCGTTTATATTCCTCGGCCCGACGGGCGTGGGCAAAACGGAGCTTTGCAAAACCCTTGCCGAAACGATGTTCGGCAGTGAAGAAGCCATAGTAAAGCTCGATATGAGCGAATATATGGAAAAGCACACCGTATCAAAGCTTATAGGTTCGCCACCCGGATATGTCGGATACGACGACGGCGGCCAGCTCACCGAAAAGATAAGGAGAAAACCGTATTCCGTCGTTCTTTTCGACGAGATAGAAAAGGCTCACCCCGATGTTTTCAATATGCTTTTGCAGATACTTGAGGACGGCGTTCTCACCGATTCGCAGGGCAGGAAGGTTTCGTTCAAAAACACGGTTATTATTATGACCTCAAACGTGGGAGCGTCAAAGATAACCGAAAACAAAACGGCTTTGGGCTTTGGCGGTGTTGACGGCGGAAAGCTCGATATAGAAAGCCTTGTTATGGGAGATCTAAAAAAGACCTTTAAGCCCGAATTTCTGAACAGAATAGACGAGATAATCGTTTTCAATCAGCTTGAAAAAGGCGATATTACGGAGATAGCAAGGCGTATGCTGAAATCCCTTGAAAAGCGGCTTGCCGATATGGATATAACCGTTGATTTCACCGATGAGGCGATAGACGCTCTTGCCGAAAAGGGCTTTGACAAGGCATACGGCGCAAGACCGCTGCGAAGAGTTATTCAGCAAAAGATAGAGGATCCGCTTTCGGAACTGATTCTTGAGAATAAAATAAGCAAAAACGGAAAATGCACCGTGAATTATAAAGACGGCGAATTTACTTTTGAATAAGGTAAAGGCGCAAAAATCCCCGTCGGGTCAACCGACGGGGTCAGCCTATCGATAAAGCGGTCTGAACCGCGCCGAGAAAATAAATATGCTTGCGTTATCGGTATAGCCTACAAAAATTCAGTTTGTATAATTTTTAATAACAACTGCAATGAGAAAGCCGCTTGAATATCGAATTCAAGCGGCTTTCGGCGCTTTCACCTTTCGGCAACTCTACCGTACCTATGTACGCCGACGAATTGCCGAAAGGAGAATTCAGTTCCGTTTCTCGAAGTCTGCCGGCGTGTAGAAATCTGTTCCTCTGACTTTTTCTACACGCCATCCCCGTCGGGTCAACCGACGGGGTTTTGTTATGCTTTCTCGCCGTTATGTAAGGCTGTAATTTTTCTCAAATTTTTCCGCCCACATTTTTTCGGCCCGCGTCCTCCAGCGTAGCGCCGTGTCAGCCATTTCACGGCAAAGCTCCGGCATTTCTTCGGCAAGATTATGACTTTCCGCGGGGTCTTTCTCTATATCCGAAAGGAAAGCGGGGGCAACCGGATTTTCAAATTCCTCGAGCCTGCCGTTCAAAACAAGTTTGTATTTTCCTTTTCTTACGGCCGTTTGATCCTCCATTTCCCAAAAAAGATATTCGTGCTCCGCTCTGCCTCCGTTTATTATGGGCAGCAGGCTTATTCCGTCAATCTCAAAATCATTTGGGCTTACGCCGCAAAGCTCAAGAACAGTCGGGAAAATATCCGTTGCAATATGGGGCGCGTCTTCGCGCATTTGCGGTATAAGCCGCGGGTAACTCATCATAGCGGGAACTCTTATGCCTCCCTCGAAAAGGCTGAATTTATGGCCCTTGAATTTTCCCGTCGTGCCTCCGTAGTATAAATCCTGCGTTCCGTCAAGATAATTTCTCGATTCGCGCGAAGGCCCGTTATCGCTTTGAAAATATATTACCGTATCCTCAAAAATCCCCCTGCGCTTCAGCTCCGCGACTATTTCGCCAACGCCGTCGTCAACGGCGCTTATCATAGCGGCCATTATTCTTCTGTCCGGCGGCAGGTGCGAAAAGCGTTTCAGATATTTTTCGGGTGCGTGCATAGGATAGTGCGGCGCGTTGTAGGCGGTGTAAAGAAAGAACGGTTCATCATAGTGCTTTTGGATAAAATCTATGCTTTTTTCGGTTATGAGCTCCGTCATATATCTGCCGTTGTTATATATTTCCTCGCCGTTTTCCCAAAGGTCGTGGGTGGGATTAGTGTTTCCGTCCGCCATTCCCCAGTAGAATATATGCGAATAGTAATCAACGCAGCCCGCGAGAAAACCGTAAAATTCATCAAAGCCGTTGCTGTTGGGGCGGCACTCCTCTCTAAGCCCAAGATGCCATTTTCCTACCGCTCCCGTGCGGTAACCGGCGTTTTTCAGCGCCGTCGCAACGGTAGGCACTTCCGGCGTTAGGCCGGACGCCCTGCGGTGCCCCGCGAGGATTGCCCTGACACCCGCGTGTATGGGGTATCTTCCGGTGAGCAAAGCGGCTCTTGACGGGGAGCATACGGGCGAGGCGGAATACATTGATGAAAAAAGTATTCCGCTTTCAGCCAGACTGTCGATATTCGGAGTAACGAAATCCTCCGCGCCCATACAGCTTAAATCGCCGTAGCCCTGATCGTCGGTCATAATCACTATAACGTTGGGTTTTCTCATAAGCGCCTCCGTATTAAAGCCTTGCCGGCAGGCAAATAAGGCCGCCGTCGGTTATGTCAACCAATCCGTAATAACCGTCGCAGACGGCTCCCGGATTGAAAATGTGGATATTGCCCGTATATTCGTAATACTGACTATGCGTGTGGCCGAACAGCGCCAGATCCGCGCCGCGGCGGCGCGCTTCTTCGGTGAGCGTTTTCAGATCGAACTTAACTCCGAGCGTGTGGCCGTGGCAAATCATTATACGCCTGCCTTTTAATGTAAATTCTTTTATGACAGGCTCTAATGAAGCCAAGTCGCAGTTTCCGCAGACGGAGATAAAGTTAATTTCTTTCCCTTTTGATTTAAAATAATTTATTGCGCTTTCATAATCCCTGCCGCTGTTGCAGTCGCCGAGGCTGATAAAAAAATCAGTATCGTCTATATGGGTTTCGATTATTTCAAAAGCGTTTTGCATTCTTCCGTGGCAGTCTGAAATAACGGTTAGTCTCATTCATATATTTCCTTTTAAAATCATAGTAATAATATAAGGCGAAACAAATTATGTTTTTATTATATATGATTTGAAAGGAGAAGACAACGGCAAAAATGAACTTTAGTGATGAGCAGATAAACAAAATTATGAAAAACGCCTCGAAAAAGACGGGCGTTGACGTTAATAAGATGAAAAATGCCGCGCAAAACGGCAATATTGACGATTTTATAGGCCGGCAGCTTTCGCCGGAGGCTTCAAAAAAGCTGAAATCGGTGCTTTCGGATAAAACCGCAGCCGAAAAATTGCTTTCTACTCCCGAGGCCAAAGAACTTCTTAAAAATTTATTAAAAGGATAAGCTATGGATAATTTAAACGATATAATTTCAAGCCTTTCGGCGGACGATATAAATATGCTTAAAGGCGTTGCCTCGTCTATTTTGGGTTCTCAAAACGGCGGCGAGGCAGCCGTTAAGGAGCAAAGCGTGGCGCCCCAAAGCTCCGGCACGGGGCTGGCGTCTCTCGGATTGGGCTTAGATGATTTTAATATGATAATGAAAGCAAAAACGATTTTTGATAAAATGAATTCCGCCTCAAACAAAAATACCGATTTGATCCTTGCTTTAAAACCGCACCTTTCGCCCCAAAGCAGAAACAAGGCGGACACGGCAGTTAAAATACTGAAATTATTCGAGGTTTTGCCTCTTTTGAAGGATCTGTTTTAGTGCCGACATTTTCAAGCAGCGAAATAGAAGAAGCGAAAAGGCGCGTTCGTGAGATGCAAAGCAGGGCGGAGGGCTATGTTTCGGGAGAAAAAACGCGCGCGAAAAGAGCGGAAGAGTTAAAGGACGAGCCGCGTAAAAGCGGCGGCAAGGACGAAAGCGTTTTTCCGCTTGAGCGAAAAGAAAACGAAAATCTGCCGGAGGATTCCGAAGATTCCTTCCTTATAATTCTTATTCTGATAATAATACTCTCCCGCGAAGGGGCGGATAATAAACTGCTGCTGGCGCTGCTGTATTTGCTGCTGTAACGCCGGCGGCTTTTTTATCTTAAAATAAAATAATATGGAAATTATCACGGCATTGTGGTACAATATTTAATCGAGGCAAACGCACAAAATGCGGCAAAGCAAAGGAATAAGTTTTCGGAGGTAAAAAATGAGTAATTATACAAGGGTGTTTTTCGACGGCTTGGGCATAAGCTTCGATGTGCCGTCGGTGGCTTTTACCATTGGCAGCTATGAGGTGCATTGGTACGGCATTATTATTGCTTTCGGATTCGGACTTGCTGTTCTTTACGGGGGCAGAATGGCCTATAAATGGAAAATGAGCCTTAACGGTATGACCGACGTTCTGCTTTGGGGCACGATATTCGGAATAATCTGCGCAAGGGCATATTATGTTATTTTTCAGTGGGATTACTATTCCGTTCACCCGAACGAGATAATCGCGATATGGAACGGCGGCATAGCCATTTACGGCGGAATAATCGGCGCGCTGATAGGCGCCGCCGTCGGATGCAAGACGGGCAAAATAGATTTCCGCAATCTGCTTGATTTGGGCGCTCTCGGCCTGCTGATAGGGCAGGGCATAGGCCGCTGGGGCAATTTCTTTAATCAGGAGGCTTTCGGTACCAACACCGATACGGCGCTTTTTCGTATGTGGTCGGTAAAAATAAGAGATACTCTTGAAAGAAGCCAGGCCGAATTGCTCTCCAAAGGTATTGAGGTTGATCCGGAAAAGGCCGTTCATCCCACTTTTCTTTATGAGAGTGTATGGTGCCTGCTGTTGTTTGCCGCGCTGCATATAATTCTGAAAAAGCACCGCAAATTCAAGGGCGAAATATTTTTGCTTTACGGCATATTCTACGGCCTTGAGCGTATGGTGGTTGAGGGTATGAGAACCGACAGCCTCTATGTAGGCGATACAACAATCAGGGTAAGCCAGCTTCTTTCGGCGGTTATAGCGGTTATTTTCGCCGTTTGGCTCGCGGTACTGCTTGTTAAAGAGAAAAAGGGAAAGCTCCCCGTGAGATATATGATAAATCCGCCGGCGGTTACCGCCGCGTCTTTTGGCGAGGCTCCCGTCGAGACGGCGTATAATTATTCTGCGGGAAATACGAAAATCGGTGAAAATGATTTCTTTAGGGTGAATTAACGGAGGCAGTAATGAATATAATTGACGGAAAAGCCGTTTCAAAAGCCGTTCGCGAAAGTGTGGCAAAAGAAACGGAAGCGCTGAAAAATAAAGGAGTAACGCCCGGGCTGGCGGTTATAATCGTGGGTGAAGATCCCGCGTCGCAGGTGTACGTTAAAAATAAGGAAAAAGCCTGCGCCGAAGTCGGCTTTTACAGCGAGAAATACGCTTTGCCCGAAAATACTTCGCAGGAGGAGCTTAACGCCCTCGTAAAGCGGTTGAATTTGCGCGGGGATATAAACGGAATACTCTGCCAGCTTCCTCTGCCAAAGCATCTGAACGATAAGGAAGTAATAAATCTTATAGATCCGATGAAAGACGTGGACGCGTTCCACCCGCAAAACGTGGGCGCGATAATGATAGGGGATTACAGCTTTTTGCCCTGCACCCCAGCGGGTATAATGGAGCTTATTCATTCAACGGGGGTTGATGTTTGCGGAAAGAAAGCCGTTGTTATCGGCAGGAGCAATATAGTCGGCAAGCCGATGGCGATGCTGCTGCTTCACGAAAACGCTACGGTGGTTATGACTCATTCCAAAACTCAAAACCTTGCCGAAATCACAAAAGAGGCGGATATTCTCGTGGCCGCCGTGGGCAGGGCAAAATTCGTTACGGCCGATATGGTAAAGGACGGAGCTCTTGTTATAGACGTCGGAATGAACAGAGACGAAAACGGAAAACTCTGCGGCGACGTTGATTTTGAAAACGTAAAGGATAAATGCTCTTTTATCACGCCCGTTCCCGGCGGAGTGGGGCCGATGACGATTTCAATGCTTATGCGAAATACCCTTACGGCCGCAAAGCTGCAAAACGGAATTGTTTGATAGCTTATTGAAAAAACAAATCACAATAAAACGATTATTGGAGATAGTCATGAAAAATAATATTCTTAAAATAAACTTTAAAAGGTTCATTTATAACAGACTGTTTATCATTTCAACATTAATGTTCATTTGTATCAGTGTGGGATATTTGATATTTAGTTTATACAGAGATATTCGGGCAGGAGATGACTTGTTTCAATTTGTTTTTCCTTTATGGCAAACAAATATAATTTCAATATATTCTTTTGCATTTTTTCTGCTGTTGTCATATGAGTTTTGCTCAAAATTACAGGTCAATAAATTATATGAAACAATACTTTGTACGAAAAAGAGGCTGCTTTCCATCAGTATTTATAATGCAGCAGTATTAAGTATATGGAATTTAATCTATTCGATTATTTTATTATTATATAATTTCGTTGCGTTTCTAACTTTGTATTCATTTGATAAGAATTATATTATTCATATTTTTCTTAACATTCTGATTAATATTTTTCTTATCAATACATTTGCCATTATATTTGGTTTAGCCGCATCTTTTTTTAAAAGTAAAATACTGTCTTATTCATCCATTATTCTTTTTCTTATTTTGGGAAGTAAAATCGGAGAAAGTTTAGCAGGTACAATTGTAGTAGCAACCGATAATGGATTTAACGCATTTAAAATCTTTAATTTGTTCAATATTTTTCCGCCTAATATGAGTTGGACTCCAACATATGCTATGGGCTTTTCTGTATTGCCTTATAGAATCATTTTAATTCTTATATGGTGCTTATTGGCTCTAACCATTTTGCTTTGCAGTTTAAAAACCAAGAAGCTAAAAATGGCATCTATTTTTTCTTTGATAATGGTTATCGTTCTGGGAGTAGTATTTTTCCGGCCTGAATCAAAATTAGTGTTGAACGGTGATCCCGAAGGAGAAGCATTAGGCGATCAATACTACTATTTAGATTATGAAGGCGAAAATGTCAGTCCGGCATTCAATGTAGAAAAATATAATCTAAACATTAAAATTGGCAGAGAGTTAAGCTGTTCTGCAAGCATAATGCCTGATAGCAGCAATGCCGAGTATGATTTCACTTTATATCATGGATACAGAATAAACAAGGTAACCGATCAGGATGGAAAAGATCTGAAATATAACAGAAGTGGAGATTATATAGAAATTTTTACTGCCGAGAAGATAACCTCAATCAATATTGATTACAGCGGTAACGGAAAAGGGTTTTACTCAAATTATCAAGGAATATATCTTTCCGGTGATTTTCCGTATTATCCTGTAGCCGGTAAACAGATGCTTTATAACGAAAACTATTTATCTGTTGTTCCGAATAATACACCTGAATTTGAAATTACTGTTTCATCTAACCTTAAAATATATTCTAATTTGAATTCGGATAGCAGTAACAGATTTTACGGAAAAACCTCAGCTCCTTGTCTGTTTGCGGGATTTTTGAATTCAAGAGAGTTTAAAGGCGTAACAATTGTTTATCCATATCTTTACGGAGAAACAGTTAATTTTGATGATATACTGCAAAACATTGACTTAGATGAATTTAATGGAAAAACCATATTTATTGAACCACATGTAAATATCAATTTTGCATCACAAGTACGAGAATTTGACAATGTAGTATTAACACCCGGTTTGGGAGAATTGATTATGACTGAAAGCGAGGATGAAGTTTATGATTAAAATTGAGAATTTATCAAAAAAATTCAATTCAAAGAAAATATTAAACGATATTACTATTGATTTTCAAAACAAAACTTATGGTTTGCTCGGTGAGAACGGTGCCGGAAAAACAACACTAATTCGCTGCATAACAGGAATGTACTCCAATTATAAAGGTAAAATTACAGTAACAGATAAAAACAAACAAATCGGTTATTTGCCTCAGAATTTTGGTGCATTCAAAGAACTCACGGTTAATGATATGATGTTGTTTTTTGCAAATCAAAAGGGCTTGCCCAAAAAATCCGCCGTCAAGGAGATACCTAATCTAATTGAATTAGTAAACTTGTCTGATAAAGCAAATACAAAAGTTGGAAAACTTTCCGGCGGAATGATTCGACGACTTGGTATAGCACAGGCACTCTTGGGAAATCCCGATATCATTGTTTTTGATGAGCCTACTGCCGGATTAGACCCTGAAGAACGACTGCGCTTTAAAAACATAATTGAAAAAATAAAAAAAGAAAAAACTGTAATTATTTCAACTCACATTGTTGAAGACGTTGATGCGCTTTGTGATGAAATTGCAATCGTAAAAAACGGAAGGATTATTGAATGCAACAGCACAAAGGAAATTAAAAATATTGCAAAGGGTAAGGTTTACGAAATACCGGAAGCTTTATCATATAATTTAACCGATTCATACGAAGTGGTAAAACAGTTCGACAAAGATAATAATTTATATTATCGTGTTTTGACAAAAGAATTTGATAATAATTATTTGGTTGAATCGACTATCGAGGATGGTTATTTATGTGCAATAAAAGGAATTTAACCGTTGCTGTTATCAATGAAAAACTGTTGATAAAATCAATGAAGCCGATATTTATAACAGTGACAATATTAACCGTTTTGATATTTCCGGTAATTTTCTTAATGCTTTATAAAAATCAGCCGGATATGTGTTATGGAAATATTATGGAAATTTCCCAATACTGTTTCCCTTTTTTCTCCTCACTTTTAACTGTATTTGTGTTGAGAAATTATATTGAACATTATCATTGTGAAATTTATTTTTTGTATTCCAAAACAAAAATTAAGGAATCACTTTTGATATTGCTTGTATATTTAATCGAATTGATATTTCCGCTGCTCACATGCGTTTATATAGAGCACAATATGATTTATGAATTTATAAGAGTGTTCTGTCAATGTGCATTTTTTTCAGCTCTGGCATATTCTCTTGTATTTATAACAATGTCCGTTCCAATGACGGTTGCCGCATTGTTTATTTATTTAATTGTTTCAATATACAATATGGGAGATTATTTAAAAATATTTATATTTTGCAGTTATGAAGAAATGAATTCGGGCAACATTATTAAAACAGTTTTACAGCTAATAATCTCAGCATTTATTTTATATATTGTTGGAATTATATCAAATCTGTTCAGAAGTAAAAGATATTGCAGTATTCTATAAGAATTATGATATTAAATCATATTGCAACACCTGAAATCCTGTGTACATTTATTTCTAAAATTGTTATCCATGAAAGAACAAGGAAATACGCTGAAAGCGTTGAACAGCAGATTGATATCTACTTTACACATATAGGTCAGATATCCGCTGCCTGACAAAAGGAAAAGACGGACAGCCTTAACTGTCCGTCTTTTCCGACACCGGTACACAACATCCTTATGAGTAGCTGCGTAAATTTCGTCCGTTTTTATGTGGGTTTTAATTCAGCGTGCTTTCAGTTTTCAAGAATAAGCGTTGCGTTGTAATCGTCTATGTCGTAATTTCCCGCGGAATTTTTTATTATATCGTAAAGATCGGCCTTTTCGCCATCAATGGTTTTAAGGTTTATCTTTTTAAGCAGGAAATTAAATCTCTTAAGAACTCTGAGCAGAACGTCGCCCTTCGGCGTGCCCTCCTTAAAGGTCTGGTTTCCGCTGAAAACGTTTCTCACAAGCTCAACGATATAATCCTTTAACAGCGTTTTTCTTATGGATTTGTCGCATTTTACCCATAGCAGTCTTGCCGTGCCGCCCACCGTCAGCTTATCGAGCAGCCTGCCGATTTTTTTGACGATGGGAAAGAGCTTCTGTTTGTCGCCCGCTCCGAAACGCCTCAGTATTCTTTCGGGATTTTCCTTCATATCGGCAAGCATATTGAGAATCATACTGTCAAACATATCGTCAAGGTATTGTGTGCAGGTTCTGCCGCCCGTGTCCCAATCAAAATCGGGGCAGTTCAGCGTTTCTACTTTCACCGTTTTGCTGCTTTCAACAGTCACAAGTCGCATTACAGACGGGCTTGCGATTATCGACCCGGTGCAGACGTCGTAAATTTTGTTGCCCTTTTCGGTGACCTTAACGTTTATGCTCTGGTTGTGCATATGCCCCGTAAAAACAAGGTGCACTCCCTCGTCGGCGAGCATCGTGGTTATCTCGCCGGCGTTTTTCTGAACGGCGGACGGAACTATGGAGAATATAGGCTGACCGGGAAGCAGGGGATAGTGATTCATCGCTATCATCATCTGCCCGTCCTCGCGCGCCCTTTTCGTCTGCTCCTTTATCCACGCGATCTGCTCATCGTCATACGTTTTGAAATCGCGGCAGTTGCCGTCGTTATTCAAAGCCAGCAGCCGTATTCCGTCGCACAACTGAGCAACGTATGAAAGGTGCTTTCTGTCCACCGCGATGGCGTCTTTAAAGCCGTATTCGTAATAAAGGTCGAAAAGCTCGTCGCGTTTTGCCGCTTTCGGAGCGTGGCGGCCGTTTTCGTCAAAGCAAAACGCGCTGTCATCGTCACGCTTGAAATCGTGGTCGGCGGTAATAACGAAAATTCTCTTGCCGCTTTCTTTCAGTTTTTTCAGCAGTTCTATAAAGCCGAGATGGCTTTCGTACTCGCCGTTAAAGGAAAGGTCGCCCGCTATAAGCACCGTGTCCGAAAGCTCCGTATTATTCAGAAATTCAAACACGGCGTTGTTTATCGACTCAGTTTCGGCAAAACATTTTTGCTCAAAGCGCATAAATTCATCGTATTCTTTGCCATGGCACCCGAGAGAATGCTTGAAAAAATGGGTGTCCGTCAAAAGCAAAAAGTTGAAGCTGTTCATCTTACCCCTCTTTTGTAAAAGCAGCGTCAGTTTTCTTTCGTGTCTTCGGATTCCTGCGTTTCGGTATCTTCTGCAATATCGTCATCGTCGCCGGTTGCCAAGCCCTGTTCAAGCTGCTTTTGGCGCATTTCGACTACGGCGTTGTGAACGTCCTCTTTGATTTTGCCCGTAAATTTATAGAAGAAGAACGGAACGCCGGCAAGGAACATCATAAGGCCGTGAACTACCGTATAGAAGAACAGCATAACGATTTTTGTTTTCAGACTCTGTTCGGGATTCGGAACGGCGTCCGTCGGCTGAATGTAACCGATTATCGGAACTCCGGCGAATGTGCCGTAAAGGATTTTCGGAGCTAAGGCGTTTGCTATCGTGCCGCTTATCATTGTGCCGATTCCGATAATAAAGGGCATTGTGGCGTCAAGTCTCTTGCCGCCCTTGAGCTCAATATCCTCAAGAACGTCGGCCTTAAACATATTGGGCAGTAGATTTGAAGCGCCGAACTGTAAGCCGATAAGGAACAGCGAAATTATGAAAACTATCTGCAATGCTGAAGATCCGCCGCCGGAAGCGTCCTGAGTTTTGAAATAGGTGTAACCGATTACGAATGCCACTATGTTGATAAGCACCGAATAAATGCCGCTGGCGATATAAAGAACCTTTGAATTGAATTTCTTGAGCAGGAAGTTTATAACAAGCATACCTACGGCCGTGCCTATTCCGGTGGGAAGACCGAAGAGCAGGAACTTGTCGGTTCCGCCGAGCAGGGCCGCCGCAAGGAACGGGCCCATATATGTTGAAATATTTCTGAATGTTTTTAAAAATTCGGAAATGATTATTACCCAAGCGTATTTGTTTGTAAGAACATCTTTAAATCCGGCAAGCGGGTTTTTCTTTTCGGCGGTGTAGGTAACGCGCTCTCTTATAGTGTTCATACCGAGAAGAATCGTTATCGTGCCGACTACGGCGCAAAGAGCGGCGGTTACTATGTATTTCGTGCCCTCGTCCTTTACAAACAGACCGATAACAAGAATTATTACAAGGGGCGCCGAGTTGCCGACGGCGGAGGATATGCTCCTGAAAGAGATAACGTTGTCTCTTTCTTTCATATTAGGCGTCATAACGAAGGACACCATATCCACCGAGCTGCAGAAATTGGTGCATACAGCCCAAATGAGCGCTATGGCAACAATATAAATCATTAGAAAAGTGCCGGATAAAACCGACGGGGTCCAAAACGATAGCACAAGGCTGATTCCCGTGGGAACGGCAAAGGCGATGGCGAGCGGTCTAAACTTACCCTTTTTACCCATTTTTCGCCCGTCAATATATGAGCTGATGAAGAAATTAAGTATAAAGGGAATAACGCTTATAAGCGTGTTGAAAAGGGAGGCTTGATCGTCGGTAAGCCTCAGAACATTGACGAGATAGGCGTTTCTGTAAGAGCCCATCATACCCGTCATATTCGTGTAGAAGAATACCGCGCTGAGATACAGTATCCATTCCTTCATTTTCAGATGCTTCGCGTTTACGTCTGAAATTGAAGGCTGTGTTTGCAATGTTGCCATAATAATTACTCCTTTTTTCTTATTATAATTTTTATTTTATCAGAAATAAACGGGTTGTTTCAATTATTCTTATCAACAAAAAATCAGCTGCCGTTTTGTTGAAAACAACTAACTGTAAAGGGAGAATTTACATTCGGTTTAATGATTCCGAGTCTTTCGCCCGCAACTTAACTAAATTAAAAATAAAAGGCCGGATTTCGACCGACCTTAAATTATTTTGACTTTTAAATTGACTTTTAAAGCGAGAAAAGTTGTTTAAAGGAGGTTATATCCGTGAGCATTTCTTTGCTTTTAAGCTGAATATAAATCGTTTCAAACGCCGAAAGCGTTGCAACAACGCAGATAACGCTCATACAAACGGCGCTGTTGTTATGCGTAAGCCTCATTCCGAGCGGCAGCAAAAACAGCGTAACGCCGAGGATTTTTCCGAAAAGGGAATGTATAAAATAAAATTCGCCAAATCTCTTTTTCGCGATAACGGCGGCGATAAGGTTGCCGGCCATTGCGACAATATACCATATTATTGCCCACAACGGCACAAGATTTTGCGAGATCAGTATTTTCACAAGTGCAAGATATGTAAGCACGTCGCCGACGGTATCGAGATAAGCTCCGAGAACGCTTGTAACCTCCCATTTTCTTGCAAGCTTACCGTCCACAAAATCGCTCAGACCGCAAAAGATATAAAGAGCGACAAACGGAAAAGTTATCTCTGCGAAAAAGAAAAGCACAACTGCCGCGATTATTCGTGCCGTTGATATTATATTGGGAATATGCTTCTTCATTTTAACTTCCCCCCAAGCATCAACTTTTCTATAATTTTAACACAATGTGAGAAATTTGTAAACAAAAAACACATAATTTGTACACATAAAATTCATTTTTTATCACATCTTTATATTTCCGAAAACCGAGGCAAACGAAATTTCGTGCGGCGGTTTCAGCCGCGCCGATTTAATATTTATTTGCTTTTTATTATTTATTCTGCTATATTAAAATTGGGAGTTGATTTATGTGAAAAACGGTTTCAAGGCGCTTAAATCCAAAGCGCAGGAGCTTATCGCAACAGGCAAAAAATATTGGGATAAGCCTGCTAAAGGAAATTATGTGCCGTATAAAGAAGTGGTAACGCTCGGCTGCGCGGGTTTCGGAGTGCAATGGGTTCCGATTCTTGCCGCCACAATCGGGCTTGACGCGGGAAATTTCCTTGTCGGGCACAGCATAGGCCTTGCCCCTATGGATCTTTACATTATGCTGATAGTTTCAAACGCCATCGGCATTCCGCTCGGTCTTTTCAGGGGCTGGTATTTTGATAACCACCATATGAAAGGCGGAAAATTCATTCCGTTTATGCTCCGTTCCTCGTTTCCGATAGTGGGGCTGTCCACGCTGTTTGTTTTTTTGCCGTTTGAGCACTGGGAATATACGGTCAAGGCGGTCGTCACATTCTTTTTCTATCTTGTTTTGCAGTTTTTCCTTTGCTTTTACAACGAGGGCTTCGCATATCTTCAGCAGATAATAACGCCCAACGCGCAGGAGAGGGCGACCGTTATGAGTATATCTCAGATAATCTACTCTCTCGCGCCATCAATATCAAATCTTTTGATACCCACCGTTGCGGGACTTACATACGGACTTAACAACATTCAAACTTACCGCACGATTTACCCGGCGTTCGCTTTTGTCGGTCTTATTGTGAACACCATATTCTTCCGCAAGGTAAAGGAACGCCTTATTCTTCCCAAGCGCGAAATGAGCGGTGTAAGAATAACGGACGCTCTTAGAGAAGTGGCCAAAAACAAGTATTTTTGGATAACAACGAGCGCAAGCTGGGTGGGATTTCTCGAAAATTCCTATGGTATAGTTCTGAGCTGGTCGTTCGTTTACGCTTTCGGCGGTAAATATGACGCGTCCTTGGGGATTGTAAACACTATCATAGGCAATTCGGCGCTTTGGTCTATGATTCTCGCGCCGTTCGCGATACGGCTTCTCGGTAAGCGAAATCTGCTTATTTTGAATAATGTTTTAAATATAGTTTTGCTTGCAATACTGCATTTTGTTTATCAGAATCTTGTTCTTGTGAGCGTTATTTTCCTGCTGAACAATTTCCTTAATACGTTCGGCAATATCTATTTCCCGAATATTCAGGCGGATATGAGGGATTACCACCAGTGGAAAACGGGCGTAAGGATAGACGGTCTGTTCGGCCCGCTCGGTATGATAAGCACGATACTCGGATTCTTTACGGGGCTTATAATCCCGTCGATTTATGAGCATATGGGGCTCCACGAGGATTACAGCGTGCTTTATAACGACGCGCTCAGAAACGGTCTCTTTGAGGTAATTACGATATGCGCGATAGTCGGCTCCGCCCTCAACCTTATCCCGTACCTTTTCTATGATCTTACCGAAAATAAGCACGACGGATACGTGAACGTGTTAAAGGTGCGCGCTATGTTTGAGGATTACGCGGACGGTAACATCAGCGACGACGAGGTAGAGGAGACGATGGAGATAATCCACAGGGCAAAAGAGCTTAACGGAGCGAAGCCGATTCCCGTGGACAAATCAAAGCTGAAAGAGGCAAAGGCTATGCCGAAAAATACGGAAGAGAACAAGCTCAACAGAAAAGACGCGATAAAAGCCGCCAAAAAAGAAATAAAAGAGACGAAAAAGCGCAACAACGATATAGAGGCTTACGCCTTCGTAAACGATGAAATGGCAAAATTTGATACTCAGGCTTTCAGAATGCAGCTTGAAATCGCGAAAAAAACCTATGAGCGCGGGCCGTTTCAGAAGTATGACGATTTAGCGCAGGAAAAAGCGGCGGCAAAGAAATTGCCGCGCGGCACGCAGGCGGAAAAGCTGGCGCGCTCAGACGCGTTTGAGGTTATAAGAACGAAAAAAGCCGCCGTTAAGCTCATAAATAAATACGGCATTGAAAATATAAAGCAGCCTGATGAGGCCGTGCGCGAGGAAATACGAAACAGAGATACTTCAACGATTTCCGAGAGTATGAAAGCAAAGCGCGATCTGAAGGCTTTTTTGAAAGCAAAATCAATATACGACCGTGCCGTTGCGCCTTATGAAAATGCCCGCAGACTTTTGTCGCAGGCTGAAAACTACACTCACCTCGATGAGCTTGAGGAGCTTTACAGTCAAATTACCGCCAAGAAACAGGCTCAAACCGTTTAAACCACACGGCGCAACGCTGTTCGGAAATGTGCGGTGTACGCCGCCGTAGAGGGCAAAACAGGGAGCGAACAAAAAACCGCCGCAAGTGAAATCTCGCTTGCGGCGGCGTGGTGAAGACGAGTGGACTTGAACCACCGACCCCTTGCATGTCAAGCAAGTACTCTAACCAACTGAGCTACGCCTTCGTATATTCTGTTTTAAAACGCCGCAGGATAACCACCCTGCGGCATATGGAGCTGGAGATGGGACTCGAACCCACGACCTGCTGATTACGAATCAGCTGCGCTACCAACTGTGCCACTCCAGCATATTCCTTTTTGTTTGCTAAGTGATTATACAATAAAAAACCGTTTCGGTCAAGTGCGAAAACAAATTGCTTTTAATTTTTTTTGTATTTCTTTTTGAAAACGCCGTTTGCGCTTGCTCTTTAAACGGCAAAGATTCAGCGATTTATTAGCTTACAACAACTAATATACTTACTATAGCAACTCAAAAAATCCATGAATCAGATTTGATAAATCTAAAAGTATTTAATATTAAAATAATTATTCGATATATTGAAAGGATTGAATATAAATGAAAAAGTTTTTTAGTGCTTTGTTAGCAACGGTTTTAGTATTAACTCCAATTGCGGCAACTGCACAATACAATGATAAAGCATTGAATCAGAATGCTTCTCTTTCAGATGTATATGCTGATGACTATTTTTCAAAATGTGTATTATATCAGAATAAATGTTCCCGTTGAGCATCACGGGCTTATCATATCTTGGCCTTACATGAATATGAAGATGAGGATTAGGCGCTGACTCTTTGTAAAAATTATTCATCAAACAACTCCAATTACATAGAGTTGCTCCTAAAACAGCCTTTAAGCATGCCTCCACTTTACAAATCAGATTGCGGAGCTCGTCCCATTCGCCACCTGTTAGCTCTGACAATGAATTGCAATGACGCTTCAAAACCAATATACATCGTCCAATATAATCCTGTTCATCTGAAAGGAAAACAGACCATGATTTACTTTCGTATACCTGAAACTGTTTGTCTTCTTCAGATAGGTTACACCAATCACAATTATCTATTTTATTCACCTACAAAATCCCGATTTGCCGTCCTCATTATCTCTCCGACAAACGAGATATTTTTCCATCGCTGTCTCCACAAAAATTTGATTGTTCGCTCTGATTTATTCCCCAACAAGCCGGACTTGTCAACCTTCGTATTCCCACAAGCCCAATTTAAGTACCCTTATTGGTTTAAAAGAGTTTTTCGCATTTTTACTAATAAATCCATCATTTCATGCCACTCGTGGATATGTAGATGTTCACATTTGGGTACAGATTCTTTGGAGCGGTCTTTGTACTCCCTATCCGTCTCATTATCGTACCAAACGGGATATATCCCAACCTGCGCCGCGCCCTCAATATCTGCTTGCGGATTGTCCCCGCAGTACCATACTTCGTCGGCACACAGCCCGGCTTTCCGTAAAGCAATATCAAATAAAATGCGGTTGGGCTTTCGCACAATATAATCACTGGAAGTCATAACAAATTCAAATTCATTCATCGGCAACAGTCTGTTTAGCCGCTCTGACAAAGCATCTCCCGACCATAGGAGGTTACTGATTACTGCGCTTCTTATGCTATTCTTGTTGATGAAATCAAGCATGATATCCGCTTCCGGCATAATGGCCCCCATAGAGGCGCCGTTCCAAAAAATCTTCTCCATTTCAAGCGGTGTCAGAGAAAACTCAATTCCAAGATATTCATATAACACTCTATCGCCGATTTGACCGCCAATATCGTACCCGATTTTACGGACATTTTCGATATGTTCTCCGTAAATCAGTTCTGCCGCTTTTCTGACATCATCCAATGTGCAGTGATCAGGATTTTTCGTGGCATACTTTAAAAGTTCCGCATTTCCTTTGACAGAATCCCAACCGGGTTCATACAAAAGCGTATGTCCATAGTCGAATAGGATCATTTTCGGATACCGCATTCAAATCACCTCATTACACTTGACAACTCCAATTTGTCGAATAGTCATCCACTCGACATTTAGTATTATACTACTCAAATGTGAAGAAATCTACTTTCGTTTAAGACGGTTAATCAAATTATTCTCAGTCCATGTCGGGTAAAAGACGCTCTGACGATTTGTCCTCGACAGAGCGATTCTTTCATGTTTATCTTACACGGAATAGTGTGGTGCTGGCGGTCTAACTCTTGTTTTCGGTTGCTTGCTTCCTTACCGTACATGAGCATTGGCACGGGGTTTGAAGCGTTATTTGCGTAAATAAGCCCGCAAAAACCTTATTGTGTTCAACTCTCCTCAGCTATGCCGCCGACGTTTTATTTGTTTTATTAAATTGCGGCTTGTCCGCAAGAAATCTTTTTAAGTTTATAACATCTCTTTTAGTGTGTTGAAAACAAACTCAACGCTTGATTTCCTCACCTGATTTCTGCCTATCTCGCCGAATTGTTTTGTAAATGTCACGGTGTCTCCGTTTACGCAAAATCCGAAGCACACCATTCCTATCGGCTTTTTCGCCGTCGCGCCTCCCGGCCCCGCGATTCCGGTTACACCGACTCCTACCTCGCTGCCCGCTGTTTTTGCAACTCCCCGCGCCATTTCCCGCGCAACCTCTTCGGAAACAACGCCGTATTTCAGTATCGTGTCGGCGCTCACACCCAAAAATTTAATTTTCGCCTCGTTCGCGTAAGTCGTAAACGAAGCGTCGAGCACCTTAGAGGCGTTCGTCACATTCACCAAAGTGCCGCAGCAAAGTCCGCCGGTGCAGCTTTCCGCAAAGGAAATGTGCCAGCCGTGTTCTATAAGTTTTTCAACAACGTCTTCTTCAAGAGCCATAAACATCACCTTTTATATTATACACTTTTTAGGCGGATTTACAATGTCTTTTTGCCCGAAATGCTGTTGACAAACTGCGCTTGCGGGTATATTATAATAGCGTATTTATAAAGCACGGGATTATTAAAAAACGCTCCTTTTTCGGAGCGCGATTTTTGTTTTTATCCGCCGTTCGGCGGAATCTTTAGGGGGCAATTTTTATGAGTTTCTTGCAATCCGACGCGTTTCAGATTATTTTGAGAACCGTGCTTGCCGTTGTTATAGGCAGCGTTATAGGAAGCGAACGCTCAAGGCACGGCCGCGCCGCCGGCCCGAGAACGCATATACTCGTTTGCCTCGGCGCTTGTATGACCTCGATGACGAGTATGTATGTTTTCTCGAACGGCGAAGTAAACGGCGACGTGTTCCGCATTTCGGCGCAGGTAATATCCGGCCTCGGTTTTCTCGGAGCGGGCGTTATTATGCACAAAAATAACAGCACCATTACCGGCCTTACAACCGCGGCGGGAGTCTGGGCAACAGGCACGATCGGCGTTGCGCTGGGCTACGGATTTTATTTCGGCGCGGCGGTCGTTACGGTTCTTTTCATTATTACAATAGCGCTCTTTTCTCTGCTGGAGCGCAAAAAGAACCGCACGGGCGTTTTGTATATCGAATCCGATAATATGTATCGCGTAAACGAGCTTTTGGATTGCCTGCGTGAAAAGATCGGCGATGAGTTCGGCTATCAGGTGATACCTCCCCGCAGTGAATACCAAGGGCATATCGGCATTTTCATTACATACGATAAAAGGCTGAGGATCGATCTCTCGGCCTTGCGCCGGCTTGATACGATAGTTTTTACCGCTGAGGAATAAACCTGGCGAAAACATTAACCGAGCGTCTATATGCTTTTATCACGGAAGTTTCACTTCCGTCGAATCGGCGGAAATAAAAAATCGTTATTAAATAAAATTAGCTGTTGATTTCCTGCTCAAGTTGTGATATTATATAACAGCAATCGGGGTGTAGCGCAGATGGTAGCGCACCAGACTGGGGGTCTGGGGGCCGCAAGTTCAAGTCTTGTCACTCCGACCAAACAAGAAAAATCCGAACTTCATCAAAGATGAATTGTTCGGATTTTTTACATCTTCAAAGTTATAATACATGTTTTTAATTATATTGTGTTCGGCTCCCCTCAGCTATACTTAAAGGAAAAGTGATGTGTAGAGTAAATAATATGAAGCTTGAAACAAAAATTTTAAACATATTAAAAGAATATTACAACAGCAAAATAGACCGTGTTGAGTTCATTCGCCAAGGCGGTTGTGTTTCGTATGCTGTAAAAAGCGGTAATGCCGAACTGTTTTTGAAAGTAATCAGCAATGCCTTTATTAAAACCGCCATTCAATCTATACACATTCAAGAATATCTTATAAAAAATAATTTTCCTTTACCAAAAATAATTTATACAAATACCGACAGGGCGTTTCTTGAAATTGATAATCAGCTGTTTGTTATGTATGAGTTTATTAAAGGCGCAGAGCCTGTCTTAGACGAAAATATTGAGCAAATAGGTAAACTTGTTGGCAGGTTACACAGCTTGATGAATAATTACGGTAATGATTTGATCAAACAAGAAAAACACTTTTTTGTTGACAGATATATGAATATTTTAAAACAAAAAGGATACAACGATAAGCATTTGTGTGAATACATAGAAATCGGTGATAATCTTTGGAACAGCGTCAAAGATTTATCTTATGGATTTTGCCACGGGGATTTACACAGAGGTAATTTATTAAAAACGGCAGAGAACAAAATCTACATGTTGGATTTTGACACAGCTTGTTTCGCGCCGCAATTATTTGATATTGCGGTTATGTGTGATACTACGGATTATTTTAATTTTGGCAAGAATGAATTTTATCATACAACAGATATTTTCAATCGGTTTATGAACGAGTATTCAAAGTACAATCAAATTGATTTTACCATAAATCAATTCTATGATTTTATAGCATTAAGACATTTTCAGCTGCAGGCAACAATAGTAGAAATCTACGGACTTAATTGTATTGATAAAGAATTTATTGACAAGCAGTTGAAATGGATAAAGCAATGGCAAAATCAATATATGTGAGGAACATCTCTTATGAATAATTATGAAACTGTAATTAGTATTATGGACAAGCTGTTTAAATGTGACTATCAGTTTGCAATGGCGACAACTGTAAAGATATCCCATCACTTCGTTTTACTTGCTTTTATTCTTCATAAAGATCGTTTTTATCAAAGCCTTTTTCATATCCCGCCATACCTACGACACGCGGCCATTTATTTGTTTCAATGATTGTAGTTGCGTTGATATTGCCCAAATGGCAATAAAAATGCCTCATTTGCCCCATAATACATTCAAGCCTGATATGCCCGTAGCCTTCGGGCTTCGTGTATAGATCCTCGTCGTTAAGTCCGTCAAGATAAGCAAGTATTTTATCCTTGACCTGCTCAAAATATGCCAACAAATCTTCCCTTGAAAGAACTTTTTCGCCCATATAATCAAGGCTGTTAAGCCCGTATTCGTGAAACGGGGGCTCCTCGTACCGCGCCGGATTTATAAACCATCGGTCGCAGGAATGCAAAGTATGATAACAGTGCTTCCAAATCGGCATATCGCAAAGTATGAAATCCATATTGCAGGTGACAAGCGTCACATAAAAATTGTGAAACATTATTTCGGTAGTTGCCTTAATGCTTTTAATCAATTCTCTTTTCATATTTATATCTCCTTGTATGATAAAATTCGGTGGAAATTTTGTAAGTGCTTTCCGCTATTCACTTCGAAAAACGGCGGTCAAAATAGCACCCCGTGATACAGGGCTTAAAAAAGAAAGCCCGCGCCTTTCGGCGCAGGTAGGCATAAAGATTTTATACCCTTTGCAAACCGCCCTTTTTCGGGCGGTTATTGCTTTACTGCTTTTTGAGCTCTCTTTCAAGCCATACTGCGCCAAGGTCAAGCGCGGTGAAAAGGCCGATTTTTTCACTCTTTTTAATTATCTTTTCCTTTGGATTGATAACCTCGGGATCGGTGCTGATAAGCTGAATAAGAACCTTTTCGGAAAGAGTTATATCCTTAAATTCCTTATCGCTCTGAATATTCAGGCAAACGACGTAGGGATCGGACATATCGCCGTAATAAACGGTTTTGCCGCACCTTACCAAAGGCTTTCCCTTATAGGTAAGAAAAGTATCTTTTACTTCCGCCAAAGAAAATCCTCCTTTACTTTTATTTAGCTGTTAAGGTAAGACTTTACCAACTCTGACAACAGCTCGTCACGGTCTATTTTTCTGATAAGACTTCTTGCGTTGTTGTGTGTGGTGATGTAGGTCGGATCCTCGGAAAGGATATATCCGACTATTTGATTTATGGGGTTATAGCCCTTTTCCTTCAGCGCGTCAAATACCTGAGTGAGAACGTCCTTCATAATTTCCTCGCGCTCATCGCCTATGCGGAAAGTCATGGTTTTATCAGTCAAAGTAAAGTCACCTCCTGTTTTATTTGCAAGACTGCATTATAAACTAATTATATACAAAATCGTCTTTAATTACAATGCTTTTTTGAAAAATTCATTTTTATCGGCTTTGAAGTTCCGAAAAACGGACTTCGTGCCCGAAATTTCCTTAGGAACGCAAAGCGATACCGAGCCTGTCAAGATCTTCTATAAGCTTATCCGTAACCTTTGTGACCTCATCGCGGGTGAGCGTTTTTTCGTAATGCGCAAACGTAAGCCTTACGGTTATGGATTTTGAGTTATCTCCGTTGTAAACGTCGACGACCTTTATCTTTCTTATAAGCGAATTTTTCAGAGCGTCTATCGCCTTGGCGATAGGCTCAAATTTATCGGTCACGAAAGAAAGATCGACCTCGATTTCGGGATATTTGGAAATTTCGGTGTAATGTATGCCCGCGTCGCTGATTCCCGAAAAGGCTTTAACGTCTATTTCGGCGAAAACAACGCTCGCTTTTTTATCGAGCTTTTTGAGCACCGTCGGGTGGATAAGGCCGATTTCGCCGATTTCCGAGCCGCCGCAGAAAATTTTGTTCAGGTTTTTCGGGTGAACGTATGAACGCGAGGCTTCGGCCGTTTCATAAGTAAGCGGGGAATGCTTAATATCGTCGCTCAAAACGGCAAGCATATCGCGCAGTTCAAAATAGAGCGTTTCGGCCGTTTTCGTTTTGCTGAAAAGCGTTATCGCAAGCTTCTTCTGCTCAACGCAAAGTCCATCGCCGTCCGTTCCGTTTACAACTCTGCCTATCTCAAAAATTCCGAAATCGGGCGCGAAAGCCGTGTTCGATTTAAGCTGGCAAAGCTGGGTGGGTATCATAGAGCGGCGTATCGTTTCGATATTCGGATTGGTTGAATTAACTATTTTCACGTTGTTTTCGATTTCTATGCCGAGTGCTTTCATCTCATCGTGATACGCCCAAACATAGGAATGAACCTCGTGCAGTAAAAACCGCTTTACGAGTATATCCTTAATTTTATCTTCAACCGTTTTTTCCTCGTCGGCGCGAACGGGGTAGAGGGGGGCGCAGGCGGTGTGAACGTCAAAATTATCGTAGCCGTAAATTCTTGTTATTTCCTCAATTATATCGGCTTTCATCGTAACGTCCTTGGTGGCTCTCCAGCTGGGAACGTCAACTTTAAACTCCCCGTTTTTAAGCTCCGCTTTAAAGCCGAGGGCGTTGAGCGTATCAAGTATCTGCCCGTCGTCGATCTCAATACCCGTGTATCTGTTTACGAACGCCTTGTCAAAAGCGAGGCTTACTTTGCCGTACTTAAACGCGTACTCGTCCGTAAGAGAAGAAACGACTTTAACTCCGCCGTCGTAATCGGTGAGGAGCTTTACGAAACGCGCTATCGCTGTTACCGTCATTTCGGGATCAAGGCATTTTTCATAGCGCATCGACGCGTCGGTTCTGTGGGCAAGGCGCACCGTGGATTTGCGTATTGATACCGCGTCAAAGGTCGCCGATTCAAGCGTGAGCGTCGTTGTGTCGTCAACTATCTCGCTGTCAAGTCCGCCCATAATGCCCGCTATGGCAACGGGCTTGTCGCCGTTGCATATCATAAGCGTGTTTTCGTCGATATGCCTTTCAACGCCGTCAAGCGTGGTAAACTCAAAAGGCTTGTCAAAGCGCTTAATCCTTATCTTTTCAACCTTGCGCGAGTCGAACGCGTGCATCGGCTGACCCATTTCAAGCATAAGGTAGTTTGTGAGGTCGGCAAGAAAGTTTATCGCCCTCATTCCGCAATAGTAAAGGCGTATGCGCATATTTACGGGGCTTACATTTCTGCTTATATTCTCAAATTGCAGGCAGGAGTAACGCTGGCAAAGCGGATCCTCTATTTTCATATCCACTTTCGGCAAAGAATCGTATTTTGAAAGGTCTCCGACGGGGATCGCTTTCAGTTTTCTGCCCGCGAGCGCCGCAAACTCGCGCGCTATGCCGTAATGCCCCCAAAGGTCGGGGCGGTTTGTGAGGGATTTATTGTCGACCTCAAAGATAATATCATCAATGTCGTAAACCTCTTTAAGATCCGTGCCGTTGGGAATATCGTCCGTTATCTCCATAATGCCGGAATTGTCGTCGCTTATCCCTATCTCCTTTTCGGAGCAGCACATACCGTTTGAAGTGTATCCCGCCAGCTTGCGCGGTGCTATCTCAATATCGCCGAGTTTCGCTCCCACTTTGGCAAAGGCGGTTTTCATACCCTCCCGCACATTCGGCGCGCCGCATACAACGTCAGTGAGTTCGCCGTCGCCCGCGTCAACTTTGAGCAGGTGCAGCTTTTGCGAATCGGGGTGGGGGAGCACGGAAACGATTTCCGCCGCCACAATGCCGCTTATATCGCTTCCTTTATGGAATATTTCGCTTTCGACCTCCGCGGTGGAAAGTGAAAATCTGTTTATCAGCTTCATTTTGTCAAGCCCCGTGAAATCCACGAAATCAGAGAGCCAATTCATTGATAAAAACATAATTTTTCGTTCCTTTCTTTCTTGGATCACTCATCGTCTGTAAACTGCGAAAGCGACTTGAGGTTTCCGCTGTTCAGATCGCGTATATCTTTAATTCCGTATTTCATCATAGCAAGCCTCGTAAGCCCGAGCCCGAAAGCAAAGCCCGTGTATTCCTCGGGATCTATTCCGCCCATTCGCAATACCTCGGGGTGAATCATTCCGCAGGGGCAAAGCTCAAGCCAGCCGCTGTGCTTGCAGGATGGGCAGCCTTCGCCGCCGCAGATAAGGCAGTTTATATCAAGCTCAAAGCCCGGTTCAACGAACGGGAAAAATCCCGGGCGCAGGCGAACCTTTATATCTCTTTGGAAAACCTCCGAAAGCATGGTTTTCATAAAGTAGATAAGGTTTGAAATGGAGATGTTTTTATCCACCATAACGCCCTCCATCTGAAAGAAAGTGTTTTCGTGGCACGCGTCCGTCGCCTCGTTTCTGAAGCATCGGCCGGGGAAAATCGCCTTTATCGGCACGCCGTCGTTGATAAGGGCGTCCTTATATTTCAGATAAATGGCGTTTTGCGCCGCAGATGTCTGCGTTTTAAGAAGCTGGCCGTTGTCAAGATAATAGGTATCCTGCATATCCCTTGCGGGGTGGTGCTTCGGAATGTTCAGCGCCTCAAAGCATTCGTAATCCGTTACGACCTCGCTGTAATCCTCAACGGTGAAGCCCATTGATTTGAATATACGCTCGCACTGACGCTGAACGAGGGTTATCGGGTGATATGAGCCCCTTTCAAGATCGGGCGGCAGCGAAACGTCAAAATCCGGCATTGAATTTATTTCGCGCAGGATCTCGTTTTGCTTCAGTTCCTCCGCCTTTTCGGCTATTTTTTTCTCAATATCGGCGCGTATTTCGTTAGCAAGCTGCCCGATAACCGGGCGCTCCTCAGCCGAAAGCCCGCCCATCTGCTTTAATATCGCGGTGAGCTCGCCTTTTTTTCCGAGATATTTTATTCTCGCCTGTTCAAGCTGCTCTTTAGAGTCGAAGCTGTTGAGCGCTTCTTTCGCGGCTTGCCTTATTTTTTCAAGTTGTGCTTTCATATAGTTCTTCCTTTCCTTAAATTCAGGGAATAAAAAAACCTGCCCCCGTTTGTAAGGGACAAGCTGAAACCTGCGGTACCACCCTAATTTTTGCGTCTTTCGGAGCAAACACTCGTTGAGCCGATAACGGAGCCCGCTCCGTCCGCGCTTACTTTTTCGTTCGGCGCGGCCACTCGGAAGGGAACTTCACTTTTATTTTTCATACAAAACTTTCAGCCTTAGGTTTTGCTCTCTGAATGAAAGGGATAAAAGCTACTTTTCTTCGTCGCAGTGTTTATCAAATCGGATATATTATATTATAGCCGATTTGTTTTTGCAAGAGTTATTTTTAAATTATTCGTCCGGTCTGCCCGTTTCTTTGCCGAAACTGCCGCCGATTTCAAATTTCCCGAATTCGATATAGCTGCTGGGCTGCGATTCGTATAAAACGCCGATTGTTTTTTCGTCTATCGGCGAAAGGCAGGAATACGCGAAAAAGCCTTTGTTTATCGGCTTGCGCGAAAACCAGTCTATTTTTATCGGAACGCCGTTTCTGTAACAAAGCCTGCCCTTTGAAAGCATTCCGTTTTTTCTTGTTCTCGCGCTTGCGTGAGAGCAGAGTATCAAATCCCCCGCGGTGATAACGCTTTTTTGGCATTTTGGAGCGTTCAGCTTTGATTTTTTCAGCTTTTTCCAGCTTTCTCCGCCGTCTTCGGAAATGCAGACCGGCGTTTTTCCGTATCTTTTCTGCCTGCCCAAGCCTATTACGGCGCCGCCTTTTGCTTCGATAAGCTGCCATTCACCGGTGTTTTTGGCGTAAGGGCATTTTTCGCTTCTTTTCCAGCTTATCCCGTTGTCGTCGCTGTAAACGGCGGCTGAGCCGTGCTTTATCGCGTAAAGAGGCATTATTATCCTGCCGCTTTCGGTCGTGAGCCCGACTCCCGGTGCAACGCCGAGAAACACGCTGTCGCTTTCAAGCAATATTTCGCCTGTTATATCCTTGGGCCCGCTCCACGTTTTGCCCTTATCGGCGCTTCTGAACATAAAGACGTAGCATCGCTTTACGGCTTTCAGAGGGGCGCCGTGGGTGAGCTCCACGCACATTTCGTTTTCGCCCTCTACGCCGTCAAGAAATATATTTCCGAGGTATTCGTCTCCCTTATAAAGACCGCCGAGCCCGCGCGCCGAATATTCCGTAGGCCGCATATCCGCGTCCGTAATTTCGCCGTCGGGTTTTACATAATACGGGCGGCCGCTTTTATCATATATAATGAAAAGCGTTTCGCCGTTTTCTTTGCGGTAAGCCGGTTTATGTTTTTCAAGTTTGCTCAAATCGTGAAGACCTTTGCATTCCGGCCAGAAATCAACAAGCATTATAATATCGCCGTTCGGGGCAATCGCCATACACGGATCTATGTAAAATCCCGAAGAAAAGCAGTCGTCCGAAATTCTTGTTTCCCGCGCGGGCGGAGCGGCTATTACCTCAAGAGCGCTCCACGTTTTGCCCAAATCCTCGCTGCGCCTAACGGCTATTTCGATATATCCCCAGTCCGCTCCCGACGAGGCTCGGTCTGCCGCGGCAACAAGAACGCCGTCTGCGTTTATGAGGCTCGGAATGCGAAACGCTTCGCCGCCGTTTTCCGCCGTGCTCTGCGCGGTCAACTTTTCAATAAGAAATTTCGGGCTTTTTCCGCAGAATAAAAGCGATGTTTCGTTCAAAAAATTTACCTCCGTTTCAAAGTGCGGGCAAAGGTTTGATAAAGGATTTTTGTTTTCGCCCGCCGCCGTAAACAATTATAATATAAATGCGTAAAAATAGAAATATCTTTTTAAATATCTATTGCAAATTCCCGCGAAATTTAGTAAAATTATTTGGAAATAAATTGTAAAGGAGGTTTTAAGATGCTTTGGGAATTGAAAAAATGCTGGTACCGAGTTTACCAAACGGCTTTCAAAGTGGCGATGAATTTTCTCGATTGGTCGGAACCGCAGCTCCTTGAAGGCAAAGGCTCCGTGCTTAAATTGCCCGAGTTTATCAAGGGCAAGGGAATAGGCAAGGTTCTTGTGGTTACCGATAAAGGTCTTATGGGGCTTCATCTGCTCGATCCTCTGTTTGAAAAGCTCACCGAGGTAGGCATTGAATATGTCGTTTACGACGAGGTTCAGCCAAATCCCACGATCCCGAATATTGAGGCGGCGCGCGAGGCGTATATCAAAAACGGCTGCCAAGGCTTTATCGCTTTCGGCGGCGGTTCTCCGATGGACTGCGCGAAGGCTGCCGCGGCAAGAGTTGTTAAGCCTAATCAAACCGTCCGTAAAATGAGGGGATATCTTAAAGTACTTAAAAAACTGCCGCCGTTTTTCGCGGTTCCGACAACCGCGGGAACAGGCTCCGAAACTACCGTTGCCGCCGTTGTTACCGACCCGGAAACGCATGAGAAAAACGCGATAAACGATATCTGTCTTCGTCCCAGATATGCCGTGCTTGACCCGGAACTCACCGTAGGTCTGCCGCCGCATATCACTTCTACAACGGGTATGGACGCGCTAACTCATGCCGTTGAGGCGTATATCGGCAGAAGCAACACCAAGACAACGAGAGATCAGGCCGAAAGAGCCACTAAGCTTATTTTCGACAATGTTGAGGAAGCCTATAAAAACGGTAAAAATTACGAGGCAAGGGCAAATATGCTCAAGGGCTCTTATCTTGCGGGCTGCGCGTTCACCCGCGCCTATGTTGGCTATGTTCACGCGATTGCCCATAATTTGGGAGGTCTGTACGGCACGCCCCACGGCCTCGCGAACGCGGTGATTCTGCCCTATGTGCTTGAATGGTACGGAAAAGCTATCCATCCCCAGCTTGCAAAGCTTGCCGATGTTGTAGGCATTACGGGCGAAAGCGTTTCCGATAAGGCGGTTAAATTCATAGAGGCTATAAAGAAGATGAACGCCGATATGAATATTCCTTCAAGCTTTGATATGATCAAGGAAGAGGATTTGCCCACTCTTATCACAAGAGCGCTCAAAGAGGGCAATCCCGGCTATCCCGTTCCGGTAATTATGAATTATGCGGATATGGAAAGCGTTATCAGAAGATTTATGGCATAAATAATATTATATTTATACTAAGTATTAAGCATCGCACCCGAACGTGAGGAAAACTTTTATCCTCATATTCGGGTGCTTTCGTCATTATTTACAAATACGCTTGGAAATGTTTGGGGAGAATTGATAATTGTTTTAAAAACTGTTTAAAGTTATAATTATTAAATAGGGGAATAAATATATATTTTTTATTATTTTAGAGGTGATTTTTTATGGCGGAAAAAGCCAAAACCTACGGAAAGAAAGAGCTTGCGGGCTATCTTGTTGGTATGTTCGGGCAGAACGTTATCTACAATATCATAGCCACCGGCCTTTATTTCTATTTCCAAAACGTTATATGCCTTCCGGCTATGGCGCTTGGCTGGATATTCACTATCGCGAGGATATGGGACGCTATCAACGATCCTATGATGGGCACCATTGTTGATAAAACGCGCACAAAATGGGGCAAATGCCGCCCGTATTTGATAATTTTCCCCGCGATTATCGGCGTTGTTACGATACTCACGTTTATTAACGGCAACTACGCTGAGGCCGAATCATCCACTCAAAAGGCGTTTATTATAGCTTGGGCAGCGATTTCCTACATAGCTTGGGGTATGGTTTACACCGTGTGCGATATTCCGCTTTGGGGCATTACCTCCCTTATGACTGAGGACGAAAACGACCGTTCAAAAATACTCGGTCTTGCCCGTATAGCCGCCGGCGTTGCGGGTGTAAGCGTTCTTATCGTTCAGATAGCTCAGCTCGTTGCCGGTATTTTCTCCGGAATGGGTATGGAGCAGAGCAAGGCTTCGCAGTACGGCTTTATTGTTACCGCCGCCGTTATGACGGTAATTTCAACGATAATGTTTGAGTTTGCCGGCTTGTCCACAAGAGAGCGCGTCGAGCAGTCCGAAAAGCATTATACTATCGCCGAGAATTTCAAAATTATGTTCAGAAACAAGCCTTTCAGGCAGATACTTATTTCCGGCGTTCTCAGAAGCCCGATACAGCTTCTTATGATTGTTGCAATTACGCTTATCACTTATTATTACGCGAACGGCGACTTTATGAATATTCTCGCCAAGGACGCCGCGGGCAATGTTACGGGCGTTGATTTCGGCATACTTGTTAAGCTGCTTATAATCGCCGCGGGCATATTCGTAGGCCAGTTTGCCGCAATGGGTCTTACTCCCGTGCTTGTCAGAAAGATAGAGAAAAAGACTCTTTACAACTTCTTCTCTCTTGTAGGCGCGATTCCTTTTGCCGCGATTTATGTAATTTACAAGCTCTCCGGCGGAGACATCAGACCGATGCCTTGGGTAATCGTTTCCGGTATCCTCTTCCTGTTCGCGGGCGCCGCGATGGGTGGTATAAACGTTCTTCAGTCCGTTATGATTGCCGACTGTGTTGACCACGAGGAATATACAAACGGCGTGCGCACGGACGGCGTGTTTTTCTCCGGCCAGTCGTTTATCACAAAGCTTTCCGCGGGTATCGCTTCAATAATTTCCGCGCTTGTTTACGATATGGTGGGCTACAGCGGAACGAATATCGACGTTATGAACAAGGCTCTTGCTGCGGGCGATGATTTCGTTACATATAACGACGGTAAATTTGCCGCCGCGATGTTCTTCCTTATCTCCATTCCTCCGGCAATCGGTATGATTCTTTCGGCGCTTCCCACGCTGAAATATGCGCTTACCGATAAGGAGCACGCAAAAATGCTTGAAGCGCTTGTCGCGAAGCGCGCCGAAAAAGACGCTCTTGCCGCGGCGCAGACCGCTGATTCCGAATCCGAGAGCCCCGTTGCCGAAGAGATTCCGGTTGACGAAGAAAAATCAGCGGAATAAAATATATTGTTTAATTGCCGTTCGGCATAAAAATCACCCGCGCAGTTTATTTACTGCGCGGGTAAATTTTTGCGGTTTATTATTTGTTTCTCTTGATTATCGCGGGCAGGATAACCGGCCTTGCCTCGTCAGCCGCGACCATCTGCTCGATAAGCAGATATTTCAGCTCCTGTCTGATTTTGGCGTATCTCTTATCCTTTATAAGATTATGCTTTTCTATCGGATCTTTTTCAAGATCGTAGAGGTAGTCCTCCATATAAACCTTGCTTGAATGGTGAATGTAACCTACCGGAGCGGCGTCTCTTACGGCGTATTTGAACCTGTCCGTTCTTATGGCTCTGCCGCATTGGCTTTCGCTTATCTGCATAAACACGCATTTGCGTTTGTTTTCGGGTTCGTTTATCTGCTTTGTAAGATCAACGCCCATATACTGTTTTGGAATATCTATCCCCGCCATTGAAAGCAGCGTAGGCGGCATATCTATAAGGCTTGAAAGTCTTGTTTCGCGCCTTCCGCCCTCAAAGCCGCCGCCCTTTATAATCAAAGGCGTGTGGCTTGCGCTTTCGTGGCAGGTGCGCTTGTATTCGGGATTTCTTGTTTTAAAATGGCTGCCGTGGTCGCTTGTGTAAACGATTATCGTATCGTCGTAAATTCCAAGCTCCTTGAGCTTGTCAACAAGCCGCCCCACGTTGTAATCGAGCCTGTTTATCGCGGAAATGTAATCGGGGTACATCTCTTTGTAATCGCCTTTTAGGAAAGTCAAATCGTCGGGAATGGGGTAATCCCTGTAATCGTCTATCGTCTCTTTGTAACCCTCATAGCAGTGCCTGTCATTTTGATGATGAGGTTCAAGCTGGCTTATGAACATAAAGAACGGCTTGTTTTTGTCTCTGTTCTTTTCAAGGTATTCAAGCGCAAAATCGTTTATGCAGTCGGCGCGGTAGCCCTTGAAATCAAGTCGGTTGCCGTCTCCGTCGAAAACATAGCCGTCATAGCCGTGTGAGGTAAATTCAAGGCAGTCGGCGGCGCGCCAATACTGATATTCGCCCTGTCTCTCTTTGGGTATGGCCCCTTTTTCGCAGTGCAGACCGATCCCCGGGTAACGGTCGGACGCCAAATGCCATTTGCCTATGTATGCCGTTTCATAGCCCGCCTCGTTGAAATATCTTGCGAGCGGGGGAATATCCCTCGGCAGGGAGATGCCGTTCCAGTAACAGCCAACCTGCGTGGCGTAAAGCCCCGATTGCAGGCACGCCCTTGCGGGCCCGCATACGGGCTGGCAGGTGAAGTTGTTTTCAAATAAAACGCCCTCCCGCGCCAAATTCATAAGATTCGGCGTTACGGTTTCGTTTACGGTGTCCCATCTCTGCTGATCCGAAAAGTAGAAGATGATATTTTTCTTTTCCATTATTAACCCCTTTCAGTATTTTAGCGTTTTAAGCTATCGCGTTGTAAAAATCAACGGCTGCTATCGCGGCAACGCAAACCGTGAACACCGTTTTTATTACTTTTTCATTGCCTTTTTTATTCATTCTTGCCCCGAGAATACCTCCGGCAACGGCGCATATAACCGCCGAAATAAGCACGGTGGGCGACACTTCGGGAATGCTTGAGCCGATTGCCATGGTCACCAGCTTTGAAAGCTGGCTGAAAAATATCGTGCCGACGCTGTAGACCGCCGCCTCTTTCATACTCATTGAGAAAAACAGCACAAGAAACGCCACGTTTATCGGGCCTCCGCCTACTCCGAGGAAAGAGGCAATAAAGCCGAGCGCGAGACCGACGGCAACGATTACCGCGGGATTTTTGATTTTAAAGCTTTTGGTGTTTTTTGCGTTGACGTATATTACGGAGGCAACGAGCAAAATTCCGAGTATCAACCCCTGAATACGTTTCAGAGAATTATTGTCAAAAACCGTGAGAAGGTAATCGAACAGGGAAGAGCCGCCTACGCCTCCCGCAACCGCGCCCGCGGAAAGAATTACTATAAATTTGAAATCGATTTTTGTTTTTGCCTTTATATGCCTTACGGTTGAGCTTATGCTCATACTGAAAACCGCGCAGGCGGAGATAAAATTGACCGCCGCGATACCGTCGTGCCCGATAAGATCAAGCAGAGGCTTTATGATGACTCCGCCTCCGAGCCCGACGAAAGCTCCGGTAAAGGTCGCGAATAAAATTATAATTCCGTAAATAAGTTCGTACATTTCATTCCTTTTCTATGTGAATGCTTCTTGTCGGATATGCAAAATCGGTATCGTTATTTTCAACGATTTCCTTGATTTTATAATTAAGAGCCTCCATAAATTTATTGTAAAGCTCGATGTCAACAATGTCTGTGTAAAACCTTATCGTCAGGTTGACCGAGGATTCGCCGTAATCCGAAAAGCACACTCTCACCGTTTCGTTGTCCACGCTTTCCTCATTAAGCAGATATTCTCTTATCTCGTCGGCGCATTTTTTCAGCGATTCGCTTTCGGTTGAATACAAAAGCCCTATTTTAAACTCCGAAAGCCTTTTATTCAGCTTGGCGTAGTTAGTAACGTAAGCGTCCGCCAAAGCGGAATTAGGCACCACTATAACGGCGTCGTCAAGCCTGCGCAGCCTTGTTGAACGCATAGTTATATCCTCAACAAAGCCCTTGTAATCCGGCGTTTCTATAAGGTCGCCGATGGCGAAGGGTTTATCGTAAAGTATAACAAATCCGGAAATAAGATTTTTAAGCGAATCCTGCGCCGCGAGCGAAACCGCCAGACCTCCCACTCCGAGCCCCGTTATAAGGCCGTTTATATTGTAGCCCAGCTCCGAAACTATCATAACGGCGGCGAGGCAGAGCGTTATAATAATAAGAATGTTTGAGATGAATTTAACGGCAACGCCGTGAACGGAATCGCTTTTTTTCCTTAAATCGAAAATCGTTTGAAGATTCTGCGAAATATAGCTTATTACGCACCAGGCGGCAAAAGCTATAATAAGAATTTTAAAAACGGTTGTGATTGTCGGCTTCGGAAGATTAAAATAAACTCCGAGATAAAGCCCCAAAAGCGCAAAGAAAAACGAAACGGGGCGCGTCAGACTTTTGACGAAGCCTTCTTTTAACTCCGGCTTTTTAAAAAATACAAATTTTCCTAAAAAAGTAAGAATGAACTTTGTAAAAATTTTTCTCAGCAGAAAAAATGCGGCGAAAACAAGAGCTCCTATGGCTATATCGATATAGAACTTGTTTTCGATATAAAATTCTTTCATATGTATCAGCGCCTTTTCAGATAGTGCAGTAAAAATTGCTTTCCCAAGCGGGTATATACGGCGAGTGGCGAAAATACAGCTTATATCCGCCGTTTAATTCAAGTATCTTTTTCGGAAGAGCGAAAAGGTCTTCATTTCTGTGATAAGCGCAGATATAGAGCTTCGGCGCATACCGTTTTATCGTCTGTTCGCATCCCTCAAGCGCTTCGAGCTCAGCGCCCTCTATATCCATTTTCAGCATCGTTACGGGCCCGTTTATCAAGCCGTCTATATCCGTTGCCTCAATGGGCTTTCCCGATTGCTCAAAGCTTGAATTTTTTCCCGCCTTTGCCGAAAACATAAGCGTGCCTCTTCGGCTCCACGCCGCCATATTGTAAGTGATAATGTTTGGTATATCCGCCGTGTTTTTCAGCAATTTTGCGTAATTTTTCGCGTCGGGCTCAATGGCGTAAATCCTTTTGCAGCCTCCCGTAAATTCTGTAAATTCCCTGACGGTGTCTCCGTCGTAAGCGCCCATATCCACTATTATGTCGTCTTTGCAAAGGCGCAGTATATCTTTATAAATGCGGCTTTTGTCGTATTCGGTCGCACTGTAAAGGTAATCTACTTTACCGCTTATTTTGAAATTGATTATGTTTTCATACACCCGCCTGCTTTCATCGTCGGAAAGGCGGGAGTAAATAAATTCAAAATTTTCCCTGTTTTCCTCAAAATATTCCCTTGTGAAAAGTCCTCCGCCCGCTATCGGAACGTCGGGGGCAAACAGATTATGTTCGCGGCCGAGAAATTTTATTTTTTCAAGCATTTCGGGTTGGCGGACGGCGAAAGCGAGAACGATATTGAAATCATCGTATTTTTCACATATTTGAGAGTAGGACAGAATTTTGTGCCCCATAAAGGAATGCCCTCTCACAAAGCCGTCGCTCGCGAAAATATCGGAAACCCGAACGCCCGCGCTTTCAAAAGCGGATATTATCATTTGCGCGCCGTTGCCCATTCCGTACAAAACGGTCGGCTTATCGCTTTCTGCAAGGGTCTGCCACACGCCGCGTTCGTTTATATCAAGCAATGTTTTTCTCCGTAAAATCAAAATCTAACCTTATTTTACCTTTTAACTATAACATAAAAAGGCTGTTTTTACAACATAAAACATATATCTTTACAAACAATTTTAAAAAGTATATAATTAAAATCTGAAATGCCGCATTGTGTTTTTCTGAGGAAAAGCGGGCAAATAATTTTTTGGAGGTTAATGCCTTTATGGCAGGCAATCTGATAAAGCTGTTCAGAAAAAACTCAACCGAGGAGGAAATCAAACAGCTTGTTGACGATGACAAGAACGTAGGCGAGCTGGAAGTCTCGCAAAGAGAGATGATAAACAATATCTTTCAGCTTGACGATTTGAACGCGGGGGATATAATGACTCACCGCACGGATATTGAGGCGGTGGATATAAACGCCTCTTTGGCGGACGTGGCGGCGCTTTCGATAAAGGCGGGGTGTTCGCGCATTCCCGTTTACAATGAGGATATAGACAATGTTGTCGGCATAATCTATGTTAAGGATTTGCTTAAATTTATAGGCACAAAGATTTCACCCGACGAAAACCTGAAAGATTATATACGCGAGCCCCTTTTCGTGCCCGAAACGATAGAATGCGGAAAGCTGTTTACAAAAATGACCGAAACAAGGATACAGCTTGCCATTGTTGTTGACGAATACGGCGGAACTGCGGGGCTTGTAACTATGGAGGATATTCTTGAAAGCATAGTCGGCAATATTCAGGACGAATACGACGACGAGCAGGAAACCTTTAAAAAGCTTGACGATCATACCTATATTTTTGACGGCGCGGCAAGCACCGACGACGTGGGCGAAACTCTGAATATAAAAATCCCCGACGGGGATTACGACACGTTGGCGGGTTTCGTTATAAATCTTTTGGGATTTTTGCCGACGGGAAACGAGGAAAGCCCCGCGAAAGCGGTTTTTGAAAATATAGTTTTCACCGTTATGAAGGTTGAGGACAGAAGAATGGAACTTATCAAGGCAGAGATAAAGCAATGACGGAATATGTTTTAAAACTTGACGCTATGGAGCAGGCGGTAAATCTGTTCGGCTCTTTTGACGAAAATATTGAGCTTATCGAGCGGGAATACGGTGTTTCCGTTATAAGCCGTGGCAGCGATTTAAAGGTGGTCGGCGAAGAGGAAAAGGCGGCTCTTGCGGTGCGCGCCCTGAAAAGCCTGCTGTCGCTTATAAATAAGGGCGAATCTCTTTCGGAGCAGAACGTGCGCTACGCTATATCCCTTGTTAAAGAGGGCAGTGAGGACAAGCTCAACACTATGACGGGCGAATCCGTCTGCATTACGGCAAAGGGCAAGCCCGTTAAGCCGAAAACACTTGGGCAAAAGAAATATTGCGAGGCGATAGACGAAAACACAATCACTTTCGGCATAGGCCCCGCGGGAACGGGAAAAACATATCTTGCCGTAGCGAAAGCCGTGACCGCTTTCCGCGCCAAAGAGGTAAATAAAATAATTCTCACGCGCCCGGCGGTGGAGGCGGGCGAAAAGCTCGGCTTTCTTCCCGGAGATCTGCAAAGCAAGGTCGATCCTTATTTAAGGCCGCTCTACGACGCGCTTTTCGATATGCTTGGCGGAGAGAATTTCCAGCGCTATCACGAAAGGGGAGCGATAGAGGTCGCGCCGCTTGCCTATATGCGCGGGCGTACTCTTGACGACAGCTTTATAATTCTTGACGAGGCTCAAAACACAACTTCCGAGCAGATGAAAATGTTCCTTACAAGGCTCGGCTTTAATTCAAAAATGGTGGTTACGGGCGATATAACGCAGATAGACCTGCCGGACGGCAAAAAATCCGGACTTAAAAGAGTTATAAAAATACTGAAAAACGTTGACGATATAGAAATATGCAAATTCACACAAAAAGACGTTGTGCGCCATAAGCTGGTGCAGGATATTATAAAGGCATACGAAAAATACGAAAACGAGGAAAAACGATAATATGAAATCCGTAAAAGTAAGAATAAGCAACGATCAGAAAAACGTGAAGATACCCACGGGTATAAGGCTGCTTATCAGGCGCTGCTGCCACGCCGTTCTTGAAAACGAAAAGTTTGAGGGCTCGGCGGAGGTCTCCGTGCGTTTTGTCAATAATGAGCAGATAAGAGAGCTCAACAGGGAATACAGAAATATAGACAGCGAAACGGACGTGCTCTCTTTCCCGCTCGGCGAAAACGGCGTGTATGATGTAAACCGCGACACGGGCGCGAAGCTCCTTGGCGACATAGTTATTTCAATGGAAAAGGCGGTGGAGCAGGCGGAGCTTTACAATCACGCTATTCAGCGCGAAATAGGCTTTTTGACCGTTCATTCAATGCTCCATCTTCTCGGCTACGACCACGAAAAAGGCGGGCTTGAGGAAGTGCGTATGAGGGAAAAAGAGGAAACGGTGCTCACCCGCATAGGCTGGAAGAGAGACAGCAGTTATTATATGGGAGATAAATGATGACTAAAACAGCGTTTATCGCCATAGTCGGCAAGCCGAACGTAGGCAAATCGTCGATTTTGAACAGGCTTCTCGGAGCAAAGGTGGCTATCGTTTCCCCGAAACCGCAGACAACGCGCACCAAAATTATGGGCGTACTCACCCGCGGCGAAACTCAGCTTGTGTTTACCGATACGCCGGGCTTTCACAAGCCGCACAATAAGCTTGGCGAACATATGAACACCGCGGTGGGAGACAGTATAGGCGGCACGGACGCGGCGCTGTTTGTCGCGGAGCCGTCGGGTGCGCTAAACGAAAAAGAACTTGAGCTTTTGGAAAAAATACGGCAGGAAAGACTGCCTGCCGTTCTCGCGATAAACAAAACGGATACGGTAAAGGATAAAAGCGCTCTGCTTTCAAGAATATCGGAGCTTTCAAAATATTATGATTTTACCGCTGTTACGCTTGTTTCCGCCGCCTCGGGCGACGGCTTTGACGGCTTGATAGAGGAGCTTGAAAAGCTCTGCGTAGAAAGCCCCCATTTTTTCCCCGACGATACGCTGACCGACCAGCCCGAAAGGGTGATAGCCTCAGAAATCATAAGGGAAAAAATACTGCGCCTTATGGATAAAGAAGTGCCGCACGGCATTGCCGTTTCCATAGAAAAAATGCGCGAACGCGCCGATAAGGAAATCCTTGACATTGATGCCGTTATATATTGCGAACGTGAAAGCCACAAAGGAATTTTGATAGGCAAAAACGGCTCTATGCTCAAAAAAATATCAACGGGCGCGCGCCTTGATCTTGAAAGATTTTTCGGAGTGAAAGTAAATCTTCACACTTGGGTAAAGGTTAAGGAAAACTGGAGAAATATGGAAGGTCTTATCCGCAATTTCGGTTTGGATTAAAATGGCACAAATTATATATGCCGCCATAGGATAAAATAAAAACGGCGAACATTTTGTTTATTTGGCGGTGATGATATGATTGACGACAACTGGGTGCATTTTACTCAAACGGGGAATATATACGATTATTTGAAATATAAGAAAAGCGAAAATGAATTAAAGGCGGAAAACAATGCAAAGGAAAACAAAGGGCTTGGTAATCAGGGAGCAGAAAATAGGGGAGAGTGACCGTTTAGTTACTCTCCTTACTGCTGATTTCGGAATGATAAAAGCCTTTGTGCGCAGAGCGAACCAACTGAAAAGCAGGTTAAATTCCGCCACGGCTCTGTTTGCTTACGGCGATTATACGCTGTATAAAACAAAAGACGCTTTCGTTGTTGACGACGCTTCGCCGATAGAGGTATTTTTTGACCTGCGAAAGGATATAGACAGGCTCTCGCTGGCGCAGTATTTCGCTCAGCTTGCCTATGAAATCGGCGCGCAGGAGCAGCCGGAGGAGGAGCTTTTGAGGCTTATGCTCAATTCGCTCCATCTGCTTTGCAGGGGCGAAAAAAGCCTTTCGCAGATAAAGGCGGTTTTTGAACTGCGGGCAATGTGCATAGGCGGGTATATGCCGGCTGTTTTGGCCTGCGACAACTGCGGTACATATGAAACTCCGACAATGTATTTCGATACTCTTGAGGGAAAAATCTACTGCGAAAACTGCCCCAAGGAGGGCGCTCTTCCCGTGCCGAAAACGGTCGTCACCGCCGTTAGGTTTATCTGCCTTACGGAGCCGACAAAAATATTTTCATTCAGCCTGAATGAAGAAAACACAAAGCTCCTTTCGGAGCTTGCGGAAAAATATATGCTTTCAAGAGTTCAGCGCAAGCTGAGCGCGCTTGAATTTTATAAAGGACTGCAACGGATATGAACAAACACTGCAAAGCGCTTGAACTTGACAGCGTTCTGAATATGCTTGCCGATGAGGCCACCTGCGCCGACGCAAAGGAGCTTGCGTTAGGCCTTACGCCAACGGACGATATGGGAGAGGCTCAGCTTAGGCTGGCGCAGACCTTTGACGCCCATTCGCTGCTTGCGCGTTTCGGCGCGCCGTCGTTTTCGGGGCTGCAAAACGTAAATAATCCGCTCCGCAGAGCGGCGGCGGGCGGCGTTCTGAACACGGTGGAGCTTCTGAATATCGCCGGAACTCTGCGGTGCGTGCGTTCTCTTTACGAATGGTACGGGCATTGCTCCGGCATAAAAACAAATCTTGACTTTTTCTTTGACGGAATAACCGTAAACAAGTATCTTGAAACAAAGATATTTTCAACGGTGATAGGCGAGGACGAGATAGCCGACAGCGCCTCCGAAGAGCTTTCTGAGATACGCAGAAAGATACGCGCGAAATCAAATTCGATTCGTGAAAAGCTCGATTCTATGATACACAGCGCCCATTATCAGAAATTTTTGCAGGAGCCGATAGTCACTCAGCGCAGCGGCAGATACGTTATCCCCGTCAAGGCGGAAAACAGGGGAAGCGTTCAGGGGCTTGTTCACGATACATCCGCCTCCGGCGCAACGGTGTTCATCGAGCCCGTTTCGGTGGTGGAGGCAAACAACGAGATAAAAATGCTTGAGGGCAGGGAAAGAGACGAGATTCGCCGTATTCTTTTTGAGTTTTCGGCGGAGGCGGGCACTTTTGCGGACAGTATAAAACAGTCCTACGAAAGCGCCGTTATGCTTAATCTTATATTTGCCAAAGCGCATCTTGCTTACAAAATGAAAGCGGCGATGCCGATACTAAACAACGATGGCGTTATAGAACTGAAAAAAGCAAGGCATCCGCTGCTTGACCAAAAAAAGGCGGTTCCGATAAACGCTCAGCTTGGCGGCAGCTTCGACACGCTTGTTATCACCGGCCCAAATACGGGAGGAAAAACGGTTTCAATCAAAACGATAGGGCTGCTTACGGTTATGGCGGCCTGCGGCCTGATGATACCGGCGGCCGATCAGTCAAAAATCGCCGTATTCGGCAGTATTCTTGTAGATGTGGGCGACGAGCAGAGCATTGAGCAGAGCCTTTCAACATTTTCGGCTCATATGGTAAATATTATCGATATAATGAATAAGGCCGATGATAATTCTCTCGTCCTGATAGACGAGCTTGGAGCGGGAACCGATCCCGTTGAGGGCGCGGCGCTTGCCGTTTCAATTATAGAAAGACTGCGCTCAAAGGGTGCGAAGATAGCGGCAACCACCCATTACGCCGAGCTTAAAGCGTATGCTCTTGAAACAAGCGGCGTTACAAACGGCTGCTGTGAATTTGACGTTGAGACTCTCAAGCCCACTTACAGGCTGCTTATAGGCGTGCCCGGCAGGTCAAACGCGTTTGCCATATCGGAGCATCTCGGTATGGAAAAATCCGTTGTGGATAACGCGAGAATGCTTGTGGGAACGGATAACCGCTCGTTTGAGTCCGTGCTTGAAAAGCTGGAAAACACCCGAATGGAGCTTGAAACCGAAAAAGAAAAAGCTCAGCAGGCCGTAAGCGAGGCAAACCGTATCAAGGAGAAAGCGCTCTCCGAAAGGAACAGAATTGAGCAGCTGCAAAAAAACGAGCTTGAAAAAGCAAAGCGCGAGGCCGAAAAAATAATAGGCGCGGCAAAGCGCCAAAGCGCCGATTTCCTTTTGCGGCTTGAGCGCCTCAAAAAAGACGCAGAAAGCTCAAACGCCGCGGAAATAGCGAGAAAAACGCGCAGGGAAATGAAAAACCGTTTCGGCGAAATGGACGAAATAGTAAACCCGCGTGAAATCGCGGATAATTGGGACGAAAGTTACACTTTGCCGCGCCCGCTCGTTAAAGGCGACGGCGTGATAATACGCGGCATAGGCGAGGGCGAGGTGTTGGAGGTAAACGGCGACAGGATACTCGTGCAGTCGGGTATGCTCAAAACGCGTGTAAAGGCGCGTGACCTTATGCTTGCCGATAAAAAGAAAAAATCGCCGCAAAAGAAAGCTTCGGGCGTTTACCGCACAACGTCGCGCGCCGACGCCGACGTGCGCACGGAAATCGATCTTAGAGGTCAGACTGTTGACGAGGCGCTTGAAAATCTCGGCCTCTACATAGATAAGTGCGTTCTGAACAATATAAGCGAGATAAGAATAATCCACGGCAAGGGCACGGGAGCGCTGCGAAGCGCCGTTACCGATATGCTTAAAAAGCACCCGAATATAAAGGAATTTCGCCTCGGCGTTTACGGTGAGGGCGAAAACGGCGTCACCATCGCCGCGTTGAAATAATCCTTAATAAATTACGATTGCTCCCTCTCGCAAGAGAGCAATATTTTTGTAAAATCGAGCTTTTTCCTTGAAGAGACCTGTCGGCAAATGTTGATGATAGGGTGTGTTGTCCTCAATTAAATATCACTTAGTGTGGGAAAACAAAATAACGGCAAAAATTTAGGAGACCGCGTAATTTTCATTCGGTCTCCTTTTTATATTCGGCAATATCATCTAATTTACAATCAAGTATTTCGCAAAGTGTGTTAAGGGTGTAAGTATTCACATTTTCGTTTTTTCGCAGTCGGTCAAGCTGACCCGTGCTGATTTTGTATTCTTTAATGAGCTTGTATTGTGATATGTTTCTTTCTTTAAGGGCTTTCCACAGTTTGTCAAAAACAATCATCAAATCAACTCCCTTAATTATTATTGTAATTTGATGTTTATATATTGACAATTGCCCGTAAACGGGCTACAATATTGTTATAAAATGAAAAAGGAGAAAGAAATATGTCAGATAATGATAAGATTGAACAGAACAAAGAATTGGTAGAAGAACTTGAAGCAAAGCTGAAAACTTGCGAAGAAGCCGGTGATTTTGCTGAAGCTGTCGAAATATGCGAGAGGCTTGTTAATGAATTTGATGTTTATAATGTTCGTTTTGATCTCCCGAGACTGTATTTTAAAGCGGGTGATTATGACAAAATAGTTGAATATGTGAATTCATGGATGCGTGACGAAAATAATTCTTTTCTCTTAGACCTTTCCCCTGGTCCGATTGTGTATTTGGGTCTCGCTTATCTAAATCTAAAATCTTATGATCTTGCTATTAATAATTATGAGTTTCTTATTAGATATCAAACCCAGCAGATGTCGAAATTTCCAAATACTATTTCAATGAGAAAAAACTTCATTGCCGAAGCAGAGACAGAGCTTGGCAAGGTTTATTATGTACAAAAAAATTTTCCCGAAGCGATTAGCCATTTTAAAGCAGCCCTTAACAGTGTTCCCTATTTAGATGCTATTTATTATATTGCCCATATATCCTATTTGGGAGAGGGCAAAAATAAGGATATAGATACAGCGTTAGAAGGCTATCTGCAACTTTCAGAGTGTGATTTATCAACTCAAAATCCAAATCTATACACTTTCTCGGATAAATGCATAATTAATGCTATTTATGAGCTTGGAATGATTTATGCTAAAGAACCAGGATACAGAAATAAAGAAAAAGCAATCGCATATCTAAATAAAGCCAAGAATTTAGGCTACATGATAAGCGATGAAGAAATAAGAAATTTAACTGAAAACATAATTAATGAATCAGAAAAGTCTGCCTCTTCTAACAAAAACAGTAGCGGCGGATGCTATGTTGCAACCTGTGTTTACGGTTCGTATGACTGCCCGCAAGTATGGGCACTTCGACGCTTCAGGGATAATACCCTTGCCGAAAATGTTTTTGGAAGATCGTTCATTAAGCTGTATTATTCAATCAGCCCGACAGTTGTGAGGCTGTTTGGAGATTATTTATGGTTTCACAAATTATTTAAAACTCCGTTGGATTCATTTGTTGACAAGCTTGTTGAAAAAGGCGTAGAAACTACGCCCTATGAGGATAAATGAAAGGAGGGGCGGCTATGTGGTGTCCGTACTATAAAGACGGGGAATACAAATGCGAGCTTTGCAAAAACACCGTAAGCGAAGCAAAGCACGATAATTACTGCACCGATTACAACGGTACAAATTATCAGGAATGTGACATATACAAAAGGTATTCATAAAAACAAACGAACGGGCGCAGGGCAGCGTCCGTTTTCTTTATCTTTTCTATGATGCACCCTATATTGTGTCACTGTGGAAAGAAAAGAACAACAAATTGTGTCAATAGATTTTTCGTAAATTTTATAAAAAAAATTATCGTCTTTTCCCTTGACTTAGGGGCAAAGCGTATGTATAATTATTTGTGCTGTAAAGATGAAATACTTTACACGATTTTACGGGAGGGATCATAATGGCCAAAAATCTTGAAATATCTTTTTTGATGGATTTTTACGGTGAAATGCTTACGAAAAAGCAGCGCGATTTTCTTGAGTACTATTATGACGAAGATCTTTCCCTATCCGAAATCGCGGAAAACGAGGGCATAACGCGCCAAGGCGTAAGAGACGCTATTAAGCGCGCGGAAAATCAGCTTTTCGATATGGAAAACAGGCTGGGGCTCGCTAAGCGGTTCAACGAGATGAGAATGGGGCTTGAGGAAATCAAGGAATGCGCCGAGATAATCAACGATTTCAATCTTACCCACGGCCTTTCAAAAGAGATTTCCTACAATGCCGCAAAAATAAAGACGCTTGCCGATATGCTCGGCGAGTAAAAGCGGGGGAGTTGATTTATTTTGGCGTTTGAAGGTCTTTCCGAAAGGCTTGAAAATTCCTTTAAAAAGCTCCGTGCCAAAGGCAAATTAACGGAGGCCGACGTAAAAGAGGCTATGCGCGAAGTGCGCTTTGCCCTTTTGGAGGCCGACGTAAACTATAAGGTGGCAAAGGATTTTACAAAGAGCGTGACAGACAGAGCCGTGGGCGAGGACGTTATGGAGTCCCTCACTCCCGGCCAGATGGTCATTAAAATTGTAAACGAAGAGCTCACAAAGCTGATGGGCGGCTCCGAGAGCCGTCTCTCAACGGCAAATCACCCTCCCACCGTCGTTATGATGTGCGGGCTTCAGGGTTCGGGTAAAACCACCCATTGCGCAAAAATCGCTTTAAAACTGAAAAAGGAAGGCCACAGGCCGATGCTCGCCGCCTGCGATATTTACCGCCCCGCGGCTATAAAGCAGCTTCAGGTCGTCGGCGCACAGATAGACGTTCCCGTTTTCGAGATGGGAACGGAAAGCCCGGTAAAAATCGCGGAAGAGGCCGTAAAGCACGCGAGGGATCACGGCTACGACTATGTTTTTCTCGACACGGCGGGCCGATTGCATATAGACGAGGAGCTTATGCAGGAGCTGTGTAACATACGCTCAAGCGTTCACCCCAATGAAATACTGCTCGTTATAGACGCTATGACGGGGCAGGACGCCGTAAACGTCGCGAAGAGCTTTAACGACGCTCTCGGCATCGACGGCGTTGTGCTCACAAAGCTGGACGGCGATACGAGAGGCGGCGCGGCGCTTTCGGTAAGAGCGGTTACGGGCAAGCCGATAAAGTTTGTCGGCACGGGCGAAAAGTTAGGCGATCTCGAAAGCTTTCACCCGAACCGTATGGCTTCGAGAATACTCGGTATGGGCGACGTTTTGTCTTTTATAGAAAGAGCGGAGCAGAGCCTTGATGAAAAGAAAGCGGCGGAGCTTGAAAGAAAGCTCGCCAAAAACAAATTCGATCTCAACGATTTGCTCGATCAGTTTGAGCAGCTTGAGCGAATGGGCAGCATAAAAGACACAATCAAAATGATTCCGGGCATCGGCAATAAGATAAAGGACAGCGATATAGACGAAAAGGCCTTTGTAAAATTCAAGGCGATAATCTATTCGATGACATTAAAGGAAAGGGCTCAGCCCGATATCATTAACCCGTCGCGAAAGCGCCGCATCGCGGCAGGCTGCGGTATGCAGGTGGAGGACGTCAACAAGCTCCTTTCCCAATATAAGCAGATGAAGAAAATGATAAGCCAGTTCGGCGGGCGAAGCGGCCCGAAAATGAGCAAAAAGATGCAGCGTATGATGCGGCAGAATCCCGAAATGGCTCAGAAAATGATGGGAATGACGGGCAGAGGAAAAAACAATCCTTTCGGATTTTAATTTGTATTAACCCATTTCAGTGTATAAATGGTTTAGTAGATATAATCATATTTTTTGGAGGTACGAAAAATGGCAGTAAAAATCAGACTTCGCAGAATGGGCGCGAAAAAAGCTCCTTTCTACCGCGTGGTAGTAGCCGATTCAAGATTTCCCCGCGACGGGCGTTTTATTGAGGAAATCGGCACCTACAACACGATGGTAGATCCGGCCGAAATCAAAATCGACGCCGAAAAAGCAAAGAAATGGATTGCGAACGGCGCTCAGCCCACGGATACCGTTAAGGACATTTTGAAAAAAGAAGGTATTATTTGATCTTTTGAAAGGTCAAATCGGAGGTGTATTCTTTGAAAGATTTGTTGATATCCATAACAAAGGGGCTCGTAAATGATCCCGATGCGGTTTCAGTAGATGTTGACGAACCGAACGAAGAGGGCATAACCGTTTATCATCTTCACGTGGCTGAGGATGATATGGGCAGAGTTATAGGAAAGCAGGGCAGAATTGCCAAGGCTATCCGCGTGGTTATGCGTGCGGCGGCAACAAGAAACGATGAAAAAATCATGGTTGAAATAGATTGATTCTTTTCAATCATTTCAAAAAAAGTAAGGGCTCAAAGCCGAGCGCCTATAAGGCAGTATTTTTTTAATACAAAATTTTTGCACAATAATGCGTTAAAAGCCGCCGATATGCGTCAGCATTTCGGCGGCTTTTGCCTTCTCTTTTATCATTGCCGTATTGTAAGAAAAAGCGGTTTTTAGACTCTGTTTCAAAATCCTTTCGCATCTTCGTTTCTCGGCGTGAGGTGGGAGACTTATGCTCTCACAAAAAATTTTAAAAAGCTATTTCCATTTTGTTAGTTCGTTTCCGAAAGTAACGGCGAGGGAAGCGCCGAAAAGGCAGTCCTTTTCATCGTCTCCGTGATAAAACATAGCGTATTTATACGGCATATTCAGCGAACTTATATCAAGAACAAATCCAGCGGTTATTCTGTCGCACGCCCAAGGCTTTCGGTTTTGTTCAAGATAAAACGTGCCCCTGTCCTCAAAATTTTTCAGGTCTTTTGTCGAAAGAATGTTTATTCCGTTTTCAGGAGAGTTAAAAATAAAATATTCGTCGTGTTCCTTTATGGTGCAAACATTTTCTCCGCATGGCGCGTTTCCGATAAACCGCCAATGCCTCATATCTTCCGAAAAGCTGAATGAAACACCGTTTTGCTTGAAAAAGCAAATAAATTTATCGCCGTCGTCAAGTATAAACGGATCTATCATTCTGCCGGTCATTGATTTTTTTATATTTCCTTTCACCCTTAACAGCAGAGGCTTATCCCACGTTTTAAGATCACGGCTTTTCATTATGTATATTCTTGAATTTTCGTTGCCGTAAATTTCGCCCTTTCTTCTGGGGTAGGATTGTACGCACAAATAATATTCATCTTTGTATTCCACTATGCTTCCCGGCGACGAATAATTTTTGTATCTGTTTTTTTCTGTTAAAATTACGGGCTCGCTCCAATTTTCAAAATCAGTGCTTTCGCTTTTGGCAACGAAAAAATATTGTCCGTCGTCAAGATTTTCAACTAAAGTGAAAAACAGATAAATCCTACCGTCCTTTATGTATGCGGCAGGATCGCGAAACGAGCGCTTTTTTGTTTTTTTAAAAATGAGTTCTTTCATATTAGCGTCAAAAGGCAAAAATTGCCGGTAATTGATTTTTTTATATTCCTGTTGTATTATATTATAAACGAAAAAATCCGAAAGAAAAGGGAAAAATATGAACGTGGCAGAAACGCTGAAAAACTATACGCCGTATAACGAGCAGGAGGAAAAGGACAAGTCGCTTATCCTCGCGCTTATGGAAAATAACGGCAAAATATTCACACGCGAAAGCGCCGCGGCTCACATCACCGTTTCCGCTTGGCTTGTGAACAAAGCCCGCACAAAAGTCCTTATGGCGTTTCACAATATCTACAATTCGTGGGCGTGGCTCGGAGGGCACGCGGACGGCGAGACGGATCTTTTAGGCGTTGCGATTCGCGAGGCAAAAGAGGAAAGCGGCGTTAAAACCGCCGTACCCGTTTTCAACGATATATTTTCCGTTGAGGTTCTGCCGGTAGAGGGGCATATAAAGAGAGGCAAATACGTTTCGTCGCATTTGCATTTGAATTTCACGTATCTTCTTGAGGGCGACGAGAGCGAACGCCTTGCCGCGAGGGAGGGCGAAAACAGTTCCGTCGCGTGGCTCACGTTTGACGAGGTTATGCGAAAATCAACGGAGCCTTGGTTTTGCGAAAACATCTATTCAAAGCTCATAAAAAAGCTTAATGATCGAGTTTAAGTTCAGTTTTAAGCTCAATCAAGCGGGGTTTTATTCAACAAAACATAAAAAAGAATTTGGTGGCAAAATGAAGCAGTTTCTTGAAGTGGGCAGACTTGTAAACACCCACGGAATAAAGGGCGAGATGAAACTCGAAATGTGGTGCGACGGCATTGAATACCTGAAGCAGTTAAAAACGCTGTATCTTGACGATAAGGGGCAGAGTCCGCTAAGCGTTGTTTCGGTGCGTCCGCAAAAAAATCACGCTCTTATTTCATTTAAAGAGATCACCTCAGCCGACGACGCAGAATATTATAAGAATAAGGTGCTTTACTGCGACCGAGGCGACGCGAAAATAGAGGACGGGGCGAACTATATTCAGGATCTTATAGGCTGTTATGTTGTGAATGCCGAAACCGACGAGGAATACGGCAGAGTGGCCGACGTGGTAAATTACGGCGCGTCCGATATTCTTGAAATCGAAAGCGGCGGAAAACGCAGACTTGTTCCGATGATCCCCGATATAGTCAAAGAGATAAACACGGAATATCAGGTTATCAGAATTATTCCGATGAAAGGACTTTTCAATGAGGATTGATATACTTACTCTTTTCCCCGAAATGTGTTACGCCTATCTTTCCGAAAGCATAATCGGCAGGGCGCGCGAGGCGGGAAAGGTGAAGATAGAATGCACCGATATAAGGGAATATACAGAGGACAAACACCGCAGGGTTGACGATACGCCCTACGGCGGAGGAATGGGTATGATAATGCAGGCTCAGCCCGTGTTCGACTGCTTTAAGGCGCTTTGCGAAAAGCTCGGTAAAACGCCGCATCTTATCTATATGACGCCTCAGGGGAAAACGCTTACGCAGGAGCGTGTCAAGGAGCTTTCGCGGCTTGATAATATAGCTCTTTTGTGCGGCCATTACGAGGGTATAGACGAAAGAGTGATAGAGGAGCTCAAGCCGGAGGAAATTTCCGTCGGAGATTATGTCCTCACGGGCGGCGAGCTTCCAGCGCTTATACTTGCGGACGCTGTTTCAAGGCTGTTGCCGGGCGTTCTTTCCGATGACGAATGCTTTGAGGAAGAAAGCCATTTCAGCTCTCTTTTGGAGTATCCGCAATATACGCGCCCTTATGAATGGCACGAAAAAATTGTGCCGGAGATACTTATTTCGGGGCACCACGAAAACATAAAAAAATGGCGCCGCCGTCAGTCCCTTGAACGCACCGCGAAACGCCGCCCCGATATGCTTGAAAAGGCTGAACTTGACAAGGCGGATTATGAATTTTTGAAACAGTTAAAATAAGTAAAAAAATATGTGAATTTTGCACAAAACGGGGCAAAATAATTTGTATTTGTTTCATAAAGCATACGAACTTTAAAATAATCGGTTGACCTAATCGTCTTTGGTGATATAATAGGTAAGAAAACTTAATAAGCCATAGATATTTGGCTGTTATTATTGAATGATGAGAGGTTTTTAAGAATGTTTGTAAAAGATGTTAAAGTTGAAAATCAGGTTGGCCTTCATGCCCGTCCCGCCACGTTTTTTATCCAGAAAGCAAACGAATTTAAGTCTTCTATTTGGGTTGAAAAGGAAGAGAGAAGAGTAAACGCGAAATCGCTTTTAGGCGTTCTTTCGCTTGGCATAATGGGCGGCACTGATATTCGCATTATTGCAGACGGTTCTGACGAAGAAAGCGCCGTAGAGGGGCTTATCGCTCTTGTTAAAAGCGGCTTCGCCGATTGATTAAACTCTTTGAATATTATAAAATATTGCGGTACAGAGTAATTCTGTACCCTTATTTTTTAAATTACGGTCTGAGGGAGGCGAGAATGTGACCGAAAAGGAACTTCGCAGAAAAGCGATGGCGCTGCCAATGCAGCCAGGCGTTTATATTATGAAAAACAAGGATAAAAAAATTATCTATATCGGTAAGGCGAAAAAGCTGAAAAACAGGGTTTCTTCTTATTTCGGTTCGCATTCCAATCATTCTCTTAAAGTTATCAGAATGGTTGAAAACGTAGACGATTTCGATTACATTCTTGTTGACACCGAATTTGAGGCGCTGGTGCTTGAATGCTCGCTCATAAAGCAGCATATGCCCAAATACAATATTCTTTTAAAAGACGATAAGGGATACAACTATATAAAAATAACTAAAGGCGAGTTTCCCCGCATTTCGGAATGCAAGCGGATTGACGATGACGGAGCGACTTATGTCGGGCCGTATATTTCCGGCTTTTCCGTTAAGCAGGCCGTGGAGGAAACTCTTAAAATTTTTAAGCTGCCGCGCTGCACAAAGCAGTTTCCGAGGGATTACGGAAAATCACGCCCGTGCCTTAACGGTTTTATGGGGCTCTGCTCCGCTCCCTGCGCCGGCAGAATTACCAAAGAGGAATACAACGCGAATGTTCGCGACGCGATTTCGTTTCTAAAGGGCGGCAGTAAAGCGGCCGTGCGCGAAATGACGGAGCGTATGAACGCGCTCTCCGATGAGCTTGAATTTGAGGAGGCCGCCAAGCTGCGCGACAGGATAAGGGCGATAAAGCACCTTGACGAAAAGCAGAAAGTGGTTTCGATAAACGTGCCGGAGGAGGACGTTTTCGCGATCGCGAACGGCAAAAAGAAAGCCTGCTTTGAAGCGATACGCTTTGAAAACGGCAGGCTGACGGACGATGAATTTTGGATAATAGACAGCGTTGACGATTTGCCCGCCGCCCGATTTGAACTTATCGAACGCTATTATTCGATGAGGGGGAGGATACCTTCACGCATTGCGGTTGACGGCGAGATAGAGGACGAGGAGCTTTTGCGGCAGTTTCTTGAAAGTCAAAGGGGCAGGAAAACCGAATTTATCCATCCGCAAAAGGGCGAACATCTTTCGATTGTAAAAATGTGCGTTCAAAACGCCTCGGAGCATCTTGCGCAAAGCGAGGGCAGGCTCGGCAGGGAGTTTACCGCTCTTGAGGAGCTCGCGAAGCTGCTCGGCCTTGCGAAGCCGCCCGAATATATAGAAAGCTATGATATTTCGCATACTTTCGGCGCGGATAATGTTGCCGGTATGGTGGTTTTCCGAAACGGCAGGCCTATGAGATCCGCTTACAAGCGCTTTTCAGTTAAGGGATTTGACGGTCAGAACGACGTCGGCTCAATGAGCGAGGTGCTCACGCGCAGATTCAATCATTATTATAACGATGAAGAGGGAAGCACGTTTAAGATACTGCCGGATCTTATATTGCTTGACGGCGGCGTGCCGCAGGTGAACGCCGTTCTGCCCGTAGTTGAAAAAATGGGGCTTAACGTGCCCGTTTTCGGTATGGTGAAGGACGGCAAACACCGCACGCGCGCGATAGCTTTCGGCGGGGGAGAGATAGAGATAAATTCCCACCGCAGCGCCTTTACTCTTGTTTCAAATATTCAGGAGGAGGTTCACCGCTTCGCGATAACGTATCATCACAAAAAGCATAAGAAAAGCACTTTGTCGTCAAGTCTGCTGAGCATCGAGGGTATAGGCGAGGCGAAGGCGAAGGCTCTTATGAAATATTTCAAAACGGTTTCCAAAATCAAAGAAAGCAGCGTTGAGGAGCTGGCGCGGTGCCCGTCGATAAGCAGAAAAAACGCCGAAAGCATTTACACATTTTACCATAATATGTGAATTTAAAAATTAGACTTGACTACTTTATGCCATAAATGTATAATTATATTTGTATAAAAATGCGCAGGCGGGCATAGCTCCGCCTTTGGGAACAGATTATTATGAGAGTGATCACAGGCAGCGCGCGCGGCAGGAGGCTTACCACCCTGCGGGGTGACGATATAACAAGACCTACCGCTGAAAACGTCAAAGAGGCGTTGTTCAGTATGATCCAGTTTGATATAGAGGGCAGAAAAGCGCTTGATCTTTTTGCAGGCTCCGGCCAGCTTGGGATAGAAGCCCTTTCAAGGGGAGCCGAGCATTGCGTTTTCGTTGAGATAAATAAAAGCGCGGCGGAAATTGTAAAAGGCAACATAGATCGTTGCGGCTTTTCGGGCAGAAGCAGGTTCGTTTTGGGAGACGGCGTTTCGTTTCTCGCCGGCGCTTCGGGATTCGGCCTTGTGTTTCTTGATCCGCCTTATAATCAGGGAATAGTGAAAAAATGCCTGCCTTATCTTGATTCGGCGGTTTGCTCCGGCGGGCTCGCGGTCTGCGAAACGTCAAAGGACGAAGTGCTGCCGCAGCAATTCGGCGGATTTTCCGCCGTTCGTGAACGTGTTTACGGCAAAACCAAGATCACTCTTTACCGAAAGGACTGAGTTTTATGAAAATTGCCGTTTGCCCCGGAAGCTTCGATCCCGTTACTCTTGGGCATAAGGATATTATCGAGCGCGCGGCGGAGCTTTTTGACAGAGTAATTGTTCTTGTGATGACAAACAGCGCGAAAAATTCCGTCTTTTCCACGCGGGAGAGGCTGAGCCTCCTTAAAAAATGCGTTTTCGGAGATAATATCGAGTTCGATACATACGACGGCCTGCTTGTTGATTACGCCAGAAAAAAAGGAGCCGTGGCGATTGTAAAAGGTCTGCGCGCGGTTTCCGATTTTGATTATGAATTTCAGCAGGCGCTTACGAACCAGAGCCTGTTTCCGCAGATAGAAACGGTTTTCCTTACCGCAAAGGGGAAAAATATGTTTTTGTCGTCAAGTATGGTGAAAGAGGTTTGCCGCCTGAACGGCGATATATCCGGATTTGTTCCTGCCGAAATTTTAGATGATGTTATAAAAAGATGTAAAGGAGAAATAAATTATGACAAATACTGATATTTTACTTGAAGATTTGGAAGATGTGCTTGACGACGCCACGTCTATGCCGATGACGAAAAAGAGCCTTGTAGACGTTGAGAAGATAAAAACCATTATCGAGGACATACGTCTTAACACGCCTCACGAAACCAAGCAGGCTAAGGCGATAATCGATTCGAGAAACACGATTCTTGAGGACGCTCACAAGGAAGCCAAATCCATAATCGAGGAGGCTCAGGCTCAGGCGCGCGAGCTTGTTGCCCGCGATCAGATAACACAGACCGCGCAGGCAGAGGCCGCCGAGCTTCTCGCAAGGGCAAAAGAAGAGGGCGAGGCCGCCGTGAGAGACGCCCAGGCTCACGCAAGCGAGATTTTGGGCAATGCCACAGCGCAGGCAAACGATATGCTTGCCGCCGCGCAGAAAAATAAGAGGGAATCCGTTGCCGCCGTCAACAATTATGCGGAGGATACTCTTCTTAAGATAGACGACGCGCTTTACAAGGCGCTTCAGGACGTAAGAGGAATACGCCAAAACCTTATGAGGATTCCCGGAGACAGATAAACTGAAAGGACTGAGAAAACAGCCCCCAAATAAAAAACGACTGCAAGTGATCTTTAAATGATAGGCTTGCAGTCTTTTTTGTGATACGATTTTTTATTTGTTTTTCAAAACGGCTTTATATCCCATTCCGCGAACGGTTTTTATTTCAATATCCTTGTTGTTTTTCAGCTTTTCACGCAGCCGATTGATATGCACGTTGATTGTTTTTTCGTCGGATTCATTGTCATATCCCCAAATTTCGTCCATAATCTGGTGGCGGCCGAAAATTTTGTCCATAGAGGAAACCAGCATGTAAAGCAGCATAAATTCTTTTTTCGGCAAAAGTGTTTCCTCGCCGTTTTGAACAAGGGTGAGCGTGTCAAAATTCAGCATTGTTGAGCCGATTTGGATTTTTCGCTCGTTCATAATGCTCGCTCTGCGCAGAAGAGCTCTAACCCTTAAAGAAAGCTCGTCTAAATTGAACGGCTTTATCATATAGTCGTCGGCGCCCATATTAAACGCCGTTTCCATTTCCGTGAAAGAATGGCTTGTCGATATAACGATTATCGGCAGATATTGATAGCTGCTTTTTTTCAAAGATTCAAGAAAAGTATAGATTTGCCTGTCTGAGCCTTTGGTGGAGGCGATGCAAAGGTCCACGAAAACGTCATCAAGTAATTGCTGCGCCGCAAGCGTATTCCCCGCCGAGACGATGTTGTAACCGTCGCGGCGAAGGCGTGTGCCTATATTGCTGATCCAGTCAATATCGTCTTCTATCACAAGAATGTTGAACATATTTACCCCACCTCTTAGCGCTGTCTTTCTTCACATATATTTTATCACGTTTGCCAAATAAAAACAATAGTATTTTTATAAAAATTTATTTTCGGTTTATTTTCAATTAACAGTTAATTTATTTTTTGGGTTTATAGTAAAAACTGATATTATAAGCAAATATCTATTATGAGGAGTAGAAATATGAAACCTGTAAAAATTATAGCGCTTGTGCTTGTTATTGCAATAGTTGTAGGCTGCGCCGGCTTCGGCATTATTAAGCATAGCGAAATCAGTTATGTTATGGCTGCTATGAACAAAGCGGTTGACACAATAAAGGACGGCACGTGGCAGGATATTATTAAAGGTTCCGGCGGAGAAGAAGGCGAAAGAGAAAGCGAAGCGCCGCAGTTGACGTTTACGCCCAACGATTACGCCGGAGTAAGCCTTCAGAGCGTAGAGGACGTTGTAAATTACTACAACACGGTATATAACGCCACGAAAGCGGAAACCGCGAATTATACGACCGAGGACGGTAGCACGGCGGTATTCTACAAAGCTCTTGTAGAGGAAAGCCTCACTCTTAAGCCGAACAGTCTGCTTGTTAATGGTAAACCCAGCTCGTTCCTTAACGGTTTGGTATCCCCGATTTTGGGCAAGATATTCAAGCCGAACGTAAACGGACTTCCGCCCTGCGCTAACAGAGATCCAAACCAGGACGTAGATGAAACGGGCGCGTCGATGATGACCTCAAGAGTAACACCCGAGGACGTGCTCAGCTGCGAAGTTGTTGATAACGGCGACGGAACGATAACGATAACGATAGTTCCGCAGACGGTTAATATGAGCCATAAGGGAATGGACGCTCAAGGTCACTTCTTCAATTCGCTTGGCGCTATCGACTCGACGATAGAGACGATAGGTGTTGAATGGGCAGAAGGAACAACTGCCGATAACTGCAAGGTAGTTTATGAGGACGGTTACGCCAAGGTAAAGGTAGACGTGGCAAGCGGAAAAATCGTAGAAGGCGAATACCATATGGTAGCCAAGGTAGATATAACGCACGCGAACTTTATGGGCGCTATAAATAATAAGGGAGCCGGACTTATCCTGTACTATGATAATAAGTTCCCGGCGTCGGATGAATACATAATGGAAAGGCGCCAGCTTGTAAGGCAGTAAGCCGATAAGCAAACGAATATTAAACAACGAAATCCCTCCGCTTTTCGCGGAGGGATTTTTCTGCCCTATTCGCCACCTATTATGCCTCCCCAATAATCCCTCCTCTCCCCGCCTCCCCTGTGCAAGGATATGGAAAGCGAACAATTCCTCCTCTCTCCGCCTCCCCTGTGTAAGGATATGGAAAGCGAACAATCCCTCCTCTCTCCACCTCCCCTGTGTAAGGGGAGGTGTTGAGCGTTAGCGAAACGGAGGGGTTGTAGTGTTCTGTTACAATGGCGTTATTGTAACTGACCAACCCCTCAGTCTGCCTTGCGGCAGACAGCTCCCCTTGCACAGGTGAGCCAAAGGAGTTGAAGAGTGTATCTACAAAAACAAGCCTTCCCTGTGTAAGGGAAGGTGTTGAGCGTTAGCGAAACGGAAGGGTTGTAGCTTCTGCTACAATAGCGTTATTGTAACTGACCAACCCCTCAGTCTGCCTTGCGGCAGCCGGCTCCCCTTACACAGGTGAGCCAAAGGGGTTAAAGAGTGTATCTACAAGAACAAGCCTTCCCTGTGTAAGGGAAGGTGTTGAGCGTTAGCGAAACGGAAGGGTTGTAGTGTTCTGCTACAATAGCGTTATTGTAACTGACCAACCCCTCAGTCTGCCTTGCGGCAGCCGGCTCCCCTTACACAGGTGAGCCAAAGCGGTTAAAGAGTGTATCTACAAAAACAAGCCTTCCCTGTGTAAGGGAAGGTGTTGAGCGTAAGCGAAACGGAAGGGTTGTAGCTTCTGCTACAATAGCGTTATTGTAACTGACCAACCCCTCAGTCAGCCTGCGGCAGACAGCTCCCCTTACACAGGGGAGCCAAAGGGGTTAAAGAGTGTATCTACAAAAACAAGCCTTCCCTGTGTAAGGGAAGGTGTTGAGCGTTAGCGAAACGGAAGGGTTGTAGTGTTCTGTTACAATGGCGTTATTGTAACTGACCAACCCCTCAGTCTGCCTGACGGCAGACAGCTCCCCTTGCACAGGTGAGCCAAAAAGGTTAGAGATTGTATCGACCAACCCCTCAGTCTGCCTGTCGGCAGACAGCGGCAGATTGTCAAGCAAGTGCAACAGAAAAGACTTCAGCAGGAGAACGCCAGTTGAGACATTTTCTAGGACGAGTG
>CANQGT010000010.1 GCA_947623505.1 uncultured Clostridia bacterium | reverse complement strand
TTGTTTTACTCTATTTCTTTCTTATTTAAAAAATCAACCCTAAATCTCAATCGGATTTAGGGTTTTTCTACAGACTGTGGCGGGAGCAATGCTCCCGCCTTGTTTATTATGATTTATTCGTTTGGCGTTTTATGGCACATTCCTGCCGACGGGCAGTTTGCGCAATCGCAGCCGCAGGAATTTCTGCCTTTTTTCTTATCCCTAACCATTTTTACGATGATGCCGACTACCGCCGCAAGCAGAATGAGACCTATTATTATCGTTGAAATATTTTCTTTAAGAAAGACAAGCATATTAAACTCCCCTTTACTTTGCCGCCTTAGCCCTTTCTTTAGTGGCTTTAACGGCTATGTTAAGTGAATTTGATTCCTTATAGGGTTTAACAAGCATATAGATTATGAACGCAAGCACCGCCGCCGCGCAGATAACTCCGATAGCGCTTGCGCCGCCCGCAAAGAGCATACCGAACTGATATACGATAAGCGCTATTGCATATGCGAACACGCACTGATAACCTATCGCGAACAGAGTCCATTTCGCGCTGTTCATCTCTCTCTTGATAGCGCCGATAGCGGCAAAGCAGGGAGCGCAGAGCAAATTGAATATAAGGAAGCAATAGCCCGCCAAAGGTGTTAAGCCTTCAAAATCGAGAACGCCGAACACGCCGACAACTTCCTCTTTGGCGACAAGCCCCATAACGGTTGCCACGGTGGCCTTGATGTTTCCGAATCCGAGTGGAGCGAATATCCAGCTTACGGCTCCGCCGATGATACCGAGCAGACTGTTTTCAAGCTCCATATCGGGATCAAACGAAAACGACCCGTTCACTACGCCGAACACGGACGCGAACCAAACGATTATTGATGAAACAAGGATTATCGTTCCCGCTTTCTTTATAAAGGACGAGCCTCTCTCCCACATACTGCGCATAATATTTCCGAATGTGGGCCAATGGTATGCGGGAAGCTCCATAACAAACGGAGCGGGATCGCCGGCGAACATCTTAGTTTTTTTCAGCATAATTCCCGAAATTATAATAGCGGCAACGCCGAGAAAATACGCGCTTGGCGCAACCCACGCCGCCTTTCCGAACAGAGCGGAGGCGATCATCGCGATTATCGGCAGTTTCGCTCCGCACGGAATAAAGGTGGTGGTCATTATAGTCATTTTACGATCGCGGTCGTTTTCAATGGTGCGCGATGCCATAATTCCGGGAACGCCGCAGCCGGAGCCGATAAGCATCGGTATAAAGGATTTGCCGCTGAGCCCGAAGCGGCGGAAAATTCTGTCCAGCACAAAGGCGATACGCGCCATATAGCCGCAGCTTTCAAGAAACGCGAGAAGTATGAACAGCACAAACATCTGCGGAACAAAGCCAAGCACCGCTCCCACGCCGCCGACTATACCGTCCAGGATAAGCCCCTGAAGCCAATCGGCGCAGTTGACCGAAACAAGCAGATTTTCAATGAGCACGGGAATACCGGGAACCCACACGCCATAGTTTTCGGTTGCGGGAACGGAATCCGCCTCAAGCGCCGCGTCAACCGTTTCGCCTATACCGTAGCCAGCTTCGTCAAGCGAATCGGCGTAGCTGCCGTAAGCCTCGTCAAACGCGCCGAAATCCTCGTTGTTGATAGCGTCCTGAATTTCATCAGCGCCTATGACCCCGGCCGAAACCGCCGCGTCCACTTTAGATTTTACATCATTTGTCCACACGTTTTCAAGTGCGTATTCCGTCATCGCGTCGTCATAATCGGAGGAGCCTATTCCGAAAAGATGAAAGCCGTCTCCGAAAAGGCCGTCGTTTGTCCAATCGGTTACGAACGTACCGACCGTAGTTACCGAAATAAAGTAAACAAGGAACATAACAACGGCAAATATCGGGAGCGCCGCGAAACGGTTTGTAACAACCCTGTCTATTTTATCCGAAACGGAAAGCGCGCCCGCGTCTTTTTTCCTGTAGCAACTTTTTATAACGGAGGCTATGTAAACGTATCTCTCGTTGGTGATAATGCTTTCGGCGTCGTCGTCAAGCTCCCTTTCGGCGGACTGAATATCTCTTTCGATATGCTCAATAACGTCCCTGCCGAGGCCGAGCTGCTCTATTACCTTTTCGTCTCTCTCAAAAAGCTTAACGGCGTACCAGCGCTGCTGCTCTTCGGGAAGATTGTGAACCGTTACCTCCTCGATATGCGCAAGCGCGTGTTCTACCGTTCCGCTGAAGCTGTGCTGCGGAACTGTTTTTTCTCCGTTTGCCGCCTCGATAGCCGCCTGCGCCGCCTTTTCGATACCCGTGCCTTTAAGCGCCGATATTTCAACGACCTCGCATCCGAGCGCTCTTGAAAGCTCCTGCATATTGATTTTATCGCCGTTTTTCCTCACTACGTCCATCATATTTACAGCGATAACCACAGGTATTCCAAGCTCCGTAAGCTGAGTGGTAAGATAGAGATTTCTTTCAAGATTTGTTCCGTCAACTATATTCAATATAGCGTCGGGGCGTTCGTTGATAAGATAATTCCTCGCGACTACCTCCTCAAGAGTGTAGGGAGAAAGCGAATAGATACCGGGGAGGTCGGTGATTATCACATCGGCGTGCTTTTTCAGCTTGCCCTCCTTTTTCTCTACCGTAACTCCGGGCCAGTTGCCCACAAATTGATTTGAACCCGTAAGAGCGTTGAAAAGCGTTGTTTTACCGCTGTTCGGATTCCCCGCAAGGGCGATTTTAATGCTCATATCAATATATCCTTTCATATAATTTGCTTATTTAAAATATTAGTCTTAACTAACCTATGACCGAAAAAAAGCGGAAAACTCCGCAAAAGGGCTATATTTTTTCAACCTCTATCATTTCGGCGTCGGCTTTTCTTATAGAAAGCTCGTAACCGCGAACGGTTATTTCAACGGGATCTCCAAGAGGCGCAACCTTTCGTATAAAAATATCGGTGCCTCTTGTTATGCCCATATCCATAATCCTGCGCTTTACCGCGCCCTCGCCGTGGAGCTTTACAACTCTGAGCGTATCCCCCACATTTGCCTGTTTCAGTGTTTGCATATATATTCCTCCTTAAAATTACTGTTTACATAACGCGGTTTTGTATCAAACCATTATTCGAGACGCGAGCTCCTTGCTTATCGCCACGCGCGAATTTTTAACGTTTACTATAAGATTGCCGTTAATTTCGGAAATAACGGTAACGGCGCTTCCCGTAACAAAGCCGAGATTTTCAAGATGCTGCTTCACCTCTGAATTTCCGCCAACTTTTTTTATAATGTTTTCTTCCCCCGCACCCGCAAAAGACAACGGCATCATATTCACACTCTCTTTCCGCGATAGTTTAAACTAACTCAAAGCTTTAAAAATACGGTTAGAATTTCCTAACCGCAAATATATTAGCATAGACTAACCGCCTTGTCAACAAAATTTTTGAAAAATTTTTCATTTTTTCTTAAAGCGTTTTCTCCGTCCTCTGCATCGTATGTTTTAACGGATATATTTTTTATATCCGGCTCACCTGTGAGGGTTGTCAATATAATCTCTAACCTCTTTGGCTCACCTGTGCAAGGGGAGATGTCTGCCGTTAGGCAGACTGAGGGGTTGTCGATACAATCTTTAACCTCTTCGGCTCACCTGTGCAAGGGGAGCTGTCTGCCGCAAGGCGGACTGAGGGGTTGGTTAGTTACAATAACGCTATTGTAACTAGAACATCACAACCCTTCCGTTTCGCTTACGCTCAACACCTTCCCTTACACAGGGAAGGCGGAGAGGAGGTGGGGTTGTTCGCTTGCCATAACCTTGCACAGGGAAGGCTTGTTTTTTCAGATATGTTCTTTCACCTCTTCGGCTCACCTATTCAAGGTGAGGCTATAAAGGAAATCATATGCGAAACCCCTCCCCTTTTACATTTGATGTGACATATAAACAGCAAAGAGATACACTCCGTTTCTTTTTACTAATTATTTGAAATATCGGGAAAAATGTGCTATAATGTTAATAATATTGAAAAATATCGAAAATCGGAAAGGAGATAAACCGAATGAAAATTCAGGAATCGGCAGAAAACTATCTGGAAACCATACTTATACTGAAAAACAGAAAAGGCCTTGTCCGCTCCATAGACATAGTAAATGAGCTTGAATTTTCAAAGCCGAGCGTAAGCGTTGCAATGAAAAATCTGCGTGAAAACGGATATATAGAGATAGATAACAGCGGGTTTATCTCCCTGCTGCCCAGCGGGCTGCAAATTGCCCAAACGATGTATGAAAGGCATACCACCATATCAAACTGGCTTATCGCGTTGGGCGTTGATTCTCAAACCGCTGTTGAGGACGCCTGCCGCATAGAGCACGTTATAAGCGCCGAAAGCTTCAAAGCGGTAAAGGAATACGTTGAAAAGCATACGCCGTAAAACGATATATACCTTATAATTTCGGATAATATCGTCTGCATTATGCGGATGCCTATAACATAAGCCGTAAAGGTTTTATAAAGCGAAATTGAAATAAATTTCCGTTTATCGAAAATAACAAACAGAAAACTCCCCACCCCCCCGACGCGGAAGTGAGGAGTCGCCCGCTTGTATCTAAATCGGCAGTCGGCAGATTTATTCAAGCTTTTATGATAAGAGCGATTGAGAATTACGGATATTGTCTTTAAGGCAAATTTATTGAGGTGTGTTATGGTAAGAGAAATCAGAGAAAACGAATTGCGGGAACTGTTGGAATTGTATTTATTTCTGCACGAGGATTCCGTCCCCGAAATTACGGAGCATTTGAAAAATACATGGAAAGAGATTATCAATGATAAAAATCATCATATTATCGTTGAAGAAATCGGCGGAAAGATCGTTTCTTCCTGCGTATGCGTAATAATCCCCAATCTGACAAGAAATATAAGGCCTTACGCTTTGGTTGAAAACGTTGTTACTCACAGGGATTTCAGAAAAAAGGGATACGCGACCGAATGTTTAAATTACGCTAAGAAAATCGCGGAAAGAGAAAACTGCTATAAAATGATGCTGCTTACAGGATCAAAAAGTGAGGCGACTTTGCGGTTTTACGCCAACGCGGGATATAACAGTTCGGACAAGACCGCTTTTATTCAATGGCTTAATTAGATTGAGAACAGCTTTTAACGGTCAAAACGCAACGTGAAACCACCCGCTTATATCAAAATCGGTAAAACAAGATATAATTTGCGGAGTTTTACATAAGGCAGAGGAAAATTGAAAAGTGCGTTTTGCGGTATGGCTTGTTACTTTTCTAAACTATGAAAATTTGGATTTTGGAGGAAAAGGAATAATGGTAATCAAACGAGCCTCAAAATCAGAGGCGGCAGATTTGGCGGAGTTAGCCGTTAAAATGTGGGACAGTACGATTTCGGAATTGACGGATTCATTCACGGATTTGTTAGGCAGTGATAATGCCGCCTGCTTTATCGCGTATCAGGATAATTTGCCCGTTGGATTTGCGCAATGTCAGCTTCGGTATGACTATGTAGAGGGCACTGAAACAAGCCCTGTGGGGTATTTGGAAGGCATTTTTGTGCGGGAGGAATTTCGCCGTTCGGGATTTGCGTCTCGGCTTTTGATCGAATGTCAGAATTGGGCAAAAGCCAAAGGCTGTGCGGAATTTGCAAGCGATTGTGAAATAAATAATGACGACAGCTTGAAATTTCATCTAAAAATGGGCTTTGCGGAGGCAAATCGTATTATCTGTTTCAGTAAAAAGCTGTGAAACAAGAATAACTTTTCCGTTCGACTAATTAATAAAGAAATGAAATATGCTTTTCTTTTTGTATCAAAAAATGTTCAATCATTGATGAGGAGATTTTGTGAAAATGATATGCCGATTTGCGCAAGAAAGCGATATTGAATCAATCGCGAAAATCAAGGTTGAGGGTTGGCAAGCCGCATATCGCGGAATAGTTGACGATGAATATCTTGATGCTCTATCTGTGGAGAAGCAGTCCGCCCTGCTGATGAAATACCCGTTATCATCTTTTATCGTTGCCGAAACAGACGGCAATATAGTGGGCTTTTGCAGAATTTCGCCGGGCAGTCATACCGATAGTGTGAAGCTCGGCTGCGAAATTCGGGAAATCTATGTTCGCCCCGATTTAAAGCGATGGGGAATCGGAACAACGCTGTTTAAATACACCGTTAAGAAGCTTGTTTGCCGCGGATACACAATTATGAGCCTCTGCGTTTTTGAGAAAAACGCGAGCGCAAGAAAATTCTATGAAAAAATGGGTGGCAAATTAAAGAGCAACAGCACCGTAAACCTGTCGGGCAGATCCTACCCTGCTGTTGAATATGTTTTTGATTTGTCTCAGCTTTCCTAATAATTATCGTTGACTTTTATAATATTTTTATGATATATTTATATTTTTGCGCTATAATCAAGAAAATTTCCGTTTTAAGATAACGGGTTTGGAGGTTTTACAGTATGAGAGCAGCGTTTCAGATATTGGCGATTCCTTACAGGAAAACAGCGTCGGGAGAGATGCAGTTTTGTGTTTTGCGTCGCTCGGATTTTGATCAGTGGCAGTTTGTTGCCGGCGGCGGTGAAGAAGATGAAACGCCGACGGAGGCGGCGGTAAGAGAAATTTCGGAAGAAGCCGGAATAAAAACAAACGGTATTATAGAGCTGACATCCATGGCATATCTTCCCGTGGATGTTATCGCGGAAAGGCATCGGAAATATTGGCCAAAGAACACCTATGTTATTCCCGAATATAACTTCGCGTTTGAATGTGTTTCGGACATAAAGCTTTCCCATGAACACATCGGCAGCGAGTGGCTGAGTTATGAGGACGCTATGGCGCGCCTGACTTGGGATTCAAACAAAACAGCCTTATATGAATTGCGCTGTCGGCTGCTTGAAAATGTATAAATCTGCATTTATCAAGGCGGGCAACAGAGACTAAAATTTCCTCTTGTATCAAAATCGCGAAATACATATATGATCTTGCAGAATTTGATACGAGGCGGAGGAAAGCCTCCAAAAGTGCGCCTTTGCGGTGTATGCTGCCGTTTGGGTATAGGTTTTCACGTTGAAACGTTCGACCGTAACAAATGAAAGAAGAGGTAGGAGGAAAGGCTTGGATGACAGAGGTTAAATTTTATGAAAGCGTAGATGATGAATTGCTTAAGTTTGCAGTTATTATATCCAAGGCACAGGGTCAGTACATTTTCTGCAAGCATAAAGATAGAGATACATGGGAAATCCCCGGAGGTCATAGGGAACCGGGAGAAAATATTATCGATACAGCGAAGAGGGAACTCTATGAAGAAACCGGCGCTATAAAATTTGAAATAAAACCTATTTGCGTGTATTCTGTTACAGCACCTGATAATTTTGATGGCGAGGAAACCTTCGGTATGTTGTTTTTTGCCGATATCGAGTCTTTTGAAAAAGAGTTACATAGTGAAATTGAGGAAATCGCGATGCTGGATGAACTACCGGAAAGATGGACATATCCTGATATCCAACCGCATTTAATAAATGAAGCCAAGAAACGGGGATTTTTGCCTGCGTTCCTATCATGACAGCTCGAATTTTTGAGCGAATAACTGCATTGCGATTGATAAATAAACATTGTATTAAAATCAGCAGGAACATAGATATAATCTTGCAGAGTTTGATACAACGCCGAGAAAAGCCCAAAAGTGCGCCTTTGCGGTGTAGTTTTTACTTGAGGTATAAATTATGTACCGAGGGCTTATATCGGTAGATTTACTCATATTTTTGTGATAGGATTTATTAAAACCGAGCATGTTCACTCGGCTAATCTGTAATGAGGAGGATAACTAATGGACAGACCGATAACCACTTTATTTTTGTTAATGTCTTTAGACGGGAAGATCAGTACCGGCTCTACGGACGAAATGGATGTAGATAAAGACTTCCCAAAGATAGACGGAGTGAAGGAAGGGCTGCATCAGTACTACGAAATTGAGAGGACAACCGATCTCTGGTCATTCAATACCGGCAGAGTTCAGGCAAAAGTAGGCGTAAATCAAAAAGAGATGCCCGAGAAAACCCCGGTATCTTTTGTTCTTTTAGACAACAGCCACCTGACAGCGCATGGGATTCGTTATTTCTGCGCCTTGGCGAAAGAATGTGTGTTGATTACTTCAAATAAGGATCATCCCGCGTTTTCCGTTGAGGAAAATAATCTGCATATCCTTGCACAGGAGCGAGTATCCCTGCGGGAAGCGTTTAAGCGGCTGAAATCGGATTTCGGATGTGAACGGTTGACAATACAATCCGGCGGAACTGTAAACGAATTGCTTTTAAGAGAAAAGCTGCTTGATTATGTTGATATCATCGTTGCGCCGATTCTTATCGGCGGAAAAGACACTTCCACGCTGATAGACGGGCATTCTCTGACTTGCGAAAGCGAGCTTCCCGGATTAAGCGCGTTGAAACTTATCGAATGCACACCGCTTTGTGATTCATATGTTCGTATGAGATATAAAGTGATCAATTGATCCGGAAAAATATGATTTCCCCCGCCGTATCAAAATCGGCAGAAAAAGGAGACCTACTATGAATAACAAAAATACAAATTGGGGACAAAGCGTTGCAGGCGTTGTGATAAAGGATAATCAGGTGTTGCTTGTTCGTCATACATACGGTAACGGAAAGGGTATGTTGATCATACCGGGCGGTTATGTGAATTATGGTGAAACACCTCAACAGGTACTGAAGCGCGAATATATGGAAGAAACAAACATAGAAATAGAACCGCTTCATATAATAGGCATTCGCTTTAATATGCATGACTGGTACATTGTGTTTTATGCAGATTATATTTCCGGCAAACCGCGGTCGGATAATGATGAGAACAGTGAAGTTATATGGTTGAATATAGAAGATGCTTTATCAAGAGATGATGTTCCCGAACTCACGAAAAAGTTGATTGAAAGTGCAACATTCAAACGGTATGGGCTGCAATATCGAGATTATGAGGGAAATATGAAAGATGCGCCGTATTCTCTATACCTGATCTAACATCTCGATGCGCGCAAATGATCTGAAATTAAATCTCTCGTTGCCAATTTTTGTATCAAAATCGGCAGAAACATAGATATAATCTTGCAGAGTTTGATACAAGGCAGAGAAAAACCCAAAAGCGCGCCTATGCGGTGTAAGTTTTCGCTTGCGGTGTAAAGTGTATGCGGAGAGTGGCTTTATTCCCATTTTTGATTAAATATATTAGAAATCGTGGGTTGAGTCCGGTAAATCGACGGATTAAGGAGGATATAGGTATGTCAAAACAAAACATCTACGACAATGAGGTTTTCTTTGAGAACTTTGAGAAGATCAGGAGTAACAAAATCAATTTTAATGATTGTATTGAAACTCCTATTCTTCTTTCCATGCTTCCTGACCTGCAAGGAAAAGAGATTTTGGATATCGGCTGCGGCATGGGGCAGCATGCAAAACAGTATTCCGAAATGGGTGCCACGTCAGTTCTGGGAATTGATATTTCCGAAAAAATGCTGGAATACGCAAGAGCACACAACAAGGCATGTAATATTACCTATCAACAGATGGCAATGGAAGATATTGACCATATAGGTAGGCAGTTTGATCTGGTCACAAGTTCTTTGGTATTTGATTATGTTGAAGATTTTGATACTCTATTGAAGAACATTTCCATGTTGATGAAAGAAGAGGCACAACTTGTTTTCAGTATGTCCCATCCAATGGCAACGGCATATGACGGAACCTATGACAGATACACCCGCTCGGAATCAGGAGAGCGTTTATATGCAAATATCAGCAACTATTTCGTGGAAGGGCGCAGAAAAATAAAATGGGTAGTGGATGATTATGAACTTTACCATAGAACCTTTTCCGGTCTGCTGAATTCGATAATCAAATCCGGTTTTATCATCGAAGAATGTCAGGAATCACATATATCTGATGAAATGAGAATGCAGTATCCGGATATGTTTGGCGGAACGATACACCGTCCTGATTTTGTGTTTTTTCGTTGTAAAAAAGCTGTATAGATTGCTTTTTTTTGAAAAATTTCTGTTTGTATCAAAATCAGCAGAAACATTGAGCCGCCTGCGAAACAGAGCGGCTCGTTTATTTATTATTTAAAAATGATTTTTATATCAGTGTCCTTAAAAAAGAGCGATTTATAGCTGTCATCGTCATTTTGAAGCAGAGTAAATTCGCCGAGGGCGGTTTTTCCGTCGTACCTAAAGCCGTCCTTTGTGCGTGAAACCTTTTCGGGCTGAGAGCACACCGCCTCAAACGCTTCGTATATTGCCTTCGCGGGGTTGGTGGAATCTATTTCGGAGCTTTCTATTTCATAATCCATACCGAGATAGCTGAAAGCTGCGCTTTTACCGTTGTAAGTAATTACCGCGCCCCGCGCGTTTGTGGAAAGAGCCGTAACGGTGACTGTTCCCTGCCCCCGCACGATATTACATTCATAAGAAAAATCCCCTGCCGTAACCGTTGCCCGTTGGTCAAAATCGGTTATTATGGGATTGTAGGTTTTCATTTTACATCCTGCCAAAATAACCGCCGCCGACAGCAGCAGGAATATAACTCGTTTCAAATAATCATTCCGTTATTCAAATTCGCCCATCACGGCGCCCAAAAGCTCAAGCATATCGTCCGTGGTCATTCCCCTTTGGCTTATTTCCTTTGCGGCAATATCGCCGCAAAAGCCGTGAATATACACGGCGCAAGCCGCCGCGCAGAGAGGAGAGAGCCCCTGCGCTGTAAGAGAGGCAGTCATACCCGTGAGCATATCCCCCGTTCCGCCCATAGCCATACCCGCGTTGCCGTTGGTGTTGACGAAAACCTCCGCTCCGTCCGTAACAACGGTGTTCGCCCCTTTAAGAACGAGCACGCAGCCGTAATCCTTGGCAAAGGCTTTAGCGCACTCTATCCTATGGCTTTGGACATAGGAGATATCCTCGTTTATCAGGCGCGCCATCTCACCGGGGTGCGGAGTTAAAACAAGCTGAGCTTTTGACTCTCTTAAAACATCTATATTCAAAAGAATTGAATTTATACCGTCCGCGTCGAGAACGACTGGGACTTCACTTTCTCTGATTATCTGATTGCAGAGCACCTGCGTATCGTCGTTATTGCCGATGCCGCAGCCGAGAGCAACGCAGTCCGCCCATTTTACCTCCTCCAAAAGAGATGTAAGGGCGCCCATAGAAAATGTTTTGTTTTCGTTTTCGCTCATCGGAGCAAAAACGCATTGGGTAAGATTAGCGGTCAGAGCGGGATAAGCCGATTTAGGGAACGCGCATTTCAACAGACCAACGCCCGTTTTAAGCCCCGCCTTAGCGCAAATGACCGCCGCGCCGGGCATATTATAACTGCCGCAGACGTTTAGCTGCCTGCCGAAATCCCCCTTATTTGAATTTACCGCGCGCTTTTTAAAGCAGGATTTAACGAAGGACTTTGTTATAGTTTGCGGATAATTTCCGTTATAGCAGTCCTCGGGTATGCCTATATCCACCGTCACCGTTTTACCGCAAAACTCGTTTGCGGGCGGAAGTATATGGCAGTATTTGAGCGTGGAAATCGCTATTGTTAAATTTGCTTTGACGGCGAGCTCCGCTTCGCCCGTTGTGGCGTTCGTACCGCTCGGAACGTCTATGGAAACGACCGCTGCGCCGCTTTGATTTACGGCGGTTATTACTTCGTCAAACGGAGCCTTGACTTCTCCGTGAAAGCCCGTGCCGAAAACGCAGTCGATAATAAGAACGCAGTTAAGGTCGGCTTTCTTGAAATCAACGACCTCTACGCCGCTTTCAACCGCTTCATTGAAATATTGCAAAGGCTCGGCTATCGAGGGCTCGCCCGCGCACAAGACTATAACGGGCATCGCGCCGCAGGAAAGCAACTGCTTTGCGATAACAAATCCGTCCCCCGCGTTTTTGCCCTTTCCGCAGAGGATGAGCACCCTTTGATTATTTATAAGCCCGGAATACTTCTTGATTATGACCTTTGAGCATTCCACGCCCGCTCTTTTCATAAGCTGAGCCTCGGTAAAATACTTTTCAAAAGCCTTTTGCTCCGCTCTGCCTATTTCTTTTGCCGTAAGAATTTTCATATTTACTCCCACAAAATCACGGTGGCGATAGCGTAATCGCCGTCATGGCTGATGGAAACGTCGGAATTTTCCACGCCCTTGATATTGGGCTTTCCCCTTTCGTCTTTGCATATCTCTATTGTATTAAGCTTACGGTCTATCCCCGTGCCGAGGGCTTTCAGATACGCCTCTTTAGCGGCGAAAACGCCGGCAAAGCTCTCCGCTTTTTTGCAAAACCCCATTTCCTCTTCACTGAAAACGGCAGTTTTGAAGGATTCCCTTTTGAGGCTTTTTTCCATTCGCGATATAAGGACTATATCCGTGCCTATTCTATACATTTTCTCCACCCTTGGGAAAAACGGTGAAGCCGTATTCAAAAGCGTCAACGCGCCTCATTCTGTCTTTAGCGTCGGGCATCGGGCCGCAGGAATTTGAGCCCGCGCCCATCATAAAGCCGTCTATATGAACCGCCGTGGTATCAAATTCTTTAAGATCCTCCGCATGCGAAGCCTTTGCGCAAAGAGCGGTTGTAAAATGATTGGCGTTAAACACGAACGGCTTTTCGCTCTCGAATTTGAGACCTGCGCCATCACCGTCCGTAACAACGGCATAATATGTGCCGTAACGCATACCGCTCTCCTGCGGCTTTATATATTTTTCGTGCATTTCTGAGACCTTATGCCTTGAAATTCCGTAAACGGCCTGCTCCTTGAAATCGGAAAGGCTCATTCTGTCGTACCCGAAATATTCCACATTATCAAAGCGTTTCGGCATTTCAAGAGTAACGCCGAGCCTCGGAACATTGATAAATTTCAGCTTTTCGTATTTGAAAAATACCTTTATCTCACCGCCGCCGTAAATCCTGTATTCAACGGTGAATTTACCCGCCCGCCCGCATTTCGCGGTTCTGAGCGCGAAGCCCGCGTTCAGCGTTACGCAGCTGCCGTCAACGCTGTAGCTGAAGCCTGAGGGCAAAAGCTCAAAACAGAGGTCGTCAAGCCCTTTGGCTTTCCATTTTCTCTCAATATTCCTGTCGTTATCAATAGGCGCTCTGTAAAGTTCGGGAACAAATCCCCTCGCCTTTCCGAACGGCATCCGGTTGAACATCTGCGAGCCGTTATAAATATAGCTTTCAAGAATACCGCTCGCGGTGTTGAATATTATCTCAAAATTATCGCCAGTAATAATGAGCTTTTGCTCATTTTCTGCGACCTGCGGCGCTTTTGCCGAAGCTATTTTTTGAGCCGCGTATTCATCGCTCAGTATTATCTGCTCCCGCGCGATTTCAAAATCGCCGTCAAGATAAGTAAAGACGATTACAGTATGCTCCTCGGCCTCGTATTCTATTTGCTTTGTAACTGCGCGCGTCGGCTCGATCTCAAGTTCTTCATTTCCCGTGGCGAGCTCCCTGCCGTTCAAAAGGACGGAATATTTAAGCGTGCAGCGGACTGTTTTAAAATAATTTTTATTTGTAAATTCAAAAACGTTTTTTTCCTTTAATCTCGCTCTTATCGGGCGATAGCAGTTTTTCATCTGCAAAGCGCCCGTATGTGGGGTTCTGTCCGGGAAAAAGAGGCCGTCAACGCAGAAATTGCCGTCGTGCCTGCGCTCGCCGTGATCGCCGCCGTATGTGTATTTATACGGTCCGTTTTCGTGATAAACGGCGTGGTCGGCAAATTCCCATATGCAGCCGCCCATCATAATATCGCCCGAATAAAATATGTTTACGTATCTTTCAAGTTCACCCGCTCCGACACCCATTGCGTGGGCGTATTCGCAAAGGAAAAACGGCTTTTTAAAATATTTTGACGGCAGCGGTTTGCCGTATGCTATCCTTTCGCACATAGCGGGAGAAGTATACATTTCCGAATGCACATCGTAAGACCAACGCGATGTGCGGCAAGCGCCCTCGTAATGAACGGGTATAGAAGAATTGCTTTTTAGATATTTATAGCAGTAATCCTGGCATCTGTATCCGCCCGCCTCGTTGCCCAAAGACCACATAGCGACGCAGGGATTGTTTTTATCGCGCTGGAACATACGGCTTACCCTGTCAAGATAATGCTCTTTCCATTTCAAATCGTTGCTGATAAGATTGGGCTTTTTTATCTCACCGACACCGTGAGCCTCTATATCGGCCTCGTCCACCACGTAAACGCCGTACTCATCGCAGAGATCGAGAAAAATCGGATCGGGAGGATAATGCGAAGTGCGAACGCAGTTGACATTATATTCCTTAAACAGCTTAACGTCCCTTTCCATATCCGCAACGGAAAGAACATAGCCCGCTTTCGGATCGGTATCGTGGTGATTTACGCCTAAAAGCTTTATTCTTTTGTTGTTGAAATAAAAGATGTTTCTTCTTATTTCAACGTGCCTGAAGCCTATGCGCTTTCTGATTATTTCCTGAACCTCGCCGTCTTTTACAATGGAAAGATACAAGTTATACAGCTTCGGAATCTCGGCGCTCCACTCCTCAACGTCAAGCACGTCGAAAGTTATTTTGTCCGTTTTTCCGAGGCATATTTTTATTTCTTTTGAGGCGATTTCCTTTTCGCCGTCTCTCAATTCGGCTTTGAACGCCACTTCGTCCCTTATTTTAAACGTCGGTATAACGTCGAGCATATAGGAGCCGTCCTCGTTATACTTCGTCTTTACCTCAAAATCATAAATTGAATTGGGGCCCGTGTGATATATCAGAACGTCGCGGAAAATGCCATTGTTTCTGAACATATCCTGGCATTCAAGATACGTTCCGCTGCACCATTTATGTATTACGGCTGCGATTTCGTTTTCACCGTCTCTCAAAAATCCCGAAATATCAAATTCCGCCGTATTATGGCTGCCCTCGCTGTAGCCCACATAACCGCCGTTTACAAAAACGTCAAGAGAACCCGCAACTCCCAAAAACGCAAGGCTGTAACTGCCGTTGACATCGTCGATTATAAATTTCTTGAGATATACGCCCGCGGGGCAGTCCTCGGGGAAATTCGGCGGATCGGGAGCAAACTGATACCTTGTGTTGATATAATACGGCTTTTCATATCCCGTAAACTGCCACATAGAGGGAACACGCACCGTGTCGAGCTCCTCGGAATCGCTGTCAAACTCATCGGGGATATCGGAACGCTTGGCGTAATACTTGAAATTCCACTCGCCTGAAAGCACGCCCACCATTGAGGAAGAATAGCGTTCCGTTCTAATATCCGTGCTTTCAAGCTCTTCGGGACTTGAAAAAGGAATAAAATAAGCGCGGGGCATATTGAGATTTTCCGAAAACACGTTAAAATTTTTGTAATTATCTTTTTTTAATTGATAAAGCATATTGAAAAGCCCCTCCGTTTTGTTATAATATATAAAGGCTTGCGGTTTATTAAATTATAGCATAAAATTACTTGATATGTAAATACGCCAGGCACTTAATTTTTTTGCCGTATTATCGGGAAACCTACTGAACGGAGGAACAATATGGCGGGACTGATAGGCGTTGCCGTAAACACGGCGACGGTGATTATAGGCTCTGTTTTGGGGCTGCTGCTGAAAAAGGGAATACCCGAAAGATTTAAGGACGGGCTGATGAAGGGCATCGGGCTTTGCACGATATACATAGGAATAAGCGGAACGCTTCAGGGCAAAAACACTATTGTGCTTATTCTTTCAACCGTTGCCGGAGTTTTGCTCGGAACATGGATAGATATAGACCGCCGTTTCAACGCGCTCAGTCTGAAAATCGAAAACAAATTGAAAAAAGACGATTCGCCGGCGGGCAGCTTTGCGCAGGGATTTGTTACGGCCTGCCTCGTATTCTGCATAGGCTCCATGACGATAGTCGGAAGCCTTGAAGCCGGGCTTAACGGCGACAACAAGATGATATTCATTAAATCCATACTTGATTTGATTTCAAGCTTTGTGCTTGCGAGCTCGCTCGGTATCGGCGTTACGGCGGCCGCGCTGTTCGTGCTGGTTTTTCAGGGAGGTCTCGTTTTGCTTTCGGGCGCGGCGGCTCCTCTGCTCACGCAGGAAGTCGTGAACGAAATGGTGTGCGCCGGTAGCCTTTTGATATTCGCGCTCGGACTTGACCTTACGGGTATAAAAAAACTGAAAGTAATGAATTATCTGCCGGCCGTATTTATGCCGATAGCGCTTGTTCCGCTCTATAATCTTATAAGCTCGCTTTTAAAATAAAGACGTTATTTTTAAAACGCCGATTAAGATTTTAATATTGTTATAATCCGCCGCGCTTTTCAATATATATTACCAAGGACGGTGAACCACTTGAACGGTAATGTTGAGAAAAGATGTGTTGAAATAGGGCGCTATATAAGAGACACCGGCGCGACGGTAAGGCAGGCGGCAACGGTTTTCGGGATAAGCAAATCCACCGTACATATAGACGTAACGAAACGCCTGCACGAGCTTGACAGAAGCCTTTACGACGAAGTTGAGCGGGTTTTGCAGGAAAACAAGGCGGAGCGCCATATAAGGGGCGGCAACGCCACAAAAGAAAAATACATCAGGCTGAAAAAAGCCTGATAATCGCCATACGGCGTGGAAGTATATTACCGAAATCAAAAACGGAGGAATTTTAAATGAAAATAGGATTCATAGGCTGCGGCAATATGGCCTCGGCAATAATCAAAGGCATAATCGAATCAAAGGCGGTAAGCGCCGATGACGTGTATGCTTACGACGTTTCCCCCGCGGCAACGGAAAACGCGGCCGCGAGATACGGAATAACCGTTTGCGCCGACGCAAACGAACTGACGGATATTTGCGACTACGTTGTTCTCGCGGTAAAGCCCAACGCGCTTGTTTCGGTGCTTAACAAAATAAATATAAAACTTCGTGAAAAGAACGCCGTGTTAATCTCCATTGCGGCAGGCAAAACCATATCGTTTATTAGGGAGACTCTTTCGCAGGACAATAAGATAGTCCGTGTAATGCCGAATATAAACGCCAAGGTCGGCGCGGCCTGCTGCGCTTACTGCGCTAACTCACTTGTTACGCAAAGTGAAAAAAAGAAAATAGAAAAGATATTCGGAGCCATCGGAGAAATATCGGAGCTGCCGGAAAGCAGTTTTCCGATATTCGGCGTTATAGCGGGCTGCGGGCCTGCGTTTGCGTATATGTTTACCGATGCTCTTGCGAGAGCGGGGGTAAAAAATGGACTGAGCAAGGATACCGCGCTTAAAATAGCCGCCCAAACCGTGGCGGGAAGCGCCAAAATGATACTTGAAAGCGGCGCGCATCCGTTTGAGCTGATAGACAGCGTATGCTCGCCGGGCGGAACGACAATCGAGGGCATCGCATCGCTTCAGGCGGACGGCTTTGAAAGCGCCGTTCACAAAGCCGTGGACAGAGCGCTTGATAAGGACAAAAAACTTTAAAGGCAAAACATTTTAAAAAATCAAATGGCCGTCGGAGGCTTCACCTCGGACGGCTTTTTATATACTTAGATATTATGCGTTATATGTATTTTTTGATTTCATCAACCATATCGAGTTTTTCCCACGAAACGCCGAGGTCTTCCCTGCCCATATGGCCGTAAGCCGCAACCTGTTTATATATCGGCTTTCTGAGATCAAGCCTGTCAATAATGGCGGAGGGGCGCAGATCAAAGACTTTTTTAATTATTTCTGCGATTTTTTCATCGGAAACGGCGCCCGTTCCAAACGTATCCACCATAACGGAAACGGGCTTCGCGACGCCTATCGCGTAGGCAAGCTGGATCTCGCACTTTTTGGCAAGGCCGGCCGCCACCACGTTTTTAGCGACCCAGCGTGCGGCATACGCGGCGCTTCTGTCCACCTTCGTGGGATCCTTGCCGCTGAAAGCGCCGCCGCCATGGCGTGCATAGCCGCCGTATGTATCAACGATTATCTTTCTGCCTGTAAGACCGCTGTCACCCTGCGGGCCGCCTATAACGAAACGCCCCGTCGGATTTACGTAAATCACGGTGCTTTCATCCATAAGCTCCGCGGGAATAGTTGTTTTTATGACCTTTTCTATTATATCTTCGCGAAGTGTTTCAAGAGAGACGCTTGCGCTGTGATGGCTCGATACCACCACCGCCGTTACTTTCACGGGTTTTCCGTCGTCATACTCCACGGTAACCTGCGTTTTACCGTCGGCATAGAGATAAGGAAGCGTTCCGTTTTCCCTGACCTCGGTAAGCTTTTTCGCCAGCTTGTGGGCAAGGCTTATCGGCATAGGCATAAGCTCCTTCGTCTCGTCGCAGGCGTAACCGAACATCATACCCTGATCGCCCGCTCCGTTGAGATTATATTTGTCATCTTCGGAATTTTTAAGTTCATAAGATGCGTCAACTCCCATCGCTATATCCGCGCTCTGCTTATCGAGAGCGACGAGAACGGCGCAGTTATTGCCGTCAAAGCCCTTAGCGCCGTCGTCGTACCCGATATCGCAAATAGTTTTTCTTACGATAGCGGGAATATCCACCTGCGCCTTTGAGGTGATTTCGCCCATAACAAGCACCTGCCCCGTCGTGCAGGTGGTTTCGCAGGCGACACGGCTGTTTTCGTCCTGTTCGAGCATAGCGTCGAGTATCGCGTCAGAAATCTGATCGCATATTTTATCGGGGTGCCCCTTTGTGACCGATTCGCTCGTAAATAAAAATTTAGACATATGTATTATTCTCCCTTCAAAAACGTGATACGCGTAAAAAAGCGCACACCGATATGAGCGCGCGCACAGATCAACTCATCTTTCGGCAATACCGCAGGAATTAGCACCTTGCGAAGGCAGGTTGCTGTGGCGTCATAAGGCCTGTCCCTCAGCCACTCTTGATAAGATATTCGTTTCGTATTTATAATAGCGCAAGCGTATGCGCTTGTCAATATAAATTTAGATAAAAAGAGTAAACCGAAAATTCAAAAAAAGTTCACAAAATAGACAGCCAATACTGTTGAAATCAGTTTATAATTAGTTTATAATTTTACCGCAATAAACCGCAGGGAGATTTATTTTAATGGCAAGAAAAACAGTTTTCATTACCGGCGGAACCGGAACGATGGGCCAAGCGGCCGTTAAGGAAATGCTAAAATATCCTAACAGGATAAACATAAAAATACTTGCGCGCAAAAGCGCCAAAAACGTAAGCGCGCTTACTTCTCTTATAAGCAAGCCCAACGTTAGGATTATATGGGGCGATCTGCTGGATTATGACAGCGTGCTTGAGGGCGTTACGGGAGCGGATTACGTTTTGCACGTCGGCGGACTCGTATCCCCCGCCGCCGATATGAAGCCTTATCTTACCCAAAAAACGAACATCACAGCGGCGGAAAACATATGCAAGGCTGTGCTCGCGCAAGATAATCCGGACGCGGTAAAGGTCTGCTACGTCGGTTCCGTCGCGCAGACGGGCAGCAGAAATTACCCTATACACTGGGGCAGATGCGGCGATCCCATAAAGATTTCCGTCTATGACCATTACGCCGTTTCAAAAACGATAGCCGAACGCATTTTTGTTGACAGCGGAATTAAAAATTGGGTGGTTTTAAGGCAGACGGGAATACTTTATCCCCAAATTTTAAAAAGGCTCGATCCTATAATGTTTCATATACCGCTGAACGGGGTTCTTGAATGGTGCACTCAGGAGGATTCCGGCAGAGTTCTTTGCAACCTTGTCCTTGAGGACGGCGCAGGACGGCTCGGCAAAGATTTCTGGAATCATTTTTACAATGTGAGCTCGGGCGAAGAATACAGGCTTTCAAATTATGAATTTATTGTCATTATGCTCGATACGCTCGGCCTTTCTAAGCCGGAAAAAATCTTTAACCCGAACTGGTTTGCGACTAAAAACTTTCACGGACAGTTTTTCTCGGACGGCGACAAGCTGGAGGAATATCTCCACTTCCGCGAGAATGTGCCTGTAAGAGATTATTTCCGCGACCTTGCGGCACAGCTTGATTATCAGTTCAAGCTGGCGAGAAGCATATCAAAGGACGTTGTTGCGACTTTCACAAAGCCGATTATGAAAGCGGTTGCCTCAACAAAAAATTTCGGAACGCTTTACTGGACGGATAAGAAAATCGAACCGCGCGTAAACTCCTTTTTCGGCTCCATAGAGGAATTTGAGGCGTTGCCGCAGAGCTGGGACGATTTTGAAATAATGCAATTTGACAAAAGCGGCAAAGCGGCGGAAGCTTTTAGGCTCGATCACGGCTACGACGAAAGCAAAAGCGAATCGGAGCTTGATATTGAGGATATGAAAACTGCCGCAAAATTCAGGGGCGGAGAATGCCTTTCGGAAAAAATGGAAAAGGGAAACACGGCCGCCAAGCTAAAATGGAAATGCGGAAGCTGCGGAGCCGAATTTGAGGCAAGCCCCGCGCTTATCCTGTTCGGCGGACATTGGTGCCCCGAATGCTTTGTTCCGTATAAAGAATGGAATTACAACGCCGTAGCGAAAACTAATCCGTTTTTTGCTCAGGTGTGGTATCCCGAACATTCAAAGGACGAAACAGATCGCTATACATTTGACGAGTTATTCTATATAAACGGCATTGCGTGGGACGATATAAAAAAGTAATTTCTAAACAACAGTAAATCCGAGCGGAACACCGTTCGGATTTTTCTTTTAAGCCTTATTTAGATTATTTTCGCCTTATCGGTTCGCCTTTGTTTCGCAGTAAACGCAGCGGTAAGTACCATTGCCGTCGGTAAGCTCAAATTCATACGGTATATTCTCGTTATTCGAGATGCAGCGGGGATTCGGGCATTTTACAACGTTTACGATTTTTTTCGGCAAAGTCACTTTCTTCTTTTCCGCCTTGCCGTTTTTTATAATGTTCACGGTAATATTGTCGTCAATAAAGCCCAAAACGTCAAGGTTAATATCTATCAGTTCGTTTATTTTAATAATATCCTTTTTACCGAGCTTTTCCGATTTTGCGTTTTGAATTACCGCCACCTGGCAGGAAAGTCCGTTGAGCCCGAGAGCGTCATATACCCGCATACCGTTGCCAGCGCGGATATGGTCGAGCACGATACCGTTTTCTATCTTATCTATTTTCATTAAAGCCTGCCTCCCCATTTAAGCAGCGTTATGATAAGCGCCATACGTATATATTTGCCGTTAAGAGCCTGCTCGAAATATTTAGCCCTCGGATCATTGTCCACCTCGGGATCTATCTCGTTTACACGCGGCAGCGGGTGCATTATCGTAAGGTCGCTCTTGGCGTTTTTCAGCTTGTCCGTGTCAAGAATAAAAGCGTCCTTATGCTTCAGGTATTCATCTTCGGAGAAGAAGCGTTCGCGCTGAATCCTCGTCATATACAGTATATCAAGCCGCGGCATTACTTCTTCCATATTTTCCGTTTCGGAATATTCCTTACCCGTTTTCTCAAGATAATCCGTTTTTATATAATCGGGAACCGAAAGTTCTTTCGGGGATATAAGAATGAATTTTATATTTTTATAGCGGCACATCGCCTTTATCAGACTGTGAACCGTTCTGCCGAATTTGAGATCTCCGCAGAGCCCCACCGTAAGATTCTCAAAGCGCCCTTTTTCACGGAATATGGTGAGTAGATCGGTCATCGTCTGCGTCGGGTGGCTGTGCCCGCCGTCTCCCGCGTTGATAACGGGTACGGCGCTCTTTGCCGCGGCAACCCTCGGAGCGCCCTCAAGCGGATGGCGCATAGCGATTATATCCGCGTAGCAGGAAACCATCCTCGCGGTGTCGCTTACCGTTTCGCCCTTTGAGGTGCTGCTTGAGCCCGCTTCGGAAAAGCCCAAAACATTTCCCCCAAGTTCCATCATCGCCGCCTCAAACGAAAGCCTCGTTCTTGTGCTCGGCTCATAAAAAAGTGTGGCAAGCTTTTTTCCGTCGCAGATACGGGCGTACTTTTTCCCATCGGAAATAATATCAAGCGCAAGCGCCACGATCTCGTCTATCTCTTCAACGCTGAGATCCGTTGTATCGAGTAAATGCCTCATTTTTTCTCCTTTCGGTCACGCCTTTGCCCCGTTTATTTCAAGATATTTTTTAATTCTTTCAACATTTTCGCGGTTTGCTTTGTCCTCTTCAAGATACTCGATTATATCATAAACGTCGACTACCGAATATACGGGAAATCCAAATTCCCCGCTTATTTCCTCCATAGCCGATTTTTCGGTTTTTCCTTTTTCTTTTCTGTCTACCATAACGAACACGGCAGAGACCTTCGCTCCGTCGATTTTTGAGAGTATCTCCATACTTTCCCTTATCGCCGTGCCGGCGGTGATAACGTCCTCAACGATAACTATTTCCTCGCCCTTCTTCGGAACACAACCGACGAAAACGCCGCCCTCGCCGTGATCCTTTTCCTCTTTTCTGTTGAAGAAAAAAGGCAGGTCAAGTCCGTGGCGGGCAAGCGCGACGGCCACGGAAACGGCTATCGGTATTCCCTTATACGCGGGGCCGTACAGAACGGCATTTTTATTGCCGAGCCTTTCAAAATACGCCTTGGCGTAAAATTCGCCGAGCTTTTGTATCTGCCCGCCCGTTTTAATGTCGCCCGCGTTTATGAAATAAGGTATCTTTCTTCCGCTTTTCGCCGTGAAATCGCCGAATTTCAGCACTCCGGCGCTTTGCAGAAATTCTATAAATTCTCTCTTGTACGCTTCCATCGTAATTCTCCTTATCCTATAAATTCATCGCAGCAGCGTCTGTATGCCGCCACGGGATCATCCGCCCTCGTTATCGGCCTGCCGACAACGATATAATCGGAACCGATTTCCTTTGCCCTCGCGGGAGTGGTAACTCTTACCTGGTCTCCGATCTCACCGTCCGCAAAGCGAACGCCGGGCGTGACCGTCAGAAAATCTTTTGAGCAGGCTTTCTTTACCATTCCGGCCTCAAGCGGAGAGCATACGACGCCGTCAAGCCCCGCCGCCTTGGCGTTTTGGGCGTATTTTACAATAGTATCGTTTATCGAGGCGTTTATAAGCAATTCGTTTCGCATTCTCTCCTCGCTTGTGGAGGTCAGCTGCGTTACGGCGATAAGTATGGGGCGCGTGCCGTCCGGCCTTGTAAGGCCCTCTAACGCCGCTTTCATCATATCCATCGTGCCGGCGGCGTGAAGATTCGTCATATCAACGTCAAGAGAGGATAAAACCGCCATAGCTCTTTTTACCGTATTGGGAATATCGTGCAGCTTTAAATCAAGAAATATCTTATGCCCCCTGTTTTTAATTTCCCTTACTATCGAAGGGCCTTCGGCATAGAAAAGCTCCATACCGATTTTAACAAAAGGCTTTCTTTTTTCGCCTTTGAATTTATCAAGAAAATCAAAAGCCTCACCCGCGCCGCCGAAATCGCAGGCGATTATAACATCCTTACCCATTACTCAACCACTCCTATTATATCTCTTATTCTCTCAATGCCGAGCTTTTCGCATTCGGCAGGCAGAGTCTCGATTATCTTTTTGCAGGCATACGGATCAACAAGATTCGCGGCTCCTACCTGAACGGCGGAAGCTCCCGCCATCATCATTTCGATAACGTCCTTTGCGGTGGAAACACCGCCGCAGCCCATTACGGGGATATCGCAAGCCTTTGCGACCTGATAAACCATTCTGACGGCTATCGGGAACACGGCGCCGCCGCTGAAACCGCCCATCTTATTGGCGATAACGGGCGTTCTGCGCTTAATATCTATTCTCATACCGAGCAGGGTATTTATAAGGCATATACCGTCCGCGCCCGCCTCCTCGCACGCCTTGGCGATTGCAACTATATCGGTAACGTTCGGCGAAAGCTTTATAAAAACGGGCTTTTTGGTGACTGCTTTTACCGCCCTTGTGACCTCGGCGGCGCATTCGGGCTGAGTGCCGAAGCTCATACCTCCGCCGTGAACGTTGGGGCAGCTCACGTTTACCTCGAGTATGCCCACCTGCTCTTCTTTATCAAGCATTTCGCAGGTGTAAGCGTAATCATCAACGGAAAAGCCGCTGACATTCGCTATCACTTTTTTGTGAAAATATTTTTTCATTTCCGGCAGTTCATAATCAATAACGTGCTGAACTCCGGGATTTTGAAGCCCCACGGCGTTTATCATTCCGGCGGCGCATTCGGCTATTCTCGGCGTGGGATTGCCGAAACGCGGTTCTCTTGTTGTGCCCTTAAAGGAAAAAGAGCCGAGTATGTTTATATCGTAAAAATCCTTAAATTCCGCGCCGAATCCGAAAGTGCCGCTTGCGGGCACTACGGGATTATCCATTTTTAAGCCGCAAAGCTCAACGGAAAGATCTACCATATGATTTCCTCCCTTTCAAGAACGGGGCCGTCCTTGCATATGCGCTTTGAGCCGTATTTCGTTTTGCACGAGCAGCCCATACAGGCACCGAAACCACAGCCCATTCTTTCCTCAAAGCTGAATTGACCGGGGGTTTTCGCAGTTTTTTCTATTGCCCTGAACATCGGCATAGGGCCGCAGGTGTAGAAATAATCATAAGAATCGGGGAAAGCGTCCGTAACAAATCCTTTAGTTCCGTAGGAGCCGTCAACGGTCGTAACAGTAACTTTGGCGCCGAGGGCTTTAAATTCATTTTCATAAAAAATTTCGTCCATCGTGTTGAAACCGAGAATAACGCGGGGATCGCTCCCTTTTTCAATAAGCCGCTTTGTAAGATTGTAGAGAGGAGGAACGCCTACGCCGCCGCCGATAACAAGCGGCCTTTCGGCGTTTACAATATGATAACCGTTGCCGAGCCCCGTAATGCAGTCAAGAGTTTCGCCTACCGCCATACGCGACATTTGCTCCGTGCCTTCTCCCACGGTTTTGTAAATTATCGTGATCGTTTCCCCGTCGCAATCGCACACGGATATGGGGCGGCGCAGGAATTTTCCCGAAAGCAGAATATTTATGAACTGCCCCGGGGCGGTTATATATTGCGTATCGCCGCTCAGCCTCATTCTGAAAACGTCCTTCGTAAGGGGTGTGTTTTCGGTTATTTCGTAAACGTCTTGTTTATACATTTTTTACTCCTCGTCAATGGTGGAAACGCCGAGCGTTATCTCCTCAAGAACGTCAAGAAGAACCTTGACCGTGTCGAGAGACGTAAACATCGTAACATTGTTTTCTACTGCCGCGCGGCGGATTTCGGAACCGTCGGAATGGCTGTCTCCGCGGCTTATATCAATGGTGTTGATTACGTAGGAAATATGGCCTTGACGCAGGGCTAAAAGTATCTCGTCGCTGTCGTCTTCGGTCAATTTGGCGCGTACCCTCGTGCGTATTCCGTGCTTTTTAAGGAAATTCGCCGTGCCCTCCGTTGCCTCAATATTAAAGCCGAGGTCATAAAAGCGCTTGATAAGCGGAAGCGCGGCGGGCTTGTCGTTATCAGCAATGGTAACAAGCACCGTGCCATAGTTGGCAACGTTCATACCGCTTGCCTGAATGGCTTTGTAAAGCGCCCTCGTCAATGATTTATCATAGCCTATCGCCTCGCCCGTCGATTTCATTTCGGGGGAAAGGTAAGTATCCATTCCCTTTAGCTTTGAAAACGAAAAAGCGGGCGCTTTTACATACCAGCGTTTCTTTTCGGGCGGATAAACATCCGTTATCCCCTGCTCCTTTAAGCTGTGGCCGAGTATGACCTGCGTTGCGATATGCGCCATCGGCACACTTGTGGCCTTTGAGAGAAACGGAACCGTTCTCGACGAACGCGGATTTACTTCTATGACATAGACCTCGTCGTTTTGGTCGGCGATGAACTGGATATTGTAAAGCCCGACGATACCTATCGCTGTTCCGAGGCGCACGGTGTAATCTATTATCTTATTTTTTACGGACTGCGAAACGTCGAACGTGGGGTAAACCGATATGGAATCCCCGCTGTGAACGCCCGTTCTTTCAACATGCTCCATTATACCGGGAATAAACACGTCCTTGCCGTCGCATATCGCGTCCACCTCAAGCTCCTTGCCCATAATGTATTTATCAACAAGCACGGGCTGCTCCGTGTTTATCTCAACAGCGGTTTGAAGATAATGGCGCAGGCTTTCCTCGTTTGCTACTATCTGCATAGCCCTGCCTCCGAGAACGAACGACGGGCGAACCAGAACGGGATAGCCTATGCTTTCGGCAACTCTCACGCCCTCCTCTATATCGGTAACGGCGAGCCCTTTCGGCTGAGGTATTCCGAGCTCGGTCATAACCTTTTCAAACGAATCGCGGTTTTCCGCCTTGTCTATCGCCTCAACGTCCGTGCCGATTATCGGAACTCCGAGCGCGTCAAGCGGAGGCGCGAGGTTTATGGCGGTCTGACCGCCGAGCGAAACGACTATTCCGAGCGGTTTTTCAAGCTCTATCACATTCATAACGTCCTCCGTGGTGAGGGGCTCGAAATAGAGCTTATCGGAAGTGGTGTAGTCCGTTGATACCGTTTCGGGGTTGTTGTTTATTATTATCGCCTCGTAGCCCGCGTCTCTTATAGACCATATCGCGTGAACGGTGGAATAATCAAATTCAACCCCCTGCCCTATTCTTATGGGGCCTGAGCCGAGCACAACTATTTTCTTTTTATCCGAAACGATACTCTCGTTTTCGGACTCATATGTTGAATAAAAGTAAGGAACATACGAATCAAATTCCGACGCGCAGGTGTCTATCATTTTATAAACGGGAAAAATTCCGTTTTCTTTTCTCAGAGCAAAGACCTCCGCCTCGCTCATACCCCAAACCGTTCCGATATATTTATCCGAAACGCCCATTTTTTTCGCTTCGTAAAGAACGCTTACATCTTTCGGATTTTCATTCAGCGTTTTTTCAAAATCCACTATATTCTTGATTTTTTCAATAAAGAACATATCGATCTTTGTGGCGTTATAAATTCTGTTGAGGTCGGCGTTAAGGCGGATAAGCCGGGCTATGGCGTAAAGCCTGTCGTCCGTGCCGATTTTGATATATTCGAGCAGTTCGTCCACCGAATAGCTGTCAAACTTTTTAAGGTAGAGGTGGCAAACGCCCGTTTCAAGCGAGCGCACCGCCTTTAACAGACTTTCCTCAACGGTTCTGCCGATTGCCATAACCTCGCCCGTGGCTTTCATCTGGGTGTTAAGGCTGTTGTTGGCGTCGGCAAATTTATCAAACGGAAATCTCGCGATTTTTGAAACAACATAGTCGAGAGTGGGCTCAAACGAAGCCGGAGTATTGGCTATCCGAATTTCGTCAAGGCGCATACCTACTGCGATTTTGGCGGACACCCTCGCAATCGGGTAGCCCGAAGCCTTGGACGCAAGCGCCGAGGAGCGGGATACACGGGGATTTACCTCGATGAGATAATACTGAAATGAATGCGGGTCAAGCGCGAACTGAACGTTGCAGCCGCCCTCAATCTCAAGCTCTCTGATTATGCGCAGGGCGGAATCCCTGAGCATATGATATTCCTTATTTGTAAGCGTCTGCGAGGGGCAGACAACTATTGAATCGCCCGTATGTATGCCCACGGGATCGATATTTTCCATATTACAGATAGTAATGGCGGTGTCGTTCGCGTCGCGCATTACTTCGTATTCTATCTCTTTGTAGCCCTTTATGCTTTTTTCAACAAGCACCTGATGCACGGGCGAAAGAGCGAGGGCGTTTTTGAGAATAAGGCGGCATTCATCTTCGTTATCGGCAAATCCGCCGCCCGTTCCGCCGAGGGTAAAAGCGGGGCGCAAAACTACAGGATATCCTATTTCTTCCGCTATTTTCAGTCCTTCTTCAAGGCTGTTGCATATATCGGACTGCAAAACCGGCTCGCCTAACTTTTCGCAAAGCTCTTTAAAAAGCTCCCTGTCCTCCGCTCTTTCTATCGCCTCAAACCGTGTGCCGAGTATCTCAACATCACATTCCTTGAGTATGCCTTTTTTAGCGAGCTGAACGGCAAGATTAAGCCCCGTCTGCCCTCCGAGCGAAGGCAGTATCGCGTCGGGGCGCTCATGGCGGATTATCCTCGCAACATATTCAAGGGTGAGAGGTTCCATATACACCTTGTCCGCAATATCGGTATCCGTCATTATCGTGGCCGGATTTGAGTTTATGAGGACTACCTCATAGCCCTCCTCCCTGAGGGAAAGGCACGCCTGCGTGCCCGAATAGTCAAACTCCGCCGCCTGACCTATAACGATAGGACCGGAGCCGATCACAAGAATTTTATGTATATCAGTGCGCTTAGGCATATCACTCCGCCTCCTTTTCCATCATTGAAATGAACTTATCGAATAAATACGCGCTGTCCTGCGGGCCGGGCGCGCTTTCCGGATGATACTGCACGGAAAACAGCTTGTCCGCTTCGCTTTTTACGCCCTCAGCCGTGTTGTCAAGCAGATTTTTATGCGTAAGAGTCAAAGGCGTTCCCTCAAGGGACGGCACATCGACAGCGTATGAATGATTTTGCGAAGTAATTTCGATTTTGCCCGTTTCAAGATTCACAACGGGATGATTGCCTCCCCGATGGCCGAATTTCATCTTGAATGTCCGTGCCCCGAGGGCAAGGCATATCATCTGATGACCGAGGCAAATGCCGAAAATCGGCAGCTTTCCTCTGAGCTCTTTTACCACCTCAATAACGGGAGTTACGTCTTCGGGATTACCGGGGCCGTTAGAAAGAAACAGCCCGTCCGGATTCATATTCATAATTTCCTGAGCCGTTGTGTTATACGGCACAACGGTCACGTTACAGCCCTTTTCGTTGAGCTTGCGGACTATATTGAGCTTTATGCCGCAGTCTATAGCGACAACGTCAAATCTGTGATTCGGCGTTCTTGAATACCAGCGCTTTTTGCAGCTCACGCGGCTTACCATATCGGTCGGTATCTTATATTCTCTGACCTTTTCAAGCGCTTTTTCATACGGAGTTGAGGCGTCGGTTATTATAATTTTCTGACTTCCCTCGTCTCTTATTATCCTTGTGATTTTTCTCGTATCCACTCCGCTTATTCCCGGAATACCGTATTCGTCAAGCACCTCGGAAAGAGTTTTCGTGTATCTGAAGTTTGACGGAAGATCGTTGTATTCCCTTACGATCAAGCCTCCCATCGTGGGATTTTTCGTTTCATAGTCCTCATCGGTCATACCGTAATTTCCTATAAGCGGGTAAGTCATACACACCATCTGATCCGTATAAGACGGATCGGAAATTATTTCCTGATAACCGACCATTGAAGTGTTAAAAACGAGCTCGTTTACCGCCTCTTTATCCGCGCCGAAACCCCAACCGTAAAATTCGGCGCCGTTTTCAAGAACAATCTTTTTATCATAGGGCTTCATATACAATCTCTCCTCTCAGTAAAGTAAGCAAATTTTCGCCGAACAGCCTTTCTCCCTTAAACGGCGTGGCTCTGCCCTTTGAAAGAAATTTTTCGGGCTCAACCGTCCACTGCCGTTCAAGATCAAGCAGGCAGAGATCTGCCGGCGAGCCCTCTTTTATCTCTCCGCCCTCTATGCCGAAAATCTCTCTCGGCTTAACGCTCATCATCTCAACGAGTCTTTCAAGGCTTATCACGCCTGTTTTAACGAGTTTCGTGTAAAGCACGGGAAATGCCGTTTCAAGCCCGACTATCCCCATAGCGCTTTTTTCAAGCCCCAAGGATTTTTCCTTCGCGCTGTGCGGAGCGTGATCCGTGGCGATAACGTCTACCGTGCCGTCCTTAACCCCGTTTATCAACGCCTCCATATCGCTTCTGCTTCTGAGCGGAGGATTCATTTTAAAAGCGCCGTCCTCTCTCATATCCTCATCGCAAAGCGTAAGATAATGCGGCCCCGTTTCACAAGTGACCTTAACTCCTCTTGCCTTTGCTTTTCTTATGATTTCCACGCTTTCCTCTGTCGATATATGGCAAACGTGATAGCGGCAGCCCGTTTTTTCGGCAAGGGCGCAGTCGCGCTCTATCTGTTTCCATTCGCTTTCGCTGCAAATGCCCCGATGCCCGTGAGCCCTGCAATATTCACCGCCGTGGATATAGCCGCCGCGCAAAAGACCGTTATCCTCGCAATGGGCCGAAATTATACAGCCGAGTTTCGCGCATTTTTCCATTGCTTCGAGCATAAGCGCTCCCGACTGCACACCGGTGCCGTCGTCGGAAAAACCTATTACATTATCCTTCATCGAGGCGAAATCAACGCACTCGCCCGCTCCCTTTCTGCCTTTTGTTATCGTGCCGAACGGAAAAACGTCTATCGCGGCGTCTCTTTCGATAATATCCGTCTGCGCCTTGAGATTTTCGGGGCAATCGGGCGCGGGATCAAGATTCGGCATAGAGCAAACGGCCGTATAGCCCGCCTTGGCGGCGGCCGCCGTGCCGGATTTTATCGTTTCCTTATAAGAAAAACCGGGCTCCCGAAGATGTACGTGAACATCAACAAAACCCGGAATTAAAAAATACTTATCCTTACAGTCGATAATACGATCTGCGCCGATTGAAGAAATAAAGGGGCTTATACGGCGGATAAAAGAATTATCAATAAGCACATCTGCCTTTTCAAAACTGCCGCCTTTGTAAGCCAAGGCGTTTTTTATCAGCAATGACATTTCAAGCCCTTACCTTTCTCATTTTACTGTATTATAAATTATACGGAGTTATAAGTCAATTACAAATTTATTACAATGACGGTTTTTTATTGAGCAAACGGCGCGAAGTAATATATACTAATAACACGGTAAACCGTAAACTTTCGGAAAAGAGGTGCTTTGAATGCCGTTTATAGCCGGCGCGGGAGCAACAAATATTGACCTTTTATATCAGAATATGCCGAAAATCCCCGACGTGGGTGAGGAAATCTACACCGACGATTTTTCGCTTCAGCTCGGCGGAGGCCTGCCCGCGACGCTTATAAATCTAGGCAGGCTTGGGATAAAAACGAAAATCGCAACGGAGCTTGGCGACGATATGTTTTCGGATTTCGCGCGCAAAAAATACGCGGAAAACGGCGTTGAGCCCCTAAACCTATATAAAGGAAACGGCATACCGCTGAATATTACCTCGGCAATAATTCTTAAAAACGACAGAAGCTTTATAACCTATGGTAAGGGCTCGACAGAGCCGAGCGACGAGGCCAAAGAGGATTTTTACCGCCTTGCCGAGGGGGCGAAAATATGCCTTATGTCCGCCGGAGGGTTTACGGAAATTTACAAAAAACTGAAATCGCAGGGCACGATAATGGTGCTTGATATAGGCTGGGACGAGGAGCTTTCCTTTGAAAAATACGGCGAGCTTCTCAGCATAGCCGACTATTTTACGCCGAACAGAAAAGAGGCGCTGAAAATAACGGGAAAATCCGACGAAAAAGAGGCGGCGTTCGCTCTGAAAAAATATTTTGACAAGGTGGTAGTCAAAACGGACAGGGACGGCTGCATAGGAATAGACGGCGACGATTACTTTTTCTGCCCGAGCCTTGAGCGGTTTAAAAACGTTGACAGCACCGGCGCCGGCGACGCTTTTCTCGCGGGCTTTGTCTACGGGCTTTTTTATGACTATCCCCTGCGCGACTGTATCAAATTCGGCAACATAACGGGAGGGAAAGCCGTAACGAAAACCGGCGCTCTTTCGGCGTATCTCACCGAAAAAGAATTGCTTGATATAAAAAAAGAAATATCGGAAAAATAGCAAACAAAAGCCGCTTGAATTTGATGTTCAAGCGGCTTTGCTTTACATAAGCTGAGTTATCATATCGGCAAATTCCGTGGGATTATCTATATCCAGACCGCTGATAAGGCGCGCCTGATTATAGAGCAGATATGTGTAATTCTTTAATTTTTCTTTATCCTTTGCGAAAAGCTCAAAAAGTTTTTCGCTTATCGCGTGCTCGGAATTTATTTCAAGCACAAGCTGCGCTTTCATTCCGCCGTTTCCGCCGGGCATTTGGCTGAGCACCTTAGCCATTTCAAGCGAAACATAACCCTCGGCAGAAAGGCACACGGCGTGGCCGCCTATGGCGTTCGTGAACTTAACAGATGATACCTCGCCGTTAAGATAACCTTTCATTTCCTCAAGCATATCCTTGGCGGCCTCGTTTTTCTCGTCGAGCGCCTTTTTTTCGTCCTCAGACGAAAGATTAAGCTCGTCCTTGCAGATATTGGCAAATTTCTTGCCGTCATACTCCATAAGCATCTGAATGGCGAATTCGTCAACATCATCGGTAAAGCAGAGCACATCGTAGCCCTTCGCCGTTACCGCCTCGGTCTGTGGCAAAAGTGAAATTTTCGTTTCGTTCTCGCCGCAGGCATAATAAATCGTATCCTGCCCCTCGGCCATATCGGCGACATATTCTTTTAATGTAACATATTTGCTTTCCTTTGAGGATTTAAACAAAATAAGATCCTTTAGCCCCTCTTTTTCCGAACCGTAATTCGCGTAAACTCCCCACTTGAGCTGCACGCCGAAGGTTTCAAAGAATTTCTCATACTTTTCCCTGTCGTTTTCAAGCAGCTTTTTAAGCTCCGATTTTATCTTTTTGTCTATCGCCTTGGCAATTATTTTAAGGCGGTGATCCTGCTGAAGCATTTCGCGGCTTATGTTGAGGCTGAGATCCGCGGAATCGACAACGCCCTTCGCGAAACTGAAATAATCGGGCACGAGATCGGCGCATTTATCCATAATAAGAACGCCGTTTGTATAAAGCTGAAGCCCCTTTTCGTATTCCTTGGAATAGTAGTCGAACGGCGGCCTTGAGGGGATATAAATAAGAGCGTCAAAAGTGGCCTGCCCCTCGGTTTTTGAATGGATATGGAGAAGCGGATTTTCAAAATCGGAAAACTTGTTTTTATAATACTCGTTGTAATCATCTTCGGTAAGCTCGTTTTTGTTCTTACGCCAAATCGGTATCATCGAATTGAGCGTTTCAACAACCGTTTCCTCTTTGTATTCGCCCTCTTTTTCCTCGTCGGGAACGCTTTTCGTCATCTCCATTTTTATGGGATAACGGATATAATCGCTGTATTTTTTGATAAGCGACGAAAGTCTGTACTGCTCAAGGAACTGCGAGTAATCGTCGTTTTCGGTATCGTCCTTGATGTGCAGGGTAATTACAGTACCCGCGCAGTCCTTTTCGCATTCCCCTATGGTGTAGCCGTCGGCTCCCTCGGATACCCATTTGTGGGCGGTATCCTCGCCGAAAGCCTTTGACACTACCTCAACCTTTGACGCAACCATAAACGAAGAATAAAAGCCTACGCCGAACTGCCCGATAACCTCAATATCCTCGGGCGCGGCCTCGCCGTTGTCATTTTTAAAATTGAAAGAGCCTGATTTGGCGATAGTTCCGAGATTTGACTCAAGCTCCTCCTGAGTCATACCGATACCGTTATCCGTTACCGTTATTGTGCGGGCGTCCTTATCTATATCAACAAATATTTCAAAATCGCCCTTATTGAGTCCGACGGAATCATCGGTGAGAGATTTGAAATAGAGCTTGTCTATCGCGTCAGAAGCGTTTGAAATAAGCTCGCGTATAAAAATTTCCCTGTTGGTGTAAATCGAATTTATCATCATATCAAGGAGCTTTTTTGATTCGGCCTTAAACTGTTTTTTTCTCATAAAAACCACCTTTTCATTTGCTGTTTTATCATAATTTAGCACTCTTGCTCTTCGAGTGCTAAATATATTATAGCCTTTATTTTCCATTTGTCAACACCGAAAAGAACGATTATTTTAAAGATTCGCCCGCGTTTCCCGCCCAAGGCGAAAATATATTTACAATTTTTGACGGATAATGTATAATCTGAATTGTAATTAAGGAAACGGGAAAGGAAAGATTTTATGAAATTTGACCTTAAATGCTGTATAAGACTTGGAATAACGGCTTTTGTCGCGGCGGTGGCGAGCTATTACTGCATAAATGGCGATATTCCGAAAACCGTGTTTAACGCGCTGCTTCCGATAACCGTCGGCGTGGTCTTCGCTTATCTTATCAACATACTTGTTTCTTTTTACGAAAGGCATTTTTTCGCCAAAAAAGAATTTAAAATGCGAAAACCGCTTTGCCTTATTTTCGCGATACTTTCAATTCTTTTATTTATAGCTCTTATCGGTTTCCTTGTAATTCCGCAATTCATAACCTGCATTTCAACGCTGATAGAAAAGGCTCCGGCCGCGATAGATATGCTGCTGTCTGTTCCGCAGATAGCGAAGCTTATACCCGAAAACATTGAGGAAACGCTTGAAAATATCGACTGGAACGATATAATAACGAAGCTGACCTCCGTTTTCAAATCGGGCTTAGGCGGCGCGGCTCAGGGAATAACCTCGTTCCTTTCGTCAACGGTTTCTATGATAGTGAGCTTCCTGCTCGGTCTTTTCTTCGCCGTTTGCTTCCTGTCGGACAGAGACAGGATTTTAAGGCAGTTTAAAAAGCTCGTAAAAACGGCGTCCCGCCCAAAGCTCTATGAAAAAATCGTTTATGTTTTGAGAAATCTCGACGAAAGCTTTCACAAATACGTCGTCGCTCAATTTCTTGAGGCGTTCATTCTCGGTTCGCTTTGCACGGTGGGAATGCTTATACTGAAACTGCCTTACGCCCTGATGATCGGGGCGCTTATGGGAATTACCGCTCTGATACCTGTTATCGGCGGCTATGTCGGCGAATTTGTCGGCGCGTTTATGATACTTTCCGTATCGTTTAAAAAAGCGATTATTTTCTTTGTTTTCGTTCTGATACTGCAAACGATAGAGGCAAATCTTATCGCGCCGCACGTTGTCGGCTCGTCGATAGGCCTGCCAAGCGTTTGGGTGCTTGCTTCCGTTACCGTTTTCGGCTCCATTTGGGGAATCGTAGGAATGCTGCTCGGAGTTCCCATAACCACAACGGTTTATAAAATTCTTAGGGATTACACAAACGGCAAATCCGAAATCAAAGCAAAAGTGGTCGGTGCGGGAAATAAAACGGACAGCTCCGCGCCGACTGAGGTCAAAACGGAATAGCGCATGCCGAGTCGGCCCCATTTAAGCAACGCTGGCGGCGCCGAAAACGGCGGAAAAGAGCCGATTGCGGGCGATTTTTCCCCATCGGGTTCAAAATGTATAAAATTTTTGAAAAAAACCGATTTCGTTTAAAGGCGGAATCGGTTTTTCACGTTCAGGTGTTTTTGAGAGCAACAATTATATAAGTTATTTGATTCATTAAGATTTACACATATTTTCTTATTGAAATATTCTATAAACTATAATATAATATATCTGCCGCTCCGGTCGGGCGAATCGCGACGGCTTAAAGATTTTAAAAAGGCCGATGAAATTGCCGACCGAAGCAGGCCTGAAAACAGGAGGAAATTTTATGAAGTATCCCAGATCTATAATATCCGTTCTTTTGGCGGTTGTTATGCTGTTTGGCAGCGTTCCGACAATCGCTTTCGCGAAAGACGAAAACAGACTGGAATTTACGGAAATCGAAACGGCGGTCGACCCGCGCTCGCCGGAGTTATTCGTTTCGGAATCCGATGAGAAATCAGATGAGCCGGAATATTCCCCGGACGATACCGTGCGCGTGTCTATAATTATGGACAGCGACTCCGCTATCGACAAGGGCTATCCGATAGAGACGATAGGCAGCAACAAGGCCGCCGCGAATTATCAGGACAAGCTCTGCCGAGAGCAGGACAAGGTTGTTGACAGAATCGAGGAAAAGGTTTTGGACGGCGAGGAGCTTGACGTTGTCACAAATCTGACGCTCGTTGCGAACCTTGTTTCCGCCGACGTTGAATATTCTCAGATCGAAGATATAGAAAACGTTAAAGGCGTTAAAGAGGTTGTTATTGAAAATGTGTATGAGCCTTTGGAAGATGAACAGACCGTCGGCGAAAAGGCCGCGGCCGTTGAAAAGGCTTTGACCGAATACAGGGGCGCCGGTTCAAGAATCGCAATTATCGATTCCGGCGTGAACGACGAGCATCAGTCTTTTGACGCCGACGCTCTTAACTACTCTTTAAGGCAGTCCGCTCCCGATACCGACAACAACGGCTCGGTAGACGACGAAGAACTCGCGGAATATAAAGAAAGCCTTGATTTTATGACGCAGGAGGACGTTTCCGACGCGATAGACACAACACGCCTCCACGTTTTGCAGGAGCACCAGGACGCGGACAAACTCTATATCAACGATAAAATTCCGTTCGCGTATAACTACTCAGATTACAGCCACTTCACCAAGAACGGCGCCGCGGGCATTCACGGCTCCCACGTTTCCGGTATAGCCGCGGCGAACGCTTACGTTCCCGTTCAAAATGACGGTGAGGAGAAAACGTTTGAAAAGGCTGAGAACGCAAACGCCATGGTCGGCACGGCTCCCGATGCGCAGATACTTAACCTTAAGGTTTTCGGCAGCAATTTGTGCACCGACGCGGTTATCGCAACCGCTATTGAGGACGCTTTGATTCTCGGAGCGGACGTACTTAATCTTTCTCTCGGCACCGCGGAGGTGGGATTCTCCTGCGCCGACAGCGTTTTCGGCGGCGTTTTTGACGAGCTTACAAAGCAGGGCGTTCTTATTATGGGCGCCGTGGGAAACGACGGCGCGTGGATGAGCGAGAACAAAAAGGGCAGACCGAATAAGCTTTACTCGGACGACGTTAATATGTCGCTTTGCACCCCGCCCTCCTCCTATGCCGACTTTATGGGCGTTGCGTGGGCGGACGGCGACGGCAAGGACGGTTCGCACCCGACTATAAACAAAAGCAGCGCTTACGGCATTCCGAGCAGCCTTATGCTTCAGCCGGAAATCACTGCTTTCGGAACAAAAGTAAACTCCGTTGACGGCAACACTAACAGCGGCTACACCATGCTTTCGGGCACCTCGATGGCCGCCCCCGACGTGACCGGAGCCGCCGCGGTGGTAAGCCAATACATCAAGGCGGAGCAGGCACAGTTCGGAAACGATTCTTTCCTTAACCGCGCGCTTGCTCAGAATGAATCGCTGAACAAAGGAATGATTTCCGCCGGTCTTCTTATGTCCACGGCGGATCCGATGATAGATCCGAGCGGCAAATATTATTCATTACTGCGCCAAGGCGCAGGTCTGCTTAACACGCAGAACGCCGCTTCCGCCAAATCGTTTATAGAAATAGACGGCCAGACACGCGGCCGTGTTAAGGCGGAGGTCGGAGACTGCCCCGACGGAACCAACACATTCCACTACACTTTCACTCTGCACAACGTGAGCGAAACGGACAGAAATTACTATTTCAAAACCGATTTGTTTACCGAGGACACCGTTACTGAAGACGGGATAGACTATCTTGCCGACAATACCCGTGACCTTTTGGGAAAGGCGACCTACAAAATCGGCGGTAAAGAGATTGACTTCGACTCAAAAACAGAGGCCGATATAAATCGTGACAACAAAACCGACGCCGACGACGCGCTGGCTTTACTTGACTATCTTTCCGGAAAAATCGACGGCAACGGCCTTAATTTAGACGTTGCGGACGTTGACGGCGACGGCAAGAAAACCACTTACGACGCGCATTTGATTTTAAGCGGGCTTAAAACCTCGGCCGTTTGCGTTAAGGCTGACGGCAGCGTAACCGTTGACGTGGATATAGAGGTTACGGACAGTTTGGATAAATATCCGAAGGGCGCGTATTTGGAAGGCTTTACTTCGGTTGTTCCCGTTAATATGGGCGAGGAGGAAACGGACGTTACGCATACAATACCGATTCTCGGATTCTGCGGTAACTGGTCCGATCCCTCGATGTTTGACCGCAACAGCTTTGTGGAAAGCTTCAGCGGCACAAACAGCAGAGTTCCCTACACTCAAAGCCCGAGCGGTGTTTATGATATAAATTATATGACCTATCAGGATGAAGGCGGCAATTTGTTAAAACAGGCTGTCAATCTGTATGACGAAAACAGCCGCGTTCCGCTCGACAAGCTGGCCTTAAGTCTGAACGATACAATCCGCAGCATTCAGCTTACCCTGATCCGCCCGGCGGGCGCGATGTGCTTCGCCATTATGACAAAGGACAAAGACGGCAACCGCCATGTGGAGAGTATCGACGCCGTTTACATTCATCAGACCTGCGCCTTCCCGAGCCCCAACAGCGTGGGCGGTTGGAGCGGCACGTCGGTGAGCCTGCCCGTTCGCGCTACCCTGAAAAAATTGCTGAAGGGTACCAACGTCAAGGAAGGCGACAAAATCGAGCTTGGCGCCGTCGCAGTGCCGGAATATTATGAGGAAACGCCCGGCAAGACCATAAACGCCGCCCGAATCAAAAAGCTGATAGAGGACGGCGCACTCGGCGAGGGCGCATATCTCACCACCACCGTCACGCTTGACAGCGATGCCCCCAAGGTTGAGAATGTGGAAAAGACCGGCTCAAGCATCCGCGTCACCGCAACTGACGCGCAAAGCGTCGCGTTTATCGGACTTTACAGCGGCAACGGCACCTATTCTTTTGAGAAGCGCGTTTTGGGCGAAAACGACGCGAAATCGGACATCGTTGCGGAATTCAGCTCCTCCCGGCTTCAGGAGGGCGGAACCTACAATATCGTCGTCGGCGACTATGCCGGCAATCGAAGCACATACCGCTTTACCTTCGGGGAAAAGCAGGATATTTCCGACAAGGTTATCGCCAACATCCGTTCAAGCTCCAACGGCGGCGCGCAGATCAACCGCGGCGACTGGATCGCCGTCGACCCCGGGCGCTTCTCTTTGAGCAGTGGTCGATATACCAACGGGTTTGTTTTCTCCAGCGCCGACGCGTCGGCGCTTCTCGCCGGAGCGGACGCGGCGGACGGGTACCTCTGGCAGGCGTTTGAGGACGGCAGTCTCCGCGTCGCGCCGCTTAGCGACGTGAACGCGAAACAGCTTGTCTGCGACCTCTCCGCGTTCGGGGTAAAAACGGTGCGCGACCTCGCGTTCAATCCGAAAGATCATATGCTCTACGCCGCGGACGGCTCCGACACGCTTTGGCAGATAGATCCGATGCTCGGCGAAGTTAAAGCCGCGCAAAAAGTGGAGGTTGACGGAAAGCCCGCCGCACTGTACGGCCTTACCGTCAACAACGAGGGAAAGGCCGTCGCCACCCACTATGACAAATCGACAGAAAAGAGCATACTTGTCTCGTGGACGATCGCCGGGGGCGAAGAAACGGTGACCGCCGATAAGTGTACCATTGGCCACAAAGAGCTTTCGACCATGCGCTATATCAGCCTGACCTGGAAGGATCCCTCCCGCACGGTTCTTTATGCCGCCTGCGCCGAGAACCTCGACCGGTCAAGCTACAAAAACTATCTGTATGAAATCTCCTCGATCAATTTTGAAAACGGAACTTCCGTGGCGTATCAATCCGCTTCCGGGTGGGATGCCAACCTGTCTCGGTTTAACGAAGCTGTACGCGGATTGGTCAACCTCGCCGTGATGCCGAAGCTCGGTCTTGTGAAAGACGGCGAACCCGCCGCGCTCAATATCCTCGGCGCGAAACGCGAGATGGTTGCGGGCGACACATTGCAGCTCACCGCCGCGATCTCCCCGTGGAATGCGCAGAGCACCGCTTCGTCGGTTCAGTGGCGGGCGGACGGCGACGCCGTCTCCGTTGACGGAAGCGGATTGGTCACCGCAATCAAAGCCGGAAAGGCAACAGTTACCGCAACACTTGAGACGGGCGGCGAACCCCTCACCGCAGAATGCGAAATCGAAGTGAAGCCTGCGCCTGATATCGACGTTACCGCCGTGTTCTGCGAGGGCAACGGCTCCTATTACTGGGAGAATTTCAGCACCGCAACGCCCAACGAGCGCAAGCGCCTTGCCTTTTCAAACGCATACACCGCCGGCACGATGAACCGCGGCGAGGATTGCCTGTACCTGTTCTCGGGGAGCTGGGCATACCGGGTGGATCCGCAGACTTTCAAGACTGATCCGCTGGTTGCGTCCATCGACGCTTCCCACAAGCACGCCGACGCCGCGCCCGGCATGTCTCGGGGATTTTATACCAATTTCGGCTATTTCACTGTGGAAAGCAACGGTCAGGTGCTTCTGCTCGGCTCCCGACTCGGCAGGGAACAAGAGGACTGCTTTGATACGGTGACGGTGAGCTTTCACACTGGTCGCGTGAGCGTCGGCGCGTTGGCGGGAATCACCTATAAAGGTCTCGTTGAAGTCGAGGACTTCTGCAACTACGGAACCAAAAATCCCGAACTCACCGGCCAAAAATATAAAGCAGACGCTTATTATGTGATCAATGAAAGCGGCGACCTGTTTGAACTTTACTGCTACGAGGCACCCCGCTGGTATGCCGGCGTGAAGGACGAGCCGGGCGAATGGATCGATAGCGAGCAGGTATACGAAAAGAAGATCGGCCACGTGGACGGCGTAAGCCTGCCCGGCGTGAGCCAGATGACAAACTACGCCACCTCCTCGATGATCTATGACGCCGCGTCCGAATTGCTCGTGCTCGTCAGCAAAATCGGAAACGGCGCCGCGAAGGTGCAGGTGATCGACCCGAAGACGGCATCCCTTATAATGACCCGCGAATTTGACGACGATGTGCGCCAGGTAGGTGTTTTATATCAATACGATTATTCAAAATATTCCGATATAACGCAGAAAACCGAGAGCTCCGCAAGCGACATGGGCGCATATGCCTCGCAAAACGCCGCAAACGAATCCTTTGAGGTAAACAAGGAGGAAAAGACCGTTACTTTCAATTTAACGGCCGACGAAACGACAAACGGGCTTATGGGATTCAAATATGACCCGAGCGTGCTAACGTTTTCCAAGCTCACCGCCTCCATGCCTTATAGTTCCTACAGCAACAACGCCGAAGACGGAACGATAAATATCGCCTTTGCCGATGCTGACACGATTGAAAATCCGACCGTAAAAATAGAATTTACCTATGAAGAAAAAGAAAACAAGCAAACGGCGGAGCTTACCGTAACCGAAAGAGAAAACGGCGATCCGAAAACATACAGCGGACCGAACGAGCAAAAAGAATCCGTAACCTTGCCCGCAAAAGAACCGGAGCGCACGCTTCAGTCCATTGAAATAAGCGCTATGCCCAAAACCGAATATCTTGAGGGAGACGCAAATCTTGACACAAACGGTCTTGAGGTTACGGCTCACTACAGCGACGGAAGCGAAAAGACTCTGAATGCGGGAGACTGCGAAATTTCCGGATATCAATCCACACCGGGCGAGCATAAAATTACGGTGAGCTATACGGAGGACGGCGTTACGCAGACGGCGGAATTTACCGTAAGCGTTAAAGCGAAATCGCCCGTTTCCCTAACGGTCAGCAAACGTCCCGACAAAACGGTATACGTTGAGGGAACCGAATTTGACGGCAAGGGTATGGAGCTTACCGTTACCTATGACAACGGCGATATAGAGCCGGTTACCGACGGCTGGGAAACGGAATACAACTTTGACAAGGCGGGTAAATCCACCGTTACCGTAAGCTATGCCGGATTACAGACAACACTTGAGGTTGACGTTGTTGAAAAATCCCCCGTTTCCCTAACGGTCAGCAAACAGCCCGACAAAACGGTATACGTTGAGGGAACCGATTTTGACGGCAAGGGTATGGAGCTTACTCTCACCTATGACAATGGCGATACGGAGACAATTACCGACGGCTGGGAAACGGAATACAACTTTGACAAGGCGGGTAAATCCACCGTTACCGTAAGCTATGCCGGATTGCAGACAACACTTGAAGTTGACGTTGTTGAAAAATCGCTTACGGGAATTAAAATATCGTCCGCTCCCGAGCAATCTGTTTATCTTGAGGATTCGGGAAAACTGAATCTCAGCGGCGGAAAGCTTACGCTTTATTATGACAACGGCACAACGGAAGAAATTGAAATTTCTTCGGAAATGATTTCCAAGGGATTTGATATTACCAAACCCGGCAAACAGACCGTTACGGTGGAATACGGCGGATTTACGGCGGAATTTGAAGTAACGGTTCAGCCCAAAGAGATCGAACGCATAGAGATAACCCGCAATCCGAACAAAACGGATTACATTGAGGGAACGCAGTTTGATCCGCAGGGAATGGAAATAACCGTTTACTACAACAACGGAAAAACTGAAATCTTAACCGACGGCTTTGAAATCGAGTACGATTTCGGAAGTGCCGGTGAAAGCAGCGTTATTGTATCATATCAGGGATATGACGCGGCGCTTAAAATAAACGTGGCCGCCAAGACGCTGACACGCATTGAAGTCACACATATGCCGAATGTAACGGAATATGCGCTTAATTCCGAAATTGACGACAGCGGAATGGAACTTACGCTCTATTTCGACAACGGCACAACTCAAACCGTTACCGAAGGATGGACAACACAGTACGATTTCAGCGTTGCCGGCCAACGTGAAGTAAAAGTGAGCTATAACGGTTTGGAAACCGTTTTCCTCGTAGATATTACCGATGATGCGGCAGAAGAACCGCAGAAGCCGACGGAATCTCAAACCGAAAACGAAAGCACCGAAAACGAAAGCACCGAAAACGGAAATACAAACACGGGCAGCGATAAAAGCCCCGAAACGAGCTTTGAAAACGAATCGGCATACATCGTGTTCGTTTTGATACTGAGTTGCGCGGCTTTGCTTATGATAATCACGGTTTTGAAAAAACGGTATCTTTCAAAATAAACAAAACTTACGTATTAAAAACCGAATCGCACGGTAAGCGAAAAATCAAATAATCAACGGCTCAGAGCCGACGGCGGCAGGATTTTCCCGCCGCCGATTTATTTTATTAAGTAACCGCTCACGTTAGCCGAATAGCGATAAGGCAGTATTTTTTTAACACAAATTTTTGCACAATAATGCGTTAAAAACCGCTGATATGCGGCGAGAATTCCCCTCCCCCACCTTGTCCTTGTATTAACAAATAAAAAATTTATGTTTGGTATTGACACAACGTCAGAATAGTGCTATACTAATTATGCTGACATTGTGTCAGAACATCTTAAGCATTAAAAACGCAACACCTATGCGTCAGAGAATAATGATTACACAAAGGCAAAAATTTTATTCTGCGCACGCGGTATTCAATCCAAAAAAAGTTTTTAATATTTATAAATTTATATAAAGGAGCGAATAAATATGGGCAAAACATTGGTAGCGTATTTCAGCGCGAGCGGAACAACGGCGCGTATCGCGAAGGAGCTTGCGCAAGCGGCAGGCGCGGATCTGTATGAGATACGCCCGGCAACGCCTTACACGAAAGCCGATCTTAACTGGTCGGACAAAAAATCCCGCAGTTCGGTTGAAATGAGCGACAAAAGCAGCCGCCCCGCGTTGGCAGACCGTAACGCCGATATTGCGGAATACGACACGATCCTGCTCGGCTTTCCTATCTGGTGGTATGTTGCGCCAACGATTATCAACAGCTTTTTGGAAAGCTATGATTTCTCCGGCAAAAAAATCGTGCTGTTCGCAACCTCGGGCGGCAGCGGATTCGGCAGAACATTGGCGGGACTGAAGCCGTCCGTCGCGGCGGATACGGTCATCACCGAAGGCAGAGTTCTGAACGGCAGGCAGACGGCGGCAGGCCTCAAGGCTTGGGCTGAGACAGTTATTTAAGGTGCTAAAAGAATGAAGTACACGAAATTAGGCAATTCCGACTTGACCGTTTCCCGCGTATGTATGGGCTGTATGGGTTTCGGCAACGCCGCCACGGGGCAGCACAGCTGGACGGTTGACGAGGCGCAAACGAGAGAAATCATAAAACGCGGCCTTGATTTGGGAATCAACTTCTACGACACCGCCATCGTTTATCAAAACGGCACGAGCGAACGGTACGTCGGCAGGGCGCTGCGGGATTTCACGAAGCGTGACGATGTTGTTATCGCCACAAAATTCACGCCCCGAACGCAGGAGGAAATAGACTCCGGAATAAGCGGGCAGAAACATATTGAGAATTATCTTAATCGGAGTTTAAAAAATCTCGGCACGGACTATGTTGATCTCTATATCTGCCATATGTGGGATTATCACACGCCCATGGAGGAAATAATGGAGGGACTGAACAACGCCGTGAAATCCGGCAAAGCCCGATATATCGGCATTTCCAACTGCTTTGCCTGGCAGCTTGCGGAGGCTAATTCCTACGCAAGGGAAAACGGTTTGACGGAGTTCGTATCCGTTCAGGGACATTATAACCTTATCGCCCGCGAGGAAGAACGGGAAATGGCGCCGTTTTGCAAAAAGCGGAACATCGCTATGACGCCGTACAGCGCGCTTGCCGGAGGGCGGCTCTCAAAACGCCCCGGAGAGACCTCTAAGCGTTTGGAGCAGGACGCATACGCCAAATTCAAATATGACGCGACCGCCGAGGCTGACGGAAAAATCATTGCCCGTGTTGCCGGGCTTGCGGACAGGCGCGGCGTATCTATGACGGAAATATCTCTCGCGTGGCTGCTTACCAAAGTGACCGCTCCCGTAGTGGGCGCAACGAAGCTTTCACACATTGACGGTGCGGCGAAAGCCGTTGATCTGACACTTACACAGGACGAAATCGATTATCTTGAAGAACTTTATGTTCCCCACGCTCTCGTCGGAGTGATGGCACAGAACGGAAAGCAGAAAGCGGGAAACGTAGTTTAAAATCAAAACAAAAAACTATCGTTATGTGAGCATAACGGGAATTGAAATCTATACGGAGGCTTGAAATGAATATTAAAAAAATTACGGCGGCTTTACTTGCGCTTATAATGCTGCTCACCTTTACCGCCTGTTCGGGAGGAAACGAAGAAAAAGAAAACGCGGGCAATACCGAAGCGTCGCAAAGCAACGCCCGGGATAATCCCGCCGTGTCCGACAAAGCGGAAAACGAGGGCGGGCAGACCGCCGAAACACCCGGCGGAGATGTTTCAGAGCCGGAGGGCAATAAAATCCTTGTGGCTTATTTTTCCGCCACAAACAACACGGAGGGCGTGGCGCAAAAGTTAGCCCATGGGCTTGGCGCGGATCTTTATGAAATCACTCCGGCACAGCCCTATACCGACGAAGATCTGAACTACAACAATTCACAAAGCCGTTCATCAGCGGAAATGAATAATCCGAACGCGCGGCCGGCTATTTCCGGCTCCGTAAAAAATATGGAGCAGTACGGAACGGTGTTTATCGGTTACCCAATCTGGTGGGGCGAGGCTCCGCGGATTATGAGCACGTTTATCGAAAGCTATGATTTTTCCGGCAAAACCTTGGTTGGGTTCTGCACCTCAGGAAGCAGCGGATTCGGAAACAGCGATTCGGCGCTGAGATCGGCGGCAAGCGGAGCGAAATGGCTTGACGGGCAACGGTTTTCCGCCGGAGCCTCCGCAGACGATGTGCTTGCGTGGGCGAACGGGCTTGGAATAAAATAAATAAAAAAATTAATGTTTCCGTCCGTTATATCTGTTTACACTATCTTCGGTTTGTTAACATTAAAGCGGCGAACTATCTACTAACATTAGAAAAACCGCTTAATACGCAAATTTAACAAAAAAGCCGTTCGGTTTTTGTTTAAACCGACGGTTTTTTATTTTTTTTATAACAAAATTATCCTAACTTATATTTAATATACGAAAGGAGGAACAAAAAAACGGGAACATTAAATACAATATCGCGCATTTCGACGGCATATTTTTTATATTTTCGGCATTGTTACGAGCAATCAAAAAGGCGAACTCGCCCGCGAATAATATAATGACGAAATCTTTTTCAAAACCGCGTCAAGCGGTTAGGCCGCCGAACGGAAAGCATAATCTGCAACTTATAAATCAGGGCGATTTCTGAGCAGATATAGAAACCTGTACCCGTAAATTTATCCCGATTATCGCCGAAAAGCATAATCAAAGCATTCGCCTGACCTCAAGCACGGTTTCGCTTCAGGGGCGGGGGCAGGCGAAAATAATTTTTTGCCGTTTCGCGCAGGGATAAGAAAAAGGCAGTAGCTTTTTGCCGCTGCCCCTGCGTGTAGAAAAAGTCAAGAAAACAGATTTCTACACGCCGGCAGACTTCGAGAAACGGAACTGAATTTGCCTTTCGGCAATTCGTCGGCGTACATAGGTACGGTAGAGTTGCCGAAAGGCGAAAGCGCCGAAAGCCGCTTGAATTCGATGTTCAAGCGGCTTTCTCATTGCAGTTGTTATTAAAAATTATACAGACCGAATTTTTGTAGGTGATACCGATTACGAAAACATATTTGTTTTCTCGGCGCGGTTCAGACCGCTTTATCGACAGTCTGAGGCAGTAGCTTTTTGCCGCTGCCCTTAACTGTATAGCAGAGGGAGTCGAACCTTATTGTGTTCGGCTCCCTCTGCTATATAATTGTTTTACTGCTTTATAATCTCAATTTCTGTAATTATAACATCATTAAGAGGTCTGTCGTTTGCACCGCAGGCCGTTTCGGCAATCTCATCAAGAACCTCCGCCCCGTCGATAAGCTGGCCGAAAACGGTGTGATGAAAATCGAGCCACGGCGTTCCGCCGATACGCTTATAATTATCGATTACCTGCCGCGGATAACCGCTATCCTTTAGCTGCTCCATCTGAGAAATAAGCCCTTCGGGAACAGTTTTCGCCTGAACTATAAAAAATTGACTGCCGTTTGTATTCGGCCCCGAATTTGCCATTGAGAGCGCGCCGTAATAATTTCTCGCGTCAACGGAAAACTCATCTTCAAAGCTGCCGCCGAAAACGGATTCGCCGCCGCAGCCCGTGCCCGTGGGATCTCCGCCCTGTATCATAAAATCCTTGATAACACGGTGAAAAATCAGGCCGTTGTAGTAACCGTTTTCACTGTGTTTTACGAAGTTTTCCACCGCTTTGGGAGCCTCTTCCGGAAGAAGAACAAAGCGCATCTCTCCCCTGTTTGTTTTAATAACGGCCTTTATGCCGTCCTTTTTTTCAAGCTGATTCATATCTTTACCTTTTTGTTGATTTCTTTTATCGTGTTTTCGTCTATCTTTACCATTTTGCGGTCGTAAGTCATAAGCCCGTTAAGCTCGTCCTCAACGTCCGTTACCTGAGTATAAACCGTTGCAGAAAGACCGTCCTTTATCTGCGGAATAATCGTTTTTTCAAACGTTTTTCCGTAAGCCTTGGTTATGCTTTCCTTCGTTTTATAAATCTTATAGCCAAACATTTTATCGTTAAACGTGTGGCCTTCGATCCTCATTGAATAACCGCCGAATTCCGAAAGAACATACGGCCTGTTGCCCGCCTTCACCTTAATGGGCGTAAAATAAATATGCTTGGATATAACGTCCGACCGCCCTCTGTCGTGCCAGCCCGACGCGGAATCGACCGTGCGTGTAGGATCGAGCTTTTTCAGCAAATCATAGGCTTTCGCGGAATCGAACTGCCCCCAACCCTCGTTGAAAGGCACCCAAAGCGCGATACACGGGCAGTTATAGAGATAGTCGACCGTATCCTTTAACTCGTTATAGTAGAGGTCTCTCGCCTCTTTATCCGTCCTGTGGAAGGTCTTATAATTCGTGTCGTCAAGATTTATTCCGATAAAAGGCAAAACGGATATTTCAAGGCCGTAATTTCCGCCTCCGTTTACCATATCCTGCCAAACGAGAATTCCGTTGACGTCGCAGTAATGATACCAAAGGAGCGGCTCCACCTTAATATGCTTGCGAAGCATATTGTAGCCGAGCTCCTTGATTTTTTTAACGTCAAATTCCATAGCGGCGTTGCTTGGCGGAGTGAGATAGCCGTCGGGATAATAGCCCTGATCGAGCAGGCCGTTGTGGAAATACGGCTCATTGTTGAGAAACAGCCTCTTTATGCCGTTTTTATCCTCGCCGACAGAGAATTTACGCATACCGAAATAAGATTTTATTACCTCGCCGCAGGCCTTAAAACGCACGCTGTATAAAAACGGGCTTTCGGGCGACCACGCCTTGAAATCGGGCAGCTTGACCGTTGTTTCAGTTGTTTCGGCTATAAGTTCGTCGCCGTCGTAAATCGAAGTGATAACATCGTTCGTTCCGAAAAACTCAAAACGCACCTGCTCGTTATCGTAATCAGGTGTGATTTTCACCTTTTCAAGAAACGTTTCGGGCGTGCTTTCAAGCCAAACCGTCTGCCAGATGCCGCTTTGAGGGCTGTACCATATACCTCCGCGTTTAAATCTCTGCTTGCCTCTTGCGTATTCTTTTGTGTCCGAATAATCAAGCACCGTAACGTTGAGCGTGTTTTCTCCGTCAACGAGATGCTCGGTCAGTTCAAAGCTGAACGGAGTATATCCCCCTTTATGGGAGCCTATTTTCGCCCCGTTGAGAAATACAAAGGCTATTTGATCCACCGCGCCGAAATGAATAAAAACTCTACTTCTGTTAAAGCCGTTCGGTAAAGTGAATTTCTTTTCGTAATGAAGATATTCGCCCGGTTTAAGCACCCTGTTTACTCCCGATAGCGGAGCCTCGGGTGAAAACGGAACGGTTATATCGTATGTATATTTTTCAGGAAGAGCCTCGCCGTCGCTGAACTCGCACTTCCATTTTCCGTTCAGATTAAAATAACTGTCTCTCACAAACTGCGGGCGAGGATATTCGCTCAAAGGACAGTTTCGGTCAAGCTCCTCGCCGAATTTTGTTAAAAGCATTTTTACCCCTCCTGTGCTTTATTCAAATGCGTATTCGATGCTGTTTTCTTCGCACCAGCGCGCTATTCTTTCGTTTATATACTTACTCTGAAATTCCTCAAAGCCGTTGCGAAATTCGTAAAACGCGTTGTAGTATTTCCAAAATCCGTCCACAAGCTCATCGCCGTCCAGCTTATCGAAAACCTCATCAAGCTTTTTGTTTTCTTTTGTTTTTACAAAAGCGCGCATTATTTCCTCGTTGCTGACGGAGACAAAAGGAATAAGCCCCAACGAGAAGAAATATTCCATTTGCCCCATATTATTCGGTTTATCGGCACAAGCAAGATTTTTTATGCTTGTAACGGCGTAATCCCTGAAAGAAAACCAATATTCCGATGAGCCGTAACCGCATTTATTTTTCAATTCCGAATTGATTATCAATTTCATAACATATCCCCCGGTTTTGGTCTGTCGGCGGAGAAAAAACGCAGAGGTCTTTTCGCCGATGTTCATTTAATTCATTTAATATCGTTTATTAAATTAAAAGGTTTAAATAAAACAAAAGATGATACGAAATCAAATTGCTTATATTAAATAGTAAGGAAATTTTTCAAAATTATGACGCTCAGCTTATAGATTTTAACAAACCGCCCTTTGAAATAATATTTTGAATAAACGGAGGAAACGGCTGCGCCTTATAGCTTTTGCCCGTTGTTAAATCGGTGATAACACCGCTGTCAAAATCCACCGCAACCTCGTCTCCGTCCTTTATTTCCCGTGCCGCCTCGTCACATTCAAGTATCGCAAGGCCGATATTTATGGCGTTTCTGTAAAAGATTCTGGCAAAGGTAGACGCGATAACGCAGGAAATACCGCTTGCCTTTATCGCAATGGGCGCGTGCTCACGCGAAGAGCCGCAACCGAAGTTTGCCTCCGCCACCATAATATCGCCCGGTTTAACCTTGTTTACAAAATCCTTATCTATATCCTCCATACAGTGCGAAGCGAGCCACGCCTCGTCGCTTTTGTTGAGATAGCGTGCGGGAATAATAACGTCCGTATCGATATTATTTCCGAATTTATGCACTTTTCCTTCAGCTTTCATATGCTTGCCTCCTTAAATTTTTGCCGGATCGGCAATATAGCCCTTAACGGCAGAAGCGGCCGCCACCGCGGGAGAGGCAAGATAAATCTCAGATTCCGTATGCCCCATTCTGCCGACAAAATTTCTGTTTGAGGTGGAAACGGCTTTTTCGCCCTTGGCGAGAATGCCCATATGGCCGCCAAGGCACGGCCCGCAGGTGGGAGTTGATACCACCGCGCCCGCTTTGACGAATATTTCGGCAAGCCCCTCTTTTATGCAGTTGAGGTAGATCTGCTGCGTTGCGGGAATAACGATAACGCGAACGCCGTCGGCAACCTTTCTGCCTTTAAGAATTGAAGCCGCCGTGCGCATATCCTCCATTCTGCCGTTTGTGCAGGAGCCGATAACCACCTGATCTATCTTTATCTCGCCGACCTCGTCTATCGTCTTCGTGTTTTCGGGAAGATGAGGAAAAGCGACCGTCGGGCGAAGTGCGCCGAGATCGACCTTTATCTCGCTGTCATAAACAGCGTCGGCATCGGCCTCAAACACCCTATATTCTCTTTGAGAACGCCCTTTTACATATTCAAGCGTTACATCGTCAACAGGGAAAATACCGTTCTTCGCTCCGCACTCTATCGCCATATTTGAAATGCAGAGGCGATCGTCCATAGAAAGATTTTTAATTCCGTCGCCCGTAAATTCAAGGCTCTTGTAAAGCGCTCCGTCAACGCCTATCTCGCCGATAATGTGAAGAATAACGTCCTTGCCGCTGATATAAGGCGCTTTTTCGCCCGTAACGGTCACCTTTATCGCGGAGGGTACTTTGAACCACGCCTTGCCTGTGACCATACCGGCCGCCATATCTGTGGAACCGACGCCCGTTGAGAACGCGCCGAGAGCGCCGTAAGTGCAGGTGTGGCTGTCCGCTCCTATAACGCAGTCGCCGCTGGTGACTATTCCCTGCTCGGGCAGTAAAGCGTGCTCAATGCCCATATTTCCCACGTCGTAATAATGAAGAATATCGTGGGCTTTCGCGAATTCGCGCACCTGCTTGCAGTTTTCGGCTGACTGAATATCCTTGTTCGGAGTGAAATGATCCATAACAAGAGCTATCCTCGTTTTGTCAAAAACCGAATTTTTATTGAATTTATTCATCTCGTTTATGGCAACGGGCGAAGTAACGTCGTTGCCAAGCACCATATCAAGGCTTGCCTCGATAAGCTGCCCTGCCTCCACGCTCTCAAGACCGGCGTGCGCGGCAAGTATCTTTTGAGTCATAGTCATACCCATAATAACATCACCTGCTGTTTAAAATATAATCCGTCAAATATCCTCGTTAAAGGAATCCGCGCCTCTTTCAAGGGAAGTAACGCCCGTTCTCGCAAGCTCGATAATTCCGAAATCTGCAATATCGCTGATAAATTCGTCTATAAGCTCGGGTCTGCCCGTAAGCTCAACGGTTATGCTTTCAAGAGTTACGTCCATAATCCTCGCGCCGTATTTTCTGTTTATCTCAATAAGCGCGTTTTTCTTTTCTATGCCCTTGGCGCTTATTTTGATTAGAAGCAGCTCGGAAGAAACGGAATTGCCGTAAGTGAGCACCGCCACTTTTTTAACGATCTCAAGCTTGATAAGCTGCATTTCTATCTGGCGTATCATTTCGGGCTCGGTTTCGGTAACTATGGTCATTCTCGAAAAAGAGGGATCCTCCGTTTCGCTAACCGTAAGGGATTTGATATTGTAGCCCCTGCGGCTGAACAGACTTGCCACGCGCTGCAAAACGCCGCTTTGGTTATCTACAAGAACTGATAATGTTAATTTCTCGGCCATTGTTAATATCTCCTCTCTCAGAATTTAACGATTATATCGTCCGCCGAACCGCCCGGAGGTATCATCGGAAGAACGTTTGAATCCGGTGAAATGCGGCAATCGATAACCACGGGGCCGTTATGCTCCAAAGCCTCTTTTACAACGGCGTCTATTTCGTCGTTGCGGCTGATACGCATACCCTTCACGCCGAACGCCTCGGCAACCTTTACGAAATCGGTTTTTCTGTTTGGATCGGTATCCGCGAAACGGTTTCCGTAAAAAAGCTTTTGCCACTGGCGCACCATTCCGAGCACCCTGTTGTTCATAATTATCATAACTACCGGTATATTGTAGGACGCCATAGTAGCGAGCTCGTTGAGATTCATATGGAAACCGCCGTCACCCGCGAAGAGAACAACGCGCCTGTCGGGTCTGCCGTAAGCGGCGCCCATCGCCGCGCCCATAGAATAGCCCATAGTGCCGAGACCGCCGCTGGTCAAAAATGTGCGGGGCGTTGTGAATTTATAGAACTGCGCGGCCCAAAGCTGATGCTGACCGACGTCGGTTACGATTATCGTATCGTCCGGGGTCTGCCTGTCAACCGCCTCGATAACCTTTTGAGGATTTACATAATCGTCTATCTGATTCTGCATAAACGGCCTCTTCCAGCCGTTTATTTCTTTTTTCCATTCCGTGTGGGACTGCTTTTCAATCCTTTCCGTAAGCACCGGAAGAATATCCTTGAGAGAGCCTCTGAGATGATAGCGCGAATAGACGTTTTTATCCATCTCGGCGGGATCTATATCTATATGCAAAACGTCCGCCTTGGGCGCGAATTTCGTTCTGTTGCCGGCAACCCTGTCCGAAAACCTCGCGCCGCAGGTGATAAGTACATCGCACTGAGACGCGGCCTTGTTTGACTCGAATCTGCCGTGCATACCGATAAGCCCCGAGTAAAGCTCGTGAGCGCTGCTGAAAGCGCCGAGCCCCATAAGGGAGGAAACGACAGGAGCGTCAAGCTTTTCGGCGAATGCCTTTATCTCTTCGCTCGCGTCTGCCGAAATCGCGCCGCCGCCAAGATAAATCAGCGGCTTTTTGCAGTTTCCGAGCAGCTTTACCGCTCTTTCAACACATTCCGTTTTAGGATAAACGTTTTCATCGGGCTGCTGCTTCGGAACGGGATAATATTCGCACTCGGCCGACGTAATATCCTTGGGAATATCAACAAGGACGGGGCCCTTTCTGCCGCTTATGGCGATTCTGAACGCGTTTCTTATAGTGTCCGCAAGCTCCTCGATATGCGAAACCATATAATTATGCTTCGTTATAGGCATTGTTATGCCCTTGATATCGACCTCTTGGAACGAATCGCGCCCTATCAGAGACGTTCCTACGTTGCAGGTTATCGCAACCATCGGAACGGAATCCATATAAGCCGTGGCGATGCCTGTTACAAGGTTTGTTGAGCCGGGGCCTGAGGTGGCGAAGCATACGCCGACCTTGCCCGTCGCGCGGCTGTAGCCGTCCGCGGCGTGCGACGCGCCCTGCTCGTGAGCCGTGAGAATATGATTGAACGTGTCGCCGTATTTATACAGCTCATCGAAAATATTAAGTATCGTTCCTCCGGGATAGCCGAAAATCGTGTCTACTCCCTGCTCCTTGAGAACCTCAAGAACGATTTGCGAACCGTTTAATTTCATAATATCCTCTCCACAACATAAACATACTGAAATTTAAAATTTATTATATTATTTTTGTCTATAGATGTCAAGTCCGTATGTTTAGTCAATAATTTGCCGCCGTGGGACTTATCGGGTTCGACTCCACTCAGCTATTGCAAAACGAACGCCCCCGTGATATAATTATTTCATAAAACGAAAGGAGAAAAGTTATATGAAAAAATTGAAATCCTTAACCGCTCTGCTTATTGCCGTTTCCATTCTTTTGTTAAGCGGCTGCTCTGATATAAAGGCGATGTTCAGCAAGCCGGATTCGGATCTTTACGCTATAACCGCCCTCTCTGAAAAAGCGACAAATTTTTCATCGGTCGATGTTATGGGCAATTACGCTTTGTTTCTTGCGTCTAAAGAGCTTGATCCCTATGAACTGTTTGTTTTTGACGTTGAAAAGAACAAAATAGCGCAGGAAAAAAGCCTCGCGGACTGCTCTTTGGAGTGCATAACCGACGCAAAATTCACCGGTGAAAACGAAATTACGGTTTATGACGAAGAAAATACAAAATGTATAAAATATGACCTCAATCTGAACGAGATCGGGCAAAGCGATTTTACTCCCGCCGACTATGATTTGTACGATTCTTCCGAGGAAGCGGATTTTATAAATTACCGCTTCGCGAAACACGATACATACGCCTACGCCTATGAGGGCGACAACATGTATATCGTGTATGCCGACGATGTAAACACTTTTTACGTCTGTGACGGCAGCGGCGAGCTTCTATCAGCCAACGGCAAAAAAGTTCTCATAAATAACTCCGTGTATTCGGAAAGCGATGAAACAACAAAAAGCACGCTTGTTGTTTACGACCTTGAAAACTCAAAATCCATAAACGAGGCGGCGCTTGAAACGACGCAGGCGGGGCAGTATCTTAACGTGTACGACAGCGCGTTCAACGACAGCTACGTTTGCTTTATCAAATGCACCGGAAACGACGTTACCGGCGGCCAGAAAGTTGAACCGTATATTTGGAAATACGCCGAAAACGCCAAAAATGAGGATATAAATGTAAGAAAGTTAAGGACTTCCGAATTTGAGGATGTAAACAACACCCTTATCGCCGAAATGAAGGAAAAATATTCCATAGATTTTTATGTAAACAAGCCCACTGAATGGGGCACTTACAACGATGTTACCGAATTTAACGCCTCGCCTCTTCAGGTAAACCTCGTTCTTCAAGGTCTGAAAGACTCTCTTGCGCTTTTCCCCGAAGGCTTCATCAAGGAAATCGTTGACGTTCCCAACGTTGAAAAGCTCAACATATACATTTGCAGCAGCATAGAAAACGTTAACGCGTACGCGGACGATTTCACCGAAACTTATGAGATAATGTTTTCATTCAACGGATTTACAAAAGGCATTGTTTTCCACGAATTGATGCACCTTATCGACAACAGATTACAAAATCATTATGATGAGGTGAACAAAGATTTCTATGCCGAGTGGGAGGAACTCAATCCCAAAGGATATGAATATTCGGGCAGCGATGACGGCGAATGCGATGAAAATTATTTCGTAAGCAACTACGCAACGACTAATGCCGTCGAAGATCTTGCGGACACATTTGAGGCAATGTACGAGGTTTCGGTAAACAAAGATTACGAAAGATTGACTCAGCACGAAGGCGTGTTCAAGAAAGCGAAGTTTCTTGCCGATGCAATAAGAGAATCGTACTCCTGTATGAAAAACGCGCAAAACGTGTGCTGGGAAGAGTTTATTGAAATGGCTGATACCGCCGAATAAAGCAAATAAATTTAACGGAGAAGAAAATGAAATTAGGAATAGTAGGACTTCCGAACGTCGGAAAAAGCACCCTGTTTAACGCAATTACAAACGCGGGCGCGCAAAGCGCCAATTACCCGTTTTGCACAATCGAGCCGAACGTGGGAATGGTGAGCGTGCCCGATGAGAGGCTTGACAGGCTCGCCGAAATGTACGCGCCCGATAAATTCACTCCCGCCACTATCGAATTTGTGGACATAGCGGGGCTTGTTAAAGGCGCCTCCAAGGGAGAGGGGCTCGGAAACAAGTTTTTAAGCCATATCCGCGAGGTGGACGCGATAATTCACGTTGTGAGATGCTTTGAAAACGACGATATAACCCACGTTGACGGCTCTATCGATCCCGCAAGAGATATTGAAACGATAAATATTGAGCTTATTTTGGCCGATCTTGAGGTGCTTTCGAGGAGGATAGACGGCAGAAAAAAGGCGATGAAAGGCGATAAAACGATTGCGGCCGAACTCGCCTTTCTTGAAAGGCTTTACTCAGAAATGGAGCAGGGAAAAACCGCCCGCTCCGTTGAAATATCCGAAGAAGAGAGCGAATATCTGAAGGAAGTCTCTCTTCTGACCGTAAAGCCCGTTATATACGCGTGCAATATGAGCGAGGCTGATTTTGAAAACGGCATTGAAAACAGCAAAAATTTCGCCGCCGTAAAGGAAATCGCCTCAAAAGAGGGAGCCGAAACGCTGCCGATTTGCGCCGAAATGGAAGCCGAAATCGCAACGCTTGAGGAAGATGAGAAGAAAATATTCCTCGCCGATATGGGGCTTGAAAAAAGCGGGCTTGACCGCCTTATCAAAAAAAGCTACCATCTGCTCGGTCTGATTTCATTCCTTACGGCAGGCAAAAAAGAAGTCCGCGCGTGGACGATAAAGGAAGGCACCAAAGCGCCGCAGGCCGCAGGAAAAATCCATTCCGATTTTGAGCGCGGATTCATACGGGCGGAGGTCGTTCCCTTTGAGGTACTTTCGGAAAACGGCAGCCTCGCCGCCTGCCGGGATAAAGGGCTCATAAGAAGCGAGGGCAAGGATTACGTTATGAAAGACGGCGACGTTGTTGAATTCAGATTTAACGTATAACCGTCGAAACGCAAACCTTTCTCAGAATATCGGCTAAAACAGGAAACACTTAAAATGCTGAATGAATTTGATGAAAAAGAAACACTGCGGCTTGCCAAGCGCGGAGATGAAACGGCTGTAACGCTTATCATTTCAAAATACAAGGCGCAGGTAGAATTTGCCGCTTCAAAAATCTCAGGTTCCCCGATAGAGTACGACGACCTGATACAAGAGGGGTTGATAGGTCTGCTTGCGGCAATAAGGTCGTTTGACGGCGATAAAAAAATCTCTTTCGGCACCTATTGCTACACCTGCATAAGCAACGCTCTTCAGTCGGCGCTTCGCAAGGTAAACAGAAAAAAGGACGTGCCGAAAAGCAAGGTGGTTTCGCTTGAGGATGATGATTTTGCCGGAGCGGGAAGCGTAAGCGCCGCTATCAGCGCCGAGGACGCTTTTTTGGCCAAAGAGAGCGTTGAGTCGCTGAACGGTTTTCTTGAAACGGAGCTTTCCGCTTTTGAAAACGAGGTTTTAAGATTATATATCGCCGGGTGCAGTTATAAGGAAATCGCCGAAAAAATGAATAAAACGCCAAAGGCGGTTGACAATGCCATACAGCGCATAAGAAAAAAATTAAAGGAAATAAGATAATTTTTAAAATGCCGGAAACGGCGAACGGGAGCGGCGGCAAACCGGCTCCCGTAACTCAAACCGAAAATATTGACGCCGCGGAGGAAACGGAAAATCCGTTTTCTCCGCGGCTTTTATATTTGCGTCCCTCGCCGCGTTTTCCCGCTTAATCGCAAAGAAACTCAAATCCCTTTAATTATTCATTTTTCCGCATTTTTCGGAAAGACTTAATAATGTGGGGGTGAAAAAAATGAAGAGAGGCGAACCGCCTTTGAGCTTCGTGATGAATTTGGCGCAGAATGACGCGGCGAGAAAAAAATTTCAGTCTATGACGGACGAGGAAAAGGAAAATCTCATTAACAAAACTCACGACATACATTCTCGTGACGAAATGCGAAGCTTTGTAAACGGACTTTCGGACCTGCCGCCGCAGCAATAGAGCATAAAAAACCGCCGCAAGCTATATAAAGCCTGCGGCGATGTGGCGGAGAGGATGGGATTCGAACCCATGTGGCTTTTGGCCAAACGGTTTTCAAGACCGCCTCGTTATGACCGCTTCGATACCTCTCCGTGTCTGCTCAAATATATTAGCACAACCGTTTTTCCTTGTCAAGAAATATTATTGCTCGGCGCACGCCGTTCTTATTCACGCTTCGCGCAAAAGCCCGGATTTTTCATACATACGCGGCTCTTTTCATAACTCCTTGCCTTGACTGGATAAAGGCCATTGTGATATAATCTTGTAAATATGATACGGAAACGGCTTTTTCGGGCTTTTTTACGAAAAAACGACAATATTCCGTCCGCAAGCTTTATACAGTCTGCGGCGATATTCCAACGATACAAAAAACGATTGGCAAGAGGTGAAACAATGGGAAAATTAAGATTTCTCGCGGCGGTTATAATAGGCAAAATTTCGGCATTTTTGCTGGACAGGCTGTTTAAGAGAGGCACGAATACCCCGGGGGCAATAATGCTAAAGCTCTGCCCGGACGCGCTCGCGAGATTTAAAATGCCGCCCATAACAGTTTGCGTTACGGGAACGAACGGAAAGACAAGCACTTCAAACCTGATAACGCATATAATACGCGGCAGCGGCAAAACCGTTGTAAACAATTCAAAGGGCTCGAATATGGCGTCAGGCATAGCCTCGGCGCTTGTAGCCGACTGCACGCTTTCGGGCAAAGTAAAGTCCGACGTTGCCGTTTTGGAGGTGGACGAGCGTTCCTCCGGATATATATACACAAAATTTACGCCCGATTATATTCTTTGCACAAATCTGTTTCGCGATTCGATAAAAAGAAACGGACACAGCGGATTTATATTTGACAAAATAAACGACAATCTTTCGGAAAAAACAACGCTTGTGCTCAACGGAAACGACGCTATATCCGGCCTTTTGGGCGAGGGAAAATGCAGGCGCATCTATTATTCCGTGGGCAAAACGGAAAAAAGCACCGACAGGTGCGTTGACACCGTGTGCGATATTACAGCCTGCCCAAAATGCGGGCATATATTAGAATACGAGTATTACCATTATAATCACATAGGCGTGCCTCACTGCCCCGAATGCGGCTTTAAAATGGACGAAAGCGTTTACACCGCCACGGACGTTGATTTTGAAAACGGCACTTTCATTTTTCACGACGGCGACGGAAAAACGGCTGTTCTCCCCTTTCAGAAAGAAAACTTTTTCAATGTTTTCAATATCACCGGCGCGTGCGCTCTATGCCGCCTTATCGGCATAGACCTTGAAACCATAAGCAGCGGCATTGAAAATGTGGCGGCGAAAACGGGCAGGTTCATTGATAAAAGGTACGGCGGATACGAGCTTATAACTATGCTTTCAAAAAACCAAAATCCGATTTCCTGCTCCCAAAGCCTGAAATATCTTGCCGCGTCCGAAGGTAAGAAAGACGTTGTGCTTCTGATAACGGATTCAAACGACAAAAAGCACGGCCATGAGGATATATCCTGGCTTTACGATACCGACTTTTCGCCTCTGCTTTCGGACAGCGTTGAAAACATATATATCGGCGGCACAAGGTGCTATGATTTGGCGCTAAAGCTGTTTCTTACCGGAGTTGATACCGGCAAGATGAAGCTGTTTGAGGATTATTCACGCCTTTGCGGCGAGCTGTGCGAAAACATTTCAACGGAAAAACCTACCGTGATTTATTTTGAACTCTATGCCGTAAGAATAGTTGATATGATAAAAAAGGCTGCGGCGGAAAAGGACGGCAAGCAATGAAAAAAATGACTATCGAACTGCTCTATCCCGAATTTAACAATCTTTTCGGAGATCTCGGCAACGCGGAATATCTTGAAAAAAAGCTGAAAGCGGCGGGTTATGAAACCGAAACCGTTAAAACAACGCTTTTTGACGAGCCGTATTTTATCGAAAACGAGGTCGATTTTCTTCTGATAGGCCCCTGCCAGGAAAAGCACCAGATAATCGAGCTTGAGAAACTGCGTGCGTATTCGGATAAAATAAAAGAACGCATTGACGGCGGCGGGATAATACTTGCCACGGGCAACGCGTTCGAGCTCTTCGGAGAATATATTGAGCACACCGATTCGGGCAAAACGGAGTGCCTCGGATTTTTCCCCTATCACGCGGAGCAGTTTTCGCGGCTCAGATACAACGACTGCTCGGTAGGCGAATTTGACGGTATGAAGATAACGGGCTTTAAAAATCTTTTGAGCCTCAGCCGCGGCGAACTGCCGCATCCGTTCTTAAAAATGCTGAAAGGCTGCGGAATGAATAAAGACACCGACATTGAGGGGATACATTATAACAACCTGTTCGCCACTTATCTTATCGGCCCCGTGCTTCCTCTAAACCCGCCGTTTACCGATTATCTTATTTCTTTGGCGGACGGCGAATATTCCCCCGTTGAATTTCCGTTTGAAAAAGAGGCTTATGAAAAAAGGATAGCGGAACTTCTTAAAGATTGAAAATTTACACGGTATAAGGAAAAGCCGCCGCAAGCGAATTTCGCTTGCGGCGGCGTGGCGCAGAAGGAGAGATTCGAACTCTCGCGGCGGTTACCCACCCTACGCCCTTAGCAGGGGCGCCTCGTCACCAGCTTGAGTACTTCTGCAAAACGGTAACTTAAACACTCGCTGTCAAGTTTTAAACACCTTAACGGTGCTTTAATAAATATAACAAAAGATCAAAAAAAAGTCAATAACTTTTTATCATAGATATTTTCAACTTTTTGCTCATAAACTTGAAATGGTGATGTTATGAGCAGAAAGCTTTTTATTTATGAGGTTTCGGGGTTTATTTTCGTCGGCGTTTTCGGCACGCTGAATCATTTTCTTTTCGATTTTTTTAACTCAAGTGCGTTTGTCGGGCTTTTCTGCCCTGTCAACGAAAGCGTTTGGGAGCATCTGAAGCTGCTGTATTTTCCGTATCTGCTTTGGTGCGCCGTTGAATATCTGCCGCTGAAAAAGCCGAAGAGTTTCTTTTTTTCAAAGCTGATAGGCGCGCTTTGCGGAATGGCATTTATAGTGATTTTTTTCTATACATACACGGGAATTACGGGAAATGAAAGCACATTTGCGAATATATTATCATTTTTCGCAGGAGCGGCAATATCTTTTGCCGTAAGCTACGAGCTTATGCGCAACAAAAAAGATTCGACGCGTCCGAACGAAAATTTCAGCATCTCAATGCTTATATTTATTTCGGCGCTGTTTTTTATATTTACCTTTTCGCCGCCGCTAATTCCGTTATTTGAGGACCCGCAGACCTTTACCTATGGCATATGAGCTCCGTTGCCTCCTTAATCCCTTTCCCCACGTCCTCGGGGCAATGCGCGTCTGAGCCCGTGGAAAAGCGAACGCCCTCTCTCAAAGCCGTCTTCAAAAAATCATCGTTCAGTCCTGTTTTCGTGCCTCTTGTCGTGTTCATTTCAACGGCTACTCCGCTTTTCTTTGCCGTTTTGCAAAAAATTTCATATGTTTCACGCAAATCATAACTCGGATACAGAGAATGGCACATTATCAAATCGGGGTGCGCGATTACATCGAAAATCCCGCTTTGCATAAGCGTATTTTCCATTTCAAAATAACGCCTGTATATTGCGTCAATATCTCTGCCGAGCCATTGATATTTTCGCTGATTGAACACCCAATTATCCACCCAGTGAACGGAGCCGATAACAATATCAAAAACGTCGTCCGCAACGAGCCCCGCGAGCTCTTTTTCGTGCTGCTCAAACCAGCATACCTCAATTCCGAAATTGATTTTAACGGGATATTCTCTGCTTTTCACTTCGCAGGCGAGGCGGCGAAATTCATCGACGTTTCGGGCGGTTTTTGCCTTTTCGTCAAACCACCTTTTCTGATAGTTATTATAATCTCTCGCCTCTTTGAAAACGGGGTGAAATTCCTTGAATCTTACGCTGTGCTCAAGCAAAGTTATCTCGCGCATATTCATTTTCCCGGCGGCAAAAATAAATTCTTCTATCCATTGCAAGGTATAAGGCCCGCGCTCGATATGAATGTGCATATCCTTTAAATTTTCCATATAATCACCGAAACAGCCGTGATTTCTCACGGCTGCGATTTTTTTATTATATTCTTAATAACTTAATTATTGTGACCTCTCTTAAATCTCTTCGCGCCGTCGGCTCTGAACGAGTTGATCCCGCCTTTTTCATCATAAAGCTTCGCGGCTTCAATGCAAATGTCAAGGGAAAGATTTATACATTCCTCGCTCATATTGTCGGGCGTGTCAAGACGGGTGTGATAATATGTTTTCGGATCGTGATTTACTCCGCAAAAGCCGGAAGCGAGAAGACCGTAACGGCTGAAACCCTCGGCGTCTATCGCGCCGGGATAAATCTCCGTTTCTTTCATCTCTATGCCGCAGTTCACACCGGCCTCATAAATAACCTCGGCAACGGCGTTTGAGTTTTTCTGCGTTCCCGTGCAACCCTGAGTATAGATCTGAAGCTGTTCCGTTTCCCGAATTGTGTCCATCGCGACGAAAATTGTTTCAACTTCCTCCAAATCGGCCTTATGCTTTTTGGCGTATTCAACCGCGCCTCGGATACCGGCTTCCTCAGAACCGGAAAGCAGGGCGCAGACCTCGGTGTTTTCAAATCTTATATCGTTTTCCGCCATTTCCTTTAAAACGCCCATAGCAATGAAATCGGCGGTGAGATTGTCGTTCGCTCCGTCAACAATAACTTTCCAGTTGATAAAGAAACATATCGCGATAAAAAACGGAATAAGGATAAGCTGTATTATTCCGGCAATGAGCCAAAATTTGCTTTCATACGCTCCGCCGCCGAAAAGCGAGTAACAAAGCCAAACAATATCGAAAACGGAAATCAGTATAAGCCCGCCTATTGAGCCGCCCATTACAGGCGCAAGGCTTTTAAGACCGCCGTGGAGAGAATAAGTCCATTCGTTCGCGGCGTCGGTATGGCCGCCGAATATTATCCGCCTTTTCAGCTCGCCCGAAGGATACCTGCGCGCCATAACGTTGCGCGAGGTTTTTTTCGGAAACAGAAAATCAACAAATTCGCGGTACATAAGAAATTCAAAAACAAGGCACGCAAGCGAAAGCAAAACGAAAATCGTTGCTATAACGGCAAGCACTCCGCCCTTAACTACACCCGTATATGTAAGCCAAAAAAATACGACCGAGATAACGCCGATTATTCCGGCAATCGGTATCCAGCCCATAAACGCGGCGGGGTGAACGCTAAAATCCTCCATTTCAACCTTATCCGCCCATTTTTCAAGCTCGCCTTTAAGGTATTTCTGAGCCTTGCGCTCGCTATGGGTTCCCGGCGCTCTGTCCTTAAAATTCTCGCAAACGTATCTTATCCCGTCAATCATATATTTCTGCGTTTCGCGGGACGCGCCTTTAGTAAGCCTCATCAAAATGCCCCCTTAAATAATTTATGTCAATTCAATTATATATTTCCCGTTCTGATTTTTCAAGGGCAATATCCCAACAATTTATCAAAAGTGAACTGCCGCTCTCATAAATATTCATTTTTATGTATCAATTTACATAATTTTTTTTGTTTTGGCGCAATATATTTTTGCGAATTTGTTTATTGTCAACAAAACTTTAGTCTGCTAAAATAAGTAATGATATTTACGGAAGAGAGGAAAAGAAAATGAGTATTACAAACGAATATTTTTTAAGACTTTTAGAGCGGGTAAACAAGCGTAATCCTCATGAGCCCGAATTTATACAGGCGGTTGAAGAAGTGCTTGAATCACTTGAGCCGGTGGCGGAAAGGCACCCGGAATACGTTAAAAGAGGCATATTTGAAAGCATTGTTGAGCCCGAAAGAATTATAAAATTCAAAGTTCCGTGGGTGGACGACAACGGCGTTGTTCAGATAAACAGAGGCTACAGAATACAGTTCAACAGCGCTATCGGCCCCTACAAGGGCGGTCTGCGTTTTCACCCCTCGGTTTATGAGGGCATAATCAAGTTCCTCGGTTTCGAGCAGATTTTCAAAAACAGCCTTACCGGTCTGCCCATCGGCGGCGCAAAGGGCGGCGCGGACTTTGATCCCAAGGGCAAGAGCAGTCTTGAGGTTATGCGCTTTTGCCAGAGCTTTATGACGGAGCTTTCAAAGCACATAGGCCCAGACACGGACGTTCCCGCGGGCGACATCGGCGTAGGCGCGAGAGAGATAGGCTATCTTTTCGGGCAGTATAAAAGACTTCGCACCGAATACGTCGGCGTTCTCACGGGTAAAGGCCTTAACTACGGCGGCTCCCTTGTAAGAACGGAGGCCACAGGCTACGGTCTCTGCTACTATACGGACGCTATGCTTAAAGATCACAACGAATCGTTTGAGGGCAAAACCGTTTCCATATCCGGTTCGGGCAACGTGGCGATCTATGCTTGCCAAAAGGCGACCGAGCTTGGCGCGAAGGTAATCACGATGAGCGATTCAAACGGCTATATCGTTGATAAAAACGGCCTTGATCTTCCTCTTATCAAGCAGCTTAAAGAAGTTGAGAGAAAGAGAATTAAGGAATATGTTATACACCACCCCGAAGCCGAATATCACGAGGGATGCAAGGGCGTATGGACGGTAAAATGCGATATAGCTCTTCCCTGCGCCACTCAAAACGAGCTTGACGAGGAATCCGCGAAGGCTCTTATCGCCAACGGCGTTATGGCGGTTTGCGAAGGCGCGAATATGCCCTCCACTCCCGAAGCGATCACTCTGTTCCAGAAAAGCGGCGTTCTCTTCGGACCGGCGAAAGCCACAAACGCGGGCGGCGTAGCCACTTCAGCGCTTGAAATGAGCCAGAACAGCGGCAGGCGTTCTTGGACTTATGAGGACGTTGACAAAGAACTCAAAGATATAATGGAAAACATCTACAAAAACAGCTGCGAAGCGGCAAAGGAATACGGTATGGAAGGCAACCTCGTCGCAGGCGCGAACATCGCCGGCTTCCTCAAGGTCGCGGACGCTATGATGGCTCAGGGCATAGTATAAACCGGCTTTTTAATTCAAAAATCCCGCAGATATTCTGCGGGATTTCAGTCTGTAGAAAAACCCTAAATCCGATTAAGATTTAGGGTTGATTTTTTAAATAAGAAAGAAATAGAGTAAATCAAAAAAGAAAAGTCATATGGGTGTGTTGCTTTCCACTTGTGAATTGCATATTTTTTGAGATTCATGAGAGTGTAAAATAAAGTGTGTAAGTAGACAAAGAGAGGACTTACGCACTTTCTTTTTTTGAAGAAGAGCAGTATAG